>JAKLJG010000001.1:235598-436640 GCA_023151255.1 Cyclobacteriaceae bacterium | reverse complement strand
CGAGGTAGGAAATACACTTCATAAAATTTTGTTTATCGTGCAAAAGCTAAACAACTTCTTCTGAAAAGAAAACCATTCGGTGATGACCGCGATAAGAAATTATGCAGTTGTTTATTTGTTAATCTGAGGTGCAGCCGGGCCGCTCAGCCGGTAGGCAAACCGCCCGATTTCATATTGAAGCTTCTCCCGGTTATTCCACCAATTCCGGCTGTGCAGACGTAACCAGGGCCACCCTTTAGCCTCCATAAGGAGTGGTGTATAAACATGTCCCTCTTTTGCAGTTATCAGTTGCTCGTAGGCTTCATCATCGCACACCAATAATCCAACATTACTTGTTGACCCGCTAACGAGGATATCGCCTACAGGCCAGGGACAAGGTTTTAATTCGATAGGCACATTGGCGGTGCTACCCATTTGTAAAATGGATGCCGACAAGTACCAAGAAGCTGCATGTTTTGGTGCTTGTAAGGCCGGTATGAACTTGCCTTCCGAAACCATTCGGGCAAACTCCAGGTAGGCACGAAGTAGCTTGGGGCCATCGTTTTTAATGTCCTGTAGTTTAAGTTCTCCGGGCCATATACTGGTAATAACAATTACCTTTTGCCTGGCGCGTGTAATGGCTACGTTAAGCCTGTTTTCGCCACCCAAAGCATTAAGGCTGCCAAAGTGCATATTGAGTTTACCGGATGAGTCGGGTGCATAGGCTGTTGAAAAGATGATTACATCCCGTTCATCGCCCTGCACATTTTCGATATTTTTCACGAACAATGATTCGGGTACGGCATTGCCCTGAAGCCGGGCTACTTCAATTAAATCCTGAATAACTTCTTGTTGTGGTGCATTAAAGGTTACAACGCCTATCGTTAATTCCGGATCGGTATGTGTTAACTCTATGATTTTGGTTATCACAGCCTCGGCTTCTTGCTGATTGGTCTGGTTTTTCCATTGACCTTTTACATTTAAATATTCAATCGCCCTGAGATTAGGGCTGGACTTTGTTCGGCTCGGAAGGTTTCGCAATTTGCCTTTGTAAAAATGGCGGTTTGAAAAATCAATCAACTCTGCAGACTGGCTGCGATAGTGATGCTGCAGTGACACGGTAGGCAGATACCGGGAGGTTAAGTCCAGCAGCGATTCCAGTTCAAGATCGGGTATTTCGTCTTCCTGGTGAAACCGCACCTGGTACAAATCAAAAGGTTTTAGCTGATTACTATCACCCGCTACCACCACTTGGCGGGCGCGGCAAATAGCCGGCAGTCCCCGCTCGGTAAAACACTGGCTGGCTTCATCAAAAATTACGAGGTCAAAAATTTCGCTGAATGGAAAAAGGGCTGAAACCGCTTCGGGTGAGGCCATCCAGCAGGGAATCAGGTTAAAGAGTTCGTGGTGAAATTCGCTAATGAGCCTACGCAACGGCCACAACTTTTTCTTTTTGCTTACCTGGTGAAATAAATCGCGGTAGGTTACCCGGTTATTGAGCCGGTTATATTCAACCGGCTCATACGTTCGCTCGCGTGCTCGGATCAATACCAACTCTGCACTGAGTTTTTGTTTTTCAACAACCGCCCTGGCTAACTCGTGTTCCAGCTCTTCCAGTTTTGTTGTGGCCACCAGGCGCAGTACCGGAAACTTAGCTTCTAGGTGTTCAATCCATGCCAGGCGCAAACTGTTCTGAAATACTTCTTCAAATCGGGTTTCATCCCAGGCCTTCAATTCATCGTAAAGCCGGTAAACAATTTCCAATTCATACGATGAGAAACTTTCCTTTAATAAATCGGCTTCGCGCAACACATCAAAGTCCAGGCGCAGTTGCTGAATCAGGTTAAACCACAGCCCCGGCTGTTTGGCCAACGCATTAATCTGGTGGGGAGTAAGGTGTGTTAACCAACCGGATTTCCGTTCAGCGATTTGTTTCAACAAATCGAAGATATCCCATAATCTTCTTAAAAATTCCTCGCGTGAAAATAACTGAACCGGAAGGGCTTTATTCAACGTGCGTAAGGAACCGAACAACAACCGGGCCCGAATAGCAAGTAGTTGCTTTTCAAACCATTTTTTAAATTTTCGTTTATCATACTGAGCCGGTAAATCCAGCAGCCACTTTTTTTCTTTTAGTGTGGTGAGGTGATGCTCCAGGTTTAGCCGGTTATCCAGTCGCTCCTCCAGTGTTCTTAACCCGTGCTTATTGTAAGGAAGGTTGTTGGCAATGAGTATGCGTTTCAAAAAAAACTTGTGCTCCGAGAACAGTTCCCACCCGATTAGCTGCACCAGGTTTCTACGAGCCTTTAAGCGTTGTTGCAACGCCACCTGGCACTTCCCTATCTGGTCATCGGTTAAGGTAGCCTCAACACCGGCTCCGTCAAAGCAATTCATGCACACCCGCTCCATATTTTGAAACCACAACAGGTTGGTAGTTTCCTCTTTTTCTTCAACCATGGCTTTAAAGAAGCCAAACACCAGCTCATCAGTTAACAGGCCAGCCAGTTCATCGGCATCGGCTTTTCTGGTTAACAGGTTTTCGGCCTCTTCAAATGAAACCGGGTGGTGCAACAGTTCGGCCAGGCGGAGGCTACTATTTTCGAGAAATTCCTTTACGTCTTTAATTGTTCGCTCAATTTCATCCCTATCGGAAAGCTGGTAGCGGGCAAACGATTTTCTGCTTTTCCACAGGTACTCATCCGCTTCCGTTACTTTTGCATGACGCACAAATGTTTTTATTTTCCGTACAACCTGGTGCAACGTTTGAAAATCAAACAGTTGATACTCCTGCCGGAGGCTGATGCGTGGTGCGGTCGGATCGGTGGTTAGGTATAGTTCTTTGGCTGAGAGTCCACATTCCTTGTCGGTGAAGAGCGCCTTTCTATACTCCTCAAGTTCTTCAGTAAGCTGATCAATTATACGGGCGAGGTGCACAAAATTCCGTTCAGTTTGAATAACGTCTGTCGTTCGGTTTTGAGCACGGTAGTCGTCAACTCGTTCAACCTGATTGGCTATTTTTTCGAAGATGCGTTTGCGGTCATCGCGGAAATCATGAACAAGGCCGGCAAAGGCCGACAGGCCTATGGTATGCAATCGTTCATACACAATATCTAATGCTACCCGTTTTTGACACACCAGTAAAACCCGTTTGCCGGAAGCCATGCTATCGGCAATTAAATTGGCGATGAGTTGCGATTTTCCGGTGCCGGGAGGTCCTTGTACCACTACCGAATTACCCAATTTGACGCTCTTCAGCGCATGTTCCTGCCAGGCGTCTTGTTTAAAAGGAGCAAAAACGCGCTCCTCTTTAACCGCCAGGTTAACCGCTACGGTATCCTGGAGGCGGAGATGATGCGCTGCAGTTGATTTTGAAGCAAAGAAATCTTCAAGACCGGGAAACGCACTAGCTTCAATGAGTTGAAGATAATCCGGCACCAGTTGTGAATCGGCCTGCGGAAAAATTCCCAACACAGCTTCCTGAAACAATTTCAACTCACCGGTACAATGCTGCTTATCAAATTGATCGCGCGTAAACTCATCCAGTTTCTGAATAGTGGCGGTAAAGGTGTCGGGATTAAAATTGATTTCTATTTTTTCTTTTAAAAGTTGGTAGAGTTGGGTGCGGAAAACCGTACTATCCGAATCGAACTCCTCAAAAGAAATCTCCAGCAATTCTTCGTTAACGGCAGCCTGGTTAAAATGGAAATAGGCCAGCAACAACGATTTGTTAAACGTTATCTCGCCATCGGCTCGCCTGCGTATAATCCATGAGCCATTTTCTGTGTACAGTTCAACCGGAAAAAAAAGTAAAGGTGCACGTACAGGTGTTCCATCGGCAAATTTTCCACGAAGCAATGGCCAGCCTACATGCAAATCGCGTGTACCTTTTTCTTCAAACAGAAATTTTTCCAGTCGCTGAAGCCGCTTAAGCCTGATGCTTACCGAGTTTACTGCTTCTACGCGGCTGTCGGTAATCGGGCAAACTGCAATGGGCTGTTGGGCAATTAACGCCTCAATAATTTCAAATGCATTTCTAACAGCCAGGTGATTAAGTTGCGCCAAATCGAGTACCTGGTGACCTGTTTGGCGCAGCAATAACAACAATCGGTTATTGCCGGCAAGGCGTGTAAGTCTGCGTAAATAAACTTTGAAAATATGTTCTGCCTGCTTAGTCAACAGTAAGGTAAGGTTTAACTTTTAGGTACACTTCTGGCGGTACCAACTGCACCTTGGCAAGGTCAGCGATGGTACGAAACCGGCCATGCTGAAATCGGTAGGTTACAATGGCACGGGCCACTGCCCGCGAAAGATAGGGATGAGCTGCCAACTGCGCTTCACTCATCTCATTAATGTTTAGAAGTATTGGCTTAAAATGGGCATCTACTGTCATTTGCCTGTTAACCCGGTTAACTACTACAGAGTCCAGGCCATACACTTCATAAAGTTGATCAGTACTGACAAACCCACCCAGTGCATCGCGGTATTTAACAATGCGCCTGGCCAGCACCGGTCCGATGCCCTTTAGCGCTTGCAACTGCAGCGTATCCACCTGATTCAAATCGAAAACAGGTACTGATGTTTGGGGAAGCGGCCTCATCGCGTTATTGAGCAGGCCCCGCTCTTGCCCTTCGGGTAAGATAACATAAGGCAGCAACCGCACGTAAAGGCCCGTATCCATTGTGTATAATTTCAGCAAATCCTCCGGTTTTCGAAAGCGGCCGCCTTTGTCACGGTAATTGATTAGCTGATTAGCAAGCCGGGACGGAAACCCCAATTTGACCAATTCGGAGTGTGTTACCAGGTTAGGATCAAAACGAAATAAGGAATCAGCTATCGGTAAATTTTCCTCCTCTTTACTTTCCGCCTGGATGCGAAAATGGGCAACAAGGCTGTCAAGTTTTGATTTTTCAATACTGCCAATCTCTGCTGAACGGGTCATCCTGCGGTAAAGTGGTTCAGAAAAAATAAAGAGTATGATGAGCGGAAGCAACAGCAAAAACGCGTTTACCTGAGCACGGGTAAACCCAAAAAAGTTACCGATTTGTTTTCGGAAGCCCATGCCTGTCATCAGGATGTGATGAGCCAAATTAAAATAAAAACCGTTTTATTCAAGGCTAACCAAAGCTGGGTTGCGTAATTATCTTTTATAACTTTCGACTGATTCAATACATAACGTGTGCACCCGGAAATAGGCCAAGAAAAGTATTTCATCGAGCTGATTAACGAACATCAGGGCCTTATCCATAAGGTTTGTATGATGTACGAAAACGATCGGGACGCTCGCAATGATTTGTTCCAGGAAATTGTACTGCAGTTATGGAAATCGTTTCACACGTTTCGGGGAGATTCCAAGATTACCACCTGGATGTATCGCATTGCGCTGAATACGGCCATTTCGGGTTTGCGCAAACAAACCCGCAAGATTCAGACACAGGATTTGAATGATTACCACCTGAATATTGCCGAACGCGAACCCGACAACCCGGAAGAAGATTTTGACAAGTTGCAGTGGGCCATCCGCAAACTCTCAGAAATCGATCGGGCCATGATCATGATGGCGCTGGACGAAGTGCCCTATGATGAAATTGCCGAAACCATGGGCATTACGCAAAATAATGTTCGGGTGCGGATGAACCGCATACGTGAAAAACTGAGAAAACTAATGAACAGTTAAACTATGGAAGAACTTAATGACCTGAAATCCATCTGGAAGCAACAACCTCCGGGCGTTGATACTAAAAATACCGATGATATCGCACGCATGCTGCAGGGCCGAAGTACCTCCATTATTACGAAACTAAAACACAGCGTGTGGTTTGAACTTTCATTTACCGTTGTTAGTGGCATCGGCCTGGTTGTTTACGGCATGTATGCAAAAAGCGGCCAATTGAAATGGATGGTGCTTACCCTGGCCATAACCCTGGCAGCTTACATTTTTTACTATGCAAAGAAACTTAAACTGCTTAGCCGGTATGATCTTACCCGGGGTAACCTGAAAACCAACCTGGAAAACCTGGTTGAAAGTTTAACCGCTTATCTTTCGTTTTATAAGCGCAGCTATACCATTCTTTACCCGGTATTTTTCTGCATCGGGTTGCTTTTTGGCGCACTTGATACCGGGTGGGATAATTTTCTCCACCGGTTTACACAAACCGGTTTTCTGATATGGTTTGTTCTGGTGGCCACCCTATTTATGGTGGGTATTTTCAAGATCACCGACTGGTACCTTAAAAAACTTTATGGCAACCACCTGGCAAAACTGAAAGAACTGCTTAACGAATTATCGGCCGCGGGGTGAGTTCGTTACGAGTAAAATTCCATCAACCTTTACGGTATAAACAACTTATTTTGCACAAGGCAATCAGCCAGTTGCCGGTAAGCCGGCATCCATAAACCACTAGTTGATGCAGCCTTTGTTATCCGGGTTGCCAGCGACCCTTCACTAAAAATAATTTCGAGTTCGGGTTTCCATTTTTCAAGCGCATCGTTGCCCCGGTAAATTAGCCGGTCAAAAATATGCTTCCATAAATTTCCGGCTGTTGCTTCCCTGTCGTTAAATCCGACCAGTTGCAGGTAAGCTTGATCGCGGATGATGGCCTGCTCGGCATGTTCAATAGTTAAATCGAGTATAGGCACGAGCGTTTCCGTACGGCATTTCATCTGCGACTCAAAGTCGCATAACACCTCGGCCACCAGCGCCTTAACTGTTTCAATCAGTAAAGTTAGGATAGCCATTTCTGCGGCAGGGCATTCCTGCGAGTCCATAAGCCGCAGTTCAATGGAACCGCGATCGAAGCGGGGTACTGCACCACGGGCATTTACCCAAATGGGGTTAAGTATGCCTTTCTGATCGTACGGTGCCAAATCGGACTTTATCTTTTCGTAAATCGTATTGAGGTAGTTTCGTTTTGAAAAAACAGCTTCTGGAATTACGCGGCCTGTAATGGATGGGATTTTCGCCTGATTGGTTTTGTAATATTTCAGCCGGGTATCGGCCGAGCCGGTTATTTTACCTTCAACCAAAGGTGAACTCGCGCACAGTGCCGGAATGATGGGCAGCACCAGCCGTACGGCTGCATGAAGCCGGGCAAATTCTTCATCATCATAAAACGGCAGATTGAGGTGTGTGCTTTGCAGGTTAGACCAGCCATGGCCACGGCAATCAAAAATTTTATTGTACATCTCGTACACTTCGCTGCTTTCGTGCGGCCATAATTTTGTTTCCGTTAACGGATTAAACGATGGATGACAACCACCGGGTAACAGCCGGGCCTGGTGGTTCGATAGAATGGCGTTGATGCGTTTCACCTCATCAGCAAACGCATTTTCCAGCGCATTAAAATTTGATTCCGGTCGGGTGGATTTCAGTTCGATAACATGCAGCACCATTTCGTTTGACCAGGTAATTGCCTCGCGGGTAAAATCACTGCCGTAGTAACCCAGTTCATGCTTCAGCAATTCATCGGCTATGGGTTTAACCGTAAACGTTTCGCTATCCACAATCATGTATTCCAACTCTACGCCATAAGCCTGAAAAAGATGAATGCGTGAAGGCTGCATCATGAGAGAGAGGTGGTTGGTGTAAACTCGTTTTGATTAATCACAGCAATTTAGAAATAATCAGGTCGAAAACTTCAACCAGAATGAGTATGATAATAATTAATTCCAGCAAACTGCTCTCACGCTGATTGCTGATTTCGCGAAAAACGGTAAGGTTCTCTTCAATGATGCGCATCATGTACTCCAACTCACTGAACCGTACACGCAGGTCGAAGTGTTTAATAAGGCCCTGGTGCAGTTTATCAAGGTATTCATCATCCCACACCAGTTCGGGCGCATCGAATATGTAAATATTTTCGGCCACTTCGTTTTGGGTATTCAGCGCTTTACCGATAAACCGCAGCATGTTTTTCCGACTTATCTTCAGTTGGCCGCTGGTTTCGAGGTGGTATGTAAAGCCCTTTACCTCAGCCAGTAGTTGTTCTGTAACAGCATGGTAATGGTCCATGGCCACCGACTGGGCCAGGTTAAACATGGCGATGCGGATTACCTTTTCATCGCAGGTGCTTAGCACTACCTGGCCAAACTGAAATTGCATGTCACTTCCGGATTCAACCTGAAGAACGTGCTCATCGCGCAGCCAGGGCGTAACCGGATTTTTATGAAAAGCCGCAACAGCCTTTACCGCCCATTTAATCTCGTCATCGGTGTAGCCGGTAAAAACAATTACGCCATAATTAAAATAGTATTGATACTTGCCCCCTTCAAAACCATAAAACAATTCCGATGACAAATCGGCAATGGGTTTAATGTCGAGGAAGTTTTTGATTCCCTTAATATCCAACTGGTTTGCCACCAGCAAGGCCGTAAGTTTAACAGTTTGTGCCATAACCTGCCTTTGCCTTAAATTTAAAATAATGCACGCAACAAAATGCATTACCCGATTTTAAAGATATTTGCCGCTTAAATCAGCATGCTATGAATAGATTCTTTGGCGTTATCCTGCTTACAGTTACTTCATTAATCGCTTATGGTTGGGGCGCTACCGGTCACCGCGTTACCGGGCACATTGCCAGCAAGTACCTCAATAAAAAAGCACGAAAGGCGCTTGAGCGGATTCTGGAAGGTCAATCGCTGGCAATGGCCAGCACGTGGATGGATGAGGTGCGGTCTGATTCAACCTACGATTACATGACCGACTGGCACTGGGTAACGATACCGGATGGAATGACGTATGAAAATGCAGAGAAAAATCCCAATGGCGATATCATTCAAACCCTTGAACGGATTATTGCCGAACTGAAGTCGAAAAAATTAACCCCCCAACAAGAACGAGAGTATATAAAAATACTGATCCACCTGGTGGGCGACATCCACCAGCCGTTGCACGTAGGCCGGGGCGATGATCGCGGGGGAAACGACATTAAAGTAATGTGGTTCCGAACCGACAGCAACCTGCACCGGGTATGGGACAGCGACATGATTGACGATTCGAAACTAAGTTATACCGAACTGGCCGAATCGCTCATCCTTCCTTCAACTGCCGATGTACAGGCATTACAAAAAACAACCGTGCGCGAATGGGCAGCCGAGAGCATGACCTACCGCAAAAAAGTATATAGCATAGGCAATGGCCGTTTGGGTTATACGTATTCTTATCTCTATTTCAATGACGTGCGCCTTCGGCTTATGCAGGCCGGAATCCGGCTGGCCGGGGTGCTGAATGAAATTTACGGAAAATAGTGGCCAGGGTAACAAGGTACAATAGCCTCAAAACCAATAACTAAAATAATTTTTTCTTATTCCTTTTTTCTGTGTGGCAATTGCTCTACATTTTCTGATTAATCATATAAAAAAACCCTCTTTATGCAACACCCCATTCAATTCTACTTTAACCTCTTCGAAGAAGTGCTGGTTGAATACAAAATTGATCCGGCTACTGCACGCGGCCAGCAGCCCGGCCAATGGAACCTGAAACTCGGCTCAGCCAGTGTTTGGGTTGATGTGTTTCAATCCAAAGACGCTCAGGGCAACCCCACCAACTACGGTTACTTCCAGGTTATGGCTCCGGTTTGTGAAGTACCGGTGAATAACCAACACCTGTTCACCAAGGAGTTACTTGAAATTAATCACTCCCTTTACGGGGTGGCCTTTACTATTTTTCAGGACAAGGCGTACATCAAAGCCATCCGCGAACTACAAGGGCTTGATAAATCGGAAATAAAAACCACCCTTGACCGGGTGGGTATTTATGCCGATGACTACGATGACAAACTGAAAGCAAAGTACTTTGCCTTTTCGGGCGGAGGCCGGGGTTAACCGGCTGCTCTGCGTTATTTTTTACCAACGCTGAAGCCGATTGGCTTTTTGCCTGAATCGTATTCCCTGATTTCAAATTCTTTGACATCATCAAAGATGATGGTGCGCATTAAATCAGGCGTGCGCTCTTCTTTTTTCATGGCGGCCAGGCGCAGATGCTGATTTTTCACCGCCTCGCCAACCACTTGCCGTACCGTGCGGGCATTGCCAAAATGCTTATCGCGATTAGCGTGCAGAAAAGTAAAATAGTTTTTCAGGTGTGTAGTTGCCGGGTCATCAGGTTGAACTTCCTCACGCTTAAAGATAGAAAGGGCAATGGTAAGCATATCCTCCGGTGAGTAATCATCGAATACGAAATACTTGTCGAATCGTGAACGCAACCCCGGATTGGAGTTGATGAACTCGTGCATGTTATCGGTATAGCCTGCTACAATTACACCGAATTTTCCACGAAAATCTTCCATCCGCTTCAGAATCACCTGGATGGCCTCGGCCCCGAAATCGTGCTGCGACCCGCGTTCGTTAGCCAACGAATAGGCCTCATCAATAAATAAAATGCCCCCCATCGCTTCTTCTATCTTTTCGGCTGTTTTAATAGCGGTCTGTCCTACATAGCCCGCAACGAGGCCCTGCCGGTCAACCTCCACCAAATGGCCTTTGGCTAAAATACCCAAGCCTTTATAAATTTTTGAAAGGATACGTGCCACCGTGGTTTTACCGGTACCCGGGTTACCGGTAAATACCGAGTGTAGGGAAAATTTATTCAGTACATCTTTACCGGTTTCCTGGTAAAAGCGTACCAGTTTAACCATTTCGTTTACTTCTTCCTTTACGGTTTGCAGTCCGGTTAGCGCATTGAGTTCAGCCAAACTTTCACTTAGTATTTCATCCAGGCTTTTATCGGTTAACGGATTGGCCAGTGTAGTTGATTTGGCAAACTGGTTCGGATCGGTGATGAGCGCTACGGTTCCTTCCTGGGCACTATCGCCCACCTGAAACACTACCGATGCAATGAGGGTGTCCATAAACACAACCTCCATCGTATAGGTATCGGTTTTCCAGGAGCCGGGCACATCGTTACCCCAGGAAGGGTAAAGATTATACACCTGGCCGGCCGTATTTGCTGGTATGTAAACAAGCCTTGTGCTGCGCCCTTTTAACTGGCCGGCATCATCACAAAAGTTGAAGAATAATTCGGCATAATAGTCGGCTTGTGTTTTATTCTTAAAGCAAAATTCCCCCCAGATGTACCGGGTATCTTTCTGGCTAAAGCGGGTCAGGTATTTTTTTTCAGGTTGGGTTGATGCCTGGGCATCGCCCTCAAAGAGCTTAATGTGCTCGATGTCGAAAAAACGGTTTTCGCCAGGTGCCGATGGTCCCAAGTCTTCAACAAAAAATTTTGCTTCACCAACCAGTATGCCATTCAGGTAGGCTTCCCAGGCATAGTTACCCCGCAGCCAGTAAGCACCCGGTGTTGCATTGCCCCAGGAGTCGCGGATGTACACAATGTTCTCTTCTTTCAATACCTTGCGTTGTTGCTCCAGGCTGCACAATTCCTGCTTCCCACTTTGTGCAAAGTGGAAGCATTTCAGGGTAACGGTTACCTCCCATTCGGCCTCGTCAAATAGTTTGTTATAAAAGGAGAGTTCAGCCCGCATAAAGGTGGTTTCGTACCGGTCGTACACCTGGCGATACTTTTTGGTGCCATCGGCCATCCATTCATCGGAGGCATGTATTTTTAAATCGCGAAATTTATAATTAGTGGTTACAGGTGCAGGGCCGGCTTTTTCCGGACGATTCTCATTATTTTCAAGTGACATGCGAGGCGTTTTGCCGCTTAAGTTAGACACGCGGTAAGCATTTTCAAAGCCTGTAGCAAGCTTTAGCTGATGATGGCGGCAGGTGAAAGGGAAATGGTGGTCTCACCGGGAGTCGAACCCAGATCAAGAGTTTAGGAAACTCCTATTCTATCCATTGAACTATGAGACCAATACAGGTAGCCACTCAAACCAGCAAAAGAAGTGGCAAAGGTAATAAATCATCCGGGACCAATTCAGGCAGCTTCAGGAGATTTCAAACGGTGCAAACTCATACCCATCTTTGAGGTAATTTGGGTAAATTGTAAGAAAAATTTTCTTCACCTCATCAAAGAGCAACTGCTTTAACGCGTGAATACCTTCGCCTGTTGTGGCCGAAACAAAAATTACATATTCAAAACCTTTGTGGCGGTAATATCCTTTCATCTCATTGAGGTCTGCTTCGGGATGCTGCATTTTCATGGTATCAACCTTATTTAATACCAGGATAGTTGGCTTGTTACCTGCTTCAATATCGGCCAGGGTATGGTTAACCACTTCTATCTGGTTATCGTGGAACGGATGCGATACATCAACCACATGCAGCAGCAAGTCGGCCTCGCGTACTTCATCCAATGTTGACTTGAATGACTCAATCAGATGATGCGGAAGCTTTCGGATAAACCCTACGGTATCGCTAAGCAAAAATGGAATATTGCCAAACGTTACTTTTCGCACTGTTGAGTCAACGGTGGCAAACAAGCGATTCTCTGCAAGCACATCGGAACCGGAAAGTAAATTCATCAATGTGGATTTACCCGCATTGGTGTAACCCACCAGTGCCACACGCACTTCGTTTTGCCGCGCCTTCCGTTGCGTTGCCCGCTGCTTTTCAATTTTTTCAAGCCGTTCTTTGAGCACACTAATCTGGTTACGGATGTTCCTGCGGTCGGTTTCAATTTCTTTTTCACCGGCACCGCCACGTGTACCTGTGCCACCCCGTTGCCGTTCAAGGTGTGTCCACATACGGGTTAACCTGGGTAATAAGTATTGATTCCGTGCCAGTTCAACCTGCGTTCGGGCTTGCGCAGTTTTTGCACGCGAAAGAAAGATATCCAATATCAGCAAGCTGCGATCATAAATTCGCACGGTGGCCTGAGCTTCTTTTGGGTTAAATTCTTTTTCCAGATTTCGGAGCTGCGAGGGCGAAAGGTCGTCATCGAAGATAATAGTATTTGCTTTCTTAGCGCCAACCATTGCTTTGAGCTCGGCCAGTTTTCCTTTACCGATAAACGTTCGGCCATCCGGCCTGGGCAGGTTTTGAATAAGCCTGCCAACCGTGGTGATCCCTGCTGTTTCGGCCAGGAAGGCCAATTCATTTAAATGCTCCCCGGTAACCTCCGGGTGACGGGTATTGCCCAAGGCAACCAAAATAGCAAGTTTGCTTTGCATACTTAATCGGGGCAAGTTTACAAGAATGCCGGCTGCAGTTTCCGGTGACGGTTACTTTTTTTTACTTTTGTTCATTTAACGCTTAGCTGAACCACTGGACCCCCTTTTTCTACCGCTGGCGAAGCAGGTTGCTTTAATCTTAACCTATGCGAATTGCTGTTGTGCTCAACACTTCCTGGAATATCTACAATTTCCGGATGAACCTTATAAAATCCCTGCAGGAGCGGGGACATGAAGTACACACTGTTGCCCCGAATGACGAGTATACAAACAGACTCATCGAAGCCGGCTGCACCCACCACGAAGTAAAAATGGACAGCCGGGGCGCAAACCCGGTTAAAGATTTTGCTCTAATTTTCGAGTTGCGTTCTATTTATAAGCGGGTTAAACCCGATGTTATTCTACATTACACCATCAAGCCCAATGTATATGGCACGTTGGCCGCAGCCAGGCTTCGTATACCCGTAATAAATAATGTTTGCGGACTGGGCACGGCTTTTCTTAAGAACGACATAATTTCACGAGTTGCTATTTTTCTTTACAGGCTCAGCTTTCGGTTTGCCCGTAAGGTGTTCTTCCAAAACCCTGACGATCTGAATTTGTTCCTCAACAAAAAATTAGCCCGGCCTGATGCTGTTGATTTATTGCCGGGTTCAGGGATAGACCTAAAGAAGTTTTCGCCAGTTGCTTTGAACAGCAATGCTCCATTTACTTTTCTGCTGATTTCCCGGTTAATTACTGACAAGGGAGTTCTTGAATACGTTGATGCTGTTAAAAAACTTAAGGCTGAAGGCATGAATGCAAAGTTTCAACTGCTTGGTGCAATTGACGAAGCACATAAACGAGGCATCAGCAAATCCTTGGTTAATCAGTGGATACAATCAGGAACGATTGAATACTTAGGCACAACCGAAGATGTTCGTGCTTTTATTGAACAGGCACATTGCATCGTGCTTCCTTCTTACCGTGAAGGAACACCGCGAACATTGCTGGAAGCTGCCAGTTCATCACGGCCTATCATTGCTACCGATGTACCCGGCTGCAACCAGGTGGTTGATGACCAGGTTAACGGATTCTTATGTAACATGAAAGATGCAAACGACCTGGCCGATAAAATGCGCAAAATGGCAAATCTTGACCCGCAGTCACTCATCCGGTTCGGTCAAAACGGAAGAAAGAAAATGGAAGCCCAGTATGACGAATCTATCGTCATAAATAAATACCTTGAAGCGCTGTCGGAAATCGAAGCCGGCACATAAGCCAGCATGCAAATTGTTGAAACGGGAATAGGTGGTTTAATCGAAATCATCCCGGTTGTTTATAATGACAACCGTGGCTGGTTTTTTGAGTTTTATAAGAAAAATGAATTTGCCAAAGCCGGTATTACAAACTCCTTTACACAAGAGAATCTTTCATTCTCTAAAAAAAACGTTGTCCGGGGGCTGCATATGCAATTACCTCCCTATCAGCAGGTAAAACTGGTAAGTGTGTTGCAGGGAAAAGTATTGGATGTAGTTGTGGACCTACGAAAAGGGTCCTCCACATTCGGTAAATGGCATACCTGCATACTGGATTCCAGCAAACACAACATGATATTGGTGCCCGAAGGCTTTGCCCATGGCTTTGCTGCGCTCGAAGATTCGCTCTTTATTTATAAGAGCACTTCGATGTACCAACCGGCCGCTGAAACCGGTATTATCTGGAACGACCCTCAACTTGCCATCCCCTGGCCATTTACGGATCCCATCCTGTCGGTGAAAGACAGCAACCTGCCAACACTGGAAGAGTTGTTGAGAAAATCTGTAATTTCACGCGATTAACCGTACTGTTTCTGTGAAAGAGAATCACAAAGTTTTGCTGTTGCCGATTATTCTGGGTTTGCTCCAGTTTTCATGCGCATCGTATAAACAAAACATCATGTTTAAGTACGCTGATACCTCACAACTTCAAAAACAGGCCAAACAAGCAGAGCGCAACTACATTATTCAATCAAATGATTTATTGAAACTACGCGTTTATACTAATAAAGGCGAACTGATCATCGATCCGAACTATAACCTGCTACGCGAAATACCCACACAATCCTCACAACTAAGGCCAGATCCCAGTTACCTGGTTGATGTTCATGGAGTAGCAAAATTTCCAATGGTAGGCGAATTACAGGTAGCCGGCCTCACCCTCCGGCAAGCTGAAGAATTACTTGAGAAAGCCTACACAGCGTTTTATACCAACCCCTTTGTTAATCTTACCTTTACCAACAAGCGCGTTGTGGTGCTGGGATTACCGGTAAGCAAGGTAATACCACTCGAAAATGAAAACACCACGTTAGTTGAGGCAATTGGCCTTGCCGGTGGGCTGGATCGGGACTCCAAAGCGCAAAATATCAGGGTTTTACGCGGAAATGAGGTTTTCTTTGCCGACCTGAGCACCCTGGAAGGGTATACCCAGACAAACATGGTATTACAACCGGGAGACATTGTGTATATAGAACCAATACGAAGACCGGTGAGTGAAGCTATTCGCGACTATGTAGGCGTTGTCTCCCTCATCACGAGTTTATCCACACTAATCCTCGTTATATCAACCCTTAGGTAACACTACCTTGAATCCGGATAAGACCATAGCTCAATCATCTGTCGAAAACATAGATTTTAATAAACTTAAAATCATTGTCAGAAGCAATCTTATTTGGGTTGTGCTGATTTTTTTGACAACCAATTTTACAGCTTACTTCTACCTGCGTTACACCAAAGATTTATACGAGTCGGTCTCAGAAATAAAACTGGATATAAAGCAAGACGCCACTGAACTGGGCATTCGGGAAATAGTTCCGGAAAGACAAAATGTAAATCTTATCTCCTCCGAAATCGAGACCATTAAATCGAAATTGTTTTTAAGCCGGGTGATTGATTCTCTTAACCTGCAAGTAAGTTATTACAGCATTGGAAAAATTCTGAATACCGAATTGCACACCAGCTCGCCATTTGTGGTAGAACACCACCTCACCAATCCAGCCTACTTCGATATACTTTTTCTCATCGAACCGACTACAGGAAATGCCTATCGGTTGCGGGTACCTGCTTATGCAACCACCTACGAGGGTGAATTCGGCAAACCACTCACCTCTGCTGATTTTTCACTTATCATCCAAAAAAAAGAAAAACCCCTTTTTGAACCCGACAATCAGTATTCTTTTGTTATTAACAGCCAACGGGCCTTGTTGGACTACATGATTACTAACCTAACCGTTGAGCCACTCAACATCAATGCCAACACCATCCGGGTATCGTTTAGAGACAGCAACCCGTTTAAAGCACAGGACCTGGTGAACGGAATTGATTCGCTTTACCTGCGTTACAGCAATGCACAAAAAAATCTGGCGAACCTCCAAAAGATAAATTGGCTAAACAATGAGTTGAGCCAGATTGAACAGCAAATGGAACAGTACGAGGATTATTTTGAAAACTTTACGCTAAAGAATAAAACCAGCAACCTGAACGATGACCTGAGGCGCACCATTACATTGATTAACAAAATTGATTCGCAACGATTTGAAATAAATCGAAGGATCAGTGAAGTTAACCGCCTCACCGATGGCCTGGCCGGTAATCTGTTTTACCTCAACGCCTGGCAGCGCGCCCTTTTTCCCGAATCGGTATATAAAGGTATTGAAAAACTGCAGGAACTTTACCTGGATATGGATACAATGAAACTCTCTCAAAGCGAAAATACATTTGCTTACAGGCAAAAGGAAACTGAACTAGAGAGCATCAGAAAAAAAATTTATTCACAACTCACTGAGATCAAATCCGATTTATTGAAACGTCTTCAGGACCTGACCAAATCCAAAAGTGTACTCGAAAACGAATTTGCCAGCATGCCCGATAAAAATACGCAGTTCAATAAAAAAGAACGATTTTACAAACTGTACGAAGAATTGTACTTAACCCTGATGCAGCGGAAAACCGAATTTGAAATTGCCCGTGCAGGAAGCACCCCGGATTTTAAGATCCTCTCAACAGCCGATCTCCCACAAAAACCCATCGCCCCGCAGCGTCTGCTTATTCATGCCATCGGTTTTGTGGCGGGTATTGTGCTTTCTTTTGCTTTCGTGGGCATCCTGTACCTTGCTAATGATAAAATCACCAACATATATGAAGTCGAACGCACAACTGGTGTTCCTTTGCTGGGTGTAGTGCCAGCCTTTCGTGGTCAGCCCGAACCCGGTGTGTTCATCATCAATCATCCTAAATCCATGGTTAGTGAAGCCATACGCACGCTGCGTACTAACCTGGATTTCTTCAGTCCGGCTGTATCAAAAAAAATAATTGCCATTTCCTCTACCGTTTCTGGCGAAGGCAAATCTTTTCTGGCCATGAACCTGGGTGGTGTTGTTGCGCTTTCCAGAAAAAAAGTTGTGTTGCTTGATTTGGACATGCGGAAAACCAAGTTAACGCAGGTGACCAACGGCTCTGATCCGAATAAAGGGGTAAGCACCATTCTGATACGCAAAAACACCTGGCAGGATTGCGTGATTAATACACCTGTTGAAAATTTCGATTTTATACCGGCCGGGCCACACCCGCCAAATCCCGCTGAGTTATTGCTCAATGGCGAGTTCAGCACCATGCTGTATGAGCTAAAAGAAAAATATGATTTCATTATACTGGACACACCCCCGGTAGGCCTGGTAACAGATGGGATTATGGCCATGAAGCATGCCGATGTTTCGGTGTATGTATTCCGGGCTAACTATTCCCGCAAGGAGTTTATTCAAAACCTTCAACGCATTGTTCGAATCAATAAATTTACCAACATAACAGCCGTAGTCAATGCGTTGCCGGCCACCAATGAAACAGCCTATGGCTATGGCTATTATGAAGATCGGAAAGCATCCGGAATGAAATCAATCTTTAAGCGCAGTGTTTAGCTGGCTCTCTGGCACGAAAAAAGCATCATTAACACCGCTGGCGGCAGACATCCACTCCCACCTGTTACCCGGGCTTGACGATGGTGTACAATCCTTTGACGAGGCTGAACTCATCATCCGCGCCTTTCAGAGTATGGGGTACAGAAAACTAATTACCACGCCTCACATCATCAGCGATAGTTACCGAAATACTCCGGAAGTAATACTGTCTAAATTAGCCGAACTAAAAATTTACCTGGCTGAAAAATCTATACCGGTTGAGATTGAAGCAGCAGCCGAGTATTACCTGGATGAAAATTTGGTGTACCAACTGGAGAACAACGAACCGCTACTAACTTTTGGTAACCGGTATCTTTTGTTCGAAGTCAACTTTATGGTTGAGCCCTTAAACCTGAACGAGTTCATATTTAAACTCACCACGCGAGGGTACAAACCGGTTTTGGCACACCCGGAACGGTACGTTTTTCTACAGCAACAGCCAGAAAAGATTGAAGACCTTATCAACCGCGGGGTATTATTTCAACTCAATATCAACTCCCTCACCGGATATTATTCCAAACCTGCACAGTTGGCAGCACGAAAACTTATTGAAAACAAGTGGGTACATTTTGCCGGCACCGACTGCCACAATGCCAATCAGCTCCACCTGATTAAACAGGCCCAGGAAACAGCACTCTATCAAAAAATTTTATCTTTGCCCCTGCTCAACCATTCACTGATTTAACCCGCACCACATGATTGCCGTAACCGGGGCTAACGGTTTATTGGGTAGTTATATTGTAAGAAAACTTCTTGCCGAAAAAATTCCTTTCATTGCACTAAAACGTTCAGGCAGCGATACATCGTTACTTAATGATATAAACAACCAGATTACCTGGCGCGATGCGGATGTATTAGATACACCGGCTTTACACGATGCACTGCAGCATGTAACCGGGGTAATTCATACAGCCGCGCTGGTATCCTTTAATCCACGCGACAAGAAGAAACTCTTCGCAGCGAACATCGAGGGCACAAAAAATATAGTCGATGCCTGTTTGCTGCTGGGCATTACCCGGCTTTTGCACGTTAGTTCGGTGGCTGCTCTGGGCCGGGTAAAAGGCCAGAGGGTAATTACCGAAAATAACAAATGGTCTGACAGCACACTAAACAGCGCCTATGCCGAATCAAAATACCGGGCCGAACTGGAAGTATTCCGCGGGCAGGAAGAAGGCCTACGCACCATCATTGTCAATCCCTCGGTTATCCTTTCGCGAAGCGATTGGAACCGCAGTAGTTCACAGCTTTTTAAATACGTATGGAACCAACGCCCTTTTTATATCGATGGATCGTTAAATTATGTTGATGTGCGCGATCTGAGTGAGGCCATCATCAGATTATTTCAATCGGATATTGAAGGAGAACGCTTTATCCTTAATGCCGGATCGATACCGTACCATGATTTCTTCGCCACAGTGGCTAAACACTTTAACCGAACCCCACCTCGCATTAAACTGTCAAAAACCATGCTTACCTGGCTTGCCCGTGCAGAGCGGGTACGGTCGGCCCTTACGGGTGCCAACCCGCTGATAACACCTGAAACAGCCCGCTTGGCCGGAACCAGCTTTTTCTATTCTAACCAAAAAGTTATTGCTGCCCTGAACATGGCTTTTCAACCGATTGAACAAAGTATTGACTGGTGCTGTGACTGGTACGCCACACAAGCCAATAAAAAATAAATTTTTAGAATAACTTTGCATCAGATTTTTTAACTTGGGCAAACCCATAAGCACATGGCCAAAGAATTTCGCAGGCGTGAGGATGAAGGGAACGATTTGATAAAGCGCTTTGAAGACCATCTTCGCAAAAAGAAATCGGATTATTTTGACCTGGAGGCATTCGAAGAAATAATTGAATTCTATTTGCTCCGCTCCAAGTACAACAAAGCCCTGCAGGCCGTTAACCTGGCCATCGCCCAATTTCCTTATTCCACCGGGCTGCTCATTTTAAAAGCTCAGGTGCTCACCCACCTCGAAGAATTTTCGGACGCACTTGACTTGCTGGAACAAGCTGAAAACCTGCAGCCAAACGATCCGGAAATTCTGCTGTCAAAAGGCTCTCTGTTCGCTGCGCAGAATAAACACAGCGAAGCCATTGAATGCTATGAACGTGCGCTTGATTTTTCAGAAGATAAGGACGAGATCTACTACAACATCGGGCTGGCCTACCAAACCATGGAAAACTATGAGCAGGCTATTCAGGCTTACAAACAAGCCGTTGAATATAACCTGAACCACGAAGGGGCCTTGTACGAGCTGGCCTATTGCCTCGATATAACCGGCCAGTTGGAGAGCAGCGTATCGTATTACAAAAAGTTTATTGACGAGGATCCCTACTCGGCCGCAGCCTGGTACAACCTGGGGATTGTGTTCAATAAATTGGGCCAGTTTGAAGAAGCGCTTACCGCGTATGATTACGCATTAACCATTGACGACACATTCGCCTCGGCTTACTTCAACATGGGCAACACCTGCATGAATGTGGGTCAGTACACCAAGGCACTCGATTCATTCAAAAAAACCATAGAACTGGAAGGGCCCAGTGCCGAAGTGTACTGCTCTATCGGTGCCGCTTACGAAAGCCTGGAACAATTTGAGCTTGGGTTAAAATACTATCAGAAAGCCGCCAAGCTTGATCCGATGTACGATGAAGCCTGGTTTGGCGCTGGCGTATGCCTTGAAAAACAGGAGAAGTGGTACCAGGCACTCCATTTCTATAATAAAGCATTGAAACTTCATGCCGAAAATCCCGAATACTGGCGCGCCATTGCGCACGCTGAATTTAAGGTAGGCAACATTGTTTCGAGCATTGATGCTTATGAAGAAGCTTCACGACTGGATCCGAAAGACAGGGAAATCTGGTTAAACTGGTCGTTTATTTACTACGAGCAGGGCGATTATCAGAAAGCAGTTAACGTACTATTGGAAGGTTTTGATGAATTGCCCGATGATGCCGAATTGTATTACCGGATGACTGTTTACTTAATTGAAGCAGGTAAGTTTAAGGAAGCCTTTAATTATCTTGAAAATGCATTAATTTTGAACTTTGAAGGACACGCCACCTTGTATGAGTTCTTCCCTCAGATCGAAACACAGAAGGCGCTGTTCAAAATCATTGAACAATTTAGAAAAGAGAACAAGTAATGAATTATGAGTTAAAGAACCTGCCTGAGCGGACACGCAAGCCCAGGCAGTACGGTTTTACCATGGCCATGGACAAAGGACTGAGTGTGCGTGAAGCCGAAGATTTTGTTAATGTTTGTGCTGACCATGTTGATATCGTTAAACTGGGTTGGGCCACTTCGTATGTTACACCTAACCTGAAAGACAAATTAAAAATATATAAAGATGCCGGCATTCCGACCTACTTTGGCGGAACACTCTTCGAGGCATTCATCATCCGCGACCAATTTGACGATTACCGGAAGGTACTCGATAAGTACAACATGTCGTTTGCCGAGGTTTCAGATGGCTCCATCGATCTGGACCACGATAAGAAATGCGACTACATCAGCAAACTATCCGAACAGGTAACCGTGCTTTCGGAGGTCGGATCAAAAGATGCCGATAAAATCATCCCCCCCTACATGTGGATTGAGCTGATGCAGAAAGAACTGGATGCCGGTGCGTGGAAAGTTATAGGGGAAGCGCGCGAAAGCGGCAACGTGGGGTTGTTCCGCTCAACCGGTGAAGTGCGATCCGGCCTGGTGCAGGAAATCCTTACCAAGATTCCATTTGAAAAAATCATTTGGGAAGCCCCCCAAAAAGCACAGCAGGTTTGGTTCATTAAACTGCTGGGTGCCAACGTAAACCTGGGCAACATTGCACCCAACGAAGTGATACCACTCGAAACCATTCGCCTGGGCCTGCGGGGCGATACCTTCCTGCACTTCCTGGGTATTGAAAAAAAGAAAACCAACACCGCACCCCCTTTTGAAGTTGACTAATCGCTGCCAGGTGAGACGACCGATCGACTATATATTACTTTATCTGAAAGGATTAAGCATGGGCGCTGCCGATGTAATTCCCGGTGTATCCGGGGGTACGGTTGCCCTGATAACCGGCATCTATAATGAGCTTATCCACTCAATTAAATCCATTGATGGGGGTGCACTAAAATTGTTGCGGCATTTCCGATTTGGCGATTGCTGGAAAAAGATCAACGGCAACTTTCTGGCCACCCTGCTGGCCGGCATCCTCACCAGCCTGGTGCTGCTGGCCGGTGTGATGAACTACCTGCTGAAGAATCATCCGATTCTCATTTGGTCGTTTTTTTTTGGTTTGATTCTGATTTCAGCCCCGTTGGTTATGCGTGAAATAAAGATAAAAGATACCGGTGTAATAGTTTCATTTTTGCTAGGCATCATAATCGCCTACATGATTACAGTATTAACGCCTACCGAGTCGCCCGATGCCCTCTGGTTTATTTTTTTTGCAGGAATGCTGGCCATCTGTGCTATGATTTTGCCGGGTATATCTGGCGCCTTTATCTTACTGTTGCTGGGCAAATACCAATTTATGGTTAATGCTTTGCTGGATGCCAATGTAGCGGTTATTATCGTTTTTGCTATCGGGTGTATTGTAGGCATCTTATCCTTCTCACGGTTTCTTTCGTGGATACTCGATCGGTATCACGGCATTACGGTCGCCTTGCTGGCCGGCTTTATGCTCGGTTCCCTGAACAAAGTTTGGCCCTGGCGGCAAATTCTCGAATATCAAACCTCCGAATCAGGTGAACGGGTATCGGTATTTGATAAAAGTGTATTACCTTGGGACTACCTCAACCTGACCGGTAAAGACCCCCAACTTTTCCAGGCCATTTTAATGATGGCGCTGGGTGTATTACTTGTAGTAAGTATTGAAAAAATTGCAACGCGATTTAAAACCAACAACTGAACATGGAAAAAGTATTCGGGCTTATCGGCTCAACCGTTAGTCATTCCTTTTCAAAATCCTATTTCGATGAAAAATTTTTCAGGGAAGGCCTCCGCGACCACCGCTACGAACTGTATCCGCTAACCAGCATTAGTGATTTTAAAAATCTTGTTTCGGATACTAAAGGACTGACCGGCCTGAATGTAACCCTCCCATACAAAGAACAGGTAGTGTCATACCTTGATGATATTGACGCAGAGGCCAGGAAAATCGGAGCGGTTAACGTAATTAAAATTAAAGACGGCAAACTTATCGGCTACAACACCGACAGCGCAGCATTTTATGAAACTGTTTCAAAATGGCTGCCAAAGGATAAAAAATTCAGTGCCTTAATTTTAGGTACAGGCGGATCATCGAAAGCCGTTCAGCAGGCGCTTAACCGCTTAGGTATCCCACACAAAACTGTTTCGCGCAGCGAAGGCAAGGCCGATTATACCTATAACGAATTGACACCCAAAATCATTAAAGAAAACAAACTTATCATTAATACCACCCCGCTCGGCATGCACCCCAATACCGAAAGCCTGCCCCCGATTGCCTACGAGCACATTTCGAAAGATCATTACGTGTACGACCTGATTTACAACCCGGCTCGTACTCAGTTTTTACAAAAAGCTGAAATCCGCGGGGCTACTATTAAAAATGGCCTTGAAATGCTTCATGTACAAGCCGAAAAATCGTGGACGATCTGGAATAACTAAGCCCACCAATTTGTTGGTTAGTCGTTGGCGGGATTCTATCTTTCCACAAAACGATTAATCAACCTTATCATTTGAATTTTAAACTTACCAGCGAATACGAACCTACCGGTGATCAGCCGCAGGCCATCCGCCAGTTGGTTGAAGGCCTGGAGCGGGGTGAACCTCACCAAACCCTGCTGGGCGTAACCGGTTCAGGCAAAACCTTCACCATGGCCAATGTAGTGGCCCGGGTTAACCGGCCTACGCTGGTGCTCAGCCACAACAAAACCCTGGCTGCCCAGTTATATGGCGAGTTCAAAAACTTCTTTCCTGAAAACGCAGTAGAATATTTTATCTCGTATTATGATTACTATCAACCCGAAGCCTATATCCCTTCCTCAAATCTCTATATTGAAAAAGATCTTTCTATTAATGAAGAGATCGAGAAACTCCGGCTGAGCGCCACCGCTGCCCTGCTTACCGGCAGGCGTGACGTACTCGTAGTCGCATCCGTATCGTGTATTTACGGTATTGGTAACCCGGATGACTTTGGGCAAAACGTAATTAAACTTACTGTTGGTGAAACCATTGCGCGAAACCGGTTATTGTTTGCGCTAGTGGATATTCTGTACAACCGTACCGAAGCGGAGTTCAAACGGGGCACCTTCCGCGTTAAAGGCGATACGGTGGACATCTTCCTGGCCTATGCTGATTACGCCCTGCGCATTTACTTCTTTGGCGATGAGATTGAATCGATACAGCGGATTGACCCGGTGTCCGGTAAAAAAATATCGGATGAAAAAATCGTGACCATCTTTCCGGCCAATCTGTTCGTTACCGGAAAGGATTCCCTCCACCAAGCCATTAAAGAAATTCAGAATGACCTGGTGGTGCAGGTTGAAATGTTTGAATCGGAAAAGCGGCACCTGGAAGCCAGACGGTTAAAAGAACGAACTGAATTTGATCTGGAAATGATGCGCGAACTGGGCTATTGTTCCGGCATTGAGAATTACTCCCGCTATTTTGATCGCAGAAAGCCCGGTGCCCGGCCGTTTTGCCTGATTGATTACTTCCCGGAGGACTTTCTGATGATCATCGATGAAAGTCATGTTACTGTGCCGCAAATCAGGGCCATGTGGGGTGGCGATCGGTCACGCAAAGTAAACCTGGTTGATTACGGATTCCGGTTGCCGGCAGCCCTTGACAACCGCCCACTGACGTTCAATGAATTTGAATCGCTGATAAATCAGGTTATTTATGTAAGCGCAACACCGGGCGAATATGAATTGCGGAAATCCGAAGGCGTGGTAGTCGAACAACTCATCCGGCCAACCGGGCTGCTCGACCCCGAAATTGACGTGCGCCCCAGCCGCAACCAGATTGACGACCTGCTGGAAGAAATTGACGAGCGCGTAAAGAAAAGCGAGCGTGTGCTGGTAACTACCCTCACCAAGCGCATGGCCGAAGAACTGACCAAATTTCTGGACCGCGCAGGTGTAAAATGCCGGTACATCCACTCCGAGGTAACTACACTGGACCGTGTTGAAATTCTGCGCGAACTGCGCCTTGGGGTGTTTGATGTGCTGGTGGGCGTGAATTTATTGCGCGAAGGACTCGACCTGCCGGAGGTTTCATTAGTAGCCATACTTGACGCAGACAAGGAAGGCTTCTTACGCAACCAGCGATCGCTGGTACAAACCATCGGGCGGGCGGCACGTAACGTAAACGGTAGGGTTATTATGTATGCCGATTCGGTAACAGAATCAATGCAGGTGGCCATCGATGAAACCAACCGCAGGCGTAAGGTGCAGATGGACTACAACAAAGCTAACAACATTACCCCGCAAACCGTAATCAAGTCGCGCGATTCAATTCTGCGCCAGACAAAAGTGGCTGACTCAAAAAAATCGGCTAAGAAATACTATGTCGAAAATGAAGAAGCAAGCCTTGCAGCCGACCCGGTAGTAGCCTATTTAGGCAAAGACGAGTTACTTAAAATGGCCGACCGAACGCGTAAGGCCATGGAAAAAGCAGCCAAGGAATTGGAGTTTATAGAGGCCGCGCGCCTGCGCGATGAGTACCTGGCTATTCAAAAACTAATTGACGAGCGCAACTAGCACTCATTCCGTACTCCTTTTTCGCAGGCTGACCGGTGATCTAAATTTCAATAGGGATTTTTACCGTCCAAACCGGGCAGGTATAAATTACCTCATTAGAAAAAATTAACTCGAGATTAAGCGCCTAAAACCGAAAGTATCTAGTCAGGATTGTCAGAAAGTCAATTCATCCGCAACTTCAGTTTTTTACCAAGTTCTTCTACCGAAGATTTAAAGTTCGCATCAGTCTTCATCATGTCTTCCACCGATTCGAGCGCGTGGATAACCGTGCTGTGATCGCGCCCACCAAAGTTTTCACCTATGAGGGCCAGTGTTAGCTGGGTGTAGCGTTTGCAGAAATACATGGCTACCTGGCGGGGTATAACAATTTCGCGCTTTTTTACCTTACCTTTCATGGCCTCAAGATCAACCTTAAAATATTCCGAAACGGTTTTCTGAATAAAGTCAACACTTACATCGGCTTGTATTTCCTTAATGATGTTTTTAAGAACTTCCTTAGCCAGATCAAGATCAATTTCCTTTTTCAGCAAAGTGGCGTGAAAAATGAGTGAATTCAGCACGCCTTCCATATCGCGCAGGTTGGTATCAACGCTGTAGGCCAGGTATTCGGCTACCTCGGTGGGGATGGTGATTCCATCAGCCTGCATTTTACGGTGAATGATAGCCAGTTTGGTTTCAAAATCAGGTTCCTGTAAATCGGCCGTAAGCCCCCACTTGAAGCGCGACAACAGGCGTTCCTGGAATCCCTTCATGTCGCGGGGCGGGCAATCGCTCGTCATTATTACCTGTTTACCCGACTGGTGCAATTGGTTAAAGATGTGAAAAAACATCTCCTGCGTCTTTTCCCGGCCGGCCAGAAACTGCACATCATCCAGAATCAGTAAATCAACCTGCAGATAGAAATTCTGAAAATCCTGCAGTTTATGATTTTGGAGGGCATTAAGAAATTGCGTTGTAAAATCATTCTGGTCAACATACAGTACAATTTTATCGGGCATGCTGTTGCGAATTTCGTTGCCGATAGCCTGTACCAGGTGTGTCTTTCCTACACCCACACCACCATAAAGCATTAAGGGGTTAAATGATGTTACCCCTGGTTTTTTGGCCACTGCCAATCCGGCCGAACGGGCCAGCCGGTTGCAATCGCCTTCTACAAAATTATCGAAGGTATAATTGGGGTTGAGCCGTGAATTAACCGTTTGGGGATTAAGTGCCTTGTAGGTAAATGGCGAGTACTCACTGTCCAAACCGTTGCCCGAAGCCCTTCTGGAACCCATGCCGTTGGGATAATGCACCGTTACAGGTGGTGTATTGGTATTGCCGCTATCAACAATTACCGAATATTCCAGCCTTCCGTTAGGGCCTAACACTTTTTGTAATGCTTTCTTGAGCACAGGTACATAGTTATCCTCAAGCCACTCGTAAAAAAACTGCGAAGGTACCTGAATAGTCAACACATCTCCCTCCACTTGTACCGGAACAATCGGCTTAAACCACGTTGAATAATTTTCTTCACCGACCGATTCCCGAATTACTTCGAGACAGTCGTTCCATAGGGTTGTGCAATCAGCTACCATGAAATGTTCGGTTTAAGAATTACCTTCCGTGGGGAGAAAGGGAGACAAAGATGTGAAAAAAGCTTTTACGAAAACAAGATCGCCAACGCTTGATTTTGTCAAAAAAAATTTCGTAATAATGAGGCCATGAACCTAGCCTGCCTTAGGCCTATTTTTTCGTAATAAAAAAACAATCGGGCAAACGATTGTGTGTTTACTATCTTGCAACATGGCCGAGCAGCATCCCAATCTTTTCAGCGAATTTAGAACACCTGATTACAGCGAATGGCTTGCCATCGCACGTGAGGAATTACAAGGCACCGATCCTGAACAATCGTTGGCGTGGCAAGTTGCTGATTTACAGTGTTATCCATATTACACGCGCGAGCATTTAAGAACTAAACAGGCCATTAATCATGTACTTACACCCTGGCAAAACATTCCACTTATTACAGTTGCCAGCGAAGCAGCGGGCAATGCACAGGCGCTTGAACATCTGAACCAGGGTGCTGACGGTATTTTATTTTACATCCCCGAACCGGCAACTATTTCACCTGAAAAACTGCTTGAAAAAATCGAATGGCCGCATTGCACGTTGTCGTTTCTACTGAATGAAGATGATGGTGAATTTTCCGTTAAACTGAGGCAATTCATCGATAAAAAAAAATATTCGCTTAATGAACTGATTGGTTCCTTTTATTTAAAAACTTATCCACATCGCCCACAAACAATTAACAACATTGTCCACAACCTGATACCTTATACCAATCTTGATTGTATTGGCCTGTACATTTCGTCCGGTCAGCCTGTCGAACGGTTGGCTACCGGTTTAGCCCATGCTGTGCAGAGCGTTGAACAACTTGCGGCATCGGGTATAAGTGCACAGGTTTCACTGCAGCGGATAAGTTTTATTGTTGAAACAGGTAATGATTTCTTTATCGAAGCGGCAAGCCTTCGGGCCTTGCGCTTCCTGTGGTATCAAGTTTTACAAGCATATGGTGCAGCCGATTATCACCCTTCTGATCTCTATCTTCAGGCTATATCGACCTGCTGGATTGATGATGAATTAGGGCCACACAGCAACATGCTCAAAAGTACAACCGCGGCCATCGCTGCAATTACCGGAGGATGCAACGCTTTAACTGTATTGCCCGAAAAGGAAGCAGATACCCGTATGGTAAGGATAGCCCGCAATGTTTCCAACCTGTTAAAAGAGGAATCACGGTTAGATAAAGTTACCGACCCGCTTGCCGGTTCGTTTTATCTTGAATCACTTACCTGGCAACTGATAGAAAAAGTCTGGACTTCGTTTCAACAAAAAACAGTTGCCCGATGAAACCCGATTTTTCCAAAATTTCTGTGGCTAATTTTATTGAACCCGGCAGGCGTATTCCGGTGTTGCAAGAATGGGAAAGTCCTGAAGAAATTCTGATCAAACCGGTTTATACCGAAGAGGATACAAAGAACTTAACTCATATCCATTTTGCCTCCGGTATTCCACCTTTTTTGCGTGGCCCATACGCTACTATGTACGCCACACGCCCGTGGACAATCCGGCAATATGCCGGCTTTTCAACTGCAAAAGAATCGAATGCCTTCTACCGCAGAAACCTCCAGGCCGGGCAACGCGGATTATCGGTAGCTTTTGATTTGGCCACGCATCGCGGCTACGATTCCGATCATCCGCGCGTTGCGGGCGATGTGGGTAAAGCAGGCGTGGCCATTGATTCTGTTTTGGATATGAAAATCCTGTTCGACCAGATACCACTGGATAAGATGTCGGTATCGATGACGATGAACGGGGCGGTTATACCCATTATGGCATTTTACATTGTGGCAGCCGAAGAACAAGGGGTTAAGCCTGCACAACTCAGCGGCACCATTCAAAATGACATCCTGAAAGAATTTATGGTGCGCAACACGTATATCTATCCTCCGCAGCCTTCCATGCGCATCGTGGCCGATATTTTTAAATATACTTCGAAACACATGCCCAAGTTCAACTCCATCAGCATCAGCGGCTACCACATGCACGAGGCAGGCGCCCCCGCCCACCTGGAGTTAGCCTACACACTGGCTGACGGACTGGAGTACATCCGCACCGGTTTACAGGCCGGTATTGCCATTGATGACTTTGCCCCACGACTTTCATTCTTCTGGGGCATCGGCATGAATTTTTTTATGGAAATTGCCAAGATGCGGGCCGGCAGGTTGCTGTGGTCAAAAATTGTTAACCAATTCAATCCGAAAAATCCAAAATCAATGGCCTTGCGGACACACTGCCAAACATCGGGGTGGAGTTTAACCGAGCAGGATCCATACAACAACGTTGCCCGCACGTGTATTGAAGCAATGGCTGCCGTTTTGGGTGGTACGCAGTCACTCCACACCAACTCGCTGGATGAAGCCATCGCGCTGCCAACTGACTTTTCTGCCCGCATTGCCCGAAACACACAACTGTTTATCGAAAAACAAACCGGAGTAACACGGGTTGTCGATCCGGTAGGTGGATCGTATTACGTTGAGTCGCTCACCGACAGCCTGGCCATTAAAGCCTGGTCGCTGATTGAAGAAGTGGAACAACTGGGGGGCATGACCAAAGCCATCGAAAGCGGATTACCTAAAATGCGCATTGAACAGGCCGCTGCCGCTAAACAGGCCCGTATTGATTCGGGTAAAGAAATAATTATAGGTGTTAACAAATACCAAACAGATGAACCTGCTGATTTTTCGATCCTGGAAGTGGACAACAACGCTGTACGCAATGAACAGATAGCACGTTTGAACCAACTCCGGGCCGAACGAAACAACGCAGCAGTTGAAGCCGCACTTTCTGCATTAACACAGGCGGCAGAAACCGGCAAAAATAATTTACTGGAACTGGCCATAATTGCAGCCCGCCATCGGGCAACACTGGGTGAAATTTCAGGGGCTTTGGAAAAAGCGTTTGGCCGCTATACGGCATCCATCAAATCGGTTTCGGGTGTATATTCGTCTGTAATGAAAAATGAAAAGTCATTTGCCCGTGCACGCAGCCTATCCGATGCGTTTGCCGCACAAGAAGGAAGACGGCCAAGAATACTGATTGCCAAGATGGGACAGGATGGGCACGACCGGGGCGCCAAAGTAATTGCAACCAGTTTTGCCGACTTAGGTTTTGATGTTGACATCGGACCCTTGTTTCAAACACCCGAAGAAGTGGCCGCGCAGGCTGCGGAAAACGATGTACACCTGGTGGGCGCATCCAGCCTGGCCGGTGGGCACAAAACATTAATTCCGCAACTTATTGAAGCACTTAAAAAGATTGGCCGCGAAGATATTCTGGTAGTGGCCGGTGGCGTGATTCCGCAAAAGGACTACGATTTTCTCTACCGGGCAGGTGTATCATTTATTTTTGGCCCCGGCACAATTATCAGCGAAGCAGCCATAAAAATTCTGCAAAAACTAACGCCAGGCCGGTAATGCGCTACACCCGCATTGCTCAATAAAAACCAATCAGAATTTAGTAGATTAGTCGCCCGAAACAGGTAGGTTAAACTAAAGAGTTATGAAAAAAATGCAGGTGTACGTGGTGTTGATGGCAGTGTTCCTGCCCTTGGCAGTACAGGCGCAAACTAAATTTGAGAAGACCCTTAAAAAAGCCGATAAATACTACAACAGCGGAAGCTATGTCAAGGCCCTGAAAACACTGGCCAAATACAAAAAAAGTATCAAGGGCAACCAGGCCTATCTGCCTAATTATTACACCCGCGAAGCGCGCTATAACCTCGGTTATGGTATCCTGACTGATTTTGACAAAAACATTACAACAGCCATTTCAACCAGCGCCTCCGTTTTTGGCGAAACCTCCATCAATCACGCCAACATCCTAACCGATGTAGCTGAAATTTTTAACCAGTACGGCTACTACCGGCTGGCTGCCGATTATGCCGCAAAAGCCCTTGAAATAAACAGCACAGCAGAAACAGAAGATGCCGCACTGAAGAGCCGAGCCCTGCTGGCCCGTGCTGAAGCTTTGGTGGGTCAGGGTTTTTCAAATGAAGCGTTGGCACTTTTAAAATCCAATGAATCATTCATCGCTTCGCGTGCGGTTGAAAAAGAAACTTTCGTAGAGAACGGTAAAATCCAAAACCGAAGGGTTCCCGAGGAAGAACTTGCGCCACGCTTTAATAGTTATGCGCGGCTGCTCATGCTTCGGTTGGCCGCTTATGGCAAGAAAGGCGACATTGACAGTGTTGATGCCTCAGCGGCAGCAGGTCGGCCCTGGATTTCGAAAAACATCCGCTACATGGGCGAAACCAGTTTAACATTAATTGAACACGATTTTATCTATACTAAAATGTTTGCCGAAAACAACAACGGCATTCCTCCGCCAGGCCTTACCAGGCGCCAGAAATGGGCTGAATACAGTGAGCAGTTAAGTGAACTGAAAAAACGCACGGCACCTTCCGTACCACTGGCACATGATTTATACCTGGCCAACCTGGATATGTTGCTTCGGCTGGACGGCAAGAGTGTTCAATTTGCCAACCTGAAAGCAGAGTACGACCGCATGCTGAGCAAATACTTCAATAAAGCCAGCGTGATGAACATTAACCTGAAAGCGATTGAGTTCAATTCCAAACTTGAAAAGGATAAAACCCGTAATCTTGAAAACGATGCTCAAAACGTGTTGGGCTCATCAACAATGCCGAGGTTTTATAAAACCCGTATCAGCACGCTCGAATTTCTTTATGACCTCTCCATACAGATAAGACGCTACACCAATGCCGAATCGTATCTGAATCAGCTTATTGAACAGAAAAAAGAATTGTATGGTGAGCAATCGCCTGAGTACCACCTGTCGCGCATCAAGCTGGCCAATTTTTATATGGACTATACCAATAAGCTCGATGAGGCCGGTAAAATTTACCGCGAAAGCTATACAGGCGTTATCGAAAAGCAAATTGCGCCCAAACACAAAGATAACCTCGACATCCTCTACCACCTGGCGGCATACTACGAGATAACCGATAAGTACAGTGATGCAGCAAAAATGCTGGAAAAAGCAAGCGGCATTGCCTTAATTAAATACGATAATATAGACCCCGTTTACGCCATCGCCCTGAACAACATGGCTAAACTGCGTATCAAAATCGGTGATTACGATCGCGCTGAAGACGACATCAATAAAGCCCTGGCGGTTTTTGATATGAAAGAAAACCGCGATGACAAATGGAAAGCCGATTACATTAACGCCATCGAAACACAGGCGAAACTCTTCGGCATAAAAGGCTTATTTGATGAAGCACAGGATAACCTGGATCGCACCCGCAAAATGATCCTGAAATCCAAAGTGCCTCTTACGAATGAACTATCAACCGCTGAAGAACTCTCCTCCCTCCTGATTCAACTTGGCAAATACTCACAAACCGACCAACTGCTTAATCAGCTTATTCCGGAATATGAGCGGCTGTACGGGAAAGAATCCTTACACCTGATTGACCCGCTTGTTAACAAAGGAAGAATTTTACTGGCCCGTGGCGATTATACCGAAGCCGACAAAGTTGCCCAGCGCGCCAACCAGATTGCCGTTAAAACCTATGGCGAACTCTCTACTAAAACTGCTCCTTCGCAAAAGCTGATGGCTGATATTTATTACCAGCTCGGTGACTATGAAAAAGCCGAAGAAAATATAAAGAAAGCGGTTGCCAGCCAGGAAAAGCAATTCGGCCGCAACCACGTAGAGGTGGCTAAATCGCTGTCGCAACTGGCGTTGATCCAGTTTCACGGTGGTGGCGATAAGAAGACCATCGAGAAAAACATGTTCGAAGCCCGCGATGTGGTGGCCAACAAACTGGGCAAAGACAACCCGCAGTATGCCGAGCAACTCAAAAACATTGCTGTGCTGTACATTTCCGAAAAGCAATACGAACTGGCCTTTAATTCGCTGAATATTGCCGTCAGCATCTGGCAGCAAAAAACCGGTTCCAAACGAAACATCAACACCGCCAGCATTTATACCCTGATGGGTGATGTTTACTATCAACAAAAGAATTATCGAAAAGCCGAAGAATTTTACAATAAATCAAAAGATTTATACGAACGAAATTTCAGCGCGACCCATCCTGAATACGTAAAAATTCTGTCGAAGCTGAGTAAGGTGCACTACATGGAAAAAGACTATAAGCGCGCCAAGCAGCGCATTGAACAGGCGCTGAATAATTATCAGGATTTTATTAACAAATTCTTCCCTGCCCTGAGTGAACGCGAGAAAGCAAAATACTGGAACACCATTAAAGGCGACTTTGAATTTTATAACACACTGGCTTTGGGCCGGTTGGAAGACTTTAAAGATTTAAGTGACCAGGTGTACAACTACCAGTTGCTAACCAAAGCGCTGTTACTGAACTCATCCATTAAAATCCGCGAACGCATCCTGAGCAGCAACAATGAAGATCTGATTAATAGTTTTAACACCTGGGTACAAAAGAAGGAACTGCTTACCCTGGCTCTTTCCATGAGCCCTACCCAATTAGCCGAAAATGAAATAGACCCCGCGCTGCTGAACCACGAAGTAGAAAGATTGGAGCGTAGTTTAAGTCAGCAATCCGAATTATTCGGACAGAGTTTCGATAACAAAAAGATCACCTTTGAAGATGTAAAGAAATCGTTAAAGCCAAACGAAGTAGCCATCGAGATGGTGCGGTTCCGGTACTTCAACCATACCTTTACCGACTCGGTTATTTATGCAGCCCTGTATATTAAAAGCGATATGAGTAAACCGAAGGCCATTATCAATGGCAACGGGGCGAGGATGGAAGGCCGCAATTACCGGTTGTTCCGCAACTCAATGATAAACCAGATTGAAGATAACCAATCTTACCAAACCTATTGGGAGCCCATCCACAACGAACTCGGTCAGGTGTCCACCATTTACCTGTCGGCTGATGGCGTGTATAACCAAATTCCATTGGATGCCCTGCTGATGCCCGATGGCAAATACGTGCTGGACAACGCTAACATTGTGTACGTAAGCAACACCAAAGACCTCTACCTGCGCAGAGTGAAATCATCCGCCAAAGCTGATAACAAAGCCTCTATGTTTGGCAACCCCACATTTTACATTACTGCTTCACGCGAAAATGCGCCTATTACCCAGTTGCCGGGTACCGAACGTGAAATCAATCAACTGCAATTTCTTCTCAAACAAAAAGGTTGGATGACAGATGAGTACATCGAGCAGGCGGCTACCGAAGAACAAATCAAGGACCTGAACAGCCCCAGGGTATTTCACGTTGCCACCCACGGCTTTTATAAACCGAACACCGAAGTCAGTGCCGAAGCTGAACTCGAGGGTAACGAAGCACAACTCGCACAAAACCCGCTTATGCGTACCGGGCTTTTGTTACGGGGCGCGGGCGACCTGCTGGATAAAACTGATTACAATTACAACATAGAAAGCGGCATCCTTACGGCTTATGAAGCCATGAACCTGAACCTGGATAAAACCGATTTGGTGGTACTGAGTGCCTGCGAAACCGGCCTTGGCGAGTTGCAGGCAGGCGAAGGGGTATTCGGTTTGCAGCGGGCTTTTCTGGTGGCAGGCGCAAAAGTGCTTATCATGAGCATGTTTAAAGTAGATGATGAGGCCACCCAGCGCCTGATGCTTAAGTTTTACCAGAAGTGGCTCAACACAAACAACATGCGGCAAAGTTTTACCGAAGCCAAAAAAGAATTACGTGCCGATTACCCCAACCCGATTTACTGGGGTTCGTTTATGATGATTGGCCTTGATTGATGCTGTTAAATCAAAATGCAATGCCGGGTTAACCTCCCGGCATTTCTTTTTTTATACTTGTATATGAAATCATTTGCAAGCGATAACTACTCGGGAGTACACCCCGAAATCATGGAAGCCCTGCAACGCGCCAACCACGCCCACATGGGCTCGTATGGAAACGATGTTATTACAGAAGGCGCGGTGAACCGGTTTAAAGAATTTTTTGGAGATGATATCGAGGTGTATTTTGTGTATAACGGAACTGGCGCCAACACGCTGGGATTACGCGCGCTAACGCAATCCTTTCAGGCAATCATCTGTTCCGAACTGGCCCACATCAACGTGGACGAATCAACAGCCCCGGAACAATTTACCGGTTGCAAACTGGTGGGTATACCTAACCAAAACGGAAAGATAAACGCTCAACAAGTTTCTGAAAAAATACAACGGCTTGGTGATCCGCATCATCCGCAGGCGAAGGTTATTTCGATTTCGCAACTAACCGAATATGCCACGGCTTATTCAGTTAATGAAATTAAGGCCCTATCCGAAGTAGCCAAGAAGCACAACATGTATTTGCACATGGATGGCGCACGCATCAGCAATGCCGCTGTAAGCCTGAATAAAAATTTTAAGGAATTTACACGCGATGCCGGTGTGGACGTACTCTCCTTCGGAGGAACAAAAAACGGGATGATGTTTGGCGAAGCCGTTGTATTCTTTACTAAAGAGGCAGCAGCATTTTTTCAGTACATCCGCAAACAAGGCATGCAACTCCACTCCAAAATGCGTTTTATCAGCGCCCAGTTCGAAGCGCTGCTGTGCAACGACCTGTGGAAACGAAATGCTGCGCACGCCAACGCCATGGCTCAAAAACTGGCTGCAGCCCTCCGCGAAATACCCCAGGTTACCATCACCCAGCAGGTTGACGGCAACGGTGTATTTGCCATCCTGCCGAAGGAAATTATTGCACCCCTGCAACAGGAAGTATTCTTTTATGTATGGAATGAGCGAATGAACGAAGTCCGGTTAATGTGCTCGTTCGATACCAGCGAAGACGAGATTCAGCGATTGGTAAAAAAAATAAAAGCGCTGGTTAGCGCTTAAGGAATTTGAAAGTGCCTTTAAATTTACTGCCCTCATCCCGAAGGGCAATAAGGTAATAGCCTGCAGCCAGATCTTTTATACGCATCCGGATTTCGTGCTGATCAACTACTTCTGTTTCGATGCGGATTTCGTTACCAATAATATTGTGAAGGGTAAGCTTCACCTGGTGGGCATCCAGATCGTCCATTTTTATAAACACATAATCATCAATAGCCGGATTAGGGTACACCGAAATGGTCTTACCCGGATCGGAAGTCTCGCGGGCAAATTGCGCTTTTGCAGGCAGGGCAAGGGCAATCAAAATAATTACTATGGTAATATTGAGAAGGCGCATTACTAAATCAAATTTACGCAAAATCCACTCCAAAAGTTCAAGCCCATACTGCCATATAGATTCCAAAAGGGCCTAAAAGGTTTAAAAACCCGATAAATTTTATTGAACTGCCTTTAGGGCATCCGGAATTTTTTCAATCAAATCTGAAGTTATGAGCCCTTCTGCGCCCTTTTCCTGCATGGCCAGGTCGCCCGCCAGCCCATGCAGCCAGCAGCCCAGTTGGGCCGCTTCAACCGATGAATAGCCACGGGCAAGCAGGGCGGTTACCATACCGGTAAGGGCATCGCCACTGCCTCCTTTGGCCATACCGGGGTTGCCGGTATTGTTAAAAAATACCTCACCCGATGGAGTGGCAATAGAAGAATAGGCTCCTTTAACAAGAATTACGGATTTAAGATCAATCGCCAGCTTCCGTTGGCGTTCAAGCCTGTCAAAATCATTTTTCCATTCACCCACCAGTCTTTTAAACTCACCCGGATGCGGAGTTAGAATACTACCCTCCGGTATAAGTGCCTGCAAAGCGGGGTTAGCCGATAAAATATTCAATGCATCGGCATCCAGTACCATGGGCCGTCTATATTGTTCCATCAATTGCACCAGCGCTTTGGTTACCGTGGTGTTGGTACCAATACCCGGACCAACACCAACAGCATTGTAAGCACCCAATTCAGGAACGCGGGTAAAGGAAGCATCATCTTCATCAACCGACACCATGGCTTCAGGCACGGACGATTGAAGAATGGCATAGCCCTGCTTGGGGATGTGCGCTGTGAGCAAGCCGGTACCGCTTCTGAGCGCAGCGAGGGAAGCCAGTACAGCTGCACCCATTTTTCCATAACTGCCAACAATGAGCAGGGCATGACCAAACACGCCCTTGTGATCGAAGGTGGAGCGGATTTTCAGAATTTTTTTTAAATACTTCTTCGACAGCAGATAGTTACTGGTCTTGGCCTGGTTAATAAATTCCTTACTCAACCCTATATCAACCGTTTTCCAGGCTCCAACAAAGGGATGATTTGCGGGCATAAAGAATGCAAGTTTTGGCAATTGAAATGAAACTGTGTGATGTGCTTTAAATACAATCCCACTTGAGGGTTTGTCCGCAAACAAGCCTGAGGGAATATCTACGGAAATGCGGGTAGCTTCGGTTTGATTTATAGTTTCAACTACCCGTGCATAAATTCCTTCCACTGGCCGCGACAGGCCCGAGCCGAAAAGTGCATCAATCAGCACATTGCATCCTGCAAATTGATTATCCGCTGGCGCTGATGCAATTTGAGCTACCTCAACTTCCTTTGGCAGACGTTCAAGATTTTTTTTGAAATCATCGCTTTCCGTCACTGAACCGCGAACAATCCAAACTTTTACCGTATAACCCCACTCGCACAACAACCGGGCAATGCCCAGGCCATCACCACCGTTATTGCCCGTTCCGCAAACAATGCCAATTTTTTTTGAATCATCAATGTGCTGCGAAAACCATGAGCAAAATGCCCGACAGGCACGTTCCATCAAATCAATGGAAGCGATGGGCTCGTGCGCAATGGTGTAGGCATCGAGCGCTTTAATTTGATCGGCACTTAGGATCTTAATCATACAGACATGGCAGGCCGTCATTCCGGCTACAGGCTAAACCCATACATTGGTCGCTGATACGAATATAACATAACATTCTACTGCCTGTACATGCAGGTGTAGCGTTTAGAATAAGTGGTTAACCAGGAAGCATTTTATGATCAGTTGCTTTGAAAGTTAATTATCCAATTAATTCCGTATTTATCCGTACATGAACCGAAGTAGGCACCAAAAAACATATCCTGTAGAGGCATTGATACATGGCCACCAGCCGATAACTGCTCAAAAAGCCGTTTGGCTTCTTCCCGCGTTTCGGGCTCAATGCTGATGTGCATGTTGTTTCCCTTTGTTAAGGTAAAACCCATTTCGCTGGGTGAGTCTGTTCCCATTAAAAGATGACCTCCTGTTATCGGTAATTCGACATGCAAGACCATTTTTTTCACTGCTTCGGCTACGGGCGGATGACCGGGCTGTACCGGAATTTCTCCGAAACGCTGTATACCCGTGCCCGAAAATTGTGTTTGGAACACCGACTTGTAGTATAAAAAGGCCTCTTCGGTTTTACCATCAAAATTAAGGTATGTGCATACCCGTGCTTTATTGTTGGGTTTATTCTGCTTACGCAAATAAAACTGTGCAGCAATGTATTGGTCAAGGTTCTGCAAGCCGGCCGTAAAGCCTTCTTTAAAGCCCATGGCCATAATTTTCTCCAGGTCGTTTAAGCTATCAAAACTTAAAAGGATTTTAACGATAGTTTGGTTTCCGTTCCCAATAAAATTATTCTCCCATTTGCTTGCAGGTAATGCGGTATTGATAACACCACTTTCATCGCAAAAGTTATCGATGGCCGAAAAGAATTTTTCAGGGATAATTTTAATAAAATCAACGCGAGCCCAGTGTTGTTCGTTATTGGGGCCCACCATCGCATAAAGCCAGTAGCCACCCTCCCGAAAGTCCATTGTTTTGGTTTGTGCCTGCCAGGGTTTTGGTGCCCACCATTGATCGAGTATATCGGGTTGGGTCCAGGCTGCCCAAACCAGGTCAAGTGGTGCGTTAAATGAGCGCTCAACCTTTATTTGTTTGTACTCCCTGTCAACCTGAAAGGTAAATAGCAAGGTGCTGTTCATTTTTTATTGCGTTTAAGTAGTTCCAGAACATGATCAAGTTGGTTGAACCGCTTGGCCAGCAGTTGCCTGAACTGCTCAAGCCATTTTTCAATTTCTTTCATTTTATCAGCATTCAGGTGGTAGTATATTTCCCTTCCCTGTTGTTCCTGATTTACGATTTCGCATGCTGTTAAAATTTGCAGGTGCTTTGAAACAGCCTGCCGGCTTGAGTTAAAATGTTCGGCAAGGGTATTGGGGGTCATAGCCCCCGCTGTTAGCAGCATAATAATAGCCCTCCTGGTGGGATCGGCTATGGCCTGAAAAACATCTCTTCGCGTTTCCATTATTACTTGCTACTAAGTGGTTGCAAATATATATGCAAACACCTGTTTGCGCAAATTTATTGTAAAATAATTTTTAGATAGAGAGCGGACACCTCTACCTCAAACATACTTGGCTAAACAAATCTATTGATTGAGGCTGTGAGCTCTGCTTTCATTTAGCCGTTCGGCTAACGTAATCCAGCAGTATTCTGAAAAATTCAGCAGGCTGTTCTTCCACAATTTCATGGCCACATTTTTCAATGACATGCATTTCGCTGAACTTCAAACATTCCTTTTGTAAATAAAATGTTGACTCGCCCTGGTCATCTTGCCGGCCATAAACAATTAAAGCTGGTATTCGCAGTTTTTTTAATCGGCTAGTGATATCCCACTTTGTTTCGACTACCTCCTTGTCAATTATCGGGATGGGCTGAAAATTGAAATTGTAAAATAGTTGGTCAAAATATTCCGGGGATATTTTGGTCCGGTCGTAATACATTGCCCGGACATGAATAGCCATAAAGTTCTTATAAGCAACAACTTCATTGTTTAATGGATTTGCTCGCTTGAGTGAATCCAGTTCTCCTTCAGTCTTTACTGAAAAAATCTCTTGCAAATAATCCATTGAATCTAATTCAACTTTCGAACGCCTTGCATATTGATTGTCATACAGGAAATGCCAAAGTGTATAGGATGGAGGAGCAGAACACACCAGTATAAGATTTGAAACAAATTCAGGGTGGTACGCTGCATAATTCATAGCAAGCAATCCGCCCCATGAAACACCTAATAAGGAAATTTTTTTGTCCCCGCGTTCCTTCCGCAAAAGCTCAATGTCTTGTGTATAATTTGCTATGGTAATTGTCTCTTCATTGATAGGTATATTCCTTGATTTTCCTGAACCTCGTTGATGTATCAGAATACATGTATAAAATGATTCTAGGCTGTCAATTATCTGGCGATAAGGATGGTCAGGCGCTTCCCCTGGTCCACCCGATAAAATATAAAGTGCAGGCCCTTTACCAAATTCTTCATAATACAATTTAAAAGTGCCGTTAGTATAACTCTTGACCGTCTGCCCCGGGCTACGCGAATAAGCTATCAACACAAGAACTATAAACAAATAAAACCTTATCATAGTATAACTTTCCTGATTAGCTATTTTGCTATTTTACTCAACTTGGCAATCGCGGGTATGCCCATAAATTAAAACAGTCGGAAAATAATCATGCCGATAGGTAGCATAATACTCACAGAAGCATGTTACTACCGGGCATAAAGCCCGTTCTACCGCTGCACGCCAAAGAACTCATAGTTCTTGGCAATGTAGCCCTTCCATTGTTCGGGCACCTGGCTTTCCTCAAAAATGGCGTCCACCGGGCAGGCCGGCACACAGGCATCACAGTCAATACATACCTCGGGGTTAATGTACAATTGCTTGCCGGTTTTGTCGAAGCCGGGCTCTTTTACTTCCTGGCCGCTGCCATCGGTTTTCACCGGGCCATGAATACAATCCACGGGGCATACATCCACACAAGCGGTGTCGCAGGTACTTACACAGGGTTCACAGATAATGTAGGGCATGTATTGATATTTTTAAGGTTTTCAAATGACTTCAGTCATAGTTAAAAATAGACAATAAAATTAGCATCGCCCAACCTCACCGGCCTTAGTTAATATGAAGCGGGTGATGTAACTTAACAGACCTAAATTGAACAGCTATGGATGATACGCTGGTAAATGGCACAAAAACCACCAAAGAACTGGAAAAAGTGGTAATCCGGTTTGCCGGGGACTCAGGAGACGGTATGCAGCTTACCGGGTCGCAATTCAGTTTTACCTCGGCCTTATGGGGTAACGACCTGGCTACTTTTCCGGATTTTCCGGCTGAGATACGGGCACCACAGGGAACCGTGGAAGGCGTATCGGGCTTCCAGGTACAAATTGGCAAGATTGATATTTACACTCCGGGCGATCAGGCCGATGTACTGGTGGCCATGAACCCTGCAGCTCTTAAATCAAACCTGCAGTTTGCGCGCAAAGGCGGCAACATCATTATAGACATGGATGCTTTTGTCGATCGCAACATCGAAAAAGCCGGGTTTAAAACAAATCCACTCGAAGACGGAACACTGAACGACTACAACGTAGTTGAAGCTCCCATCTCATCACTCACCAAAGCGGCACTGGAAGGGCTACAACTCGACAACAAGAGCATCATGCGCTCGAAAAACATGTTTGCCCTGGGCATGATGTACTGGCTGTTCGATCGCTCGTTAAAGGAAACCGAGAAATACATTGAAGACAAATTCCGCAAAACTCCGGCCTTGGCTGAAGGGAACAAGCGCGCGCTGAATGCCGGTTATCATTATGCCGAAACCATCGAAGCACTGCCGGCCCGTTATAAGGTACCGCCTGCCTCTATTGAGAAAGGTGTTTACCGCCACGTTTCCGGAAATACTGCTACCGCCTGGGGGTTGATGGCCGCTGCCGAAAAACTGGGCAAACAACTTTTTCTTGGTTCCTACCCGATTACACCGGCTTCGGATATTCTACATGAATTATCGCGCCATAAAAATCTGGGCGTAATTACCATGCAGGCCGAAGATGAAATTGCAGCCGTGTGTTCAGCTATAGGCGCCAGTTATGCCGGGCAGGTGGGCGTTACCACATCCAGCGGACCGGGTATTGCGTTGAAAGGTGAGGCTATTGGTCTGGCTGTGATGGCTGAAGTTCCGCTGGTTGTTGTAGATGTGCAACGGGGCGGTCCTTCTACCGGGCTGCCTACAAAAACCGAGCAGGCTGATATTAACATTGCCGTGTATGGCCGTAACAGCGAAAGCCCTGCCATTGTTATCGCAGCCAGCACACCCAGCAACTGCTTTGAATTTGCCTATCGGGCAGTGAAACTGGCCATAGAGCATATGACGCCCGTCATTTTGCTTACCGATGGCTACCTGGCTAATGGTTCGGAACCGTGGAAGTTTCCTAAACTGGCAGACTTACCACCCATAAAAATAAACGAGCCACAAAAAACTAATGGAACTTACCATCCTTATGCACGCAATCCGGAAACACTGGCCCGTGCGTGGGCCGTTCCAGGAACGACCGGGCTGGAGCATCGTATTGGCGGCTTGGAAAAACAAGACCTTACCGGCAATGTTTCGTACGACCCGCAGAACCACGAAAAAATGGTTCGCACCCGTGCCGAAAAAGTTGCACGCGTAGCCAATTACATTCCTGAATTGGAACGAATCGGCACAGGCGATGGCAAACTGCTGGTAGTAGGCTGGGGAGGTACATATGGCGGTTTACTCACTGCAGTAAAAGAGTTGCAACAAGCCAATAAAAAAATTGATTTCGTTCATTTTAACTACATCAACCCACTGCCAAAAAACACGCAGCAAATTTTTGAGAAATACGATAAAATACTGGTATGCGAACTGAACATGGGGCAGTTTGCTTCTCTTCTCCGCAGCAAATTCCCCGGCCTAAATATTCTTTCGTATAACAAAATCCAGGGGCAGCCTTTTCTTGTTACTGAATTAAAAGAGGTTTTCATTAACCACCTAAAAGACTAACACATGGAAAACACCATCGATATACCGCAACAAAAACTTACCAAAAAGGATTTTGAAAGCGACCAGTTGGTGCGCTGGTGCCCCGGTTGTGGCGACTACTCGATACTATCAGCCATGACCAACGCATTGCCTCAATTAAACATCCCACGCGAAAATGTGGTGTTTATTTCAGGCATCGGGTGTGCTGCGCGTTTTCCGTATTACATGAACACCTACGGCTTTCATACCATCCACGGCCGCGGACCGGCCGTGGCTACAGGTGTTAAACTGGCCAACCCGAAACTCAGTGTGTGGGAAATTCAAGGCGATGGCGATGCCATGGCCATTGGCGGAAATCATTTTATCCACGCCCTGCGCAGAAACATTGACATCAACATCATTCTTTTTAATAATGAAATTTACGGACTGACCAAGGGGCAATACTCGCCCACCTCACCCACCGGGCTGGTTACCAAGTCAACCCCGTATGGTAGCATCGAGCGGCCGTTCCATGCCGCTGAACTGGTTATCGGGGCGCAAGGAACTTTTTATGCCCGCACCATCGACACCAACCCTAAACTGATGACCGAAATATTTGTGCATGCAGCCAAGCACATGGGCACCTCGCTGGTGGAGGTATTACAAAACTGCGTCATCTTTAACGATGATGCTCATGCTGCGGTAACGGCTCGTGAAAACCGCGATGACTTTCAATTGCATGTAAAGCACGGTCAACCCCTGCTGTTCGGAAAAGAAAATAAAAAAGGCATCCGCCTGAATGGGCTTAAACTGGAGGTGGTAACGCTGGGCGAAAATGGCATCACCGAAAAGGATATACTGGTACACGATGCACACGCTGAGGATCCTACCCTGCATTTAATGCTGGCCCGCATGGCCCCTCCGCACTTCCCCATGGCGCTGGGCGTTATCCGCGAAGTGCGTGCTAAAACGTACGATGAGGCCATTGCCGAAGAGCGGGAAAAAATTACCAAAAATGCTAAATACCACTCGGTTGACGACCTGCTGAAGAGTGGCGAAACATGGGAAATTAAATAGGCATGGGTAGCGAAGCATTGGTGATATTTTTTATTTGCGCCATCATTATGGTGGGAGCAGGTATTTTGGTTTCGAACCTGGTGGCACCTAAATCAATAAACCTGCAGAAGGATGAACCCTACGAATGCGGCATCCCTACAAAGGGAACATCGTGGATTCAGTTCCGCGTAGGCTACTACCTTTTTGCTATTATCTTTTTAATCTTTGATGTGGAAACGGTTTTCATCTTTCCGTGGGCCGTTGCCATGCGGCAGGTTGGGCTTGCTGCCTTTATTGAGATTGTGATATTCTTCCTTGTATTGGGTTTAGGGCTGTTGTACGCCTGGAAAAAGAAAGCATTAACATGGGAGTAAACCAAAACACCATAAGCCCACAGCAACATGAAGAACTGCTGAAAGATTTTCCCGGCCAGGTTGTTCGTGGGCCGGGAAGCAACATTGTCATCACTTCGGTAGATAATGTGGTGAACTGGGCGCGCGCCAACTCATTGTGGCCGCTGGTATTCGGCACCAGTTGCTGCGCCATCGAAATGATGGCCACCGGTGCCAGCCGGCACGACTGGAGCCGGTTCGGTACTGAAGTAGCACGGGCCACTCCGCGGCAAGCCGATTTGATTGTGATTGCCGGAACCATTGTTAATAAAATGGCACCGGTACTGAAAAGATTATATGACCAGATGGCCGACCCGAAATATGTAATTGCCATGGGCGCTTGCGCTACTTCGGGTGGACCGTTTTATTACAATACCTATTCAGTAGTGAAAGGGGCTGATCACATTATACCGGTTGATGTGTATGTGCCCGGCTGCCCGCCACGTCCTGAAGCCTTGCTGTACGGTATTTTGCAACTGCAAAAGAAAATACGGGGTGAGTCGGTGACAGAACCACGCAACCCCATGGAAAACTTTACCTAATATGAATAACGAAGCGCTGAAAGAATTCATCCTACAACGGGTGCCCGAGGCTGAGATCAGCCAGGGCGCCCAATTTTTGCAGGCCGTTGTTCTTTCCGAAAAAGCGCACTCCCTTCTCTCCGAACTTAAATCCAATCCTCAAACTTCATTCGATTACCTGTTTTGCCTTACCGGGGTTGACTGGCCCCAGCACATGGAAGTGATTTATCACCTGAAGTCCACCACGCATAATCACATGGTGGTCATCAAATCAAAAATCAATACACGCGAATATCCACAAACCGATACAGTGTCTGATATCTGGCGAACGGCTGAATTTCATGAACGCGAGGTTTTTGATCTTTATGGCATTGTGTTTAAAAATCATCCGGATTTAAGACGGCTGTTATTAACCGATGACTGGGTGGGTTACCCCATGCGGAAAGATTATGTGGATAAAGTAAATATGATTGAGTACTGATGGAAGAAACTATCACCACCGCGCTGGAGTCACAGGAGTACTTCATTAACATGGGTCCGCAGCATCCATCCACACATGGCGTGCTGCGCCTGGTGCTTTCACTTGATGGTGAGATTATTCGCAAAGTAGAACCCCACATCGGGTACATTCACCGCTCCATCGAAAAAATGTGCGAGCATGATAGTTACCAGCAGATTGTGCACCTGACCGACCGGATGGACTACCTCTCCTGCCACATTAACAACGAGGCGGTATGCCTGGCCGTGGAAATGGGTTTGCAGGTTGAAATCCCTGAGCGCGTAAAAGTTATCCGCACCATCATCGGTGAACTGACTCGACTCTCATCGCACCAGTTGTGGTGGGGCGTAATGGGTATGGACCTGGGTGCAATTACTACTTTCCTTTACGGCTTTCGCGACCGTGAACTGATTACCGACATTTTTGAAGAAACCTGTGGCGCACGCCTCACCATGAACTACAATGTGCCGGGCGGACTGATGTTTGACATTCATCCGAATTTTCAGAAGCGCACCAAAGATTTTGTAACCTACTTTAAAAAGAAACTGCCCGAATACGATGACCTGCTTTCCAATAACGTCATCTTCCGCGAACGCACCATCGGCATTGGTAAACTATCAAAAGAAGATGCGATTTCATTTGGCGTAACCGGGCCAACCGGCAGGGCCTCGGGCTTTTCGTGCGATGTGCGCAAGCACTATCCGTACAGCGCTTACGATAGGGTACAGTTTAAAGAAATCCTTCGCACCGAAGGCGACTGCTTTGCACGGTATCAATGCCGTATTGCAGAGATGTGGGAGTCGCTTTCGATTATAGAGCAGCTAATTGATAACATTCCTGAAGGGCCTTTTAAAGCTCCGACCAAAGCGGTTATCAAACTGCCGAAAGGCGAGTGGTATCAAAAAGTTGAAACAGCCCGCGGGGAGTTTGGTGTGTACATCATCAGCGAAGGACAGAAAAGTCCGTATCGCTTAAAATTCCGGTCGCCCGGCTTCAGCAACCTCTCGGCACTGGACCATATGGCGCGCGGCTGCAAGATTGCCGACCTGGTGGCCATCATGTCAACCATTGATTTAGTAATACCCGATATTGACCGATGAAAGCACTGTACGATTTTTCTTACCTGACCAGCGCCATACACGAGTGGCTTTCATCTTTCCTTTCTCCGAATGGCGTGCTGATCACCGAAATGATCCTGGTTGGCATTGCCTTCATGTTGTTTTTTGCCGTGCTGGGACTGGTGCTGGTATATGCCGAACGGAAAGTCAGCGCCTTCTTTCAGCAACGCCTCGGCCCCATGCGCGTAGGCAAATGGGGTACCGCGCAAACCATTGCCGATGTAATTAAACTACTGATGAAGGAGCCCGTCATTAACAGAGAAGCCGACCGGTTTCTGTTTAACCTGGCTCCTTATATTATAATGATAGCCGCATTCATGGCAATGGCCGCCCTGCCCTTTGCCAAGGGATTGCAGGCGTTGGATTTTGACATAGGCATTCTTTACGTAGCAGCCGTTTCATCGTTAGGTGTTATTGGTATTCTGTTAGCCGGCTGGTCATCCAACAACAAGTACTCATTAATCGGGGCCATGCGGGCAGGTGCACAAATCATCAGCTACGAACTTTCGGTGGCGCTTTCGCTGCTGACCATTGTTGTGCTTACCGGCAGCTTGCAACTCAGCGTAATTGTTGAATCGCAGGCCGATGGCTGGTGGATCTTTAAAGGACACATCCCAGCCATGATTGCGTTTCTGATTTTTTTAATAGCCAGCACAGCCGAAACCAACCGCGGACCGTTTGACCTGGCCGAGGCCGAATCGGAACTGACGGCCGGCTTTCATACTGAATATTCAGGGATGAAGTTTGCCTTCTTCTTTCTGGCCGAATTTGCCAATATGTTTATAGTTTCGGCCATTGGTGCTACTGTTTTTCTGGGCGGCTGGATGCCGCTGCACATCGGCAACTGGCAGGGCTTTAACGCCATCATGGATTACATCCCCCCGATCTTCTGGTTTTTTGGAAAAGTTTCGTTTATGATTTTTCTGATGATGTGGTTCCGCTGGACGTTCCCGCGGCTACGCATCGACCAGTTGCTGACGTTGGAGTGGAAATATTTATTGCCCATTAACCTGGTAAACATCTTAGTAATGGCCTTTATCGGGCTGGTGGGCTGGCATTTTTAAACTTAAGACGAAGACTCAAGACATTAGTCGAAAGGCGAATGAAAAGTGTTGTAAACTATTTCAAAGAAATCTACTTCGGGCTGCGTTCGCTCATAACCGGCCTGCGGGTAACGGGGCATTACATTACTCACCCGAAAGAAATCATCACCCAGCAATACCCCGAAAACCGCGATACCTTAAAAATGTTCGAACGCTTCCGGGGCGAGGTGGTGCTTATTCACGATGAAAAAAATGAACACCGCTGCACGGGCTGCTCGGCCTGCGAAGTGGCGTGCCCTAACGGCACGATTGAGATCATCCATAAGAAAGTGGATGTTGACGGAAGAAAAGTAAAAGCGCTCGATAAATTCGTTTACCATCTGCAAATGTGCACCATGTGCGGGCTCTGCATACCGGCCTGCCCCACCGATGCCATTAAGATGGCCAACACCTTTGAGCATGCCGTGTTCGACCGGTCGAAGCTCACCAAGATTTTAAATAAGCCGGGATCAAAAATTATGGATGGAATAAAATAATGGGAACCAGCGCACTTATATTTTATATTTTATCGGCCGTTATGATCCTGTCGGCCATAGCTGCAGTAACCGCCCGCAGAATTTTACGGGCTGCGGTTTACCTGCTGTTTGCACTTGGAGGCACGGCTGCCATCTATTTTATGGTTGATTACTATTTTCTGGCAGCCGTTCAACTGATTGTGTATGCAGGCGGCATAGTGGTGCTAATTATTTTTTCCATCCTGCTTACCACGCATATCAATGAGAAGCTTGAGCTTCCACGCTGGAGCAAGATTAGTGCAACGTTTAGTTTAACAGCAGTGGGATTTGCTATAACGACTTATGTACTTACTGCCCAATCCTTTACAACCGGTACAGGCACTTTCGCAGATGCCACCGTTGGCCTGATTGGCGAACGCATGCTGGCATATGGTGAGGGGGGATATGTATTGCCGTTCGAGGTAATCAGTATTCTTTTATTAGCTGCGCTGGTTGGCGCCATTGTTATTGCTAAACGAAACCCTCCTGCATCATGATTGACCAGGTTCCTTTATCGCATGTGCTTAGCGTTTCATCGCTGATGTTTTTCATCGGTGCGTACGGCTTTCTTACGCGGAAAAATTTAGTGACGATGTTAATCGGTGTTGAACTGATGCTTAATGCAGTGAACATCAACTTTGTAGCCTTCGACCGGTACCTGTACCCATCGGGTATTAACGGCCACTTCTTTGCGCTGTTTATCATTGCCATAGCAGCTGCCGAAGCCGCAGTAGCCATCGCCATATTCATTAACCTGTACCGTAACATCCGCTCCATTGATGTGGAGGAAGTTGACAAAATGAAATATTGATGAATCCGACCTTGACCATATTCATCATCCTGTTGCCTTTCGCAGCCTTTGTTATTAACGGTTTGTTAAGCAATAAACTTCCCCACAAAACAGCCGGGTGGCTTGCGGTAATCGCCATTGGTATCTCAACAATACTATCATGGCAAACTGCGGTTAGCTACTTCTTACAATCCGAACCCTATATAAGGCAACTTGTCGTCAACATAACCTGGCTCCGGTTCACCGAGACACTGCAGGTTGATATGGGCATCCTGCTCGACCCCATCTCAGTAATGATGCTGGTGGTAATTACCACCGTTTCGCTGATGGTATTTGTGTACAGCCTCGGTTACATGCAGGGTGAAAAAGGTTTTGTGCGATACTTCGCGTTCCTTTCCTTATTCAGTTTCAGTATGCTGGGCCTGGTGGTAGCGACCAACTTGTTTCAGATGTATATGTTCTGGGAACTGGTGGGTGTCTCATCCTACCTGCTTATCGGCTACTACTACAACAAACCCGAAGCGGTTGCAGCAGCAAAAAAAGCGTTCATCGTAACCCGCTTTGCCGACTTCGGTTTTCTGGTGGGCATCCTGATCCTTTCCTATTACACCGGTACATTCGACTTTATCACCATTACCAATCCCGAAAATCCGGCCATCATTTCGATGACCGGCATATCCTTTATGGGCATCTCGGTGCTTACTTGGGCGGTGGTATTGATCTTCATGGGCGGGGCCGGTAAGTCGGCTATGTTTCCGTTGCACATCTGGTTGCCCGATGCCATGGAAGGCCCAACGCCTGTATCGGCTCTGATCCATGCCGCCACTATGGTGGTAGCCGGTGTTTTTCTGGTGGCCCGCATGTTTCCGGTAGTTGTGTTTCATGCGCCCGCAGCGTTGGATGTAGTTGCTTTCATTGGCGCTTTTACCTTGTTGTTTGCCGCTATCATTGCCTGCACGCAAACCGATATTAAGCGGATACTGGCATTCTCCACCATGTCGCAAATCGGGTACATGATGCTCGCCCTTGGTGTTTCCGGTTACGGCCATGAAGGACTTGGGTTTACGGCATCCATGTTTCATTTGTTCACACACGCCTTCTTCAAAGCGCTGTTGTTTCTTGGTGCCGGCTCCATCATTCATGCCCTGCAAGCTAATGATATCCGCCAGATGGGCGGGTTGCGGAAGTATCAACCGGTAACGCACATTTTATTTCTCATCGCCTGCCTGGCTATTGCCGGTATTCCACCCTTTGCGGGATTCTTCAGTAAAGATGAAATTCTTACCGCTGCGCTGGCATCGCATACCGTTTACTTTGGTATAGCCACGCTGGCTGCAGCACTTACCGCTTTTTACATGTTCAGACTGTATTTTCTGGTATTCTGGAACAACGAACGAACTTACGCACATACACCGCATGAGTCGCCTGCCATTATGCTGATACCGATGAGTGTTCTTGCTGGTGGATCGGTGGTTGCAGGATTTATACCATTCGGAAACTTTGTTACTTCCGATCTAAAATCACTCGAAACACATGTTCATCTGAACGTTGCTGTTATTTCCACAGCCGTAGCATTAGCCGGAATTACCATTGCCTGGTTATTCTACAAAAGGAAATCAGAAATACCGGATACAATTGCTGCTCGCCTTGGCGGATTGTATCAAACCATTTACCGCAAGTTTTATATCGATGAGATTTATCTTTTCATCACAAAGCGGATAATCTTCAACCTGGTATCCCAACCGCTGGCCTGGTTCGACCGGCACATTATTGACGGCTTTATGGATCTTACAGCTACCGCAACCAATTGGATTTCTGCAGAATTGAAGGAATTCCAGTCGGGTCAGTTGCAGAAATATGCGTATATCTTTTTATCGGGTGTTATTCTAATCGTATTGGTCGTACTCTATACATACAGCTAGGTCATGCTATTGATTGCCCTCATACTCGTTCCAACCCTTACTGCCCTCGCTATTGTGTTTGCAAAAAACTCAAAGCAGGTTAAGGTTATGGCTGCAGCCGGCATGAGTATTCAACTTGTGCAATCGCTTTACCTGCTCTATGTTTTTCTGGCCGAACGCGCATCGGGAAACACAGAGCCGGTTGTGTTCTATCAGCGGTTTCCGTGGTACAACAGCCTGAACATTTCTTTTGACATTGGCGTAGATGGTATTTCGGTGGCCATGATTGTGCTTACCGCCATTGTCATCTTCACCGGCATTTTTGCAAGCTGGGAGGTTGAAGATCAGTACAAGGAATTTTTCATTTCGCTGATTGTACTGGCCACAGGGGTGTTCGGGTTTTTCATCTCCCTCGATTTGTTTGTAATGTTCCTCTTCTTCGAGCTTGCCGTCATCCCCATGTACCTGCTTATCGGCATCTGGGGCAGCGGCAAAAAAGAGTACAGCGCCATGAAGTTAACACTGATGCTCATGGCCGGATCGGCCTTGCTGGTGGTGGGTATTCTCGGCATCTACTTCAACTCCGATAGTAATGGGCATCATAGCTTCAACATCCTTGAACTGGCCGGTCAAACTTTTTCCATGAACATGCAGCGGATATTTTTCCCGCTCACGTTCATAGGCTTTGGTGTAATCGGTGCCTTGTTTCCGTTTCATACCTGGTCACCTGACGGCCATAGTTCGGCCCCTACCGCAGTATCCATGCTGCATGCGGGGGTGCTGATGAAACTTGGCGGTTATGGTTGCCTGAAAGTGGCCATCTGGCTGATGCCCCAGGCCGCCAATGAACTGGCCTGGATTTTTCTAATACTCACATCTATATCAGTTATCTATGGCGCATTGGGTGTAATTGCGCAAACCGATTTAAAATATATCAATGCCTACTCATCGGTAAGCCACTGTGGATTGGTATTATTCGGACTACTGATGCTCAATAAAACCGCAACCACTGGTGCGGTTATACAGATGATCTCCCACGGGTTAATGACAGCCCTCTTCTTTGCCTTGATTGGTATGTTGTATTCACGCACCCATACGCGTATTGTGCATGAAATGGGCGGACTGATGAAAGTACTGCCGTTCCTATCGGTATGTTATGTACTTGCCGGCCTTGCTTCGTTGGGGTTACCCGGCCTGAGCGGCTTCGTGGCCGAGATGACCATCTTTGTTGGCGCCTTCCAGCACCCGGATTGGTTCCATCGGTTTATTACCATCGTTGCAGTTTCTTCCATTGTAGTAACCGCTGTCTATATCCTGCGTGTGGTTGGTGCATTGCTGATGGGGCCTGTTAAAAATGATGATCATACTAAATTTCATCCGGCTACCTGGTACGAAAAACTGGCCACGGTTACGCTGATTGCGGGTATTGTAATTATTGGTATCGCACCGCTGTGGCTTTCGGATATGATTATGGACAGCCTGAGTGCAATTCTGGATTAATGCTATGACCTGGAGCGAACTTCTTTTAATGCGACATGAATGGGCCCTGATCGGGTTGGCCCTGGTGCTGATTATGCTTGAGATTGGTATTTCCGATGAACAGAAAAATAGAATACATGTTGTTGCCTGCCTGCTAATGGCTGCAATTACCCTGTTTGGATTCTGGCCGGCTGAAAGTGGTAAAATTTTTGGCGGCATGTACATTACCGACCCCTTGCGTGTGCTGATGAAAAACATTCTGAACGCAGGAGTGCTGATTATTTTTCTGCAAAGCAGCGTGTGGCTTGGTAAGGCTGGCATGAAAAACCGGATGACAGAATTCTACCTCCTGCTGGTTTCAAGTTTGATTGGTGTAAACTACCTGATTTCGGCCGGGCACTTCCTGATGTTTTATATCGGCCTGGAGCTATTAACCATTCCCATTGCCGCACTGGCTGCGTATGAACAATACCAGAGCAAATCGGCTGAAGCCGGCATTAAGCTTATTTTGTCATCGGCATTTTCATCAGCCATTCTTTTATTCGGGTTATCCATGCTATATGGGGCAATCGGTAATTTATATTTTACCGATTTCTCTCTAACTGATTCACTGCTTACCATTCTGGGTTTTATTTTCTTTTTTTCAGGATTGGCCTTTAAAATCAGTATTGTGCCCTTTCATCTGTGGACAGCCGATGTATATGAAGGAAGCCCCACCAATGTTACTTCGTACCTGTCGGTTATCTCAAAAGGTTCAGCTGTGTTTGTGCTGGTTATCCTACTGTTTACGTTGTTCCGCACGATACAACCTGTTTGGCAAGCGGTGTTATATGCTACAGCCATCCTTACCATGACCATCGGTAATCTTTTTGCCATCCGCCAGCAAAACCTGAAACGCTTCCTGGCCTTTTCGTCCATAGCACAAGCCGGCTTTATTTTGCTGGGTGTTATCCATGGCGGCAGCCTGGGTATGGCTTCGGTTGTTTACTTTGTTCTTGTTTATGTGTTCAGTAACCTGGCCGCTTTTGGGGTGGTGCAGGCCGTAGAACAGGCTACAGGAAAACTGAACATTGATGATTACAACGGATTTTACAACACCAACCCACGGTTAAGCCTGACGATGATGCTCGCCTTGTTTTCGCTGGCGGGTATTCCACCGCTGGCCGGATTTTTTGGTAAATTCTTTTTATTCACTGCTGTTGCCGAAAGTGGCTTTTACACGTTGCTGCTAATAGCCGTGTTAAATACGGTGATCGCATTGTACTATTACCTGCTGGTGGTTAAGGCCATGTTCATCAACAAAAGCGAATTACCAGTTCCCGTCATCGCCAGCGATGGCGCTATGCGCATTTCGCTTTTACTTGCGGTAACCGGTATTCTTGTTTTGGGCTTTTACAGTCCCGTGTTTGATTACATTAACGAACTTTGTAAAACCTTCTGATGGCGCTCGATAAATTTCAGCACGTAACCAAAGAAATTGACGGGGTGAACTACCGCATCATCGAAACCGGCATTTCTAAAAATCGTGTTGACTTTCTTCACCGGTTACTCACTCACAACAAACTTGAAACGATAATCGAAACCGACCCGCCAAAAGAAGGGCAGGAACCAACCTATACCATCATCACACCCGATGTAACGTTTAACCCGGTTGTAAAAGTGTACAACCGCGAACTCCGCACCCTGGATGGCCGCAGGGTTACACCCGATTACTGGAACCAGTTGACTGATAAAACCGAACCCAATTACTGGGATTTGAATAAGAAGGATTTTCTTGAGCAGTAGTTATCGTCTTATCAATACACCCGGGTAATTTTTAACAGCCTGTTGATTATGGTACACCAGGTTGCCATTTACCCAAACCTTCTCTACTCCGGCAGATAATGCCGTGGGATTTTCAATGGTGGCATTATCCATAACAGTTTCCGGGTTAAATAATACCAGGTCGGCATAGTATCCGGGGTGAATCAAGCCGCGATCCTTAATACCTAGATTTTGGGCCGGAAGCCCCGTCATTTTATACACCGCTTTTTCCAGCGGCATCAGGTTTTGCTCGCGCACATACCGGCCAAGTACTCTCGTAAAAGCGCCATGCCCACGCGGGTGGCCGTCAATAGAACCATCGGAACAGATACTGCTGTGTTCCCACAGTAAAAAATTTTTAATATCGGTTTCGCTCATGGATGTGGCTACAATGTAGCCACTTTCACCGGCTGCCTCACCCTCCCGGATGATGCGCAGTAAGGCCAGGGCTGCATCTTCATTGTTAAGTTTACCAATCGTGGTAATCGTTTTTCCTTCATACGTTTTGTTTGCCGGAAACCAAGCTATTACCGATGCGGCCGGATCAAATAATTCATTCGTTGCATAACGCGCACTGGCCAGGCTGGTAAAATCCTTTTTCGGAAACAGCACCCGTGGTGTTGATCCCCACATGCTGTACGGATACACATCGGCTGTAACAGTTACACCATGCTGGCGGGCCGATTGAAGGGAGGCGATCAGCGATGCCGAAGTACCCCACTTGCTGCGCAGGGCAATTTTGAAATGTGAAATCTGTACGGGTATGTTGGCCTGACGGCCGATATCAATCAGCTCTTCCAGCGCCCTATCAACATGCACATCTTCGCTGCGGATGTGACTGATGTAGCGACCACCATACGAGGCAGCTACCTTAGCCAGTTCAATTACCTCATCGCGGCTGGCATAAAAGGCCGGTTCATACTCCAGTCCGGTAGAAAGGCCAAGCGAACCCTTTTCCATTTCCTGCTTCAGCATGTCCTTCATGGCAAACAATTCATCGGGTGTGGATTGCCGGAGTACATCACCGCTCATAGCTTTTTCCCGTAATGACGCGTGGCCGGTAAACGTGGCGATGTTAACGCTTACCGGTTGCAGGCTGAGCAAATACCGGATTGAGTCTATCGGGTAGGAACCGCCATCCTGTCCCACAACGATGGTAGTAATACCCTGACTGGTGGCCGCCACGCAGGATGGGTTTTCCTTCAGCCCCCAGTCGTGGTGACTGTGGCTATCAATGAAGCCGGGGGCCAACACGTATCCTTTTCCATCGGTAACTGTTTCACCTGGCAGCGGTGTCAGGCTGCCAATGTCAGCTATCCGGTCGTCAACAACACGTACACTGCCGGTGGATGCCGGAAGTCCTGTTCCGTTCACAATTTTCACATTGGTAATCAGGTGAGTAGTTGGAAGTTTGTACGACTTTCCTTCCCAGATGTCGCGTACCACCCGCGCAGCACTGTTCGTACCATTTGATAAAATAATGATTGTTTGATTTTTATCAACATACCTGACAATTAGGTTGCGAAACCCTACCCAACTACCGGTATGCGAAACAATTTTGCCGGGTTCATCAATACGCCAGCCGAATCCGTACTGATGGTTTTCACCTGAATTCAGTTTTCCGCTTGTAAACGCTTCATCGCGTGTTGCGCGTCTTACCAGCTTTTCAGTATACAAAGCCTGGTCCCACTTGTATAAATCTTCAGCCGAAGCATACACATTCCCATCGCCAACAACGCCATCAAACTGATTCAGATCGTTTATTACGGGCTTGCCTCCTTCATAGCGAAAACCAATTACCCTTCCGGCAGGACTCGGGCCCATTTTCAGCGTGTACACGTAGGCATTGGTTAACTTTAATGGATTGGCAATTGATTGGTTGAAAAACCGGTCGGCCGGCATACCCGATACCTTTTCAACTAGCGAACCCAGCAAAATGTAATTGGTATTGCAATACACCCAGCGCTCGCCCGGTTCAAAAAGCAACTCAGGTTTCTTTGCTGCAAAAAAATCAAGCACCATACTATTGGTCAGCGTGTCAAGCAGGCTCATATTCCGGTCGACCAGGTCAAAATATTCCGGCAAACCGGAAACCTGGTTAAGCAAATGGCGAATAGTTATGGTTGGATATGGGAATGAGGGGAAGAAGTTTACAACGGGGTCGTCATACTTCAGTTTGCCTTGTTCCTTCAGAATCATAATCATCATGCCATAAAACTGTTTGGAAACCGAGGCCAGGTTAAACGAGGAGGCTGTAGTTAACGGCCGGCCGGTTACCGGGTCAGCCATGCCAAAAGCCTTTTTATATAGCACCTTGCCATTTTCCCCTACCAGCACAACCCCATTGAACAGTTGTTGTTGGTGCAGGAAAGTGAGTGCAGAATCAATCTTTGCAATTTTCCGGCTGGTTTGTGCCGATGCAGTTACAGATAATCCAATACAAAAAACAAGGGCAAGTCGGTTCATCATGGATTCGGAGAATAATATATCATGAAATTAGTCGTGGAGGGGTCGTTTCTTGATCATACCACCTTTTACATCGTTAATACTGTTTTCGACCACAAATGCGTGTTCATCAATTTTTGAAATTTCGGTTTTCAGCTTTTGGAGTTCAAGGCGGGTGATTACTGAAAAGATAACATCCATCTCCTTTGCCCGATGACCGGTTTTGCCAAACCCGCTCTGGCCTTTTAAAATGGTAACACCGCGCCCCATGCGGTTGGTGATGGCGTCTTTAATTTGGTCGCTTTTTTCCGATACAATCATCACGCTGGTATACTCTTCAATACCATGAACAACAAAATCGACTGTTTTGGAGGCAACCAGGTAAGTCAGTATGGCATACAAGGCTGTTTCGATGGCAAGCAGGTAAGCCGCTACAGAAAATATCACGATGTTCAACCCCAGAATAATATCTCCCACAGTCAGCGTGGTTTTGCGGCTGGTATAAATAGCCAATACTTCGGTACCATCAAGCACACTGCCTCCGCGTATAGATAAACCAATGCCGGCTCCCAGAAAAAATCCGCCAAAGAAGGCGATGAGTAAATCATCATCGGTAACCAGCGGAAAATCAATCCAATAGAGTGCAAGCGCCAGCCCTACAATGGCAATGAGTGTTTTAAATGCAAACAACCGGGAGACCTGGGTGTAACCAATAATAATAAATGGCGCATTGAGCACTACGACCAAAAGCGATAAGTCGGTTTTGGTAAGTTGATTAACAAGCAACGAAATACCCATTACACCGCCATCTAAAAATTTATTAGGCAGCAAAAATCCTTTCAGTCCGAACGATGCGGCCAGAATACCAAGGGTAATAAAAAATGTATCTTTTACAGCACGTTCAAATTGGATCCGCCTGATGCGGATGGCTTTCAGTTCCTGAAATCGCTGCTGGGTACTCATGCCTTAAAATAGCAAATCCGGACGGTCTTTGAAAATCATTACCCTGTGTGACTGAAGTCATAGTTCTTCACGCAACTGTTGTGCACCTTACATAAAATTTCAAATCATGACTTACACACATAATTATACCGTTAATCTGCGCTGGGATGCGGAGCGGAAAGGGACCCTCTATTCTGATGAACTTGATCAAGGACTGGCTGTAGCCACACCCCCGCCCTTTCCGAAAGGCATTGAAAAAATTTGGTCGCCCGAACATTTATTTACTGCCGCAGTAAGCAGTTGCCTGATGACTACTTTTTTGGCTATAGCTGAAAATTCAAAACTTATGTTTGATCATTTTGCCTGTAAAGCCACCGGCAAACTAGACCAGGCTGACGGCAAATACCGGATGACGGAGGTGCTGCTGGAGCCGGAACTGGTAATTACCCGTGAAGAAGACTATGCGCGGGCCGAGCGGATTCTTCAAAAAGCAGAAGCAGCCTGTTTAATTACCAACTCGATCAACTCAAAAGTAGAAATGAAACCGGTTATTAAAGTGCTGAAACCGGCCTGACACCTGTTATTAACCAACACGCTTAACTTTATAACCGCCCTTGGTAAGCAGGTTTACCAGTTTATCACGCTGGTCGCCCTGCAAAAGAATTTCACCGTCTTTTACCGAACCGCCAACGCCACACTGGCCTTTGAGGGTTTTTCCTAGGGTCTCCAGGTCAGCGGCTTTACCCACAAACCCGGTAACCAGGGTAACTGTTTTGCCGGCACGCTGGCTTTTATCGATAAGTACTTTTAATTGTTGCTGCTGAGGCGGAAGGGTGTCGGGTTCATACACGGCATGGGTTTCGTACTGAAAATTTTTGTTGGTCGAGTACACTATTCCCTCCCGTTGCTTCCAGTTGTTTTTCTTAGTCATTACGAAACGAAAATCAGTATTACAGTAAAAATAACAAGGAACACATTAATTATACCCAGGCTAAACTTGAACTCCAAGCTACCGAGGCCCAAAATCCACAGCACACAGCCCCCCGCCATTAAAACCGGAACAAAAATAAAGTTACCGTATAACGAACCCAGGTTGGTAATAACAATGGTTTTATCAAGGGTTTGAACTCTTACCAGTATATTGAAAATGGCCGATTCAGTAAATACCAATTGTGATTTAACAGGCAAAGTCTGCACATCATCTACCGCAATCTTCACTGCTCTGCCGGTATTGGTAACGAGGTAGTCCTGCCATCCACGCCTGAACGCTTCATTACGGAATTTCACCAGTGTTTCAACGGATTGATTGGGGGGCAGAAAGTAATCCGCAACCAGCAACGCAAAAAGCAAACAACCCGCAACAGCTACAGGCCGGAAGTACGGAAGTGCCAGAATCATCAGGTCGCGTTCGGTTGGCCCTTTTGGTTGTGGGGGCCTGTAAGCGCCTCTGCCCCGGTACCGCGGATCACGATGTAAAGGAGGTTCAACGGTTTGGGTGAACGGATTTTCAAGGCGGTAGTCGTATTCACTTCGCTTTCTTTCGTCACCCAATACATCGTAGGCCTCGTTAACCAATTTAATCAACTCCTGCGCATGCTGGTCAGGATTTACATCGGGATGCAGCTGTTGAACAAGTTTACGGTAAGCACGCTTGATTTCAGCTGGTTGGGCGGTGCGCGGAACTCCTAATACCAGGTAATAATCTTGCATAAGGAAATTACAAAAAAACAAAAAACCCGGTTAACCCGGGTTTTTATCGTTCTTACAATTTGATTTTCTCATTTTCTATGCTTCACCACAAAGGTGAGTACGGGGCGCTTGCTGTGGTTTACCACATCTTCAGCAATACTGCCCGCCAGTACATGGGCAAAACCTGTGCGGCCGTGTGTAGCCATCGCAATCATATCGGCATGAATGCTGTCGGCAAAGTAAATGATACCCTCTTCCTCAGTCACATCGTTGAACACGTTTATTGTGTAATTCTTTAATTGCAGCTTCTTGGCAAAATCCTGCATGTATTTTTTCACTACAGCATCACGTTGAAAATTGCCGGGTGTATTAATGCGCACCAGGTGAATGGTTGAGTCGTACATAGCCTGGGCACGCTTTACAATGCGGGAGAAGACCTCTTCATCCTTACTCATGGATGTAGCATAAACGATGTTTTTAAAGTTTGTACGAGTAGGCTTTTTCTGTATAGTGAGTACCGGACACTTGGCATGCCGTACTACTTTTTCGGTGTTTGAGCCGATGATCATTTCGGTGGCTCCGCTAACACCGGTGGTACCCATCACCACTAAATCTACTTTATGTTCGGCAATAATGGTGCGCATACCGTGAAAGGGCGAACCAATTCGTAACTCAGGCTTCACGTTTACTCCGTTAAACATCGAGTCGGCTGCAAATTTGGCCATCTGTTTTTTTGATCGCTCGATGAGTTTCAACATAAACAACTTCTCCTCCATATCTGCGTATTGAATCTCACCGGTTACGGCAAAGGAGCCTTTGGAGCCTTCCTCTATCACGTGAAGTAATATCAACTCGGCACCGGCTTTTTTGGCAATGCCGGCTGCCACCTCGGCTGCCGTTTGGGCTGTTTTAGAGAAGTCAATAGGTACAAGAATTTTTTTCATGGCGCTGCTGATTAATGTTTTTAAAGATAAAAACTTTCATGTTAGTTATAACCTTTCTTTACAGAATTAACCCAAATTTTATGGCTGCACCTGCATTTCAGGCACAATCAAAACCGGTACTGCGGCCTGGTCTATAAATTCCTCCAGAGTCATCCCTTTTTGTTCATTTATTTCAGAGGCCAGGCGCTGCCCGATTACCACAAAACCTACGCGGTTTGCCTGCACTGAACTTCTAATCCGGTCGGAAAGAAACCCCACTTCGGCCCGAAATTCGTAGGGTACCGAGCCGTTAAGGCCAAGTTTCTTTTCCAGGTGCGCAAAATCTTCCTGCGCTCTATTCACAATAGCCCGCCTGTAATCCGTGATGGTTTCATTTTCCGGAAGTATCCGATAGGCGTACAAAACAATCAGCCGCGTATTAAAATGTGCAGCCAGATCAACGGCTGCCTTCAATACAGCTGGCGAGGCTTCTGAAAAATCAAGTGCGCAAAGTACAGGGTTCATCTAGGGTAACTTTTGCTAACATACAGGTTTTGGCCGGGCACTAGGCGTGATATGCATCATACAGAATACTGATTTTTATCATGCCCGGTTGTTATTATATTTCACCTTGTGAACGAACCGCAATTCAAATTATCATTTGCCTCTCCCGAAACTCTGAGCGAGATTTTTCAAAGTTCAGCCGAGGGGATACTGATGGTAGATGCGGCCGGAATAATCCAACTGGCCAACAAGGCCGCTGAACAAATGTTTGGGTACCAGGCGGGTGAGCTGCCCGGAAAACCGCTTGAAGTATTGCTGCCGCAGCGGTACCGCGAAGGGCATGCTAAGCACCGTGAGTCGTTTCGGCAGGCACCTTCGCCCCGTAAAATGGGTGTTGGTCGCGATTTATTGGCTGTTCGGAAAAACGGTACCGAATTTCCGGTAGAGGTAAGCCTGAGTCATCACCAGATAAGTAATCAGTTCATCGTAATTGCCTTTATCATTGACATTACCGAACGCAAAAAAGCTGAAGAAGCTGTAAAGCGCAGCGAAGAACAATTACTGCTGTATGCTGCCGAACTGGAACGAAAAGTACGGGCGCGAACCGATGCACTCAACAAATCCATTGAAGACCTTGAGCGTGCCAATCATTTTCTACAGGAGCAGATTGCCGAACGAAAAAAAGCGGAGGAGGAGGTAAAGCATGCACTTGAGCGCGAGCGCGAACTCAATGAACTGAAAAGCAAGTTTGTTTCCATTGCCTCGCACGAATTCCGCACCCCGCTCAGCACCGTACTCAGCTCGGCTTCGCTGGTTATGCAGTATAAAGAAAAGGGCGACCTGGCGAAAATCGATAAACACATCCAGCGGATTAAGTCATCGGTGAGTCACCTGACCAACATCCTGAATGATTTTCTTTCGCTGGGCAAACTGGAGGAAGGCCGGATTGACATTGCCAAGGAACCACTATACCTCAGAGACTTCTTGCACGAAGTTATCGAAGAAATGAAACCCCAACTGAAAGAGAAGCAAAACCTGACGCTTCAGCTTATCGGAAAGGAAAAATCCATCCATACGGACCCAAAGGTGTTACGAAATATTCTGTTTAACCTTATCTCCAATGCCAGCAAATACTCCGAAGCGGGCAAGTCTATTGCAATCAACGTTACCTTCTGGGAAAATCATTTTGAAATTGCTGTAATCGATCAGGGCATCGGCATCCCGAAAGACGATATAAAGCACCTCTTCGAACGCTTCTTCAGGGCCAGTAACGCAGGCCAGGTTCAGGGCACCGGGCTAGGCCTGAACATTGTAAAGCGGTACGTGGAATTATTAAATGGAGAAATTAATTTTACCAGCCAGGAAGGAAAAGGAAGTACCTTTACCATTATCCTGCCTACTACTTAACACATACCATGAAAAAAATTCTGCTGATTGAGGATAACCACGAAGTTCGCGAAAACACCAGCGAAATACTTTCACTGGCGAATTATGAAGTAATCACTGCTGAAAACGGGAAAATTGGTGTTGACCTTGCCCAGAAAAACCTGCCCGACCTGATTATTTGCGATATCATGATGCCCGAACTTGATGGATATGGTGTACTTCACATACTGAGCAAGAAACCTGAAACGGCCAGCATTCCGTTTATTTTTCTTACCGCCAAAACCGAAAAAGCTGACATCCGCAAAGGCATGACCCTGGGTGCTGATGATTACCTGACCAAACCGTTTGACGATACCGACCTGCTAAATGCCGTAGAGGCACGGCTCAATAAAGTTGCCCTGCTCAAAAAAAAGTACGAAGCCACTGCTTCAGGATTGAACGAATTTATTGAAGATGCCCAGCGGATATTAAATCTTAAAGACCTGTGTAAAGACAAAAAAACACGGGTGTTTAAAAAGAAGGCAGGCATCTTTATGGAAGGTGAGCTTCCTAACTTTATTTATTTTTTACAGAAAGGAAATGTTAAGGCCTTCAAAACCAATGCCGATGGCAAAGAATTTATCACTAACCTGTACACCACAGGCGATTTCTTCGGGTACGAGCCCATTCTGGAAAATACCAATTACACCGAATCGGCCGTAGCCATGGAAGACAGCGAACTGATTGCCATACCCCGCCACGATTTTCTTACCCTGTTGCACAGCCACCCCGAACTATCGCGATCGTTCGTATCGTTGCTTTGTAAAAAAATTGAAGAAAAAGAATCACAATTGCTCACGTTGGCCTATAATTCGGTGCGGCAACGAACAGCCGAGGCCCTTTTAAAAGTACACCAGATAAAAGAAGGCGAGTTTGTGCATGTATCGCGCGATGACCTGGCCAAAATGGTGGGCACCGCCTCCGAATCTGTTATCCGTGTGCTTTCTGACTTCAGGGAGGAAGGTATTATTGATATTGAAAGCGGCAAGATAAAAGTGCTGCACCCCAACAAACTGGAACAGGTAATCAAATGGAATGTGGCCCGGCATTAATGCAACGGGTAGCAAAGCACTGTTTGGTCAATTGAAAACAAGCCTTCGATTGAAACACCGCGCCAGATCATGATAAAAGCCATAACTCCTGCGAAAAAGAACTGAATTCTTTTTACCGGAACCGGAATGGCCCCGACTAGTTTGGTGTACGACCAAGCTGCGATCAACATGGCCGGTATCGTTCCCATTCCAAACATCAACATTACCAAAATACTGTTAATCCAACTGGTTTGTACAAGCGAAAGCACAACGGCTGCATAAACCAGTCCGCACGGCAAAAATCCATTCAATACGCCCATCATTACGGCTGAACCTGCACTTCGCTGCCGCATAAATTTTGAAATACCTTGCTTAACAAAGTTTATTGCAGAAAAAGCTTTTGGGAACACCCACTTTTCTACCTGATTGAAGAACAAAACACTGAATACAGCTAACCCCAAAATAATAGAAAACCAGCCCTGCCACCCGCTTATTTCAATCAGGTGGCCGAACACTCCGGCAACCAAACCCAGCAGGCTGTAGCTAATAACCCGGCCTGCATTGTAAAGCCCCCGGTTCAATAACTGTCTTTCTTTATTTGGCGCATGCACCTGAACAGCCAGCGGGCCACACATGCCGATGCAGTGCAGGCTACCGGTAAATCCTAACAAAAAGGCTGCGGTTAACATGGCGGCTGCTTTAGGTTAAGCAGAGTCAAATAACTATAAATTTCTCCAGGTAATAGTCGGTACCCTCCATGGTCCATTCCAGCTTAACCCGGTAGGCCCCCGGTTCGAGTCTATTCATCTGAAACAATTGCACCGAATCGGCTGACGCCTGTAGTTTAAATTGCTGATCCAGCTTATCAGACGATGGCCTGAACACCTGTACAGTACCCTGCTCAATAAACTTTGCTTCAGGAAAATATATTTTTAAATACTGGTTGTCCAAAACGGAAATCTCTGGTTTAACCGATAACTGCTCCGTATTATTCTTTCGATCAAGTTTTTGCTGGTACGCCAGTTCATCCTGGTAATAATTTTTGGATACCAGGTTTACATCCTGGCGCATGCTGATGGCCACAATTACACCGATAAAACCGGCAAACAATACAAACGATAAAATTATCCACCTGCCCCAATTCATAGTTATTTACCGTCCTCCTTTTACACGATCGCGATGCGAATGCACCGGCCCTACAAACTTAGCTTTTACAATTTCCAGCTGCTCCTCGCCCTTGTAAACCCCCACCTTTACCACCATTTTGGCAGATACTACCAACTCGGCCGGAATTTCAATAAAGCAAACACCTTTATACAATCCACCTGGCGGCACCATAATTTCCTGATCGCCAACTTTGCGGATGATCACACCTTCTGGCGATTCGGCTTTCAGGGTCAACGCAATGCTATCAAAAGTTTTATTAACAAATTCGATATTATACAAATTGGTGATTTTACCATCATCCGTACGTTGAAATAATGTACCTGGAACTTTTAAGATGGTGGTTTCAATGTCGGACCGGGTAGCAACCATAAAACTGAGTAACACCACCAGCGCAATAAGAACAACCGAATAGCCCGCCACACGCGGTGTAAATAATTTTTTAACGCCATCTTTTATTGAATTGTACGATGCAAACCGTATTAGACCTTTTGGTTTTCCGATTTTCACCATCACCTCATCGCAGGCATCAATACAAGCAGTACAGTTAACACACTCCAGTTGGGTACCGTTGCGGATGTCGATACCGGTCGGGCAAACATGCACGCATAATTTACAGTCGATGCAATCGCCCCGGTTTGTATGGGTTTCGCCTTTTTTTATTTTTCCCCGAGGTTCTCCGCGTAACCAATCGTACGCTACAACTATACTGTCTTTAACCAGTAAAACACCCTGAAGCCTTCCGTAGGGACAAACTGCAATACAGGCTTGTTCTCTGAACCAAGCAAATACAAAATAAAATATACCGGTAAAAGCCACCAGTCCGATGAACCCGGCAAGGTGCTCGGTAGGAGGCTGCACCACAATTTTTTTTACGGTTTCAATCCCGATAAGGTAAGCCATTGCCGTATGCGAAATGATAACCGAAATCAGGATGAAGATTAATTGCTTGCTTACCTTTTTAAAAATCTTTCGGGTTGTCCACGGCTCCTGGTTTAGTTTACGTTGCTGGTTGGCATCGCCTTCAATCCAGTACTCAATTTTCCTAAACACCATTTCCATGAACAGGGTTTGCGGGCACGCCCACCCGCACCATATGCGGCCAAATACAACCGTGAACAAAATAACAAATACAAAAAGTGTGATAAGCGTAAGAGCCAGTAAAAAGAAATCCTGCGGCCAGAACACCTGGCCGAAGATAACAAACCTGCGTTCAAACAGGTTGAGCATCAGCAGTGGTTGCCCCCCGATTTTTATAAACGGCCCTGCGAAAAAAATGCCCAGCAAGATGACAGTAACCGCGATGCGGTAATTATGCAGCCTTCCGGAAGGTTTTTTTGGATATATCCAAACGCGTTTGCCTTTTTCATCTACCGTGGAAATGCTGTTTCGAAACTCCTCATCGTATTGATAAAAATTTTCACTAGCCGTGCTCACGTCTCATTAATTAATTAGTGGCTTATTAATTTTCTCAGTCGCGATGCACAAGAAGTTACATTGTGGTTCCTTCGCTTGTGGCTGAAGTGGCCTCTTCCTTGTATAGCTCACCCTGCGGGGCTTTCGGGTTTGGCGGGTTACTTCCTTTAATACTCTTAATGTAAAACGTGACATCGCGTATCTGCTGCGGAGATAACACCGGGCCCCACGGAATCATTCCCTTCTCTTGCACTCCGTTTTTAATTACTTTATAAATATCCGTAACGCTGCCGCCATGGAGCCAATACTCATCGGTAAGGTTGGGGCCAATGTTTCCCTGCCCATCAGGCATGTGGCACGAGGCACAATTAACAACATATACCTGGCGGCCGTTCTTAATAATCTGTTCATCAGGTTCATAGACCAGGTTGTTTTCATCGATGGCCAGCGCAGGCTGAGATGCGAGGAGTTTGGCTTTTTGTTCTTGCGCAACAGCCACTTCGTTTTGATATTCCTGGTCCATCAGCGGCAGCGAATCGGTAACATGGTAAACAACCAGGTAAACAGCGCCCCAAACAATAGATCCATAAAACAGCCATGTCCACCAGGGGGGCAAGTGGTTGTCCAACTCTTTTATACCATCGTAATTGTGGTCAAGCATGATTTCTGATTCCTTCTCAATTGGCCGGTAGCCATTAATCCAATTCCAGAACTTTGTCCATGCCCCCGGTTCGGGCATATATACTTTACCGGCCTGTATAGCCTTTTCTTCTTCGGCTTTGCGGATGAAAACATTTAACACCTGCAACATGTAAATGGCTACAAGGATTACCAGCAGGGCCACCACAAATACAAAGGTGATAACGACATAAAAAGGAAACAACGGATCGCTTAACGGGTCGCTCCAGAAACTCCGGGCCGGTGCGGTATCCTGGGCCATCAGCGGGCTGCCCAAAAGAAATAAACTGATTAAGGATAGTATCTTTTTCATGTGTTGCTGGTTTTTTCGTTTACGGATTGCGTGTTATTCTTTTCATTCAGGGGCATTTCTTTCATGTACCGGATAAAACGTTTATCGGCTGTAAAAACATACCACAAAAGAAACAAGAAGAACAGAAAGAAAATCACGAACGATATGATTGGCCATACCTGTACGTTTTCAATTTGCTGAAGCACATTTTTATACATAGCCTTTACTGGTTACCTGTTGACAAAGTATTATCGGCTGTCTTTGATGCCTTAATATCCTTACCCAATCGCTGCAAGTAGGCGATCAGCGCAATAATTTCAGCATCCGGCTCTACTTCAATGCCTTCCAGTTGCAGGTTCTCGGCCATGCGCCTGGCTTGCATATCTAAATCATCATTTGCACGGCTTTCGTAGCCTTCTTCGTAAGGAACGCCAATAGTACGAAGTGCCTTTATCTTGGCAGCGGTTGTTGTTTTATCAATCGCTTGTTCAAACAACCAGGGATAGGCCGGCATAATCGAACCGGTTGACACTGCATCGGGTGCCAGCATGTGGTTGTAATGCCAGCTATCCGAATACTTGCCCCCCAGGCGGTGTAAATCGGGGCCGGTACGTTTTGAGCCCCACAGGAACGGATGGTCGTACACATACTCACCCGACTTGGAGTATTCGCCACCCAGCGGATCATACCGCTCCACTTCCGAACGGAACGGACGAACCAGTTGTGAGTGACAGCTTACACATCCTTCGCGTATGTAAATGTCGCGGCCATGCAGTTCAAGGGGCGTATAGGGTTTAACACTGGAAATAGTCGGCACATTTGATTTTATCAGGAAAGTGGGAACCATTTCAACAATACCGCCTATCAGTATTGACACCAGGGCTAAAGCGGAGAATAATACGGGTTTGCTCTCCAGCCAGTGGTGCCAGCCGCCACTGCTTGATTCTGTTTTAACCAACGGGGCTGCTTCGGCTGCTTCGTTAGCAACGAAACTTCCGGCATAGGCTGTTTTAACCAGGTTATAAGTCATTACAATCGCGCCTGTCAGGTAGAGCAAACCGCCAAATGCGCGCAGCATGTGCATGGGCAATATCTGTACGGTTGTTTCCAGGAAATTTTTGTAAACCAAAAAGCCTTCAGGGTTAAACTCTTTCCACATCAGGCTTTGGGTAACGCCAGAGATGTACATCGGTAAAGCATAGAAGATGATGCCCAGCGTGCCAATCCAGAAATGGAAGTTGGCTAGTTTGGGTGACCAGATTTTGGTATTCCACATTCGGGGAACCAACCAGTAGAGCATGCCGAAAATCAGGAAGCCGTTCCAGCCCAAACCGCCTACGTGTACGTGCGCCACAATCCAATCGGTAAAGTGGGCAATGGCATTTACATTTTTAAGCGACAGCAACGGCCCTTCCAGTGTAGCCATACCATAAGCAGTAACGGCCACAACCATAAACTTCAGCACCACGTCTTCACGTACGCGATCCCACGCACCGCGCAGGGTCATTAAACCGTTGAGCATACCCCCCCAGGAAGGCGCAATAAGCATAATGGAAAAAACTGTTCCGAGTGATTGCGCCCAATCAGGCAAAGTAGAGTATAACAAGTGGTGCGGACCAGCCCAGATGTAAATAAAGATGAGTGACCAGAAGTGAATAATGGATAGCCGGTAAGAATACACCGGGCGGTTGGCCGCTTTGGGCAGGAAGTAGTACATCATTCCCAGGTACGGTGTGGTGAGGAAAAAGGCTACGGCATTATGGCCATACCACCACTGTACCAGTGCATCCTGTACACCGGCATACCAGGAGTAACTTTTGAACAGGCTCACCGGCATTTCGAAGGAGTTAACAATGTGTAGCACCGCCACAGTAACAAACGTTGCGATGTAAAACCAGATGGCTACATACATGTGTTGCTCCCTGCGCCTGAGAATGGTGCCAATCATATTCCACCCGAATACAACCCATATTAAGGTAATGGCAATATCTATCGGCCACTCCAGTTCGGCATATTCTTTTGATGTTGTAAGCCCCAGCGGTAAAGTAATGGCAGCAGCAAGAATAATCAGTTGCCAGCCCCAGAAGTGAATCCAACTGAGTGTATCGCTGTACATGCGGGTTTTAAGCAAACGCTGCATGGAGTAGTACACACCGGCAAACATGGCATTGCCAACAAAGGCAAAAATTACCGCGTTGGTGTGCAGCGGCCTGATACGCCCGAATGTTGTGTACTGAAGTTCGAAATTAAATACCGGCCAAACCAACTGGAGGGCAATGGTAAGGCCCACCAGCATGCCCACCAGGCCAAAAATAACTGTGGCTATAATAAATGCTTTTACGATTTTGTTATCGTAACTGAATTTGTCGAGTTCCATAGGCAGGGATAGTGTTAATTGATTCAGGTAAAGCTACAAGTCTGGGTTTAAAAGTAGAAGATTGAAATTGCCCGCTTTTATGACTTCGGTTACAGAAGGGGATGATTTTCGTCAGGAATCAATAATCATTTTAAATAAAAAAGTCCGCGGTTGCGGACTTACGTGGTGGTGGAGCCAGTGGGAGTCGAACCCACGACCTCTACAATGCCATTGTAGCGCTCTAGCCAGCTGAGCTATGACCCCGAATGGGCTGCAAATATATTTTTAAAATTTAAATGTGCCCAACCTACCGGGCATTTCTCAATAATTCAGCTATTCTTTTGATTTTTTCCTCATCGGCAACCCATTTGCCGGAATCATCCGGTAGTGTATCCTTCAGGCTGATGAGGTGGTTATGCCTGGGGTGTTCCGAAGGTTTGTACGTGCGTGCCGAAAAATGAACTTCATTTACGCCTGTATGGCTGACTACGGGTATAACATTTACTTCACTAATACCCACCCCTGCCATGATCGAAATTTTTCCGTCCGATCTGATCACCAATTCTTTAATCAAATCCATACCTCCCTCAGCTGTTGGCTGCCTTCCCGAGGTAAGGATGCGGTCAAAGCCGGCTTCAAGGCAATCATTTAAAGCTTCATAAGCGTCACGCGTAAAATCAAAGGCCCGGAGGCAGGTAACTTTCATGGGGCGGGCCGCTTCAATGAGTTTTCGGCACCGTTCTTTATCAATCGTTCCATCGGGTTTCAATATGCCCAGCACCACGCCATCCAGGCTGGCCCGCTTGCACATTTCAATATCGCGTTTCATAGCGTGGTACTCGTAAGCGGAATAAACAAAATCACCGCCCCGGGGCCGAATCATGGCATACACATCAATGTTCAGTGCCTGCCTCACAATTTCCATTACGCCAAAGGAAGGTGTTGTGCCTCCTTCGGAAGGATTGTCACACAGCTCTACCCTGCCGGCTCCACCCTTTTGGGCGTGCATGGCCGACTCAATATTAAAGACTGCAACCTCGATGTTTATGGCCACTGCTCAGTTATAATAACTTTTTGATTTGATTACCTGATGAAGTTGGTCAGGTGAAGAAATGGTGTATTCAAATACATTGTTGGTTGAATACGCCCCAACCTCCCCGTTCTTATTTAGTGCAAGAAAAGCAACACTCAGTTCCTTAGCCTTCTCTTCGCCACGCTTGCTGATGAGTCTTTTGATTGCTTCTTCACAGGCCTCCTGCGGTGACCGACCGTTGCGCATTAATTCAACAATGGTATGACTGCCGGCAATGCGAATCATTTCTTCGCCCACACCGGTTGCCGTAGCGGCTCCGACTTCACCATCCACATACAACCCGGCCCCGATGATTGGCGAATCGCCCACGCGGCCATGCATCTTGTAAGCCATGCCACTGGTGGTACAGGCGCCTGAAAGATTTCCATTACTATCGAGCGCAAGAATGCCGATGGTATCATGCTGGCCCGGATTGTGGTAGGGTTTATACTCCGATTTCTTCAACCACTCCTTCCATGCCTTTTCTGATTCTTTTGTGAGCAGGTTTTCTTTTTTAAAACCCTGGCTCAGCGCAAATTGTTCGGCACCCTTACCCACCAGCATCACGTGTGGAGTTTTTTCCATTACCAATCGGGCAATTGACACCGGGTGTTTAAATCCCTGAACAAAGGCAACCGACCCGCAATTGCTTTTTTCATCCATAATGCAGGCATCCAGTGTAACCACACCTTCACGATCGGGCAAGCCGCCATATCCCACAGAAGTATCCTTCGGATTAGCTTCAGGCACACGCGCACCTTGCTCAACAGCATCCAATGATCTTCCTGCTGCACTCAATATATTCCATGCCGCAGCATTGGCATCGGTATTTCGCCAGGTTGAAACTACAATTGGTTTTACCAGTGACGGAGTCTTCTGTGCAAAAATTTTTGTAAGTGAAAAGATTGCCGTTGAAAATGTTGAGAGTTTCAAAAACTTTCTTCTCGAATCAAATTTATTCATGATGTTGAAGGTAATCACCGGTGAAGGTAATAAACTTCCGGGCAACAGATACCCTAACCTTATTCAATAACCCGCCTAGCTAACCGGAATCGTTTGATGTAATACTCAGAGTAGATGTTGGTTTCAACAACGCCCAACGTGGTTGAGGCGTGAATAAACTTAACGTTGTCCTTGGATTTCTTATCGGTTACCAAACCAACATGGGTAATTTCCCGCCTCTTCTTTCCGGTTGCAAAAAATACCAGGTCGCCCGGTTCAACTTCCTTTAGCTTCACTTCTTTGCCTACCTTGCTTTGTGCCTGGGAGGTTCGCGGCAACTCCATATTGATAGCACGGAAAGCATTGAGCAGCAGGCCGCTGCAATCCATACCGGAACGGGTAGTGCCACCGTACTTATACGGTGTGCCTACATAACTACGGGCGGCTATAATCACTTTTTCAACCTTCTCTTCCTTAACCCTGGCTTTGTGCGAAGCGCAGGAAGCTAAAAAGACCCAGATAATCAGAAAGTAAAAAGGTTGCTTACCTTTGAGGTTAAAAAATAGCATCCTTAGTAAGTTTAAAAAATAGCTCTGTAAATATACGCGTTGCATGGCATTTCCGGAAGTAAGCACAGATGTTGTAAGCCAATTTGAGGCCATTGTAGGAAAGGAAAATGTAATTCTTGACCAAGAAAAGAGGCTTGATTATGCTCATGACAAGACGGAGAACTATACCTTTTTGCCTGCGCTGGTTCTGAAACCGGGCACTACCCAGGAAGTAAGCAGGATCATGCAATTTTGTAATGCACACCGCATCCCGGTTACTGCGCGAGGTGCCGGCACCGGCTTGGCCGGTTCGGCATTACCTACCCATCATGGGCTTGTGTTGTCAATGGAGCGATTCAACAAAATCCTGAACATCGATGAACTGAATCTTCAGGCCACCGTGGAGCCCGGTGTGATTACCGAAGTTTTCCAGAATGCCGTAAAAGAAAAAGGATTGTTCTACCCGCCCGATCCGGCCAGTAAAGGATCCTGCTTTCTGGGTGGCAACCTGGCGCAAAATTCTGGCGGACCCAAAGCGGTGAAGTATGGCGTTACGCGCGATTATGTACTGAACCTGGAGGTGGTTTTGCCTACCGGAGAAATCATCTGGACAGGCGCTAATGTGCTTAAAAATTCAACAGGGTACAACCTCACCCAACTGATGTGCGGCAGCGAAGGCACGTTGGGCATCATCACCAAAATTGTTTTTAAGCTGCGGGGCTATCCGCAGAAAAACGTACTCATGCTTATCCCCTTTGTAACAAATGAAGAGGCATGCCGGGCCATTGCTGCAATTTTTACGGCCGGGATTCAACCTTCGGGGGTCGAGTTTTTCGAACGCGTTGCTGCCCTTCAAACACTGGCATATTGCCAGAAAGTATTGAACAGCCCTGTCACCACTACGTTCCCCGACAACATGGATGCCTATCTGCTGTGTGAGTTGGATGGCAACGATGAAGAAGTACTGATGCGCGATGCCGAACGCGTGATGAAGGTGGTGGAAAAATTTAATTCCGGTGAAATTTTATTTGCTGAAAGTGCCGCCCAAAAAGAAGAACTGTGGAAAGTACGAAAGAATATCTCGCCCGCTGTTAACTGGTTTACACTTACCAAAAGTGAGGATGTGGTGGTGCCGAGAGCAAATCTGCCAAAGTTGATTTCGGGAATCAAAGAAATAGGAAAGCAGTATGGTTTTAATACCGTTTGCTTCGGGCACCTGGGTGACGGCAACCTGCATGTTAATGTGCTCAAAGAAAAAATAAGCGACACGGATTGGGAGACTAAAATACCTCAGGGTATTGGTGAAATTTTTAAACTGACCGTGAGCCTGGGCGGAACATTGTCGGGCGAACACGGTATCGGCATTGCCAAGCGGCCCTACATGCCCATTGCCCTGGGTAAAACCAATCTTGAACTGATGCGCGGCATAAAAAAAGTATTCGATCCAAATGATATATTGAATCCGGGAAAAATCTTCTGACCATGCGCATAATTTTATCCTTGGTTACCGGTTTGCTGCTCACAGCCTGTGAACTAAAAAAGCAACCAAAACAACCGGCCGATAGTTACAACCAATTAACTGTTGAAGAAAAAAATAACGGATGGATTCTGCTCTTCGATGGCAAGACCCTGAACGGCTGGCGCTTTTTTAAAAACCAGGCAAACAATTCATGGGAGGTTACCGATGGCGCCCTCCACTGCAAAGCTTTTGCTGATGGCACTTTAAACGAACGTTCGGATTTGATCACCACCGGAGAGTACGGTGATTTTGAGTTGTCTTTCCAATGGAAAATTTCGCATCAGGGTAACAGCGGAGTGATGTTCCGTGTAACGGAAGCTTACGACCAAACCTATGCCTCCGGACCGGAATACCAGGTAATTGATGAAGAAAACTACCCTGGCGACCTACCCCCGGAGAATAAAGCAGCTGCCAACTTCGGCATGCATGCTGCCGACAACGCTATTGTTTCGCCTGTAGAACAATGGAACGATGGAAAAATTATTGTTCAGGGAAATCATGTTGAACACTGGCTTAACGGCACCCGGGTACTTGTGTACGATTTGTTTTCGGATGACTGGAATAAGCGCAGAAATGCCGGTAAATGGAAAGACTTTCCGGGTTATGCATCCGCCAGGAAGGGGTATATTGCATTGCAGGACCATGGCAATGAAGTATGGTACCGCGCCATCAAAATTAAATTGCTGTAAGCCATTAGTTAATTTAAACAGTTAATACCTATGAACAAACTTTTCCTATTCTCATTAGCTGCTGTCGCACTTGCCTGTAAACCCAAGGAACAGCCAGCCATACAAAGCGAACCTGCAACTGAAACCATTGCCCAGAATACTTTAACAGAACAACAAAAAGCCGAAGGCTGGCGGTTGTTGTTTGATGGCCAGTCAACAGCCGGTTGGAAGAACTTCAATAAAGAAGGCGTAGGTGCTGCGTGGGTGGTTGATAACGGTACCTTGCATTTCGACAATACAGCTGAAGAGGGCAAGGGAGATATCATCACTGTTGATGAATTTGAAAACTTTGAACTGATGCTGGAATGGAAAATTGACAGTTGCGGCAACAGCGGCATTATGTTTAACGTGGTTGAAAGCCCGGAATTTAAAAACACCTACATAACAGGTCCTGAAATGCAGGTGCTCGACAATGCCTGCCACCCGGATGCCAAAATCATAAAACACCGGGCTGGCGACCTGTATGATTTAATCTCCTGCTCAACCGAAACTGTAAAGCCGGCCGGTGAGTGGAACCAGGTGCGCATTGTTTCCGATAAGGGTAATTATCAATTCTGGCTTAACGGTACCAATGTTGTAAACTTTACCATGCACACACCCGAATGGGACGCCCTGGTGGCCGGCAGCAAGTTTAAACAATGGCCATCCTTTGGTAAAGCTACGCGCGGCCACATTGCCCTACAGGATCATGGCGATAAGGTATGGTACCGGAATATTAGGATTAAGCCTTTACCATAAACGGTAAACCCGGTGAGTTTCAAAAAAGCAGTTTTAACAGTTGTTTTGCTTGAAATTCTGCTGGCAGTTCTGGCACTGGTTAACTATGGCGATTCACTCACAGCCCTTCAGGCAGTAACACGTTATTCCGGACGGCTTTCGCTTATATTATTCAGTATTTTATTTCTCGTCTTGCCTAACCAGCAGCGACTTAAAGAAATACTATCGGATAAACCATTTTTGGTTTTTGCCATTGCTCACGGCATTCATCTTGTCGAATTGCTGACTTATGTTTATTTATCCGGCAATGAACTTATCCCTATACGGCTGGCCGGTGGATTTGTAGCTTACGTGCTCATCTTCGCGATGCCTGTATTTCAGTATCGGTACGAAAAGGGGTTGATAACGGAGACACATTTTAAAGTTGCACTAACCATTTACCAGTATTATGTATGGTTCATCTTCTTCATGAGCTACCTGCCCCGCGTACAGGGAAAACTTCCTAACGTGGGTGGAGAATATTGGGAGTTTGTTGTGCTGCTGGCCTGGGTGTGTACAATGCTTGGAATGAAATTGACTTCACTAGTATTAAATGGTAAACGTCCTTAATTTTAAAATTCTAGGTTTAAGGTTCAAAATTCAAAGTTCACCCAAGGCACAAAACGTTAAGCTAAGAACCTTGAACCAAGAACTTTGAACTTTAAAACCACAGTATGTGCGGCATAACCGGAATTTTTGCCTTTAACCTGGTGGGCAAGATGAACATGATTCACCTGGCCAATGCCACCCGTGCACTTGAAAAACGCGGCCCCGATTTCCAGGATATATATCACGACCAGTTTGTGGGCTTGGGGCATCGCAGGCTCTCTATTATTGATACCAGTGCTGCGGCTAACCAGCCCATGTGGGACGAAACCAACCGGTACACCATTGTTTACAACGGAGAGATTTTCAATTACCGCGAATTGCGTAAGCAACTTCAAAATCGAGGGGTAACTTTCTTTTCTCAATCTGATACTGAAGTTTTACTGAAACTCTACATTCATGAACGCGAAAACTTCCTCAACAAGCTTAACGGATTCTTCGCTTTTTGCATTTACGACAAACAAGAGCAAACTTTTTTCCTGGCCCGCGACCGGTACGGTGTAAAACCCCTGCTGTACCTGTACGATGAAGATAAATTTCTGTTTGCATCAGAAATGAAAGCCATACTGGAGTACGGTATTGAAAAGAAATTAGACTTCACCGCATTGTACACATACCTGCAACTAAACTATATTCCTGCACCCGATACAATCTTTCAGCAGGTAAAAAAATTAAATCCGGGCCATTACCTGAAAATCGAAAGAGGTAAGTTTTTAATCAATAACTACTACACCATTCCTTACAACCAAGAACAGGCAAGACAGAACTCCATTGGTTTTGATGAGGCCAAAAATACCTTCAAAAACTTACTTGAAGCTTCAGTTCAACGCAGACTTGTAGCCGATGTTCCCCTGGGCGCATTCCTTAGTGGTGGCATTGATTCTTCCGTAATCACCGGACTGGCTCGTAAACACAAACCCGATCTGCATACGTTTTCCATTGGATTTAAAGATGAAAAGTTCTTTGATGAAACAAGCTATGCCAAGCTCGTCTCAAAACACTTTAATACAAAACACACGGTATTCTCGCTTACCAATGCCGACTTATACGAACACGTTTACAGCATTCTGGATTATACCGATGAACCCTTTGCCGATTCATCAGCTATCAATGTATATATACTGAGTAAGGAAACACGAAAGCATGCTACGGTGGCACTATCTGGCGATGGTGCCGATGAACTGCTGGGTGGATACAACAAGCACGCAGCCTTTTTGCGAGGTCTTCATCCGGGTTGGAAGGAAAACCTGATTCCGAAATTCGACTGGCTGTGGCAACGGTTGCGCTTTGCTGCATCCCGATCAACGGCATCATATCCTTTCCGATGAAGATCAGTTTACAACCATCAGGGGTACCTGGCTCAAACACCTGCATAGTCGATCCGACATGAACGATATCTTACTAACGGATATGGAGCTTGTACTGCCCAACGACATGCTCACCAAGGTTGACCTGATGAGCATGGCCAACAGCCTGGAGGTGCGCACTCCGTTTTTAGATTACGAACTGGTTAATTTCGTTTTCAGTTTGCCGGCCGACTTTAAAATCAACTCCCACATCCGGAAACGGATTTTACAGGATGCCTTTAAAGACTTCCTTCCTGAAAAATTGTACAACCGGCCTAAAAAAGGCTTTGAAGTACCCCTTTTAAAATGGCTGAGAAGGGAAATGAAATCGCTGATTACCGATGACCTGCTTGAAAATCGCTTAATTGAAGAACAGGGCATTTTTAACGTTGTTGAGGTTCAGAAACTAAAAAAACAACTATTCTCATCAAATCCAGGCGATGTACATGCCCGCATCTGGGGGCTGGTAGTATTTCAATGGTGGTGGAAAAAGTATATGAACTGATGGGCCATGTAAAGAAAATAGAATTTGACGGAAGAATCATTCTTGAGATAGATTATTCTGATTGTAATGAGTCTGGTATGATTAATTTATTGCATCAGGCGTCAATCATTGGCATCACTGATAATCGCCCTTATCTCGTGCTTTCAGTATTAAACAAAAAAAATTTTCTTACGCCTGCGTTCATAAAGGAAGTAAAGGAAGCGGTGAAACAAAACCTGCACCTCATCGAAAAACAGGCCATTGTAGGCTTAACCCAGACGCAAAGAATTATTGTAATGGGCCTGAATATTTTTGTCCAGCGAAACTTCAAAGTATTCGATACAAAAGAAGAAGCCGTTCGGTTTCTGCTCGACAAAGATTCAACTGACACTGACCTGCCCGATTATTTCAGAAAAAAGGGTCGCTAAAAGAGCGTACTTAAAAAAGGTTGCGTAATTAAAGTCACATACCAGGATTGGGCGGCAGGTTATCTTTGCCGTTAAAAAAATATCATGACCATTAAACTCACCACCGGAGAATTTAAAAACAAGGTTTTTAATTACGAAACCGATAAGGAATGGAACTATAAAGGCACCCTGCCAGCGATTATTGATTTTTATGCCGACTGGTGCGGGCCCTGTAAAATGGTATCCCCCATTCTGGAAGAGCTCAGCAAAGAGTACGAAGGAAAGATTGTGATTTACAAGGTAGATACCGAGGCCGAACAGGAACTTTCGGCAGTGTTTGGCATTCGCAGTATACCCACATTTTTATTCATTCCGGTAAACGGCCAGCCCATGCTGCAGCCCGGTGCTTTTCCCAAGCATGTGTTCCAACAGGTTATTGATGAACATTTGCTGGCAGAAAAGCCGGTAAGCTGATTAACTGGTGGGATCACCAACCGGCAAGTGTTTATCTACTTAACATTATAGATTATGCTAGAGGTGGTGAATGTTCCGTAAACCATATCACCGTCCGGGTAGCGGTCCATTAAATGGCCTTTATCAACGGTTTGCCGCTTTGCGAAGGCGGGGATTTTCAGCACTAAACTTCATTTGATGCAGACAGCTTGAATTTAGCACTTCACTGTCATAGAAGCACGAAACCCCCGCTTTTGCAAAACGGCTTTTAGCGGTTCGGGCTTCTTTCTCAATCATTTGAATCGGATTATTGATTTTTATTTCTATTGTTGGTTAGCCGAAGTAGTCAACAAAATAGTTGTGTTTAAACACTATAGCCAATATTAATAAGAAAATAGCAGCGGAAGGCATGGAAATGTTCTAAGCCTCCTTATCCACTACGAAGTTGATATCCGCACATTGACCTAAATTTTTGCCCCTGTTATTAGCATCAACAAATAAATAACAATCACGATGAAGAAGAGCGAGGGAATCAGGGTAGCCAGCAAAGTTCTCAACAGGAAAAGGAATCTGTTTTTGTAATACACAGAAAAGTACTGATAGTAAAACCAAATGCCATAGAGCAAGGTAACCCACATTACTCCATTGTAAATTTGTAGCTTGACCACCACCTCATGCGGAATGTATTCGATAAGAATAAAGACTATATTAATAAACAGGATGGCCGATGTTTTATAGGTGTTCAGCACCAGGTGCTCGGCATAATTCTGCTTGGCCTTTCTGAACACGACATAACTACAGACAGCATAAAACAGGATCTCTACCAGGAATAAAATCTTTCCGTACTTATTGATCATTTCATCGAAAGCGGTGAGTACTTTCTGGTCTTCTAATCCGCTACCTAACCTCGCATAAGAAAACCCGGTCAACTTTTCGGCCAGGGTAAAGAGTACGATCGCTACGAGTAAAAATGAAATATAACCGAGGTGCTGAACGCGTTTGCCCGCCACATACTCGCGGATTGCGTGCCCTGGCCTTGAAAATAACTCCTTCAGTGTATGGAAGAGGCCTTTGTTGTAATAAAATATCCATTTGAGAAATTCCTTCTTAAAAACGTGCGGCAGCGTTATACGTTGGGTATCCGTTGGCTGTCCGCATTGGTTGCAGTACCGGCCACTTGCCTGGTGACCGCAATTCAGACAGGTAATGCTTATTTCGGAATTCAAAATTGATTGGTGGGATAAGTGAATAAAGATATAACCATCCTGATTAGGTGAACAACAACAGGTTTCAAAAGTTTAAAACCATAGAATTTAAGAATCCAGATTCATGTTGATCGCTGACCAACCTCTATATTGTTGTGAAGAACATCATTAAAATTATAGAGTTAAAGCTTTTCATTTTTATTGTCTTTAAATTACTGCTAACGGTTTTGCGCTTGGCGTTCGTGCGGGATTTCGGAGAACAAAACTGTCAAACCAGCACAAATGTTGATAGAAGCACTGCACTTGATTTAACCACGTCAGCCCCCATTGCGGCAAACGGCTGTTATGGGCTGGCATTTTTATTCTTTAATTTGTCAACGGTCTGTTTGACAGCAGTTTTGTTGTCAGTAGGTTTATAGTTGAATTTTTTGATGAATTTGTTACTGTCAAAGTAATAATCACGGTCATATTGGTAACGCATTTCGTACATTTCTTTCAATATTGGCACAAAAAGTCCCAGTGCTTTCATTCCCCAACCGGGTAATACTTGGTATTTGTTACTTTTATTCATTTCTTGTGCAAAGAGGTTTATCCATTGTTCACCGGTAATTTTTTGAGGGTCTGTAGGCAAGTTCCAAATTTGATTATAGGCATCAGGCGTATTGCCAAGCATAGCCGTTCCTTTTGCTAAATCAGGGGCATATCCCGTTGTGTGAACAACCTTCGCATTGCAAAACCATTGAGCTTTTTTTCCTTTGGCTAAATTGTCATAAATTAAGTTCATCAAAAGACTTCTGTCTTTGAACTCGCTAAAAAAATCGGGGGCACGGGCGATAATAGCATTTATTTTATTTTTTTCAATTGCTGAAAGAATAAGTTTGTCTACTTCGGCTCTTACTTCTCCTTTTTTACTTGTCGGACTGATGGGTGAATCTTCGGTAATATGATTTACATTGTCGCCACCAATTGCATAAACATTGTCAAAGAAAACAAGTTTGCAATTGTGCTTTTGACAAGCGTCAATGACATTTTTAACTAATGGAACCCATAATTTTTGCCACAACTTTGTATTATAGTCAATTCCAACTGTAAGATAGACTATTTCACTGCCTTCAATAGCTTTTTCTACTTGTTCTTTAACAGAGAGGTCTGCACTAAATAGTTCATCTGACGGATTAATCTTTTTCGGATTTCTACTTACAAGCCTGATTTCGTTGGTGTAAGTGGGTAATGATTTTGCCAGTTCAGTTCCGATGGCACCGCCCGCCCCTAAAATGGTCTGTTTCATATATTTTGTTTTTTAGTCTTTATGCTTGCCCATAACGTTTTGCCGCTTGGCGCAGTGGGGGATTTCGGAGCCTGTCTGCCGACAGGCAGGCACTTCACTGTCAACCAAGTACAAATATTGATAGAAGCACTGCACTTGATTTAACCACGTCAGCCCCCATTGTGGCAAACGGCTGTTTCCGGCTGGTGTTCTGTCGTTCGTTCTTGCAAACGGTTGTTAGTATTGAGTTTTCTGTTATTGCCTGTTGGGTTGTGCGTTGCAATTTTAATTTTTTTTTGAAGGGTCGGGAAATTTTTTAAAAACAATTTTACTCACTTAATTATTTGTTTTTCATTGGTGTTCGTTAATGCTTCGCATTTGTCCTGCGTTGGCTTTGCAAGCTCTTTGACAAAGCTTTGGTCTGTGCGTTGGCTTGTGCGGCTTTGGTCCCGATAGCCATCGGGATGCTTGCAAATAGCATTGGCATTTTTGTTCTGTTATATTGGTGGTAGTCCTAATTCCTTTAAAAATTGATTGTGCGTTTCTTTGGCTTTGCTGATTTTCTCTTCAATTTCAACGAGTTTTTTGTTTACTTCCCGCAAATCAACGGCTTCTTCTTCCACTGATGTGCTTACATAGCGCGAAATATTCAAGTTGAATTCGTTCTTGATGATTTCGTCCATGGATACTCTACGAGAATAACGGATCTCTTCTTTTCGGTTTCTGTAGGTTTCAACTATTTTTTTAATGTGTTCAGGCCGCAAACTGTTTTGTCGCTTGCCTTTTTCATAGTGTTCTGCGGCATTGATGAATAAAACATCGTCAAACTTTTTGCACTTCTTTAAAACCAAAATACAAACGGGAATACCTGTTGAGAAAAACAGGTTGGCCGGAAGACCGATAACGGTGTCAATGTTGCCGTCCTCCAACAATTTTCTTCTGATTTTTTCTTCTGAACCCCCTCTGAACAAAACACCGTGTGGCAAAATGATTGCCATGGTTCCCTCTTTACTTAAAAAGTGAAAACCGTGTAACAAAAAAGCAAAGTCGGCTGCTGACTTTGGGGCAAGTCCGTAACTTTTGAAACGGAAATCTTGTCCCATTTCTTCCGATGGTTCCCAACGGTAGCTAAAAGGTGGATTGGCTACAATGGCATCAAATTCTATTTTCTTTGAGGGATTTATTTCATTTAAAATCTCCCAATCGTTTACTAATGTATCACCGTGATGAATGACAAATTCTGTGTCCTTCACGCCATGCAACAGCATGTTCATTCGGGCTAAGTTGTAGGTGGTGATGTTTTTTTCTTGTCCGTAAATTTTACCAATTGTTCCGCCTGCTTCCAACATTTTTTTGCGAACGTTGAGCAACAATGAACCCGAACCGCAGGCAAAGTCTAATACTCGTTCAATCTTTTTCTTTTCACCCTTGCTTGGGTCCTGGCTGTCCAGTATTACAATTGAAGAAAGTATATCTGAAATTCGTTGCGGTGTATAAAATTCGCCTGCCTTTTTGCCCGAACCTGCCGCAAATTGACCGATCAGGTATTCGTAGGCATCGCCCAGTATATCTTTTTCGGTAGAAAATTGATTGATACCCTCAGAAATTTTCTGAATGATGTTGCAGAGTTTTTTGTTTCGTTCTTCGTAGTTCCTGCCGAGTTTGTCAGAATCTAAATTGATTTCGGAAAACAATCCCTGAAAGGTGCTTTCAAAAGATTCGTTTTCGATGTATTTAAAACCTTCCTGTAAAGTGCGAAGCAATTCTTTGCTTTGGGTTTTGGCCAATTCGGCAATGCTGTTCCATAAATATTCGGGTTTTATTACGTAATGGATTTTTCTCCGCATTTGCTTTTCAAACTCTGCCACATCGGCTTTGTTCTGTTCATACCACACGGCAAGCGGAGTTCGCTTGTTGTTGTCTTTTAAAACGGGATAATCTTTCCCCAATTCCTTTTTGGCTGCTGCTTCGTAATTGTCGCTTAGGTAACGTAAGAACAACAACGAAAGCATATAGTCGCGGAATTGGTCTGCGTTCATTGCTCCACGCAATTCGTCTGCAATTTTCCAAAGGGTATTGCCTAATTGTGTTTGAGTATTTTCTGTCATATTTTATTCTGCATTGTAAAATTAATCCTCTTGCCAACGGTTACATCAGGAAACAAACCTTTTGTCTTAACATTGATTTGTGTGATTTTAAGTTTTCCATGATTAGTTATTTTCATCTTGTTCATCCTTTAATTCTGTAAATCCTGTTCCAGACAAGGTAGGAAACAAACCCTGCAATAGCCCTTTTTTGTGCAATTTCAACATTTCTATTTTTTGGGTTTGGGCATTGATTAAATCGTCAATTGATGAAAGTGTATCGGCAATTTTTTGTTGTTCTTTGGGTTTAGGAATGTGAATTTTGATTTTATAAATATTTGTTTTTGATAAACTTGGAACACCACCCGCTTCATTGTGATTTTTCCAATTTATGTTTTGAAAAACATAAAAGATATATTTTGGTCGACACTCCTTGAAAGAATGAGTATAAAATAGTGTATCAACTGTCCAAAACTTCCCAGTCAAAAACATAGGTTTGTCAATAGTTCCTTTTCTTCCTATACCGACACTTTCTCCATCGTAGAGAAAGTCATTTACTGCAAGCATATATCCGCCAGATCCATAAACGGGAATATTTCCACTTTCTAAATGTTTATAATCTCTTCCATTTCCTATTTCAAATAATTTCTCAAAACTCTTTTCTTCCCACTCTCCGCTATCTTTAAATTCAGGGAAGCGAAGTTTCGGTACTTTTTCTCCTTCTTTTGGGAAGAGATTTTGCAGCAAGCCCTTTTTGTGGTCTTTCAGCACCTCCAGCTTTTGGCTCTCGGCTGTGATGACTTCATCTAAGGACGAAAGACAAGCAGCGATTTTTTGTTGTTCTTTTGGAGAAGGAACTATTACAGATAAATTTCTAATTACACTTAAAGCAATAAATTTTAAAATGCCACCTGCATTTACTTTATAAAATTGATTTAAAATATAATTACTTTTTAGTTGATGTAATAAAAACTCTTGATTCAGTTTGCCAATGTTTTTAATCAGTGCCACATTTTTGATAGCAAATCCATCTTTTTTGACAATAACAGGATTGCCAATTGTTCCTATCATTCCAAATAGAATATCATTAATATCAACTTTTGAACGTTTATTTATTTTGATATAATCCCCTTCATTTATGAAAGTTACATTTTCAAAATCTATCATTCCGTTAGTTAAAAGATTTTTTGAAGTTATCATCGGATAGCCATTAGAAACATATTTTGGGCTATCGTGTGTACCATCTCTAACATCACAAATTTCTCCTAGTATTTCTTCCTCCCACTTTCCGCTATTTTCAAACTCAGGAAACCTCAGCTTTGGTACTAATTTATTTTTGTTGTTGTGGCTCATATTGTCTGCACGGTGATTTATTTGATTTTGGGATTACCTTGATTTTTTTGTTTGAACTTTTTATTTGATACTCTTTTAAATTCAAGACTTTTTGCACCAAAATTGATGAGTAAACCTACTTCTAAATCATATGCCTCAAGGTAATTGATAGCCTGGGCTAAATGAACATCCTCTAATTTTATGATTGCTTTTAATTCAACCGAAACAACTCCCTCCACCAGAAAATCTACCCGCCTTGTTCCAATCTGTTGCAGCTTGTAATATACGGCCATCTCATACTCCCTGCTGAAATTAATTTTTTCATCTGCCATTTCAATTGCTAAAGCCCTTTGATAAATCACTTCCTGAAATCCATTTCCTAATGCCGAATGAACCTTCATGGCACAGCCAATAATTTTTGCGGTTAGTTCGGAATATTTATGTTCTTCTTTAATCATAAATATCATTAAATCATGAAAATCATGGTTCAGACATCATACGCTTTCAGCCCTGATATTTCACGCCCTTCGGCTTTCCTTTTTAAAATAGGTATCAAGTCGTCCATCAATGCCAGTTCTCGTTTGGTGCGTTCTTTCCAACCCAAGTCTAAAGGGGCAAACAGTTCGCTTAGTTTGTCGGCATCAAAAATCATCCGGCTAATGATGGTATCTATAAATGCCTGCAAGGCCGAAACCTCCAAGCCGTTTTGGGTGGCAATTTCCGCCAGTCGTTTGGCCATTTTTTCGTCCTTAAATTTCTGATAGCCGTCTTTTATTTCACGTTCGTTAAGTGCCTTGCCCACTTCCAGTGTGTTGATATAGTCTATGATATCTTCCCGTTCTTCCATCAGGTTGGCACTGCTGCTCAACACCCCGATAAGTTGGTCGCGGGTCATTTTCTGCTTTTTCGGTGTGCTTTGGGTGTATTTGGCAATCAGGCTCATGATGTAATCATAATCGACCACCGCAGAAGCAAACAACACAAATTCAAAATCCAATTGCTGAATGTTTTCAGGGGCTTTGTCGCCTTCTTTTTGCTGAATTTCTTTGAGTTGCTTGGCAATTTCTAAATACGAACTGCGGAACGAACGCAATTGCTCTTCGGGCATTAGGTCTTCAATCGTGGCTTTTTGTTCTTCGGTTAAATCGGTGTATTGGTCAAGCTGTGTTTTCAGGCGTTGCACTTCTTTAAAGCGGTTGATAAACTCTACACGGGCAGCATCGCCTTTGATGTTGTAAACCTCTTGGGGTTCTGCTGCCATGTTTTTGTCTTCCATCCACTTTTCCATTGCCTTCACTGCTTTTTGATATTTTTCAATCACTTTCGGGGCAGGGTCAACCAGCCAAATTTCTTTGGCTCGTCCGGTATCTTCTCCGCTGAATAGGGCAATGGCTCTGTCCACTTCGGCTTGTTGCCTGCGAAAATCTAAAATGTTTCCGTAAGGTTTCGTATCGTTTAAAATACGGTTGGTTCGGCTGAATGCCTGAATCAATCCGTGGAATTTCAGGTTCTTGTCCACATACAAAGTGTTCAAGTATTTGCTGTCAAAACCGGTAAGCAACATATCCACCACAATTACCACATCTATTTTGTTGTTACGCGGATAGTCGGCATTGCTGAACTTCTGAAATTTGATGCGTTGCTGAACATCCTGGTAATACAAGTCAAATTCAGTGATTTTATGGTTGGTACCATATTGTTTGTTGTAATCGCTGATAATGGCTTCCAGCGCCTTTTTTTTCTTTTCAGGTTCAACTTTGTTGTCAGCTTTTTCCTGTTCTAAATCTTCCTGCAATTGCAGCACATCTTTGTTTCCTTCGGCAGGCGGAGAGAATACACAAGTGATATTCAGCGGAACAAAATTTTCATCTTCTTTGGCTTTGCTTGCCTGAATGTCTTTGAAAAGCTCGTAGTATTCAATGGCATCATTAATAGAAGCCGTTGCCAGTATCGCATTGAAGCGCCTGCTGTGCGTTGCGGCATCATGTTTTTTCAGAATGGCATTTACAACTGCCTTTTTATGGTCAGTGCTTCCAACGGTTATGTTTTTTTCCGGCTTGTAATAGTCAATATGAAAACGCAATACGTTTTTATCTTCTATTGCATGAGTTATGGTGTAGCTGTGTAACAAATTTTGGAAAATGTCTTTGGTGGTTACATACGAACCAACAGTGCCATCAATTTGCTTATAAGTGGCATTGTCGTCAAAAATCGGGGTTCCTGTAAACCCGAATAACTGTGCTTTCGGGAAAAACTCTTTGATAGCTTTATGGTTTTCACCAAACTGGGAGCGGTGGCACTCATCAAAAATGAAAACGATGCGTTTGTGGCTTAACGGTTGTAAGCGTTCCTTATAGTTGTTTTTATTGTTTGGGTCTAAAGCCAGCCCTAATTTTTGAATGGTGGTAACAATTACCTTATTAGCGTAATCTTCCGAGAGCATTCGTCTTACCAATGTTTCTGTATTGGTGTTTTCTTCCACGCACCCTTCCTGAAACTTGTTGAACTCCTCACGGGTTTGTCTGTCCAAGTCTTTACGGTCAACCACAAACAAACATTTTTCAATATTCGGATTGTCTTTGAGCAGGGTAGATGCTTTGAAAGATGTCAGCGTTTTTCCGCTTCCTGTGGTGTGCCAGATGTAGCCGTTGCCTTTGTGTTCTTGGATGGAATTTACAATGGCCTTAACGGCATAAATCTGATAAGGTCGCATCACCATGAGTTTTTGTTCGCTTGCCACCAATACCATGTATTTGCTTATCATTTCGGCAAGGGTGCATTTGCTTAAAAACTTTTCGGCAAAGTCGTCTATGTGTGTTATTTTTTTATTGTCCTCGCTTGCAAATTGATAAACAGGTAAAAATTGCTCGTCAGCATTAAAGCTGAAATGAGAAGGGTTGTTGTTGGCGAAATAATAGGTGTTGCTGCGATTGGTAACAATAAAAAGCTGCATGAAACAAAGCAATGAGTTTGTATAACCATTGCCTGGGTCGCTTTTGTAGTCCACAATTTGCTGCATGGCTTTTCGTGGGCTTACTTCAAGTGTTTTCAATTCTATTTGAACAACAGGAATTCCGTTAATCAATAAAATTACATCGTAACGGTGGTTGCTGTTTTGTGTATTTATGCGAAGTTGATTGATAACTTCAAACTCGTTTTTGCACCAGTCTTTTATGTTTACCAGCGTGTAATGCAAAGGTGTTCCGTCTTCGCGGCTGAAAGTGTTGATTTCTCTCAGTCGTTTTGATGATGCAAAAACGTCTGAATTGATTATTTCGTCCCGAAGTCTGGCAAATTCAGCGTCAGTGAGGTTAACTCTATTAAGCGCCTGAAATTTTTCACGGAAATTTTTTTCCAGCGAAGCCCTGTCTTTAATGTCCGGCCTGTAACTGTATTTCAGGTCAGTCAGTTTGGCTATTAAACTATTTTCTATTTGTTGCTCTTTCATCTAAAATTTGTATAGGTCAAAGTTACTTTTTAATCACATTATTCGGTTTGTGCGTTAGCAAAAAGTGGCTCTTTTGGCTTTGCTCACGGATTGTTTTTTTTTCAGCAGTGTTCGCGAATGTTTCGCATTTGCTGAAGGGTTGGCTTGCGGGTGGGGCAAAGCCAAATGTGCCACTTGCGGGCTGGCTAAAATTACTCGCTTTTATAATGTGTTTTTCATTGGTGCTTGTAAATGCTCCGCATTTGTTTTTAAAAAATGCGGGTGGAAAAAAAAATAAAAAACAAAGGGTTGATAATGAGTGCCTACCTGCCCGGCAGGCAGGTCGGCTTACTTGTTGTCCGCTTGAAATATGGTCTGTATGTTGGTCACCTGTCAAAATGGTTTGTCGTTGTTTTAATGTTCAATTTTTAGTCGTGTGTTCAATGTTTGCACTGTCGTCTTTTAGGCTTACTGCTAACGTTTTGTGTTTCTGCATTACACAAAATAAATATCACCCTTTTTACCGCTAATTCATAGTATCTAACCCAAAACCCGGAATTCTGTAAACCAAACCTGCGTCTGTGGTGTATTATTGTATATAAAACTGAAAGGAAGGTATGTCAGCCCAAACGATAGATTCTCCGGCAAAAAAATCAGGATCAAAAGTCTTGAAACAATCTTTCCCTGTACTGGAAATGACCTGTGCCGCCTGCGCGGTAAGCGTGGAGTCGATGTTGAAAAACACCAAAGGCGTGAAGGCGGCCTCCGTGAACTATGCCAATCAAACAGCCTTGGTGGAATTTGATCCGGCAACGACCCAGCCCACCGATTTACAACAGGCCGTGCGCTCCATCGGTTATGACCTGGTGGTGGATGTGGAAGACCCGCAAAGGGTAAAAGAAGAAGCCCAGCGCAAGCACTATGAAGAAATCAAAAGCCGTACGATTTGGTCGGCTGTGCTTTCTGTACCCGTTGTGATTATTGGAATGTTTTTCATGGAATGGAAAATGGGTACATACATATCCATGCTGCTTGCCGCTCCTGTTGTGTTTTACTTTGGCCAGTCCTTTTTTGTTCATGCCTTCAAGCAGGCCCGGTTCGGTAAGGCCAACATGGATACCCTGGTAGCGCTCTCAACCGGCATTGCTTTTTTATTCAGTTTGTTTAACACAATTTTTCCGGAGTTCTGGCACAATCGTGGAGTGCATGCCCATGTTTACTACGAAGCCGCGGCCGTGGTAATCACGTTTATCACATTAGGAAAGCTCCTTGAAGAACGTGCAAAATCAAAAACTTCCTCGGCCATTAAAAAACTTATGGGACTGCAACCCAAAACCGTGCACGCCAGAATTGATGGCGTGGAAATGGAATTACCCATTGCTTCCGTAAAAGTTGGGCATATCATTATCGTTAGGCCAGGAGAAAAAATTCCGGTGGATGGGGTAGTGACATCGGGCTCTTCTTATGTAGATGAAAGCATGATCAGCGGTGAGCCTGTACCCGTGGAAAAGAGTCCGGGCCAAAAAGTGTTTGCCGGAACCATCAATCAAAAAGGCAGCTTTGAATTTGAAGCGCAGAAAGTTGGCGCGGACACCTTGCTTTCGCAGATTATTAAAATGGTGCAGGAAGCTCAAGGCAGCAAAGCGCCCGTACAAAAACTGGTGGATAAAATTGCCGGAATTTTCGTTCCGATTGTCATTGGTATTTCTATACTCACTTTCATTGTATGGATGGTGATTGGCGGTGATGACGCCTTCACGCATGCCCTGCTTACTTCAATAACAGTTTTAGTGATTGCCTGTCCGTGTGCGCTGGGACTGGCTACACCAACGGCCATCATGGTCGGTGTGGGTAAAGGTGCAGAGAACAATATTCTCATTAAAGATGCCGAGAGCCTTGAACTGGCACACAAGGTTAACGCCATTATTCTCGATAAAACCGGAACGATCACCGAAGGCAAACCTCAGGTAGCAGCTTTTGAATGGCTGGAAGGAAGTGAAAACACTGACCGTCTCCGAGAGATTCTGTATGCACTTGAGAAAAAATCCGAGCATCCCTTGGCCGAAGCGGTAACTTCCTATTTGAAAGGCACAGCCGAAACACAAGTGGAGTCTTTCGAAAGCATTACAGGCAAGGGTGTAAAAGGCACTGTTAACGGCATAACCTACTATGTTGGGAGCAAGCAATTTTTGGAAGAATCCAACTGCATGGGCTGTGCCAATCTGGATGCCAAGGCTGAACAATGGAAAGCTAATGCTAATACAGTAATATGGTTCGCTGATTCACGAAAAGTGTTGGCTGCTATCGGCATTGCCGATAGAATAAAAGATTCATCCAAAGCGGCCATCGAAGCCCTGCAAAAGAAAGGCATTGATGTATATATGCTTACTGGCGATAATGAACAAACTGCACATGCAGTTGCAAAACAGGTTGGTTTGAAACACTACAAAGCGGAAGTGTTGCCTTCCGGCAAAGCGGAATTCATTAAACAACTTCAGGCAGAAGGTAAAATCGTGGCCATGGTGGGCGATGGCATTAACGATGCGCATGCGCTGGCCCAGGCCGATGTGAGTATTGCTTTGGGCAAAGGAACAGATATTGCTATGGATGTAGCCAAGATGACGTTGATTACGTCTGACCTTCAATCGATACCCAAGGCATTGAACTTATCCTCAAAAACCGTAATGGGTATCCGCCAGAATTTGTTTTGGGCGTTCATCTACAATGTGATTGGTATTCCCATTGCTGCCGGTGTGCTCTACCCCATCAACGGCTTTCTACTCGATCCCATGATTGCCGGGGCGGCCATGGCGCTGAGTTCGTTGAGTGTGGTGAGCAACAGTCTTCGGTTAAAGTTTGCGAAGATTTAATCCAAGTCAAGAGCGGGTTTCTGGGCGGGCAGTTGCACAGACAAGGTGGTTGACTTGTTTACCTCACCGGTAAATGAAATTGTTCCGCACAACATAGATAGCCCTGAACCTGTAAGACGGGTGATGCCTCCTGCAGCCACCATCAACGCCACCAACAGAATGCCTGCCCACAACCATCGTACGATAGCTTCTTCTCTTAAGCTATTCTTATACGCCAATTCTCTTCTTTGAATAAATCTTCTTCAGCTTGCGTAAACCCCGCCTCGGGTTGCTTTTCTTTTGTACAGGTGTGGGCCTGCCCTGTTCATCAATAGCCACAAAAACAAATTCTGCCTCACTTACCAAGTACTTTATTGGCTTACCAATGGCTGCGGACCAAGCCCTTACCCTGATCTGCATAGACGTACGCGCCACCTTCGATAAAGAAGCTTCGATTGTCAAAATATCACCAACCCTTACCGGGTGCCTGAAGCTCACCCGATCAATCGACACCGTAACACAGATGGTTTCCGCAAATGTCTGGGCGCATACGGCCGCGGCAATATCCATCCATTGTACCAACCTGCCCCCCTGCAATATACCCATCGGGTTGGTGTCGTTCGGGCATACTACTTCTGTTTTAATAACCCCGGAAGATTCACCGAGTTTTACACTGAGTTTTCCGGATTTTGCTGACATAGCTTCATTCAATGTGCTGCCATACTCTTTTTATTCCTTTACACAGCCGGGCAACAATACCAAATACACTTTAAAAAAGGTATGATTTAACTCATAGAAACTAATGTACTCCGCTACCTAAACTGCATTTGAATTTAAACCATAGAGCAACAAAATTTTAAAGCCATGCAACCGGAAAATCTGACTGTGGGTGCGCCCACCATTGGCGAATTAGTATCGCAAGACTGGCGCAAAGCGGAGGTCTTTAAAAAATACGGCATTGACTACTGCTGTGGCGGAAAACGCACCGTGGCAGACGCCTGTTTAAAAAAAGGCATTGACTCTGCATTGGTTGAAGCTGACCTTGATCTGGTTTCTGCCCAACCGGTTGAAAGCCAGCATAATTTTAACCGGTGGGAGCTCGACTTTCTGGCAGACTACATCATTAACAATCACCACAGCTATGTAACAGGGGCCATTCCGTTCCTGGAAGAACTTAGCCGCAAAGTTTCGCATGTCCATGGCGATTTCCATCCGGAGTTACTGGAAATTGAACAACACATCCGTGCTGTTATTGAAGAATTAACTATGCATATGCCTAAAGAAGAAATTATCTTATTTCCATACATTAAAGAACTGGTACAGGCTAAGAAGCTTGGCACACCAGTTACTCCACCACCTTTCGGCACAATTGCCAATCCCATACGCATGATGGAAGCCGAACATATCACTGCCGGTGGCGCCATGGAAGCTATTGAAAAACTGAGCAACCGGTTTACCCCTCCACCTGATGCCTGCATGTCGTACAGCGTGCTGTTCGCCAAGTTGAAAGAATTTCAGCAGGACTTGCACCAGCACATCCATCTGGAAAACAATATCCTGTTTCCCAAGGCCATTAAGCTTGAGTCTGAACTATTGAGCCGTTAAGATTTATCCCCGGAGTTAAGCAGGCAGCCGGAAACCATTTCGGCTGTCTGTTCTTTTGTTTAAAAGTTATGCGGTGATAACCAGGTACACACTGGCAAAATGAAAAGCGCTGCCGGCCATTACAAACTGGTGCTAAATAGAGTGGCTGTAGGGTATTCTTCGAGTCAGGCAGAACAGAACACCTACCGAAAAAACATATTCCTCCCACCCGTATGAAAAGAAAAGCGTTGAAAGGCAAAGTGTTATATAACGGTATCAGGATCAATACTGCTGTCCACCCCATGCCCAGGTAAGCAAGTGCTTAAACAATCGGGCACTTTGGCCGAGTCGTTGGCAAGATTTATGGAAAGAGTTTTGGCTGGTGCCCGAGAGCCCCGGTCAATTTTTTGCAAATAATAGTCATACATTTGCATTCTATGTTTTCGAAAGCATGTGAGTACGCCATTCGGGCCGCTTTGTATATCTCCATCAAAAGTGTTAATGGTTCGCGGTTAAGTATCCCGGAAATTGCCAAGCAGATTGATGCCCCGGTACCCTTCACAGCAAAAATTCTTCAAACGCTTGTACGCAAAAGAATTGTTTCGTCCATTAAAGGACCCAACGGTGGGTTTTATCTTGATCCGAAGGCCAAACCCGTTTCGCTGGCTTCGATTGTTAAAGCCATTGACGGTAGCGATGATGCCCTGCACGTTTGTACGTTGGGCCTGAAGGAGTGTTCAGATGCCTATCCCTGCCCTATTCACCATGAAGTAAAGCCCTTTAAAGATCACATCCGGAAAATCATGCGCGAAACTAACCTTCAGGAACTTTCGGATGGTTTGGTTAATGGGGAAACATTTTTAAAGAATTCCCGAAAGAAGTAGTCAGTCCGCTGACCAGGTAGCGTACGAATCGCGGGTTTCCCACAGCACCAGTTTCTGCAACACAAAACCATGAGGTAAAACCAACGCAATTTCGCTGCGCAGGTAGATTAGCAGATTTTCGGCAGTTGGTTCAACCTCCATAACAACCAGTTCGTCATTACTAAAGTTGCCGCTGGTTTGAATCAGGTATTCCTTTGATAACAGGAGCTTATGATCCAGAGCAGCCACTACCCCACCAACCCGTTTTTTGATTTCCTTAAAATCTATAATCATGCCCTGCCCGGGAATATAGTTATTGCCGGGCAAACCGGAGGATACCGTTACGTGCAATTCATACGAATGCCCATGAAGCTTTGAGCAACCTCCCGGGTAACCATACAGGGCGTGAGCCGCCTCAAACCGGAATATTTTAGTGAGGCTAATCATAACAACGCTACTACCTGCCGACAATTTTTTCAGAGCGCAAAAGTATAAAATAAAAGACTTTTTTATCCTTATATACGTTAATTTTGAGTCGGAAACTGAATTTCAAACGCCCGGTGATGACCAAGCATAACCCCTCCGTTAGTTCTGCAACGCTTCAACTCGCTGAGAATCCCAAAGCTGAAGTAATAGAAGCAATCAATGACTTGAAAAAGCAGAAAAATGCACTCATCATGGCGCATTACTACCAACACCCCGACATCCAGGATGTGGCCGATATGGTGGGCGACAGCCTGCAGATGGCGCAATTTGCTACTCAAACGCAGGCCGATATCCTGGTGGTGGCAGGAGTTTGCTTCATGGCCGAAACGGCAAAAATCCTGAATCCATTGCGTAAAGTACTTCTGCCTGATTTGCAAGCTGGCTGCTCCCTGGCAGACTCCTGCCCGGCCGACCAATTTAAAGCCTTTATTGAAGCTCATCCGCAAAGTCCGGTGGTTACCTATATCAATTGCAGTGCGGAAATAAAAGCCATGAGCGATATTGTCTGTACGTCATCCAATGCGGTGAAAATCATCAACGCCATCCACAGCAACGAGCCCATTATTTTTGCCCCGGATGTAAATTTAGGTAAGTATCTGATGAAGCAAACCGGGCGCCACCTGCTACTATGGAACGGAAGCTGCCTGGTGCATGAAAATTTTTCCATCGATAAAATACTTGACTTGCATCGTAAATATCCGGAAGCCAGATTCATTGCCCATCCCGAATCGCAGCCACACATCCTGCGCCTGGCCACATACATCGGCTCAACAAAGGGAATGATTGATTTTGTTAAGCAGCACCATGCCAACGAATTTATTGTTGCCACTGAAGCCGGCATTTTACACCAAATGCAGAAGGAAGTACCACATAAAACGTTGCTGCCGGCACCTGTTTTTGAAGAAAATGCCTGCGCCTGCAGTGAATGCCCTTACATGAAAATGAATACGCTTGAAAAACTTTTTCAATGCTTGCAATGCGAAACACCAGAAATAACGATTAACGAAGCTGTCCGGATTAAAGCCAAACGTGCATTGGACCGGATGTTGGAATTATCCTGAACCGGCCACCTACACTTTCGGCTCAAACCGGGCCTGAAAAAACCGAAGGTACTTTGGCTCGTAAACCATGCGCAACCCTTTGATTTTTTTTCTCCGTTCAAAAACTGCGGCAACGGCTTCGGCCACCACATCGGTATGCGCCTGGGTGTAAACCCTGCGCGGAACTGTAAAGCGCACAAGCTCAAGTTTAGGATAGTAATGTTCACCGTTTGGTTTCCTGCCGGCAGATACAATTCCCCGTTCCATGGTGCGCACGCCAGACTCGATGTATATCTCGGCAGCCAAAGCCTGGGCCGGAAAGTCATCCTGGGTAAGGTGTGGTAAAAAAGACTTGGCATCCACGAACACCCCATGCCCGCCTACGGGTTTTACAATGGGTATTCCATAGCTTTCCATTTTGTTACCGAGGTATTCAACCTGGCCCACACGGGCCCGTTGGTGGTGGTCATTAAGGCTTTCTTCAATGCCAACGGCAATGGCTTCCATGTCGCGACCGGCAAGGCCTCCGTACGTGTGCAACCCTTCATACACCACCACTAAATTTCTGGCTTCCTCAAATACCTCCCATTCGTTGGTAGCCATAAAACCACCAATGTTCACCAGAGCATCTTTCTTGGCGCTCATGGTGGCTCCATCGGTAAGCGAACATATTTCTTTTACAATTTCCCTGATGCTTCTCTTTTCATAGCCTTTTTCGCGCTGCTGTATAAAATAAGCATTCTCGGCTACACGCGTCATGTCGTGAATAATACGTATGTTTTTCTTTTGCGTGTAGGCTCTTAGCTCCTTCAGATTTTTCATGCTTATGGGCTGGCCGCCCGCCATGTTTACATTGGTGGCAATGCTTACATAGGGAATCCGTTTAGCTCCGTATTTCTTTACTACAGCCTCAAGCTTGTTCAGGTCAACGTTTCCTTTAAAGGGATGCTCATTGAATGGATCGTGCGCTTCATCAACTATGATATCCACAAATTTTCCGCCTGCCAGTTCCTGGTGCAAACGCGTTGTTGTGAAATACATATTACCCGGAATAATGTCGCCTTTTTTAATGAGTACTTTGGAGAGAATATTTTCAGCGCCTCTTCCCTGGTGTGTTGGCACAATGTACTTATACCCATAATACTTTTGAATGGCGTTTTCCATGTGGTAGTAACTTTTACTTCCAGCGTACGCTTCATCACCCAGCATTAAAGCCGACCACTGGCGGTCGCTCATGGCGTTGGTACCGCTATCGGTAAGCAGATCGATATACACATCCTCTGACCGGAGTAAAAACGTGTTGTATCCTGCCTTCTTCATTGCCCGGCTGCGCTGCGCCCTGGTGGTCATTTTCAGCAACTCAACCATCTTCATTTTATAGGGTTCGGCCCAGGAGCGCTTCAGTATCGTATCCATGCGTAATAAATCATCCGTTCAAATTTTCTCAAACCTTGCCGTAAAATGCCTTAGAAATGGAGGCTCCTCAACTATTCGGTAGCCATTGGTTTTGTCAGTTAATTCGAGAATATCGTCAAAAACATCCACCACATAATCGATATGGCTTTGTGTGTACACTCTTCGGGGTACAGCCAGCCGCACCAGCTCGTGTTGTGCAGGTATCAGGCAATTGTTCTTATCGTACTTCCCAAACATCACGCTGCCTACCTCTACACATCGTATTCCTCCTTTCAGATAGAGGTCGCACACCAACACCTGACCGGGAAATTGTTCAACCGGAATATTGGAATACAGTTTTTTTGCATCCACATACACGGCATGTCCGCCAACAGGCCATAGAACGGGAACACCCTTTGCCCGCAGTTGCTCGCCCAGGTACATGGTGCTCCTGATCCGGTAATGAAGGTAGTCAGGGTCAAAAACCTCACGCAACCCGATGGCCATAGCTTCCATATCACGTCCGGCCAAACCTCCGTAGGTTGTGAATCCTTCTGAAATAATCAGCAGATTGGTGCATTGGCGATAGAGTTGCTCGCTTTTCATCGCAAGTACTCCTCCGATATTTACCAATCCGTCCTTTTTTGCACTCATGATAAATACATCGGCCATTGCGTTAACCTCGCGTGCAATTGCTTCATACGATTTATTTGCATAAGCCGGTTCGCGGTGCCTTATGAAGTAGCTATTCTCGGCCATGCGGCAACCGTCAACGACCAACATGAGCTTGTGCGCACTGCAAAGGGCCCTTACGGCCCTCATGTTTTCCATGCTAACAGGCTGCCCTCCTGCCGAGTTATTCGTAATCGTCATTATTACGGCTGCAATATTTTCTGATCCACGGTTAATAATCTCCCTTTCCATTTTTAACAAATCCATATTCCCTTTAAAAGGAAAATCCGATTGGGTATCGGCTGCTTCAGCGGCCGGAAGATCAATTGCCTGCGCACCGGTAAATTCAATGTTTGCCCTTGTGGTATCAAAATGCGTGTTGCTAAGAAATACTTTGTTTTTACCACCAATCAGTCCATATAGAATACGCTCAGCCGCACGTCCCTGGTGCGTGGGCAGGATGTATGGCATTCCGGTAAGTTCCTTAACCACCGATTCAAGGTGCTGCCAGCTTCGTGCCCCCGCATAGCTCTCATCGCCTACCATAACACCCGCCCATTGGCGATCGCTCATAGCCCCTGTGCCGCTGTCAGTCAGCAAGTCAATATATACATCATCCGATTTCAACAAAAATGGATTGTATCCTGCTTCCCGGAGCACCCCATCACGATAAGATTCGGATGTCATCCGCAGCGGCTCAACCATTTTAATCCGAAAAGGTTCGGCCAAAGTTCGTTCCTTCTTCATTTCTGTAATCAACCTGAAGCCCCTACCTGACCGGCAAACTTATCTTTTTTTGATCTACTTATAAAAGAGTATTTTATCTTTTATTATGTTTGGATACCGAATCCCGCTTCCGGTAAAAACTTTTTTAACATAAGGTGATGACGATCAAAGCGATTATGCGTTTGCAACCTGAATCTGTTAACATACTCAGGAAACACGGGCTTGACTACCTGCGCTGCCGGCTGCTGCAGTTTGAAGATGCCTGCCGGGCGTGCGCGGTAAATCCTGCACGGGTAAAAGAAGAGCTTCTGCTGTCCAAACAAGCAGATAAGAACACAACACCATTAGACAAGGCCCTTGCTACCACCCTGGAGCAACACGAGCACGTACGGCAATGCCTGCTGAAGACCACTTATGTTCTTGATGCTGCCATTGAAGCGGAGCAAACGCTCCAATACGAATTATTAACAACACGAACATGCTTTACGGCCCTTGTCGAAAAACTGGAGATGCATCTGTATAAGGAAGAGATGATCCTGTTCCCCGATTTTATAAACCTATGGGGCAAGGTAAGCACGGGTTCACGGGCAAATTGCCCCTACATGTACAGCATGCAATATCCGATTGAACGATTGGAAGCGGAGCACGACTCGGCCATACGCATGTTGTCAGAAATCCGGAAACTCATAGCTTACAACACTCCGTTTCGAAATGGGGGCGTCCATTACCAGGCCGTTTGCCAGGCCATACAACTACTGGAAGCGGAACTGAAAAAATTAATCGACCTTGAAAACAACATCTTATTCCGGGAAGTCCTGAGCCTTGAAAACAAGCTTGAAGATAGTTCATGAAATACCTGTATTAAACGTCATGCATAATCCTATTTTTTTAAACTAAAAACACAACAACCATGGAACTCAATCAGGAAATTCTCAGCGACATTGTTATTTACATGAAGTACGCGCGCTACCTGCCCGAATTGCAGCGCAGGGAGGTGTGGCCCGAAATCTGCGGCCGGTATGAAACCATGATGATTGATAAGTACCCGCACCTGGCCGAAGAAATCCGCGAAAACATGCAGTGGGTCTTGCAGAAAAAAGTATTGCCCTCCATGCGGGCCATGCAATTTGCCGGCCCACCGATTGTGAAAAACAACAGCCGTATTTACAACTGTGCCTATATGCCTGTAGATGATATCCGTGCATTTCAGGAGGCGATGTTTTTGTTACTGGGAGGCACCGGGGTGGGCTTCTCGGTACAGCAACATCATGTAGCCAAACTGCCTCCCATTCAAAAAGCAGAGAAGCGAAGACGCTTTTTAATTGGCGACAGCCTGGAGGGATGGGCCGATTCCATCAAAATGATTATGAAAGCCTACTTTGGCCAGAATGATGCCATGCCCGACTTTGATTACTCCGACATCAGGCCCAAAGGCGCGCGCCTGGTAACTGCCGGGGGTAAAGCACCGGGGCCAGAGCCCCTAAAAGTTTGCCATGCCCACGTAATGGCCATTCTGGATCGTAAAGCAAACGGTGAACACCTCACTCCGCTTGAGTGCCACGATATCATGTGCCACATTGCCAATGCCGTGCTGGCCGGTGGCATCCGAAGGTCGGCCATGATCTCGCTGTTCTCACCTGATGATGAAGAAATGCTGACTTGCAAGTTTGGCAACTGGTGGGAGTTAAACGAACAACGCGGCCGTGCCAATAATTCGGCCGTCCTCTCGCGTGAACATACATCGCAAAAGGAATTTTTTGACTTGTGGAAAAAAATCGAACTCTCCGGTGCGGGAGAGCCCGGTTTTTATTTCAGCAACCACCCCGACTGGGGCACTAACCCGTGTTGTGAAATTGCCCTGCGGCCCTTTCAGTTTTGCAACTTATGCGAAGTAAATGTTTCGGATGTTGAAACACAGGAGGAATTAAATGCACGGGCGCGGGCAGCCGGTTTCCTCGGAACTTTACAGGCAGGCTTTACCGACTTCCACTACCTGCGTGAAGAGTGGAAAAAAACCACCGAACAGGACGCCCTGATTGGCGTAGGCATGACCGGCATTGCCAGCGGCCGGGTGGCTAAGCTTGACCTTCGTGAAGCGGCCGAAGAAGTCAAGCACATAAACATCGAAGTTTCTGATAAAATCGGTATTTCTTTTGCCGCCCGGTGCACAACCATTAAACCCTCGGGCACCAGTTCTCTGGTACTGGGTACATCCTCTGGCATTCACGCCTGGCATAACGACTACTACCTGCGCAGAATGCGCATCGGCAAAAACGAGGCACTATACGAATACCTTAGCTTAAACCATCCTGAGCTACTCGAAGATGATTTACTTAACAGCAAACAGGCCATTGTATGTATTCCGCAAAAAGCACCCGAGGGAAGTATTCTGCGCAATGAAAATGTAATGGATATGCTCGAACGGGTTAAACTCTTTAATCAGCAATGGGTACGTAGCGGCTACCGCATGGGATATAATGCCAATAATGTTTCGGCTACCGTTTCCATTAAAGACGATGAGTGGGACAAGGTAGGGCAGTGGATGTGGCAAAACAAAGCCAGCTACAACGGGTTGAGTGTTCTGCCTTACGATAGCGGAAACTACAAGCAGCCACCTTTTGAAGACATTACCCGCGAACAATTTGAAGAACTGGAAAAATCACTTCACGCCATTGACCTGACCAAGATCTACGAACCGGATGATGCAACCGACCTGCAGGCTGAAGCTGCCTGCGCGGGTGGAGCTTGTGTTATTCAGTAAATATTGGCAGGCTGTTACAGTTTTATTGATGTTGGTAAATAGGGTTTTGATACACACCTATTACTTTTGCGACAAAAGCGGCAACATGAAAACCCTTAAATTTAAAACCAACATAAAATGCGCCAGTTGCGTGGCTACCGTAACTCCTGTTCTTAATGCAATTGCCAGTGAAGGTAAATGGCGTGTTGATTTAACTGCACCTGAACGGACACTTACGGTAGAAGCTGAGGCTACCGACAAGCAAATCAGCGAAGCCTTGTTAAAGGTTGGCTATAAAGCCGAAGTTATAACCAATCACTAAAACTTGAGTCCGGTTCGCGGCCACTCTACACCGGGCCGGAGTATAAGCATAACATACGCCCAGTTGTTGGTTTGTTTGTGACCTTCGGCCACATCTTTAAGAAAGGCCATGGATTGCGTGGCAAACATCTGGGAATAACCTCCCTGAAAACTGATACCTGGTTTCAGTTTATAAACGATAGTTAAATCCAGTTCATTACCCAGTTTTGAACCACTTGCCGTTCCAGGCGCATCATTATTTTCAACTTGTGCATGAGCCGAGAAGAAATGCATGGCTGCACCAACTAACGTTTTGGAACCTCTGATGAGTCCTTTTATATAGTAATCATTCAGTCCTACAGAATTAATATGGTTGCCCACATAGAAATAATCCATGTACCCGTTAAACCGATGGTTTGTTCCGTAGTACGGATTGAAGGACCTACTTTCGCCCGCAGGTACGTTGATTTGATCGGTGCCAGACAGTATCTCGAATCCCCCTGTCAATACAAGTTTTTTAGTCACATCATACGCCAGTTCGGCCATCAAATCATATCCCGATAAGGATTGATTCAGGTTGTTGGTGCCTGTCTGATAGTAGAAAGCTACATTTCCGGATAACTTGTTATTACTTTCCTTATATACTAACCGAGGACCGAAGGTTTGCGTAAATACCGTAGTGTATTCAACCGGGATAACATTTGGCTTTTGAATTTGAACACCATTGTTCAAAAACAGGAACGATGACTTTATTTTACCAAAGGGCTTGTTAACATACAGGTATTGAAATGTTTTATAATTGTTGGGTACCGTATAGATTGTTCCCGTCAGTTGTTCCTTGTCCTGATTAAAGGCAAAGCCAGCATGAATCTGCGTGTTACTGGCCGAATCATAAAATTTTATAATAGCTGCATCGTGCCTGCGGGCCTGCATTAACCAGTCAAGGCTTCCGAAAAGCCGGTCTTCATCGTACGCTATTTCCTGACGGCCCATTTTCAATGCAAACTTTTTAGAAATCGGAAGCGCAACCCATGCTTCATGTACTGAAAGCAAGCCCGCATTATCAATAGCTGCATTAGCCGTGCTGCCCCAGGTACGAATGTCTTGTATGCTCACATAAATTTCTGCACTCTGGAATTTCAGGCTGGTCATCACACGGGCACGCTGACTAACAAAAAATGCCGCGTCCTGATCAGCGGCCGCAAGTGTAGAAAATCCATGCCGGTACTCGGCCCGGTTCATATACTGCCCGTTGATGGAGAAGTTGACTTGTGCACACAGCAAACCGGACACACCAATCAATACAAAAAGAACGATTCTAAATAGAAGGGTTTTCATGGTTCTGATTATAGCCACGTCTAAAGGAAATCCTTAATTTAATTCAGGGTAATGACTTTGGTCATAAATTTCTTATTCATTGCTTATTTATTTTGAAACCATATGCCTGTAAAAAGTTACCTGGTATTTCCCATTGCCGGAACAGTGGCGCAGGTGATTGAAAAGCTGCAATCTTTCAATCACTGTGAAGTATTGCCTGCGGATAACCAGGAAGTAATTGTGCTGGTAACTGATTCGGATTCGGAGAAAGAAGACGAACAGTTTTTGGAGGCCCTGAAGGGCGATACTACCATTCAACACATCAGTTTAATCTCTGGTTTTAGCACCTGAATTATGGAAAGGAAAGCTTACACCGTTAAAGACCATTCGCGCAGAAATTTTCTCAAGCAACTGGCAGCCACATCAGCCATCAGCGCGGCCACAGCCATGCTGCCTAAGGTTACATTTGGGGGAGTTGAAAAGTTTACAGGTAATGATAAACTCACCTGGAAAAAATCGCCCTGCCGTTTTTGCGGAGTAGGCTGCGGTTTGCTCATTGGTTTGCAAAACGGTAAGGCCGTTGCGGTTAAAGGCGACCCCGACAGCCCGGTAAACAAAGGACTGTGTTGTGTAAAAGGCTACCACTCGGTGATGGCCCTGTACGGAAAAGACAGATTGAGAAAACCTTTAGTTAAGCGCAACGGCAAATGGGTAGAAGTAACCATGACCGAAGCCCTGGATTTGGTCGCGAACAAAATGAAGGAGACCATCGACAAGCATGGCAAGGATGCAGTGGCCATGTACGGCTCTGGTCAGTGGACTATACCTGATGGTTATGTGGCCAGCAAGTTCATGAAGGGTGGCATTGGTACAAATAACCTTGAAGCCAATGCACGCTTGTGTATGGCCAGTGCGGTAACCGGCTTTATGACCTCCTTCGGTTTGGATGAACCCATGGGATGTTATGAAGACATTGACCATGCCGATGTATTTGTATTGTGGGGCAATAACATGGCCGAAATGCACCCCGTGCTTTTCTCGCGTTTACTTGACCAGCGCCTGAAAAGAAAAAGCATCATCATTGATTTGGGCACGCGCACCACACGCACCAGCCTGGCAGCCGATAAAGCCATACTCTTCCAACCCCAAGGCGACCTGGCCTTAGCCAATGCCATCTGCTATGAAATCATCAACAACGGATGGGTGAATCGTAGTTTTATTGAAAAGCACTGTGTTTTCAAAAAAGGGAAAACCAATATCGGGTATGGGCTTGAAGATAATTTTCAGTTTACCGATGAGCCCGGTGATATCAGCTTTAATGATTTCAAAAACTTCCTGAATGACTATGCACCTGCTAAAGCATCTGCATTGTGTGGCGTATCGGTTAAAGACATCAAGTATCTCGCACAACTGTATGCCGACCCGAATAAAAAAGTGATGTCGCTTTGGTGCATGGGGCCCAACCAGCATACACGGGGCACCTGGATTAATAATCAGATATACAACATCCACCTGCTCACCGGAAAAATTTCCACTCCGGGCAACTCACCCTTTTCACTTACCGGTCAGCCGAGCGCCTGCGGCACCGTGCGCGAAGTAGGAACACTCACACATCTGCTTCCTCACGGAACAGTAACCAACGAAAAAGACCGCAAGTTAGCTGCTGAGATATGGAAAGTACCTGTAGAAAAAATACCGGCTAAGCCCACCTTCCATACTGTTGAAATGTTTCGCGCCTTAGATCGTGGAGAAATCAAGTTCATGTGGATACAGGTAACCAACCCGATGGTTTCCATGCCCAACCTGAAACGCTACCGCAATGGTGCACTGAAAGAAGACCGGTTTATTGTGGTGTCCGATGTTTATCCCACACCCACTACCGATGTAGCCGATGTGATTTTGCCTTCGGCCATGTGGATAGAGCGTGAAGGCATGTTCGGCAACTCAGAAAGACGCACGCAACATTTTGAAAAAATGATTGAGCCGCAAGGCGAGTGCCTGAGCGACACCTGGCAGATTATAGAAGTGGCCAAACGGATGGGGTATGGAAATCTGTTTCCCTGGACAAAAGAGAACCACATTGAAGAAATCTGGAAAGAGTACACCCGCTTCCATCACGGGCCGGAGCACGCCATGGCCAGTTACCAAGAACTAAAAGCAAGGCCGGGCATTCAATGGCCATACGTAAACGGTAAAGAAACCAAGTGGCGCTACCACGCCAAATACGATCCCGCAGCCAAAGGCGATTCATTTGATTTCTATGGCAAGCCCGATGGCAAAGCCTGGATATGGGCAAGGCCTTTCGAACCTGCACCGGAAGTTCCTGATAAGGAATATCCATACTGGCTTTGCACCGGCAGGGTAGTTGAGCACTGGCATACCGGTTCTATGACGAGAAGGATTCCGGTATTGCACCAGGCAGTGCCGCATGCCTATGTGGAGTTGAATGTACAGGATGCCGCCAACATGAACATCCGCACGGGCGATAAAGTGAAGCTGGTTTCGCGCAGGGGCGAGCTGGTGCTGCCTGCATCGGTGAATGAGCGCGGCCAGCCTCCACGCGGCCAGGTATTCGTTCCTTTCTTTGATGAAGGGCTGTTGATTAATGAACTAACTATTGATGCCTTCTGCCCCATCTCGCGCGAGCCCGAATATAAAAAATGTGCCGTGAAAGTGATGAAAGCCTGAGCCATGACCATCAAGCCGAAACAACATATCCTTATCTTTTACATCGTGTTACTGATGGCATCTGCGATTGTGGTGCTCAACTTTAGCATGCTGGTGGAGCAGGAAGAAGCTCAGGTGGATGAAGAATTGTTTGCATATGTTGAACCCCTTCCCTTTGAATCAGGTGTGTTTGAACGTGCCGGGTTTGCATTGTCTTATCAGAACATGCCCGATGATGAAAATCCTCAGCGGTCATTAGATGGTTATTATAAAAGACGAGCATTCTCCGGTGCACCACCGATAATTCCACATGTTATTTTAAACGAAAACACCTTTGGCGGAAAAGCCTGCTTGCAATGCCATCAGAACGGTGGGTATGTAGAGCAGTTTAAAGCCTTTGCACCGGTAACGCCTCATCCTGAATTGATTAATTGCAGGCAGTGCCATGTGCCGGTAAAATCCAGCTCGCTTTTTCAGGCCACAGCTTTCGAAGGATTGAAGGCAAACCAAATTCATAACAGTGCGCTGGAAGGAAGTCCGCCAATTATTCCGCACACGTTACAAATGAGAGAAAACTGCCTGGCGTGTCATGCCGGGCCGGCCGCACCGAAAGCTATTCGCGTCACTCACCCCGAGCGGGTAAATTGTCGGTCGTGCCATGCACTAAAACCGTTAACACCTATAGAATGGACAAGACCAACCAATGAATAAGCATAAAACCATATTGCTTTTTACATGGGCAGTTGTTGTTATGATTCTGCATTACAGTTGCTCTTCATCCCATCAGCATGACGAACAGCATGACAAAGTTCACGGCCCATTAGCCAACCGCTTGCGCGCCTACACCGACAGCATTGAATACGAAAAATCATCGCTCGATGCCATGCAGCAGGTAAAGCTGGTGCTGGCGCAAATTCACGATACGGTTTCTGTGCTACTTCCTGAACGCACGTCCATGATTCGCTCCTATCCCTGCAGCAATTGCCATACACAACCATTGGCCAAATTAAGTGCCGGCAGAAAAGCCGATGAGAGAAAATCGCACTGGGATATAGCCATCATCCACGGCAGTGCAGAAGTAATGAACTGCCAGACGTGTCACGATGAGAAAAACATGAACGAACTTGTTTTACTAACAGGTAATGCTATTTTATTTGATGAGAGCTTTAAGCAATGCCGGCAATGCCATTCAACACAATATGCCGATTGGGTGGGCGGCAGTCACGGCAAGCGTTTGGGCGGATGGTTGCCGCCACGCATCATGAATACCTGCGTGAGTTGCCACAATCCGCACAAACCTGCATTTGAAAGCCGTTGGCCTTCGCGTTTAAATACATCTTCACTAACTGAATGATTTAGTTATGGAACCTGTACAACTACCAGAAAACAAAAACACTGGATGCCAATCAGGCCATTGTTCATGTGGAAAAAAGAAAGAAGATGGCTTTGAACAGGTAATGAGTAAACCTTCCGACAGAAGAGATGCACTGAAGAAACTAACATTGGGTTTGCTCACGGGTGTAGGTTTCACGTCAACATCGTGCAGCGTTACGGCCGGTGACGCCAAAAAAGAAAAAGCACAACTGAATTGGGAAGAATTCTTCAAAGGAAATTATCAGTTGATGACGGATGATGAAAAAAACTCTACTGTAAAACGACTTGAAAGATTGTATGAACTTAATAACGGAAGAAAGATAAATGTATCGGCACAGGGCCCGATGAAAGATGTGCTGTATGGTTATGCCTTCAATATTTCCAAGTGTCAGGGATACATGGATTGTATAAATGCCTGCGTGCAGGAAAACAACCAGGACCGAAACTCACAAATGCAGTACATCCGCATACACGAACACAAAAATGGTTCGATGGATTTTGAGTTAGCCGATGATAATTTCTATCATGAAGTTCCGGCTGCCGGTCATTTCTACATTGGAACACAATGCTTTCATTGTGAAAATCCTCCCTGCGTGGAAGTATGCCCAGTAAAAGCCACCTGGAAAGAGAAAGACGGCATTGTGGTTATTGACTACGATTGGTGCATTGGTTGCCGGTACTGCATGGCGGCCTGCCCGTATGACGGGCGCAGGTTCAACTGGGCAACTCCTGAAGTGCCGGCAGACGAAGTAAACCACAACCAGCACTACCTGGGCAACCGGCTCAGAAAGAAAGGTGTGATGGAAAAATGCACCTTCTGCATACAACGTTCACGTAACGGAAAGAGCCCGGCTTGTGTTGAAGCATGCCCAACAGGCGCGCGCATTTTTGGCAACCTGCTCGACCCGAACAGTGAAATCCGGTGGGTGCTGGCCAATAAAAAAGTTTTCAGGTTAAAAGAAGACTTGGGCACAGAGCCTAAGTTCTGGTATTTCATGGATTAACCGCAACACATGAAGCAACTAAAAATCTTCAGGTCACTGGTAACTAACGGAATTAAAACCGCATTGCAGGGTAACTCACTGTACCACGTGTGGATGGGCTTTCTTACCTTTTTTATGTTGCTGGGAGCGTTTTGTTTTTACATTCAGTTACGTGATGGATTAATCGTGACAGGCATGCACAATCACGTGAGTTGGGGTTTGTACATCTCCAACTTTACTTTCCTGGTGGGTGTTGCCGCTGCTGCGGTAATGCTGGTATTGCCAACGTATGTCTTGAAGGAAATGGATTTTTCAAAGGCGGTGCTGATTGGCGAAGGCATGGCCGTAGCCGCACTCATTATGTGCCTCGCATTTGTTACGGTTGATTTAGGCGGGCCCATCCGCGCCTGGCACCTGATACCCGGCTTAGGCGTATTTAACTGGCCCAACTCCATGCTGGCATGGGATGTGATTGTGCTTAATGGTTATCTTTTCATCAACATCACGGTGCCCTTATATATTTTAATGTGCCGCTACCAGGGCAAAGAACCCAATAAAAATTTTTATCTGCCCGGTGTTTTGATTTCTGTTTTCTGGGCGGTAGGCATTCACCTGGTTACAGCCTTTCTGTATGCAGGTTTACCGGCTCGTCCGCATTGGAACAACGCACTTTTAGGTCCGCGCTTTCTGGCATCGGCTTTTGCGGCAGGGCCGGCACTTATCGTGATTGCGCTTGCCGTAATCAATCGCTTCACAAGCTACAAAATTGATGACAACACCTTCAGAAAGCTTGCCCTTGTCATTACCGTGGCTGCCCAAATAAACATCATTATGCTGGGCTCGGAAATATTCAAAGAGTTTTACTGGCCCACCCACCACGGCAGCAGCGCCATGTATTTATTTTTTGGATTACATGGAAAAAATGCATTGGTACCCTACATCTGGACAGCCATAGGTTTAAGTTTTACCGCCACGGCCATTCTCAGTTTGCATAAACTAAGAAATAACAAAGCGTGGTTATACCTTGCTTGTGTCATGCTGTTCACCGGTATCTGGATTGAGAAGGGCATGGGGTTGATCATCCCCGGATTTATTCCGGAAGCCTGGGGCAACATTGTTGAGTATGCACCTACATGGATAGAAATTGGAGTAACTGGTGGCATCTGGGCCATGGGGGCATTTATCTTTTCGTTGCTTGCCAAAGTGGCCATTGGTATAGAAACCGGAACACTTCGTTATCAGGAAAAAATTTCAGTATGAAAAAATCCACTAAGAAATTACCCAAGCCGCCTAAGTTCTTTACTGATTTCGAAAAGAAGTATCCTCAGGTGGCAAAAGCCTACAAACAATTAGGCGATGCTGTGCATGACGAAGGGTACTTAACCGAACGCGAACGCGCCTTGGTGAAACTTGCTGTATCGGGCAGTCACCGGTTAACCAGCGCATTAAAATCACACATTCGAAAAGGAACTGCAGCGGGTTTGACCCGGGAAGAAATGGAGCATGTAGCTCTATTGCTTTTACCTACAGTAGGTTTCCCAACCACCATGGCCATGCTGGGTGTAATTGATGAGCAGTTTGCGAAGAAATGATTCATTCACCTCACGAAATCCCCTCTTTCAGGAAAATCGGGTTCGCCAAGAAAATTGAAAAAACAGTCGATTCTGCTTCAGTTTCAAAGGTTTTCATAAATTCTGTAAGGGTTTGAATTAACTTTATAAATCCAAAACCACCTGAAATCCGTACATTTGCTTATTGATGAAACTGCTTCGCACCATATCCTCCCTTCTGCTGGCCACTCTTGTGCTGATGGCCTCCAGCAGTTTTTATGTGGGCGTGCACTATTGTGGCGGTGCTGTTAAAACGGTGGCCTTCCTTGACGAAGCCGATGGTTGCGGACATCAACAGTTACCCCTTTGCCACCGCAAAGCGATGGAAGGATGCTGTGATGATGAACAGCTTGTTCACGAATCGCAGGATATTAATGGCACAACAGTAACCATCTTACTTCCTGCACTTTCATCCACAGATGTTATTCATAACACATTGGTGGTGGCTGAGATTATCCCTACTGCCACCGTTTCTCCAACATCGTATTTTACGGATCACCCCCCTGCCCTTTCCGGGCACGATATCATTATCACCAAGCAGTCATTCTTAATCTGATTCTGTTCAGGCCATTCTCTTTGATGAGATTGGTGTGCCTTCTTATCTCTATTTTCTGGAAGTCAATTGAACAGAACTATGATCAACCGTATAATAAAATTCTTCTTAGAACAAAAACTGGTAACCGTGCTCGTGCTCCTGGTCATTGTCGGCTGGGGCCTGGTTACGGCTCCATTCAACTGGAACATTGGTTTTCTGCCGCAAGATCCGGTACCCGTGGATGCCATCCCCGAAATTGGTGAAAACCAGCAGATCGTTTTCACGGAATGGATGGGGCGATCTCCGCAGGATGTGGAAGATCAAATCACCTATCCGCTCACCACATCGTTGCTCGGTATGCCGGGCGTGAAAGCCATCCGCAGCACGTCAATGTTCGGCTTCTCATCCATCTACATCATTTTCGATGATGATGTGGAGTACTACTGGAGTCGCTCAAGAATTCTTGAAAAATTAAACGCCCTGCCGTCTGGTCTGTTGCCGGAAGATGTTCAACCAAAACTCGGCCCCGATGCCACCGCACTCGGACAAGTGTTTTGGTACACGCTCGAAGGTCGTGATGAAAATGGAAATCCAGCGGGTGGCTGGGATTTACATGAACTGCGCACCATCCAGGATTTCTATGTTCGTTACGCCCTTACCGGTGCAGAAGGTGTGGCGGAAGTAGCCAGCGTTGGCGGATATATCAAAGAGTACCAGGTTGATCTCGATCCGGTAGCGATGAAGACGTACAACATTTCCATGATGGAAGTGATGCAGGCATTGCGTAACAGCAATCGCGATGTTGGCGCTAACACCGTAGAGATAAATCGGGTGGAGTATCTGATACGCGGACTCGGTTATGTAAAAAAGATTGAAGACATAGAAGAAGCCGTGGTGCGGGTAAATCAGAATGTACCCGTCCGTATCAAAGACATTGCACGAGTTACCATCGGTCCTGCTGATCGCTCCATGCGGGGCATTTTAGATAAGAGCGGAGCGGAAGCTGTTGGCGGTGTGGTGGTAGCACGTTATGGTGATAATCCGCTGGCCGTTATCAATCAAGTAAAAGAAAAAATCAAAGAAATATCTCCTGGTTTACCCTCCAAAAAATTAGAGGATGGCAGAACTTCGAAAGTAACCATCGTTCCCTTCTATGACCGCACCCAACTTATTTACGAAACATTAGGCACGCTGAACGATGCCATCACGCTGCAGATTCTTATCACCGTCATTGTAATCATCGTAATGGTATATAACCTGCGGGCTTCTTTTCTCATCTCCGCATTATTACCATTAGCCGTGCTCATGTGTTTCATTTTTATGAAATACGTTGGGGTTGATGCAAACATCGTGGCGCTTTCCGGAATTGCTATTGCAATTGGAACGATGGTGGACCTGGGTATTATCCTGAATGAAAATGTACTGAAACATCTTGAAGAAGCTCCCAAAGAACAACCCCTGATCACCACGGTGTACAATGCTGTATCGGAAGTTTCATCGGCCATTATCACGGCCGTATCCACCACCATTGTAAGTTTCTTACCGGTGTTTACGCTTCAGGCTGCGGAAGGAAAGCTGTTTGGACCGTTGGCTTACACCAAAACGTTTGCCCTCGTGGCCGCACTGATTTTCACACTCATCATCATGCCCGCCTTCACGCATTGGGTGTTCGGTATAAAAGTCGGAAAAGGAAGATTCAAACTTCTCGGGAACATCTTACTCGCTTTAGCGGGATTATTTATCGCGATAGCCTATTTGCCTTGGGCAGGTGTTGCGTTGCTCTTCTTTGCGACAAACAATCTCCTCAATCATTTTTATGCGGAAAAATATTCCCGCTATCATGAACTGGCCACGGTAGGCATCTCAGTAGCAGCGGTATCATGGCTGCTGGCTACCACCTGGCTGCCGCTGGGTGTACACAACAGTATCATCCTGAACTTCCTGTTTATCCTCATCATCATCGGATTGGTGCTGGGCGGATTCACCGCCTTCATTCGCTTCTATCCGCTAATACTAACCTGGTGTCTTGAAAACAAGGTCAAATTCCTGCTGATCCCTGTCTTTATAATTCTTATGGGCTTAAACATTATGCTTGGCTTCAGCAAAGTGTTTGGTTTTGTTGAAAAAGGTTTTGATACCATCGGCTGGAATATTCGTACCACTTCGGTGTGGAGTGCATTAACACACACATTCCCCGGAATGGGTAAAGAGTTTATGCCCTCGTTGGATGAAGGAGCTTTTCTGCTGATGCCCACTTCCATGCCTCATGCCGGTGTGGAAGCCAACAAACAAGTAGTGCAACAATTAGACATGCTGGTAACAGCAATCCCCGAAGTAGAAATGGTTGTCGGGAAAGCGGGTCGTGCTGAAACCGCGTTGGATCCCGCACCGATGTCGATGTATGAAAATGTGATTCTTTACAAGTCGGAATACATTACGGATGAGAATGGCAGAAAGCTTCGGTTTAAGACCGACTCACACGGAAGATTTAAGATTGATATTCGTGGATATTGGGGTACTGATGGATATTATGATAGAGTCAGCAAGAAGATTTACGATGCAAATAATATCGACATATCAACCAATATCAACGCATATCCATCCATATTAAAAAATATTCACCAGTATCTGATTGAAGATAAAAACGGAGAATATTTCCGTCAATGGCGGGAACATATAAAAACTCCGAACGACATCTGGGATGAAATTGTAAAAGTGGCGAACATTCCCGGTGTCACCTCCGCACCCAAACTGCAGCCCATCGAAACACGATTAGTGATGTTGCAGACGGGTATGCGCGCACCGATGGGATTAAAAGTGTATGGGCCGGATTTAAAAACCATCGAATCATTCAGTCTTGAACTGGAGAAACACCTGAAGGAAGTTCCCTCCATCAAGCCCGAAGCCGTTTATGCTGACCGATCGCTTGGCAAGCCCTACCTGGAAATCGAACTCAATCGAAAAGTGATGGCACGTTACGGATTGAATGTAAGTGATGTGCAGGAATACATTGAAGTGGCATTAGGCGGCATGAGTATGACCACTACCGTGGAAGGCCGCGAGCGTTACTCCATCCGCGCGCGGTATGCCCGCGAATGGCGCAGCGATCCGGAATCCATCAGCAAAGTATTTATTGCAACCCCAACCGGTGCACAGATTCCACTCAGTGAAATTTCCACTATCAACTATCGTCCCGGCCCAATGATGATTCGTGGAGAAGATTCGTTCCTGGTGGGTTATGTGTTGCTTGATAAAAAAGACGGTTACGCTGAAGTGTCGGTAGTGGATGAAGCACAGCGTTTCCTGAACAATAAAATTGCCAACGGTGAATTGATTGTACCGGCCGGAGTGAGCTACAAGTTCTCCGGCAGTTACGAAAACCAGGTGCGTGCGGAAAAAAGATTGGCTGTAGTAATTCCATTATCGCTGCTAACCATCTTCCTGATTTTGTATTTCCAGTTCCGTTCGGTGGCCACATCGCTCTTTATATTCTCCGCCATCGCCATGGCGTTTGCAGGCGGTTTTATGATGCTATGGCTATATGGTCAGGATTGGTTCATGGATTTTAGTTTGTTTGGAACCAACTTCCGTGAGTTGTTTCAGATGCGTGCATTCAACCTGAGTGTCGCTATATGGGTTGGATTCATTGCCCTATTCGGCATTGCTACGGATGATGGTGTAGTGATCGGCACGTACCTCACACAAAGTTTGCAAAAGCATAAGCCCGAAAGCATAGCTGAAGTAAGAAAGGCTGTGCTCGAAGCCGGCATGCGCAGGGTGCGCCCGTGTTTAATGACAACTGCAACAACGCTGCTGGCACTGCTTCCTGTATTGACATCTTCCGGACGAGGCTCCGACATCATGATACCCATGGCCATCCCAACCTTTGGCGGAATGGTGGTGGCATTGATTACGCTGTTTATTGTGCCGGTTTTATACTCCTGGAATGAAGAACGGAAACTATGATACTAATGGATATTGATAGATACTTGTTATTACTTATTGCCTCGATTCACAACAAATATCGATGCGCATCAATACAGATCAACAAGTATCAAAATGACCCGATATGAAAAAGAAAGAATACATCCCACTCCAGAACCTTGAAGTCTATCAGCTCGCGAGAGAATTATCCAAAAAGGCTTGGCTGATCTATGACAAGATGAGTTGGCAGGATAGAAAGATCATCGGTGATCAGTTTATTTCATCGACTGATTCTATCGGAGCCAATATTGCTGAAGGATATGGTCGCTACCATTATCTTGACAGAGTTCGTTTTCTCTACCACGCCCGAGGATCCATGCTCGAAGCCATCAATCATTGGCTTGAACTGCTTCTCGAAAGAAACAAGTTAAGTCAATCTGATTTTGATGAAATGAAACTATTGGCTGAAAAGCTTTCCATTAAGCTTAACAACTTCATTCGATCCATTTATGAATCCAAAAACAATAAGGAAGATGAATAAACTATCCACCTATATCGATCAATATCCACCTATATCGATCAATATCATTAGTTTATTGGTATTGATGTTAATATGTCAAATTGCCAAAGCTCAAACAATTGACGATTACCTAACCGTAGCCGCACAGAATAATCCATCGCTGAAAGCAAAATACAACGAATACTACTCCGCCCTGGAAAAAGTACCGCAAGTAGGAGCACTGCCCGATCCGCAACTATCCTTCAGCATGTTTATATCCAAAGAAGGACTATACATGGAACGCTTCATGGGAGAACAGCTCTCTGAAATTTCCGTGATGCAAATGTTTCCCTGGGTGGGCACGCTGGGTGCCGCGAAAAATGAAGCTACTTATATGGCACAAATGAAATTCGCCTCCTTCCAGGAAGGAAAAATCAACCTTTACCATGAAGTGCGTTCAGCGTGGTACAGGCTCTATCAGGTTGATCAGGAGTTAAAACTGTTGGAAGAGGAGAAGGAGATATTAAAAACCTACGAACAACTGGCGCTTACCCGATTTAAAACCGGAACAAGCGGCAGCACGCCCATGAATAATCAAAGCACAGCCGTTCAACCCTCCACTTCATCAACAGGCATGGCTAACATGGCCATGGGAGTAAACAACACAACTTCACCAAGTTCAACATCCAGTTCAGGAACAGGTGGCATGTCGGGTGGATCAACAGGCTCAATGGTTGATGTATTGCTGATTCAACTCCAGATGAAAGAACTGGATAACCGTATTGCCATCCTGAAAGCATCACGGAAACCCCTGGAAATAAAATTTAACAATCTGCTCAATCGTCCGGCCCATGAACCCATTGTTGTGGCCGATACATTGGCGCCAAGACCGTTGCCGGCTTCACTTTCGATAATACAGGATTCCGTCATTCAAAATCACCCTATGGTGAAAATGTATGAATGGGATGAGAAGGCGCGCGAGCAACAACAACGCATGGCCACACTCATGGGCCGACCTATGATTGGTGTGGGGCTTTCGTACATGATTTTCCGTCCGCGGTTCGATGAAATGTTCAATGAAAATATGGGTGGTGAAAATATGTTCATGCCAATGGTAACCATGACACTTCCTATCTATCGCAAAAAGTATTCATCGCAACGTAAAGAAGCAGAATATCTGCAGCAATCGGCTGTACAGAACAAAGAAGCGGCAAAGCTTGAGCTACTCAGTGAACTGGAACGTTCATTATATGAATACGAAAGCAGCAATAAGCGCCTTGAGTTGCTAACCGAACAGATAACAATAACAAACCAGGCCATCCGCCTGATGACAACAACTTACAGCACCGGTGGCATCGGAATAGAGGAAATTCTTCGTCAACGACAGTCGCTATTGAATTATCAACAACAACAACTATCAACCTTGACTGAACAACATGTTATTGTATCGGGAATAACAAAACTTATGGGAATAGACTCAAACTGATATATCAATGATAAAAAATATGAAACCAAAATCAATCATCACTTACATTCTTCTGTTCACCATTGGATTAGTTCTAGGCTGGCTAATCTTTGGAGGAAAAGAAACCGCAACACACAACCACAGTACAGAAACGGCAAGCGAATATACCTGCTCCATGCATCCGCAAATCCGGCAGCAGGGTCCGGGCAAATGTCCGCTGTGTGGCATGGACCTGATACCAGTATCAAAAAGTGGAAGCGGTCAATCCAGCGCGTTTATCCATGAAATGACACCCGAAGCCATCGCGATGGCCAACATTCAAACCACGAAGGTGAAATCCGTTTCAGGTGCGAACGAGCTCTCCCTTACGGGAAAAATTAAAATCAACGAACAACAGCTTTCTGTGGTAACGTCCAAATTTCCCGGGCGGATTGAAAAACTCTATGTGAATTTTGAAGGGCAGGAAGTTCGCAAAGGTGAAAAGCTGGCAACGCTATATTCGCCCGAGCTGGTAACGGCACAACGTGAACTGCTGGAAGCTAAAAAGATGGCCAACCTTTCGCCCCAACTGTACGAAGCAGCTAAAGAAAAGCTTCGACTTTGGAAAATCAGTGATAAGCAAATCGAGCAAATTGAAGCTTCAGGCAATGTTACCACCACACTGGACGTATATGCAGATGCTTCAGGTGTTGTTACCAAACGCCAGGTATCTTTAGGTGATTACGTTTCTACCGGAAGCATCATGATGGAGGTTGCCAATTTGTCTTCCTTGTGGGTTGTATTGGATGCCTATGAAAGTGATCTGAGCTGGATTAAAAATGGGTCAGTCATAAACTTTACCGTTCCTTCGCTTCCCGGAAAAAAATTCAATGCCACTATTCAATATATCAATCCTGTTGTAAATCCTGAAACACGGTCGGTAGACGTAAGAGCGGTTGTGCCAAACGCTGGTAACTTCTTAAAACCGGAAATGCTGGTAAACGCAACACTCCAAACTAAACTCGACACAAAAACTGGCGGTCTTGCCATTCCGGCAACAGCCGTACTCTGGACTGGCAAGCGCTCTATTGTATATGTAAAACAGCAAGGCGCTATGCCTGCCTTTGAGCGAAGAGAGATAACACTCGGTGCGCGCATGAAAGATTTGTACCTGGTGGAGAAAGGACTGGAAGTTGGAGAAGAAGTAGTGTCGAATGGTGTATTCGCCATTGATGCCTCCGCGCAATTGAGCGGCAACTACAGCATGATGAGTTCACCGGAAACAAAATCTCTTGAAGTACCGGATACTTTCAGGGATCAGCTTACTACAGTGGCTAATAAGTATTACGGTGTAAAAAATGCATTGGTCGAATCCAACCCGATAAGTGCAGCCACAGCAGCAAAAGAAGTGCTGAAAGCACTGCAGGCGGTAGACATGAAATCATTGGAAGGCCGGGCTCATGATGAATGGATGGCGTTACTCAAGCCCATGGAACAAGGTGCGACCGGCATCAGCACAAAAACCGATGTGGAGGCGCAACGTAAAGATTTTGAACTTCTTTCGGATCACCTGATTGAAGCCGTAGAACTTTTCGGACTTTCCAGTGAAAAAGCATATCGCGCATATTGCCCGATGGCATTTGACGATAAAGGTGCGTACTGGTTAAGTGAGTTCGAAGACATTAAAAATCCGTATTTTGGCGCCTCCATGCTGAAGTGCGGAGAAAACCGGGAAGTATTCAGGAAACGATAGCAGTAATACGAATTAGATATTCATCGATATTGATGGATATACATGGATAGTAATTCAAATCAAAAATCAAATTCAAACTATAAACCAAATGAGTAATGAAAATTAAATCAATCTTAGCATTTGCACTGGTTATTGCAGCCTGCGGAAAGACAGAAAAAGCTTCTGACGAACAAACACAAACCACTACCAAAGAAACCAACGAAGCATTGAAAGTTGTACTTACCGGTTACTTTGATGTGAAAGATGCACTGGTTAATGATGACGCAGCTAAAGCCAAAGAAGCCGCTGCAGCCCTTATTGCTTCAACCGGTGATTATGCCAATGCGTTAAATGAATCACTAAACAAAATTGCCTCCACCGATGACATCGAGGCACAGCGTGTTGCCTTCGAAACCTTATCCATGAACCTGTACGAAGCCGCCAAACAAGGCGGTGCCGGCATGACCATCTACAAGCAATACTGCCCGATGGCCTTTGATGACAAAGGCGCCTTCTGGTTAAGTGATGAAAAGCAAGTATTAAATCCATACTTCGGTGCTTCGATGCTTCGTTGCGGATCGGTGAAAGAAGAAATCAACTAACATCAACCTCCCGCAGATGAACAAAATCTGCGGGATACTTTTTATACAGTAAAAAATATGCGATACATTCTCTACTCTGTTGTTGTTTTTGCAAGCCTGAATGCCTGCCAATCGAAAAAAGAATCAACTGAAAATCACGAACATCACACTACGGCACCAGCAACTACCGAGGCCGATACATTGAAAAAGAGTGTCTACAAAGAAACGCATGCAAGGGTAGGCAATGCACACATCACCATCAAATACACTGCGCCAGTAGTTAAAGGTCGGGTAATCTGGGGTGGTCTGGTTCCCTATAACGAAGTCTGGGTTACGGGGGCGCACCGTGCTACTTCATTTGAAATTGATAAGGACTTCGTTATCGGCAATCAAACTATACCGGCCGGTAAGTATGCTATCTTTACCATACCCGGTGAAGAAACATGGACATTTATCCTTAACAAAAACTGGGACCAGCATTTGGCTGATGACTATAATCCCTCGGAAGATATAGTGCGGATAAATGTTACTCCCGAAAAACGGGAAGAAACACAGGAACGTCTTCTGTATGCTATTGAGACCATTTCGGCTGCGGAAGGTACATTGCAGATCAGTTGGGAAAAAATCAGGATTACTATTCCGCTGAAATTTTAGCCACCATTATTTTAAGAGGCGCTGCATATCCGCCTCAGCCGCAATAAAACCAAAGGCGGCAAAGTGCTTTCCGGCTGTTACCTGCTTGAAAATTTCTGTTGCGCGTGTGGTATCTCCTTCGCACAAATACCAGTTGCCTACGCCATAACCCTGCGTGGCCAGCGCCAGGTCAACATCTTCATTGCTATTGCTGACTTTCAATAGATCATCGGGAGGAATGAGGCCTTTGTACATCTGCAGCCGCAGGTAATACGAATCATTTTCAACGATGTTCATGTTCTCCTTAATCAATTCAAGCACCTTTGCAGCTTCTTCATTCTTGCCCAGTCTCCGGTAGGTCATGTATAACCAATCGGCAGTGGCCGTAATCAGGTCATCGTTATCCGAAACATCCAGGCATTGCAGGTATGCCTTCTCGGCACTTGCGTAATCACCTTTCAGGTAGTGGGCCAGGCCTAAATGATACCAGACATTAAATTGCGTGTTCGAAAGTGGCTGGTTCAACTTATTGGGTTGGCCATCCGGTTCAATTTCAAGCGGCTGGCGAGGCATCAGCGAGGCGGCCATCTGCAAGTCGGCTATGGCTTTATCGAAATCCCTAACGGTGATGTAGCGGTGCCCTCGATGACGAAACAGTTTGTAGGAGTTTGGATATTTTCCTAACCCTTCGGTAAACGTTTTGATGGCATCCTGATAGCGATATAAATAAGCCTGGCGCCTGCCCAGCCAGATATAGTTTTCTTCAGAAGGATCAGCTTCAAAATTTTTTTGAGCCACATGCAGGTTGCTGTCGAGCCTGGCTTGTGCCGTTGCGCTTCGCTCGGGCTCAAAGTATTGCTTACCGTCCAATCCGGTGAGGACAGGTGATGGTTCTGATTTTTTTTCGGGTGTAGAGCAAGCCGATAGGATTAGCAAAAGTATGGATGCATTTCTATACATAGTATTGGTAGAATATCTCATTGGGAGTTATAAATTTTAGATTAACGATTTTTGATTTCAGAAGCTAACGCACAATATCAATCTAAAATCGTAAATCCTAAATCTCAAATCACTGAAGGTAAACCACTCCCTCCTTCATCACAAAACTCACCTTCTCCATGGTTTTGATGTTTTTCAACGGATTATCATCAGTGGCAACAATATCAGCCAGTTTACCAGCTTCAATGGTTCCAAGTTTATCGGCCATGCCCAACACATCTGCCGCAACAACGGTAGCTGACTTAACAGCTTCCATAGCAGGCATACCAGCCTCTACCATGAACCCAAATTCTTTTCCATTCTCACCATGCGGAAACACTCCGGCATCGGTACCGAATGCAATCTTTACTCCACGCTTATAGGCTTTACCAAAAGTTTCCTGTATTTGCGGGCCTATCGCCAAAGCTTTGGGTACTACCAGCGGGTGATAATAACCGGGCTCCTTCGCTTTTTCGGCTACAAACTTGCCTGCCGAAATCGTTGGCACATAGTAGGTTCCTTTCTCCTTCATCAAATCCATCACCTCTTCGGTCATCATGGTGCCGTGTTCAATGGTGGTAATGCCAGCCAACACAGCCCGCTTCATACCTTCAGTACCATGGGCGTGAGCAGCGGTATGCATACCGTAATCTCTTGCGGTTTCAACAATGGCCTTCAACTCCTCCATGGTAAACTGGGGGCCGCTGCCATCTTTGGCTATGCTCAGCACACCACCGGTTGCAGTAATCTTAATCAGGTCGCTGCCGTCTTTATAGCGCTGGCGTACGGCCTGCCGGGCTTCTTCCGGAGAATTGATAACACCCTCTTTTGGCCCTGGATCACCCATTAAATCTTCGCGATAGCCGTTAGTCGGATCGGCATGACCGCCCGTGGTACCGATAGACTTACCCACCGAAAAAATTCTCGGCCCAACCACCAACCCCTGGTTGATGGCATTTCGTAATGACGTATTAACACCACTGCCTCCCAAATCGCGAACAGTAGTAAAGCCGGCCATCAGGGTTTTCTTTGCATACACCGTTGAACGAAAAGCAACATCTGCTTTGTTTGAGGTAAACCGTTGAAGAGCCTGGTCTTTATTGGTCTCACCTTCCAGATGCACATGCAGATCGATAAGCCCTGGCATCACCGTTTTCTTGCTGAGATCGATAAGCTTATCGGTTGTGCCGGGTTTGGTAAAACCTTTTTCAATTTTTGTGATTTTATTTCCTTCAACAACCACCGTCATTTGAGGTTGCACGTCATTGGCTTTGCCATCAATCAGGTTACCGCAATGGATAATGGTTCGCTGGCCGTAAAGCAGGGTACCTGCACAAAGAAAAACAAGGGGTAAAAACTTCTTCATAGGCTCAGGTTTATTTTGATAAATACTTTTCGGTTAAATCGCGCAGGGCCTTTTTTTCGTGTTCTTCCATCGTCTCGCGCACATGCAGCATCATATCGAACATAACCGTTTGCTCATAGCCCAGTTTGGCAGCTACCTGCGAACAGTACCGTATCTCTTCCTGATAGAGCCGTTCATCAATCTTCATTAACTGAACGAGACTCAATAAATACGAGAATTTCTGTTCGGCCGTCAGGTTGGATAGCTCAATATTATCATGACTTTTTTCCAGCAGTTGCACCACATCCGCCAGCGGCACCCCGTTGGCAAGCCCGATGTTGGTAATGTATTTCTTTTCGCGCTCGGCTACCTCGCCATCAATGCGGGCCAGGTTTACAAGCAGTTTAAGTTGCGGTAACGCCATGATTATATGGTTTTGAACTTGGAAGATGGGGAATTGTCAGCCGATAATCAATAGTCTTTGGCAATTCAATCCATAGTTAATAGACCACCGGTATTGGGCAGCGCAGCTATGGACTATTGACCATGGACTGTTAACTTACCCCGGTGAACTTCCTGGCGCACCTCTATCTTTCCGGCAACAACCCTAAAATAATGGTGGGAAACTTTATTGGTGATTTTGTAAAAGGACGAAACCTGACCGAACAATTTGAGCCGGAAATTGCAAAAGGCATTGAACTACACCGGGCTATTGATGAGTTTACCGACAGCCACCAGCAGGTGACGCATAGCAAAAACCGCCTCCGCCCTAAATACCGTCATTATTCTGGTGTGATTGTTGACATTTTTTATGACCACTTCCTGGCCCGGCAATGGGATGAATACCATCCCGAATTTCTACCCGATTATGCCGAACAGGTGTACCGGCTGATTGATCAGCATGAGCCCATCCTGCCCCGCGAAGTAAAGTTTATGATGCCCTACATGACCAAAGGCAACTGGCTGGTAAACTACGCCCGACTGGAGGGAATTCACCGTGCCCTTAATGGTATGGCCCGTAGAACTCCGTATGAATCAAAAATGGACGAGGCTATAGTAGACCTCCGCCAATCATACACCGATTTCAAAAGTGAGTTCGACCGGTTCTTCCCAGAGCTATCTGCTTTTAGCAAGGCCTGGCTCGATACCCACCGATAACATTTACTTTAGTTCAACACTTACCTCACCCGATTCGCTGCCGTTTACAAATTTGATTTTGTACTTGCCCTTGCCGGCATACTTCATAGCGGCATCGGTTGCCGGTGCAGGCTTAGCGCCTTTTCCTTTCGCGGCAGGGGCCGCTGGCGGTGAAACTTTAACATCCCAGTTTACCGTATGAAAACCGGCTGAACCAACAGCGCTGAATTTCCTGACAAGCACATTTTTTTCATCATAAACCTCAATACCAATTTCAGCAACCGGTTTACCCACGTAATACAGGAAACTTACTTTTGGCTCAGTGGCATCAGCCCACGGGTAAGGCTTTTCACCCCAGCGTTCGTTAAACCGGATGCTTTCTGTTCCGGCAAAAGCCATAATGCCTTTATTAATTCCTCCGTTTTTCAAGGCCTGCAACGGTTTCACATTCACTACAAAAACACTTCGGCCGTGTGTGCCCACCACCAGCTCGTTGTCGCGGGGATGCACCATCATATCGTAGGAGGCCACATTGAGCATGCCGTTGAAAAAATGCCAGGTTGCTCCTTTATCCAGCGTAACGTAGGTTCCGTTGTCCAGGCCACAGTAAAGTAAGTCAGCATTTACCGGATCCTGAATAATCACGTTGGCTACCGACTCAGGCAAATTTCCTTTTACACTCTTCCAGGTTTTTCCGTAGTCGGTACTCATAAACAGGTAGGTGCTGAAGTCATCATCGCGGTAGCCATTGAGTGAAACAAATACGGTTGCTTCCTGGTGGGGCGATGGCGATACGCTGCTTACCCACTTGTTTGCCGGCAGGCCGGCTGAAATATTTTCCCAACTACCTCCCCCATTTCGGCTCACCCACAGGTTACCATCATCCGTGCCTGCATAGAGCAACCCGAATTTCAGTGGCGACTCGGCCAATGCACTAATTGTTGAAAAGGGCACATCGCCCTGCGGTTTGTTTTTAGTCAGGTCATCGCTGATGGCCTCCCAGTTATCGCCTTTATTCAGGCTGCGAAATACCTTATTGGCTGCCATGTACACAATATCCGGATTGTGCTTGCTCAGCAGCAACGGGGTGCGCCAGTTCCAGCGGTAAGCCGGTTCACCGATGTCGTGCCGCGGAGTGATGCGGGCCGGCTGCTTGCCTTGCTCGGCCCGGAAATAATTTCCGAACTGAAAGCCCCAATACACCAGGCGGCTGTTCCGCGGGTCGGGCGCCACGTACATGCCATCGCCACCACCCACGTATTCCCAATGTTTCGATACGTTGGGTTCTGATTTTGACGAACCTTTCAGCACGCCATTATCCTGCAAACCGCCATAAACATTGTACGGTGTTTCCATATCCACATTTACCGTATAAAACTGGCCCACAGGCATGTTGTTGATATGTTTCCAATAAGCGCCCTCATCATAGGTTACATACAAGCCGCCATCGTTGCCCAGTAACATGTGTTTGCCGTTGGTTGGATTAATCCATAACGCATGATGGTCAACATGAATATCCTGTTCACCCCGCAACGTATCCAGCCGGTGCCAGGTAACGCCACCATCGTTTGATTTGAGCATGGGTACTCCATAAATATAAATTTTATCGGCATTGGCTGGATCAACGCGCATTTCGGCAAAGTAATATCCGTACGTGAAGAACACCCCGTCTAAATCGTAGCTGTTCATCTTCTTCCAGGTGGCACCAAAGTCATCGGAACGATAAACTTCTGCACCAATAATTTTGGCATTGAACAAATTGGCATTGGCATCGCCACCCAGGTAATCGTAAATAGCTTTTGGCTGATACTTGCCTTCGCGAACTTCCTGTTTTACTCTACGCGCATCATACTTTTGCGGAAACCGGCTTTCGCGGAGAAACTCATCCAGCTTTTTGTCATCCAGTTTCAGAAAATCATCTTTGGTCATGGATTTAAAATCAGCAAGCTTCAGCTTGCCGTCATCTTTTGGTTTTTCGGTTTGTGGAATTTCACCCTGGTTATCGAGTATCGCATAAACAATGTTGGGTTTGCTCATACATACATCCAGCCCGATGCGGCCCACTTGTTTGCCTTGCGGAAAACCGGCTACTGATTTTGACCATGTTTCACCGCCATCATCGGAACGATAGATGGCCGATGCCACTCCGGATTCTTTAAAGTTCCAGGCCTTGCGATCCTTCTCCCACGCGGCTGCCAAAAGCTGGTTGGGGTTTTGCGGATTCACCACCATATCAATAATCCCGGTACTGTCGTTTACAAATAATGTTTTCTTCCAGGTCTTTCCGCCATCGGTGGTTTTGTATACGCCCCTGTGCGGGCTGTTGGTGTACAGTGGCCCAACGGCTGCCACCCATACGGTGTTGTTATCAGCCGGATGAATAACCACGCGCCCAATGTGATGTGTACCGGCAAGCCCCAGGTGCTGCCAGTTTTTTCCGCCATCTGTAGTTTTATACATACCCGTACCAGCATATGTTGAACGGCTGCTGTTCTTCTCGCCCGTGCCTACGTAAATTATTTCGGTATTGGTTTGCGACAATGCAAAGTCGCCAATACCCAGTGCATCGTTGTTATCAAAAACCGGATCGAAGGTAATGCCGTTATTAACCGTTCTGAAAATACCACCTGAACCAAACGCCAGGTAATATTCGTTGGTGTTTTTCAGATTCACCTCTATATCCACGATTCGCCCGCCCTGCACTGTTGGCCCGATATTGCGGACAGGGTATTCCATTAAAATTGACTGTGCTGCCAGGGCCTTTCGCTTTTGCATAGAAGTTGTCCAATCGGCTTCGGCAGTGGGTTGGGCCGACAAGGCCATAGTGAAAAACAGGAAAATAATGGATAATGGATTTTTCATATCGGGTAAGGTTTTGCAAATCGAAAATAGAGAATTAATGAAATGTGCCCATGCTCACAGTGGAACATATTATTTTAGCGGTACAATTAAACGATATGCATAACGATCCGGAGTTAAGCGGGAAGTACCTGGGCACCATTTCGGGCGACTTTGTAAAAGTTGCCGATTCGGTAAAAGAAGCCTCGTACCAGATTCGCAGTCGTGGTTTTTCCGATCACCCCATTTTTCCGATATGCAAAGAGGAACAGCCCATCGGTCAGCTACTGATTGATAAAGAACTTGCCCACACCACGTGGAATTATTATGCATCCTTTCTGGACGAATTTGTTCAGCGGGGCCTGGTGGATGTAACTAAAACAGATGACTTTAAGAAAGCCTATAAGGATCCCGATGAATTTTGTTGCCTGTTTGTAGTCGATAAGGAGTTTACCAATTTTGTATTCATTCCATATCCGATCGACTAATGAGGGGCGCGTTGGCAGTCATACTACTTTGGATAACCTTACTGGCCGGATTTACCCAAATACCCGATAACCTCCCTGCTTTTGAACAGGTGATACCCCCCGGAACCATCCGTTCAGCAGAACTAACCGATGTAATACAAGACCGGGAAGGGCTTATCTGGGTAGCGGCAAACGGGCTATTTTCGTTTGACGGTTACCGGTTTACGCACTATACCACATTGGCTGATTCCGGCTCAATAAATAATCAGGAGATAACCTGCTTGCTTTATGACTCCATCCGCAACCGAATACTTATCGGCACACGAAACCTGGGTATTGTAGCGTATAACTACAATACAAATGAACTGAAACGATTACCCAGCAGGGATGGTACCCCCATCATCAATCAACTTGCCTTAACCCCTGATGGCACCGTGTGGGTGGCGTCATTTAACAGCGGTTTATTTCAACTGCAACATGACACACTCAGGCGAAGTCCGGTATCCGGATACAACAGCATACGTACCTCGTACCTGTTGCCTCATGGCAATAAACTTTACATAGGCGATCAGCGAAAAATTTTTGAAATAGAGAATAATCGTGTGACTGATTCGGTGGTACTACGCTGGAACAACGTTGATTTCACAGCTCACGGCAGGGTTACTGCACTTTGTGCTGCTAACGGCAACCTTTACATCGGTACCGAAAAGGTGGGCATGCTGGTGTATAATTTAAATACGCAGCAATTTGTTAAACACTTTAGCACAAGTATAACACCCTTCTTCAACCGCATTAACCAAATTTATGCTGACCGGCATGGTGTTGTGTGGATTCTGACCAAGGCAGGCGGGATAGTACTTTACGATCCGACTAAGGGAACTATTAGGCGAATTACTAAAGATCCGTTACAAGCTCATTCATTAAGTAGTGACAACTGCAATGCAATCATTGAAGATAAAACGGGCATCATTTGGATTGCAGCCACCGGAGCATTGAACAAATACGACCGCCTTAAAATTCAGTTTCAACACATCACCCACGATCCTAACAACACCAACTCCTTGTCAGACAGAATGGTGCGGTGCCTTTTTGAGGAAGATGATGGCACCCTGTTAATTGGTACGGATGGCGGCTACATTAATTTTCTCGATCGGAAAAATGGCTCGATCGATCGGATTAAAATAACGTTGTCAGGATTTACCAAAACCCTGATGCCCGCATGTATCCACCCGCTCTCAGATGGAAAGTTATTGATTGGTACCTCGGCCGGCATGGTGATCATGGATAGAAGGAAGCGAACATTTACCCGCTATACAATAAGCAAAGAGCTTGAAAACGTTTTGGTGCGGCAAATTCTGAAAAAAGACGATTGGCTCTATATCCTTGCCGGAGGAGCCTTGCGCATGTATAATCTGGCCACGGGCCGCGAAAAAGTTTTTAAAAACTTTAATGATCAGACAGGCAATAACCCGGTATTTGGAGCCACAGCAATTTATATTGACTCCCACCAACGCATTTGGGTCGGAGCGCAGGGGGGAGTTTCAATTTTTAACCCGGACTCCACGTTCACTTATTTCCCGATTGAACGCCAACCGACCCGGCCGGATGGCTCTTATTTTATGGTATTAGCCTTTGAGGAGTTTAACGGGTATTTGTGGATCAGCTCTTTCAATAACGGAGTATGGAGACTGCCGCTTACAGCAGAAAATCAGGAAGCGCAACTAACCCAACGTGTTGACATTCCCGAATTAAACACCAATACAGTGTATTGCACACTGCCCGATAAGAAAGGTTTAATTTGGATGAGCAGCAACCAAGGTATTTTACGATATAATCCCACCACCTCGGAGATACGAAATTTTTTACCGGAGGAAGGCGTACAAGCCCTGGAGTTTAACCGGCTGGCCTTTTTGCAAACCCAAGACAGTGCATTGGTGCTGGGCGGTATTAACGGTATAAATATTTTCAAACCGGAAGACATTAAACTACGCGAAACAGTACCCATACCCACCCTGTTAAGCGCCTCTAATTATAAATACGCAACCAACAACTTCTATCTCAACCTCCGTCAACGAGATGTTGTAGAACTTTCAGGAGCCAACAAATCGCTTACCATAAACTATCTCATTCCCGATTACAGCAATCCGCGCAATTATACTGTAGAATACCGGCTGGAGGGTCACGACCCGGTATGGATACAAGCAACCTCCTCCGAAGCAACGTATCCCAATCTGAAAGAAGGAAACTATACGTTCAGGGTACGGACTCAAAATAACAATCACTATGCTGAATCGGCTCCGCTTCAATTTATATTAAAGCCACCGGTATGGAAGCAAACCTGGTTTATTGGCCTTTTCATCACATTGCTTATCGGACTTACGCTTGGCATATTCCGCATCCAGACCGTCACCAGCAGGCGCAACAAAGAGCGGCTCGAAAAATTGCTAAGCGAGCGGACTTCCGAGATTGAAAAATCAAGGGCCGAACTGCAGGCACTTAATGAAAAAAAGGACCTCATCTTCTCCATTTTATCACATGACCTCCGGTCGCCATTAACCACCTTAAAAGGTTTTCTGTCCCTGTTAGTCGATACAGACACTCCGCTTTCGCCCGAGCAAATCAATCAATATGCCCGAAACATACGCAACTCCGTGAGCAGTGCGCTTGACCTGATTGATAATACATTGTACTGGTCGCTGTCGCAAACCGGAAGCATCAATCGCCATGCCGTTGATTTTTCTGTGAAGGATTTACTTACCAAAATCTATCACCTGTACCAACCCACGGCTTTGCGCAAGCGCATTGATTTTGAGTTTCAGGCCGAAGAAGAGGTGTATGTTCATGCCGATGAAAACATGGTGTATGTTGCCTTGCGGAATGTTGTTTCGAACGCAATTAAGTTTACTCCCGAAGGAAAACTTGTAAAGTTAGTAGCCGGCAAAAGTCACAACCAGGCAATCGTTACTGTTACAGACCAGGGGATCGGGATGAGCGCAGAATACCTGAATCAGGTGCTAAACCAGCAGCACGTAGCACTTAAAAAAGGTACGGCCAACGAAAAGGGTACAGGTCTCGGCCTGATTTTGTGCCGGAAATTCATTGAACTGAATGATGGAAAACTGGAAATACGAAGTGAAGAAAATGCCGGCACGGAGTTCCGGATTTACCTGCCACTGGCCAATCATCTAAAGTGATCCCATCCCTGTGCTGTTAAGGGCACCGCGTTTCCCTGCTTGGTAATCAGTAAAAATTCTTTCGGCTTATCGTGTACATAACCAATCATGTGCACATCGGGATGGTTTTTTATTTTATCCGCATCGCTGGAAGAAATTGTAAAAAGTAACTCGTAATCCTCACCGCCATTCAGCGCGCAGGTTACGGGGTCAATCTTAAATTCAAGTGCTGCCGTATTGTACGTTTCGGCATCCAACGGAATTTTGTCTTCAAATATCCGCACACCGACATTTGAATTTTTACCGATATGGAAGAGCTCAGAAGCCAGCCCGTCCGAAATGTCAATCATGGCGGTGGGCTTAACTCCCATTTCTTCCAGTTCAAATACAATGTCGGTACGGGCAATGGGCCGCAATTGCCGGCCGACCATATACTGGTATTTTTCCAGGCCGGGCTGCATGTTAGGGTTCGACAGAAAAACTTCTTTTTCACGTTCCAGAATCTGCAACCCCGTATAAGCCGCGCCTAAATCACCGGTTACACAAATAATATCGTTGGGTTTCGCTCCGCTGCGGTACACTACTTTATCCTTTGCCACTCGGCCAAGTATGCTTACTGAAATAATCAAACCCGCCCGTGATGCGGTTGTGTCGCCACCCACCAGGTCAACGTTGTATTGCTCACAGGCCGCATAAATGCCTGAATAAAGTGCATCAACTGCTTCAACTGAAAACCGGTTACTCAGCGCGATACTCACCAGAATTTGCTCGGCCTTACCGTTCATGGCGGCAATGTCTGAGACATTAACACTTACGGCCTTATGGCCCAGGTGTTGTAATGGAGTAAACGCCAAATCAAAGTGAATGCCTTCAGCAAGCAAATCGGTTGACCAGAGCAAATACTCGTTTCCCAAATCAATTACGGCAGCATCATCGCCAATGCCCTTTAAAGAGGAGGTATTAGCCAGTTTAACCTGCTGATGGATGCGCTCAATAAGCCCAAATTCACCCAGTTCGCCAATTTCTGTTCGTTTTTCTGCCATGTTTTATCGGTTGTAACCGCCTGTTTGCCGGTGCGCCAGGCGGTTCGTCAGGCAAAAGTAAGATTATAACCCGATTTGAAAGATTTGATTTTAGGTAAGCCTGTATCTATGCACAAAAGCAAAGCAGTATGAAATGGCTGATGTGGATTGTCGTGGCTTTAATCCTGTTCAGTTCCTGCTCAACCGTACCCAAACCGTACTACGAAACGAGCGAAGGGAAGAAAAAACTGAAGTATTACAACTCGATCCAGTTTGGTCAGCGCAACACCATGGAATTGCCTAAGGGCCGGTAATCTCCTGGCATAACTCGATTAAAACCCCCTGTGTTGACCTCGGGTGCAGAAAACAAATCAGTTTGTTATCTGCACCTTTTTTTGGCTCGTTACCGATAAGCTGAAACCCAAGCTGCTGGTAATGTTTTATGCTTTCACGGATGTTGTCCACCTCGAAGGCGATGTGGTGAATGCCTTCACCCCGTTTTTCGATAAATTTTTTGATAGCCGAATCGGTGGTGGTGGCTTCCAGCAGCTCAATCTTTACCCCGCTCACATCAAAAAAAGAAGTTTTTACCCCCTCCGATTCTACTGATTCAATCTTATACTGTTCACGGCCCAGCAGGTTGGCAAACAGCTTATTGGCCTGTTCCAGGTTTTTTACCGCAATGCCGATATGTTCAAGTTTCTTCATATTTGCCTAATTTTGTACGCCAAAGTCAGAACTTTTACGGGCTTTGAAAAGTTTTTGCCTTGAAACCGACATCCATGATTGAAACGACCAGTGAAATGCACGTAGAGGCGGCCCGCATCCAGCAGGAAATTAAAGATTACCTGGGATTGCGTACGGCCGACCTTGTATTTGAATACAGTACCATTGACCGCAAGGTAAGACTTGACCTGATTACCATTAACCCCCGGCACAACCAGGCATTTTTGTTTCATTCCGAAACAGGTACTGATAAGTTGGATGCCCTGAAGAAAATGCTCGGCTACGTGCAGAACTATAAGGAAAAAGAAAACAGCTACACCATACAGTGGGTAGCTAAAGGCGAGCGCGAACTGCATACCTCCTACTTCCGGGCGGGCAACATTATGGATGCGCTGCAAAAATTGTATTACGGCCGCGATATGAACACCATTACCGTTTTTAGTGTTGTATTAAATCCGGTGTCTTAAGTTGAACGACCTATGATTAATGTAACGGAAAAAGCAAAAGATAAGATCATTGAATTGCGCAAGCAGGAAGGTAAAGCTTCCGAGCCCAACATCCGGGTATCGGTAAAGGGCGGGGGTTGCTCCGGGCTAATGTACGATTTATCGTTTGACGAATCCATCAACCCGGCCGACCAGGTGTTTGAAGACAAGGGCATTAAAATTCTCGTGGATAAAAAGAGCTTGCTTTACCTGCTGGGCACCACCCTTGATTTTTCGGATGGCCTTAACGGCAAGGGGTTTCAGTTCGTCAACCCGAATGCTTCGCGCACCTGCGGATGCGGGGAGAGCTTTGCGGTTTAATCAACCGTAGCAATACATTTCAATTCAATAGCAATGGGCGTAGGCAGCGCATTTACTTCAACGGTAGTGCGGCAGGGTTGATTGTCCTTAAAGTACTCCGCATAGATTTTATTGAACTTCGGAAAATCATCTTTCATGTTGGTGAGAAACACGGTAACATCCACCAGGTTTTCCCACCGCGAGCCGGAAGCCTCCAGAATATAACGCACATTCTGAAACACCGAGTGACACTGCGCTTCGATGTTGTAAGCAATAATACTTCCGTTTGCATCCAGCGTAACGCCCGGTATTTCCTTTGATCCTCGTTTACGGGGACCCACACCGGATAAGAACAGCAGGTTGCCCACCCTGCGCGCATGCGGGTAAGCACCTACGGGTTCGGGGGCTTTGTCGGATTGTATTGAATCAGCCATTACAATAACTTAACTAACTTCAAAATCGTAAATCAAATCATCAAAACCCAAAAACCAAACTCCCCCAATAGCTTTGCCAGTCGGCACCGGCCTCTCTAGCCGGCACCATCTTCACACAGCTCACCATCCACATGCCGGTGCTGCTTAACCGGGTTGTAAGGGTGCCGTCTTTCCCGGTGTAGATGTTCTGAACGGTGGTACGGTTGTCTTTCCGGTTCCACACTTTTACCAGTGCAAAGGCCAGTGGTTTACCTTCAAACACCACCTGAAATTTCATTTCAGCGCCCGGCTTTAGCGCATAGGGATTTTTTAGCGGAATGATTTCAATCGGGGTGCCCGCGATTTTTCTAAATGTGTCATCGGTTGTATTGCCTACCTGCACCAGCAACTTGGCGCTGCGTTGGTAGTATTCCTTTGCACCTTTATCCTGCGTGTTGGTTTTGACACGATATTCCATGATGTCATCAAGGCCATCCTCTTTTAAATAAGCATTAAACTTTTCAGCTTCCAGTTCAATAAAGGCGTTGTTGGTTTGCATCACAAACAGGTGTGTGCCTTCTCGCTCCAGTTTCATTTCCAGATTGTTTCCTTCGCCCGGTACAACCTCTTCAATTAACCCGTTGGAATAGTTTCCTACATGATAATCAAACCGCACGAGCCGGTGCCTTTTCAGGTCCCATCGCGCACCGGTAAAATCCTCGCCCACCATAAAGTTCAGTTTTAACACCTCGCCTTTCTGAAACAGAAACTTATCGGGCTGCAGCCAGAACTCATGGGCGTACGCCAGCAGGCTTATCAGTAAAACAGAAGTGAGCGCAAGAATTCGAGCACGACTCATTTTGAATGCATCAGGTCTTCAATCTCGTCAGCTTCAATCGGGATGTTTTTCATTAAGTCGTGAAGGCCGTTTTTGGTTATTACCACATTGTTCTCCAGGCGGATACCTAGTCCTTCTTCCTTTATATAAATGCCCGGCTCCACCGTCCACACCATGCCTTCCTTCATTTTGGCGAACATATTACCGGTATCATGAACATCCAACCCTAAATGATGACCTGTACCGTGCATAAAGTACTTCATAAAGGCCGGCTTTTCGGGTGATTGTTTTTTGATGTCGGTTTTATCGATCAGTTTAAGTTTCAGCAGTTCGCTCTCCATAATTTTCTGCACCTCTTTATGGTAATCGAAATACATTGTGCCGGGCCGTAGCAACTGGTACGCAGCACGCTTTACACGTAACACCGCGTTGTACACATCTTTCTGCCGTTTGGTAAACCGCCCGTTTACCGGAATGGTACGTGTCATGTCGGCATTATAGTTGGCGTACTCGGCACCCACATCAAGCAAGAGCACATCCCCTGCCTTGCAAACTTTATCGTTTTGAATGTAATGTAGTACGCACGAATTGGCCCCGCTGGCAATAATGGGCTCATAGGCAAAGCCGCGTGAACCGTGCCGCAGAAATTCATGCATAAACTCGGCCTCAATTTCATATTCCTTAACGCCCGGCTTAACAAACTTTAAAATACGTTTAAAGGCACTGGCAGTAATGTTGCAGGCCTGCTGCATCAGTTCAATTTCATATCTCGATTTGATGGCTCGCAGTTCCGACATAATGGGCGCCACACGTTCATATTTATGCAGCGGATACCTCTCCTTGCACCAGGCAATAAACCGGCTGTCGCGGGTTTGTACCACTACATCGGCCCGGTAGTGTTCGTTGGTATTGAGGTACACATACTCAACACCACCCATCACCATCATGGTATTAAAAACGCGGTTAAACTCAGAAGTCCACAGCACCGTTTCAATGCCGGTCAGTTCGCGCGCTTCTTGTTTGGTAAGTTTATGCCCTTCCCATATGGCGATGGTGTCGTTGGTTTCGCGCAGGAATAACACTTCGCGCATTTTTTTATCCGGGTAATCCGGACAGATCACGAGGATGGATTCTTCCTGGTCAACCCCGGTCAGATAAAACAGGTCGCTGTTCTGCCTGAACTTCATCGTGCCATCGGCATTGGTAGGCATGATGTCGTTGGAGTTGAAAACTGCCACTGAGTTTGGTTTGAACTCCTTTACCAGACGTTTGCGGTTGTCAATAAACAGTTGTTTGTTGATTTTCTTGTATCGCATAGTAGTAATTCATCAAAAGTAAAAAACCCGGGAGGTTTAAAAAACCTGCCGGGCCACGGATGTTAATCAACAATAGCTCAACCTGCCGAAGGCTCGTCTGTATTGATGTAGTTAATCAATACAAACGTTACAAGCAGGCCGGAGAATACGCCTTCGAGCGCCACAATAAATGACGCAATGTAGGGATTAAGAAACCTGCCCATAGGTTCGTTTTCAATAATATACTGCATCAGTTCCGCATCCAGAAACGACACATACACAAACAGAAATCCGGCAAACACCAGCGAAGCAATGGCGCCCGTTGCCACACCGGTTACCAGTGCCCGGAAGTAGTTAATATGCTCACCGTGGGTGTGCTGAAATTTCTTCAGCGCCATGTAGATACCGGCCACCAGGATTACCAGGTTTAACAGGCGCAATTCAACCACATGCAGCAACCCGGCAAATTTCATTATAAGGAAATAAACAATAAGCCCCGCGGCTACACGCAGGCCGTAATTAACATGGATATGGCTGGAATCGGTTAAGCTCATGACGGATTAGATTTGGTTCATCTAAAATTTTGAATTTTTAAACAGAATACCAAGCATTTGCACAGTATATTTTGATAATTTCGTGAAAACAAAAAGCCCTTCATCTATGGTAAAGAAAGTTTTGCTTGCACTGGCAGGCCTTATTGTGGTTTTGGTAATAGTCGGCTTCTTCCTGCCTTCCAAAATTCAAGTTACGCGCTCCATCTTTATTAACGCCCCATCCGGCTATGTCTTTGAAGAAGTAAATAACCTGGAAAGACATCCGTCCTGGTCGTATTGGAATAACCTGTACAAAGATGACATGACCGTTAACTACGGGAACATTAAAGCCGGTGCCGGTGCAGTCTCTGAGTGGGACGGTAAAAAATCAGGTAAAGGCAAAATGACGATCACCGAAAGCATACCCGACAAATCCGTAAAAATGGATCTCGACTTTATGGAACAAGGTACGGCCCAATCGTGGTACACCTTTGAGCCCGAAGGGCAAGGAACCAACGTCACTACCGGCTTTGAAGCCGATATGGGCATGAACCCGTTTATGCGGCTGATGGGCGCTCTGCTTATGAAACCTGAAATGAACAAAGCCTTCGATTACAACCTGAACCACCTGAAAGAAATTGCTGAAGCGAAAAAGGATACTGCGCAATAAATAACGGAGGTGTATCATCCTGTGAAGAATTAAAAATTATGGGTTGCGAATTTCGGAGCCACGAGTAAGCCTGGAAACTCGTAGCTCGAAATCCGTAACTAATTGTCATTATCATGCTCACGTGCCTTTACGCGCTGTTGTTTTAATTCCTCAACCTCTTTCCTTCGTTGTTCCAACTCAGCTTCAGTAGGCTGGTACTTCATCAGTTCCTTCACATCCGGCTGGCCGGCATCAAGCCACGCACTATACCAGAAATCGCCAATCATTTTTACGGCTCCGCGCATTTGTCGCTCCACCATCCCGTTAAGGGCCTGGTGATAGGCTTTAGAAAAGTCAATGGAATACACTTTAACCGTTTGCTTGCCCTTGGTTTCGAACGAAAATTTACGTTCGCCAAACTGCCGCGTAAGCCGCTGCTCAATCAACAGCACTGAATCCACTTCACGGTGCGATGCCACCACGGCTTCCCACGCCTTTAGCTGCGGATTTGAAATATACTCAGCCTTGCCCACAAAAAAATCATACTCTGCTGACAGTAACTCCGGTACACGCGACTCCCAAAAGGCATGAATGCCCTCCTGCCCGGTAAGCTGGCCATTGTAATTTTCAGTAGTATGCAAGGGCACATGCGCATCGGCAATGTAGTGACCCAGATCAGCCGACAGGCTTAGTATCCGCTGCGGATCTTTTATCAAAAAAGCATCGCGCAACCGGTAATAAACAACAGCGATATGCCAGGGCAATACACCATAAGCATGAAGCGTGTCTTCACCGTATTTTTCCACCGCATCCTTCCAATACCTCGGCATAGTGTACACGGCACTGTCGCCAAAATGATCAATATCAATATAATGGCGGGGCCCTTCATCCGGAAGGGCAAAGCGCCTTTTATCAGGATTTACTGCAGCTTCTGAAATATAGTTGATGTGCTTTTTGTAAAAACCGATTAACGGAGCAGGCAACGTAAAAACAGCCAGCCGGTTGATCTGCCGGTGTGCATAAAAACCCCAGTTGCCGAGCAGCAGCAAAGCAAGAATCAGTAAACCGTTGAAAACTTTTCTCACAACCGTTAATTTACACCGAAATACCAAACTCGCATGTTATACCGTATTCTGATTTTACTTTCTATTGTTACAGGCTCCGTTGCCGACAACTATCCCCGTAACGAATCCATCGACATAAAAAAATACATCTTCCGCATTGAACTGAACGACACCACTGACCGCATCGCAGGCCAGGCCACCATCCTGCTGTCGGTAAAAAAGGCTATTCGTGAGGTTGAACTGGATTTAATTCAACCGGTGCATGAAAAAGGCATGACCGTAAACGAAGTGCGTGTTGGTATTAGGCAAGCAATTTTTTCGCACCGAAACAACCGCTTAAAAATTCTGCTGCCGGCAGAAGCAGGGCCCGGTAACGAGCTTCAGTTAACCATCACGTATACAGGCATCCCACAGGACGGCCTCATCATCTCAAAAAATAAATTTGGCGAGCGCACCTTCTTTGGCGACAACTGGCCCGACCGTGCCCGCAACTGGCTGCCTACCATCGATCATCCCTACGAAAAAGCAAAAGTTGAGTTTATCGTAATCGCCCCGCCTCATTATGATGTGGTAGCCAATGGCACTCGGGTGGAGCAAAATGTTCTCAACGGCAAACAAAAACTTACCCACTGGCGTGAAGAAGTTGACATCCCAACCAAAGTAATGGTAATTGGTGTAGCCCGCTTTGCCATGCAGCAGGCTGGTATGGTTGGCAACATCCCTGTTGAAAGCTGGGTCTATCCGCAAAACAAAGAAGCCGGATTTTCAGACTACCAGCCGGCCGTGAAGGTGCTCGATTTTTTTAATCGGTTTATCGGGCCGTACCCATACGAAAAACTGGCCAACGTGCAATCCACCACCATTTACGGAGGCATGGAAAATGCCAGCAACATTTTTTATTACGAGAATTCAGTAACCGGCAAAGGCGAAATCGAAAACCTGATTGCTCACGAAATTGCCCACCAGTGGTTTGGCAACTCTGCATCCGAAAACGACTGGCACCATGTATGGCTAAGCGAAGGATTTGCCACCTACTTTACGCATGTGTATAATGAGTTCACCTACGGAGTTGATGCCTTAAAGCAAGGATTACAACGCGACCGCACCACGGTAATACAGCATTGCACACGTGCACCGGCCCCTGTTATTGACACCCGCATTACCGATTACCCGAAATTGCTTTCGCCCCACGTTTATCAACGGGGTGGTTGGGTGTTGCACATGCTGCGCCAGGAAGTGGGAGACTCAGCTTTTTGGACGGGCATTCGCAACTACTACATACGCTACCAAAACTCAAACGCACTGAGCAGCGATTTCAGGCAGGTAATGGAGGAGGCCTCCGGAAAACCATTGACTGTCTTTTTCAGTCAATGGCTGGAAGAAACAAACCTGCCCGAGCTAACCGTTCAATGGGTATATAACCCAGCTGCAAGAGCCATTGCGCTTACCATCGATCAGGTTCAGCCGGGAAGGCTATTTGATTTGAACCTGGAAGTAGCCGTTCACAACAGTACGGGCGAGCCGGTCATTAAAACTGTCAAAATCAATCAGAAAAGCACGAAAATCAGCATTCCGGTCGATTTTAAGCCGGTTAATCTTGAACTTGATCCGGCTATAAAACTCCTTTTTAAAGGAAACTTCCGGAATTGAAAGGTCTGGCTTGGCAATTCGGCCCGATAGAATTACCTTTGCCACCCTTAAAAAGCATCGAAAAAACACTATGGCGAATCACAAATCGGCAGAAAAGAGGATACGGGCCAATGAGGCCAAGCGTGTACGGAACCGGTATCAGCACAAATCAACACGTACCTTAATCAAGAAATTAAAGACCACCACGACCAAAACCGAGGCGGAAGCTCTATTAAAAGAGGTTTCTTCCATGATTGACAGGCTGGCAAAAAAGAATATCATTCACTGGAAAAAAGCAGCCAACCAGAAATCGAAACTCGCCAAAAAGGTAAACGCATTGAAGTAACCTTACTGAAACGTATTTGCCGACCCGGAAGTAAAAACCTCCGGGTCTTTTTATTTTTAGGAGATGAAGAAGAACCAACCCGGGTTTCTGAACATTAAAAACTGGGCCGCAGAAGACCGGCCGCGGGAGAAATTGTTGTTAAAAGGAACGGCCGCCCTTACCGATGCCGAACTCATCGCCATCCTTTTGGGAACCGGCACCGCCTCCACCAGCGCAGTTGATCTGGCCAAAAACATTTTACAAACTGTAAACAACAACCTTGACGACCTGGCCCGGTTATCGGTTAACGATCTGATGAAAATAAAAGGCATCGGCCGGGCAAAAGCCATTACCATCATCAGTGCACTTGAACTGGGGCGCAGAAGAAAAGAAACCAGTGGTGCTGAAAAACCAAAGGTAACCTCATCAACTGAGGCCTATGCCTTGTTAAAAAGTAACCTGATGGATAAACCCCATGAAGAATTTTGGGTACTGTTGCTTAACCGGGCAAGCCGGCTCATTAAAATACAGCAGGTAAGCCAGGGTGGCGTACACGGCACCGTAGCCGACCCAAAAATTATTTTCAAAACCGCGCTGGAAGAACTCGCCAGCGCCATCATCGTTGCGCATAACCATCCTTCGGGCAACCTTACTCCCAGTCAGCAGGATGTTGACCTTACCAAAAAACTTAAAGAGAGCGCCAGGTTGCTGGACATTACCCTTACCGACCACCTGATTATTGCCGGCAAGGATTACTTTAGCTTTGCAGATGAAGGAATGCTATGAGCGCAAAAAAGGTCATGATTTTTGTAGTTGGTGTAGTAGCTACGGCTGCGGTCCTATACTCCTTCATCGGAAACAATCAGTCGGATTACATTAACACCATTGAAAAGGCCAGGAAAGAAAAAGATCAGTACCTGCGCACTTCACCCGAATCACCTTTCAAAGACCATCTCCAATCTTTCAAAGGACTTACCTATTACCCGGTTGATCCGGCCTTCCGTATTCAGGCCAGGCTCATCCCCATCCAACAAAGAAAGGTGGTAGTATTACCCACCAGCGATGGGCAGGAAAAAAAATACATCGAATACGGCTATGCCGAGTTTACGTTAAATGGTGTGAACAACCGGTTGCTGATACTTGAACTCATGGACATAGGCCCCTACCGCGGCACCTTGTTCCTGGCTTTTGGCGATGCCACCAGCGCCCGCGAAACCTATGGAGCCGGCCGGTATCTTGATGTAAAAAAGGTAAAGGGTAGCAGCACAATCACACTCGACTTCAACGAAGCGTACAATCCGTACTGCGCTTACAACGAAAACTATTCATGCCCCCTGCCTCCGCGTGAAAACCTGTTGTCCATACCCATCACAGCCGGTGAAATGAATTACATGAAATAGGCCATGTAACACCAAAGTCTTATTTTTGAAGCCGGTACCCCGAACTACTTCGGGGTAATTTTTATAGCACTATGACCATCTCTTACAATTGGCTTAAAGATTATATTGATATCGCTGAGAACCCCGAAGATCTCGGCAAAATCCTAACCGCCACGGGGCTTGAAGTTGAATCAGTTGAACCCTTCGAAACCATTAAAGGTGGGTTAAACGGACTGGTTGTAGGTGAAATACTCACCTGCGTAAAACATCCGAATGCCGATAAACTTTCTCTCACTACCGTTGATGTAGGACAGAACCGGTCGCTTTCGATTGTTTGCGGAGCCGCCAATGTAGCAGCCGGCCAGAAAGTTATCGTAGCGCTGCCCGGTACAACCCTCCATCCAACCAAAGGCGAACCATTCACTATCAAAGCGGCTAACATACGCGGTGAAAAATCCGAAGGCATGATCTGCGCAGAAGATGAGATCGGGCTCAGCGACAATCACGCAGGAATCATCGTACTTAATACAAAAGCCGCCAACGGCACACCGGCAGCAGAAATTTTTAAGGTGTACTCCGACTACCGCATCGAAATTGGCCTTACCCCCAACCGGGCCGATGCCGCCTCGCATCTGGGCGTTGCCCGCGATATTAAAGCCGCTAAAAAAAGGGAAGTTCGCTGGCCGGTTGTTGAATCATTCAAACCCGATAACAACAGCCTGCCCATTGCGGTAGAGGTAAAAAATCCGGAAGCATGTCCGCGCTATTCGGCCCTAACCATATCCGGGGTAACCATAACCGAATCGCCCGAGTGGCTCAAGAACCGCCTGCTGGCCATCGGTCAAACCCCGATCAACAACATTGTGGATATTACCAATTATGTGTTACACGAAACCGGCCAGCCCCTGCATGCCTTCGATGCCGATGCCATTGCCGGAAACAAGGTGCTGGTACAAACCCTGCCGGCCGGTACACCCTTTATAACGCTTGATAAAAAGGAACGCAAACTTACAGCTTCCGATTTAATGATCTGCAACGCCACTGGCGAAGCCATGTGCATTGGCGGTGTGTTTGGCGGAATCAAATCCGGAATAACAAACACCACAAAAAATGTATTCCTCGAAAGCGCCTGCTTTGCACCGGATTTTATCCGCAGAACGGTAATGCACCACGGCTTAAAAACCGATGCCTCCTTCCGTTTTGAACGGGGTACTGACCCCAACATTACTGTGTATGCTTTAAAACGGGCCGCCCTCCTGATAAAAGAAATTGCCGGGGGCATGATATCATCTGAGCCTGTGGACATATACCCGAAAAAAATTGTCAATCGGCAAATTGTACTCAAAGACAAAAACATCAACCGACTGATCGGTAAAGAAATTTCACGCGATGAAATTTTCGAAATACTGAACCGACTTGATATTACCATCGAATCAAAAGCCGATGATCGGTTTACCGTATCTGTTCCTCCCTACCGGGTTGATGTACTTCAGGAAGCTGATGTTATCGAAGAGATTTTAAGAATTTACGGATTCGACCGGGTTGAACTTAGCCCCACCGCAGGCTCCGATTTTATTGCCGGATTTCCGGTCAACGATCCCAACAAATTCAGGCGCGCCATTGGCGAACTGCTTACCGCAAACGGCTTTTTTGAAATATGGACCAACTCGCTCACCAACGCAGCCTATCAGCACAAGCATAACCTGCTGTTTGCCGGTAAACCCGTTGAGATGCTGAACAAACTGAGCGAAGAACAGGGCATTTTAAGGCAAACCCTGCTGTTTAGCGGCCTAGAGGTATGCGCCTATAACATCAACCGTAAACAGAAAGACCTGAAACTATTTGAGTTCGGCAAAATCTATCACAAAGCAGATTCCGGATACGTTGAAGAAGAACAATTGGCCCTCTTTCTCACAGGCAATCTGGAAGCCGAAAACTGGCAAAATAAAACACGCGAAGTAACCTATCACGACCTGGCACAGCAGGTTTATCAGGTCATCAACAAATCCGGCCTATCGGTTATAGAACAGGAAAGCATAACCGACCAACTTTATGAGTATGGATCGAAGTTATCCACAAACAATACACTTATCGGAAAAATCGGCCTTGTAAAATCGGCCTTCCTTAAGGATTTTGGCATCCGTCAATCTGTATTTTATGCCGAACTTAACGCGGCCTTGCTTTTCAAAGCGGCAAACCCTAAGTTAGTAGTTAGGGAGGTGCCCAAATTTCCGGAAGTAAGACGCGACTTGTCGCTTGTACTTGATAAGCAGATAAGTTTTGAAGATGTACGCAAGTTGATTTTGGCTACCGAAAAGCAACTGATAAAAGAGTTGTTTGCTTTTGATGTATATGAAGGAAAAAACCTGCCGGAAGGTAAAAAAGCCTACGCGCTCGGGTTTATCCTGCAGGATGAAACCAAAACGCTGACCGACCAGGAAATTGAAACAACAATGAACCGCCTGATGGCCGCACTGGAAAGCCGCTTGGGCGCACTTATACGAAAATAAACCAGCCTGCATAAGGCTTAATTTGAAAGACAACACAATGGACCAGGAACTCTTAAAAACTAACCTGAACGGCTTGGAACGTAAAATAGCCGTGCTCATTAACGAACATAAACGTTTAAAAGACGAAGTACGATCACTGAAATCTGAAAATCAGGAACTTAAAGCCCACCTGAACAGCCGCGATGAGCAACTGGATCATTTTAAAAATCAAATTAAAATCTCTAAAATTGTAGATAATATAAGCCCGGAAGACGGAAGTGTTTCGGATTTAAAGAGAAAGGTTGACGATTATATCAGGGAGATTGATAAGTGTATCGCTTATTTAAGCCGATAGGAACCTGTAAGAAAAATTAATGGAAGAACTCTCCATACGTATTAAAATAGCCGACCGCGAGTACCCCATGAAGGTGAAAGCGCAGGACGAAGAGAAAGTGAGGAATGCAAGCCGGCTCATTAACGAACGCCTCAAAGCTTACAAAGACCAATTCGGTATTGATGATAAACAGGATTTGCTGGCCATGGTGGCCTTCGACAGTCTGGTTGAAAAACTAACCACCGATGAAAACCACCAAGCCATTGACCAGGCGGTCATCGAAAAAGTAAATCACCTCAATCACCTCGTTTCGCAATCCATTCTCTGATTCGAAAACTTCCCTGCCTTATTTAGGCCTGCCGGGTTAACGGTAACCTTTAACCCATAATGTTATGATACTACTTGATTTTGGCTTGGGTAACGAATTCCTGATGGTATTCGGAGTTGCCCTGCTGGCCACTATAATTCTCAGCATCGTACTGGGCACGATTTTGTATAAACGCAAAATCAGCAAGCGCCAGAAAGAACTTGACCAGAAAGCCAAACTGATTTTAAAAGAAGCCGAAATCGCGGCTGAGAACCTGAAGAAAGACAAAATCATTGAGGCCAAAGAAAAAATCCTCAAAATGAAATCGGAATTTGAGGAAGAGGCCAACCGCAAGAAAAACCAGATCATCAGCAACGAGCAAAAAGTAAAACAGCGCGAAGCACAGATAAACAAAGAACTGGAACAGGTAAAACGCAAAGAAGCTGAACTGGCCGAGATGCAGCAAACCCTGGCTCAGCAACTGGAACAAGTGCGCAGGCGCAGGGAAGAACAGGAAAAGTTTAACCAGCAAAAAGTGCAGATACTCGAAAACATTTCCAAGCTTACTGCCGAAGAAGCCCGTGAGCAACTGGTAGCCTCTTTAAAAGACGAAGCCCAGACACGGGCAGCCTCCTACATAAAAGACATCATGGAGCAGGCCAAACTCACGGCCACCAAAGAGGCGAAAAAAATTGTGGTGGAAACCATTCAGCGCACCGCCACCGAGCATGCCATCGAAAACTGTGTGTCGGTATTCAACATCGAAAGCGATGACATCAAAGGAAAAATCATCGGGCGTGAAGGACGCAACATCCGGACGCTCGAAGCCGCCACCGGTGTTGAAATTATTGTTGACGATACACCCGAAGCGATCATCATCAGCGGCTTTGACCCCGTGCGTAGGGAAATTGCCCGCCTTTCCCTTCACCGATTGGTGCAGGACGGCCGCATACACCCTGCCCGCATCGAAGAAATTGTGGCAAAGACTACAAAAAACATCGAAGAGGAAATCGTGGAACTGGGCGAACGCACGGTGATCGACCTGGGTATCCACGGCCTGCACCCCGAACTGGTAAAAATGGTGGGTCGGATGCGGTTCCGTTCATCCTACGGTCAAAACCTACTGCAACACTCACGCGAAGTAGCCAACCTGTGTGCCGTGATGGCAGCCGAACTGGGCTTAAACGTAAAGCAAGCAAAACGAGCCGGTCTGTTGCACGATATTGGCAAGGTGTGGCCCGAAGAACTGGAAAAACCCCACGCCATTGTGGGTATGGAGTTGGCGCAGAAGTATAAAGAACATCCTTCGGTCTGCAACGCCATTGGCGCCCACCATGATGAGATTGAAATGACCAGTATCATCTCGCCTATTGTACAGGCCTGTGATGCCATCAGTGGTGCCCGACCTGGCGCAAGACGTGAGGTAATGGAACAATATATCAAGCGACTCAAAGAACTGGAGGAGCTCGGTACCAGCTTCGATGGCGTTGAAAAATGCTATGCCATACAGGCCGGGCGCGAACTGCGCGTAATTCTGGATGCTGAAAAAGTAAGCGATGAGCGGGCAAGCCAACTCAGTTTTGAAATATCGCAGAAGATTGAGCGCGACATGCAGTATCCCGGCCAGATAAAAGTTACCGTCATCCGGGAAATGCGCAGCGTTGCTTACGCCAAATAACGTGGACATTCAATTTGAACAATCCGGAGCAAAAGGTGCATTCTTTATCCGTGGAGACAGCATGCGCCTGGCTGAAATGACTTTCAGCATGGCAGGCGACAGGTTGCTCATTATCGATCATACTGAAGTTTCAGATGCGCTGCGCGGCAAAGGAGCCGGAAAACAACTGGTGGAGGCTGCTGTGCTGTACGCCCGTGAAAAAAAATTAAAAGTCATGCCGCTTTGTCCGTTTGCCAAAGCAGTATTTGAAAAAACAAAATCCTACCACGATGTACTCGATTTGTAAATCTTTTCAAGGTATCGTTGCCTGCACTGCCATACTCTTAATAGGCTGCAAAACCCCGGATGCATCACTACAGGCAACCGAATGGAGATTAGTGCTCCTCGGCCAGGAGGATGTGAGCAAAATGCAAAACCCGGTAACACTGTCTTTTACAGAAAACGAAAGCCGCATCAGCGGCTTTGGCGGCTGCAACCGGTATTTCGGTTCCTGTAATAAAGCGGGTAACCGGATTAGTTTTACCGGTGTAGGTTCTACCAAAATGTACTGCCAGGAAACCATGAGCGTTGAAGACAACTTCTTTAAGTTGCTAAACGAAGTGGATGCATTTGATGTGCAGGGAGAAAAACTGGTGTTGCTAAAAGGCACAACCCCACTGCTCGAATTTACAAGGGGTCGGTAACGCTACTTCATCAACTCCACAATTTCACGCTCATCAATACGGATATCATCTTCGCCTACTTCATCAAACGGATGTTCAAGGTGGTCCTGAATGTTATCCAGGCTAACCAGGATGAAACTGTACAACACGGGCATTACATACTCCAGCTGAGCGGAATAATCGTGAAAGGTGCTGGCGAAATATGGGCCGTAAATAATCGGGAAAATGTAAATAAACACTTTGCTGTAGGCCCGTAACGTAACCGGGGTGCGATAGGCGTGAATGATTTTCAGGTTATCGAAGGCGATAATCATTTTGCTTACGTACTGGCTTACACGCGAAATCTCACCGCTCTGAACCCCCAGGCTCCTCAATTCCATAGTTAATGCCGAGAGCGAAGAAAATAAATTGTAGATCTTAACCTCGTTATCGTGCCACTCGTGTCGCTGCGATGAGGTGAACATGTTCTTCATTAATTGCGTTAAATCATTAACCAGTTTTCGGGTACGTTCGGGCAAATCGCTTTCTTTATTTGTAGTCCAGTCGCGCGTGGCGTAATAAATGGCAATGGCATGACCCTTAAAATCAGAGAGCCGCTGCAAAGCCGTTTCCCTGCGGTTATAGGCCGACCCGATAGAAAATACGACCGGAAAGACGATGGCCACCCCTACCAGCATATCAGGAAATTTGGCGGTAAGACCCAGGTGAAAACAGATGTAGGTTGACACCACCGCCAGGATGGTAACAATTAAGGTTTTGTAGTTGATGATAAGAAAGAAACTTCTGAAAACACGTTTCATTGGATTGCAGTTTTAAGCAACCCAAGTTTCTTAAAAACCCCAATATTAACAAATGATTAAGATCAGGTTAAGCAGCGGTTAATGGCTGCCTATTCCTGCAGAATTTCAACCTCTACACGCACATTTTTCTTCGCATTGGCGCTGTGCCGGTCGTACAGGGGCCGCTTGCCACCCCAGGCTTTAATTTCAATCCGGCTACCATCAATGCCGTTAACCATCAGGTACTCCTTAATGGTTTCGGCACGCTGGAAGGACAGGTCTTTTGCCGAACCAATGGTTTGGCGGGCTCCATCCAGCGAGAAAAAATTCTGATCAGGACCCAGTTGAAGAATTTTGCCGTGGTAATTGCCGTTGGTATGACCGTGTAGTTTAATACGGTAATTGGGATTTTCCTTCATCAACTCCACCAGGCTTGTCAGTTCATACTTTGATTCCGGCAGCATAATGGCGGCATCGTTAAAAAAGTAAACGTGGTAGAGTGTGGCAATGTCACCGCGGTGGTAACGAGTCATATCAAATTTCACAGCCAGGGTTGTGCCCATCAGTTCGATATAGGGTTTAATGGTATCGCGCAACGGCAACGGGTAATTGATTTCAACCTGCTGTTTTCGGTAGCCAAACACTTCGGCAATGAGGGTGAGTTGACCGGATTTGGTTTTAGGATCAGGAAGAATCAGGTATTCATTGCCTTTCACTGTGGTGATCAGTCGGTTTCTCTCTGTATCAATTACCTGCACATCGCCATCAATTACGCGGTTGTTGGTAGCATTATATAAACTTAGAAACACCTCGGTATTACCAAGCGTCATTACCGGATACTGAACAAGTTTCTGTTCTTCTTCAGGTTCATCTGCCGGCAATGTAGTTACCGGCTTTTCTTCAACTGGCGGTATGGGTTGTGGCGCTGGCGTTGACTCAATAGGTTTATTTTCTGTTTTTGGTGCGGTCTCATCGGTTGCCGGTTTTTCCGCCAGTACAATGTCGCCCGATACCACGCGTACCCAGGCATCGGTAAACTGACCCTTTGAACGAACCTGTTGCATATCTACTAATGCAGATTTCAGATCAGTAAAGTAACTCAGGTAAACAAAGTAAAGATTCTTCTTCGTGTTAAAGCCATATTGGGCCGTGTGGCCGCTGGCTGTTAACTGTTGTGTGTAGCGGTTTGCATAGTCTTCACGCGTGCTGGCATAGGCGGCAACCACCACGTAATAGCCGGCTTTTAACTCACCGGCCGACTGGCCAACAACGCAAAAACTTTGAAGTACAAGGATCACCAGAAAGACCCGCAGGGTAAAAAAATTCATGTAAGATAGGCTTGGTTTATACCCAATATTCACCAAAAAAAACAAGAATTTCAAGGTTAGGATTTTGAAACAGCCTAAAATTGAGATATTAACCCATGTAAGGTTTTATGATTTCCCGTAAAAAGCCGATGCCATAGCCGATCAGCTGAACTAGCGCTGAGGGTACGCTTAGCAAGGCAACGGTAACTGACTTGGTGGTCAGCCAGGCATCGGCAGCAATGGCTGCCAGGTAAGCCAGGTACAAACTTATAGTGAGTTTAAATAGTACCGGGCTTACCACCAGCAATACCGGCAGGCTGGCCAATCCCACAACAAAGGCAGCCGGAAACCAATGAACCATTTTTACTTCGCCCGGGTGGGCCCGGCCCACACGCACCCGGCCTCGCCCAAAGCCCATTACTTGCCCATAAAATTGTTTCAGCGATGTTCTGCGTTTATGAAAAACATACGCCTCTTCAATAAGTACGATGCGAAACCCCGCCTTTCGTATGCGTACGCTTAACTCAATATCTTCGGCCAGCCGATCAAAGCGAAAGCCGCCAGTTGTTTCGAATACCTTACGCGAAATACCCATGTTAAAACTACGCGGCTGAAATTTTTCTGCTACCCGTTTGCTGCCACGGATACCCCCTGTGGTTAATACCGATGCCATGGTGTAGGCCATGGCTTGCTGCACCGGGCTGAAATCAGCATGCCCGCGATCAGGACCACCCCACGCATCGGTACCCTCTTTTTGTAGTACGTTATAAACAATTTGAAAATAATCTGGTGGGATTAAACAGTCTGAATCAAAGTATACCAAGTAATTACCTGCTGCTTTTTCACTACCAAAGTTGCGGCTGGGGCCGGGCCCCGAGTTGGGTTTATAAAAGTATTGGATGTGCAGTTTATCCCGATAGGCATCGACAACCGTATCGCACCGAACAGGCGAACCGTCTTCAACAACAAGCACCTCAAAAGCTGTAAAGGTTTGCTGTACAAGGCTCTCCAGCAGTTCGCGGATCTCATCAGGCCGGTTATAAACCGGAACGATTACGGAAAATGTAATAGCAGCACGCATGGTTACCGGGCAAAAGTAAGTAAAGATTTATCGATCAACCGAACCGTTCACTTCTGGGTTTTCGTAACTTCGGGACTCATCAAAAACTTCAACATGAAAAAATACCTCCTGCTGCTCGCCTTACTTCCGGCTGCCCTCCAGGCGCAAAATTATGCGGCTGATGTGCAGTCGGTTGATGCGATCATTGCCGCTTTGTACAATGTCATCTGTGGAGAGCCGGGCGAACCGCGCGACTGGAACCGGTTTAAAAACCTGTTTGCCGCTGATGCAAAACTTATCCCTACCGTAAAAAATCAGGATGGTAAAATTACTTACCGGGCATTAAGCCCTGACGAATACGTACAGTTATTCAGCACCCGTATCCCTACAGGTTTTTTCGAGCGTGAATTGCACCGCATTACCGAGCAGTTCGGTACGGTTACGCATGCGTTCAGCACCTACGAAACCCGTGAGCGCAAAGACGGCCCGGTAACCAATCGCGGCATCAACAGCATTCAACTGTTTTATGATGGCTCGCGGTACTACATTATGAATATCTTTTGGTGTGCCGAAAGCATGGGTTATACAGTACCTGAAAAATACCTTAAATAATGAAAAGGTTGTTTAAAACACCCCCCACCCTTCTCCCTAAAGAGACAAAGTTCAATTTGTTGATAGTGAAATTACTTACAGTTGGTTTTATTACCCTACACTTCATTGCCTGTGCCCAAAAGAGTAAACCCATAAACCCGAATGAAATGGCAACCAGGCATGCCGTGGCTTCCTTTAAAGAATTTTACGACCTGCTGAGTCTGCCCAACGATGCGCACTACCCTGACGACATTGAAAAAAATGTGCAGTGGTGTGAAGCCGCTTTCGCCAAACGGAACTTTAGCACCAAACGGCTAAATACCGCCACCGTGCCCCTGCTGCTGGCTGAACGGAAGGTGAAGAAACCGGTAAAGACAACAAAAACGGTGTTGATTTACCTGCAGATTGACGGCCAGCCCGTAAACCCGGCACAATGGAACCAGGAAAGTCCGTGGAAACCCACATTAAAAGAAAAAGATGCGCAGGGCATGTGGAATACCATTCCGTATGAGCGTCTCTTTGAAGGCTACGATCCCGACTGGCGCATTTTTGCGCGTGCCACCTCCGATGCCAAAGGACCGGCAGCGGCTTTCCTGGCCTCGCTTGATGCCCTTGATGAACTGAAGCAGGAGCCCAACTTCAATATGAAAGTGATTATGGATTTCGAAGAAGAGCTCGGATCCCCCAATCTTCCGGGTGCCGTTGAAAAATACAGGAGCGACCTGGCCGCAGACATGTTTATTATTTTTGACGGGCCCCGGCACATCTCCAACCAGCCTACGCTCAGTTTTGGCGCGCGCGGCATCTGTACCATCACGCTAACCGTATTTGGCCCGCGCAACCCGGCACACAGTGGCAACTATGGCAACTTTACACCCAACCCGGCCATGCGCCTGGCCCAGTTGCTCGCCTCCATGAAAGATGATGAAGGCCGGGTGACCATTCCCGGGTTTTACGATGGCGTTGTGCTCTCCGAAGAAGAAAAGAAAATCCTGAGCCAGGTACCCGATGATGAAACACAAATAAAAAAATTTCTCGGCATTGCCGAGCGCGACAAGGTGGGTGATAATTTTCAAGAATCTATTCAGTATCCCACGTTGAACATCCGCGGACTTAATGCCCTGTATGTTGGCAATGAAGCCCGTACATTAATACCTGATAAAGCCATTGCCGAAATTGACATCCGGCTGGTGCCCAGCAGCGATGCCGATAGGTTAATCGGGTTGGTACGCCAGCAGGTTGAGAGAAAGGGATATTACATTATTGATCGTACGCCCACGGAAGAAGAGCGGTTGAAGTACCCGCGGATTGCATCGTTTACCTCAAGCGTTGCGTACGGTCCGTTCCAGACACCGTTCAACTCCGAAGTTGGTTTGTGGCTGAACCGGGCGATGGTAAAAGCCTTTGGCAGTGAGCCAATAAAAATCCGGATGACGGGCGGCTCCATCCCCATATCACCTTTTGTAACCACGCTGGGCATTCCTGCTGTAAGTGTGCCCACCGTTAATCCTGACAATAACCAACATGCTGAAAACGAAAACATACGGGTTGGAAACTATGTGGATGCCGTGAAAACGTTTTTGGCGATTTTGATGGAACCTTTGTAATCGGGAATTTCACTACACCAGTTAAGTGGTTTAAAGGGTCTCACTATGCTAAAGAAAGGCTATCTTCAGAAATTAACACAACCGCTTATCTTTGTTTAGTCACTACCTGTTCCATGCGTTCACGCTTCGAAAACTGGTTGCTGGGCCCGCAGCCCATCCCCTCGCACCTGGAATATAAAACGGCCCTCCTGCGGGCCACACTGGCTATCATTTCAATAGTAGTGGGTGCGGTTTACATTATTACAGATGCCTTTTATAGCATTACCGGGAACTCACCATTCTACGTTTTCGCAATGTTTGCCGGCATAATTACACTGCTCTTAAACCGCAGGCGTTATTATACACTGGCCAGTATTGTTTTTATGATCGCCATTAATGGGGTTGTTTTTTTGTTTGCCGACAGCGACCCCTTTTACACCGGCATTTATGCATACTTTATCTGCACCAGTCTTACCGCCTTTGCCTTGTTTGGCATTCAGAAAAAATTTCTTGCACTGGGCTTCAGTACGCTGGCTTTGATTTTGTGCCTCACCGCTTACTGGACGGAAGACCACCTCCTAAACCATAACGTGGTGCCTCCTGCGTATGCCAACATTTACCTTACCATTAATATTACCGTAGCCCTGATTACGAGCGTAGCTATTATTTACTTCCTTACCACGCTTAACCAACACTCCGAACGGATCTTGCAAAACCAAAACGCCCAGCTTGCCAAAGCAAATACCGAATTGGACCAGTTTGCCTACAGCGTATCGCACGACCTGCGCGCACCGCTCAGTTCCATCCTCGGGCTGATAAACCTGTACAACCTGGCGAAGACCGAATCAGAGAAAGACAGTCTGGTGGCGCTGATCAGCGGGCGTGTAAACACATTGGATCAATTCATCCGCGATATCCTCGACAACTCGCGCAATTCCCGGACAGAAATAAAACTGGAAGAAGTTAAACTGCCTGTCATGATCCGACAGGTGATCAGTCAGCTTAGCCACATGCGCGATTTTGGCAAGCAGGAGTTGCAATTACAAGTGCCGGAAACGTTCAATATTGTTACTGATGCAGGTCGCCTGCGAATAATCCTGTCGAACCTGATAAGCAATGCTGTGAAATATTACGATCCAGCCAAGCCCAATCCCTACATCCGCATTTCGGCTGGCATCGAAAATCCGCACTGGCACCTTACCGTTGAAGACAACGGGCTGGGTATTTCGGATAACCACCGCGGAAAACTGTTCGATATGTTTTACCGCGCGCATGCCCATGGCGAAGGCTCCGGCCTGGGGCTTTATATCGTTAATGAAGTGTGTAAAAAAATGGGTGGCAGTATTTCGGTTAAAACGGTGTATGGTGAGGGATCTTCGTTTACGGTTAGCTTGCCGCTGCTAAAATCATGAAACACCAGTTGATCATAATTGTATTGGCGGTTGCTGCTCATACCGGGTGGAGCCAAAAAACAATTAAAGGGGCTTACGAAGGCGAACTGGTGGTACGGAAAAGTTTGCTGATCATCAACCAACAGAAAGACTCAGTAATCAGGGGCCTGGTATACTCAAGCCTGTTGGAGTATGTACCGTTTTATGGGCTTTACTCCAAGCGGGAGATTCGCGGAACCATCTTCATGCCTGCCGACAAAGGAGACGTTGTGATTATTTATGGAAAACTGAATAAAGACACCCTTTATGTAACACTCATTTCCTCTATTGATTCAACCGTCATGGTCAAATCAAAACTGGTAAAGGTATCAGGAAGCGTTAGTTACAACCTTGAAAAAACTTTTGGTAAAATTTCACCTCAATATGATCCACACCTGGTGGGCACCTGGGTTTATCTGTATGAAATTAAAGAAGACGGACAAAAAGCGGGTGTTAAACCATTTCTGAACGGATTAACCATTGATTACTGGCCTAATGGTACATACTCAATTTATATACCAGAGCTGGCTGAATTAACCGCCAGGTATTCCACACCTGCTAGCCAGCGGGTGTATATTCGTAACACGTGGTTTACACATGACGGCAAGCTCACAACAAAAACACAAATGCATGTTCCGCCTTCCACGATTGAGCGGGCTGCCCAGATGGGAATGCCAACACCATCGCCATCCGATTTACGTGAATTCACAATACCCTACCAAATCAAAGGAGACACCCTCATTAAAACCGAGAAAAACAATACGAAGACGTAATATCTCAGGAAGAAATAAAATTATCTCAACCAACCACCTTCATTTTGCCCGCAGGCACTTCACCCAGACCCACCTGGTCGATAACCAGGTAATCTTTCTTTGAAAGCGATTGGCGCGTAATCAGTTCGGCCAGGAAACCGGTTACAAAAAGCTGCACCCCGATAACAACAGCCACCAATGCCAAATAAAAAATGGGTTGTTGGGTTATGTCACGCTTCAACGGAATGTGGGAGAAATAAATCGAGTCAATCTTATCCCAGAAAAGTTTAGCAGTAAAAATAAATCCGGCCAGGAAAGAGAGGATGCCCAGTGTTCCGAAAAAATGCATCGGCCGCAGGGCAAAACGACCCACAAAGGTTATGGTGAGTAAATCGAGGAAGCCGCGCACAAACCGTTCAAAGCCAAACTTGGTGTGGCCATACTTACGCTCGCGATGCTCCACCACCTTCTCGCCAATTTTTTTAAAGCCGGCCCACTTGGCAATAACAGGGATGTAGCGGTGCATTTCGCCATACACCGAGATGTGTTTTACTACAGCTTTATCATACGCTTTTAAACCGCAATTGAAGTCGTGCAATTTAATACCCGATAGCCTGCGGGTTACGGCATTAAAAAATTTAGACGGTATGGTCTTACTGAGCGGGTCGTTGCGCTTTTTCTTCCAGCCCGATACCAGGTGGTAGCCCTCCTGTTTAATCATGTTGTACAGGGCCGGTATTTCATCAGGACTGTCTTGCAGGTCGGCATCCATGGTAATAACCACTTCGCCCTGTGCAGCACGAAAGCCCGTTTGCAACGCAGCCGATTTGCCGTAGTTCCGGTTAAACCGGATGCCTTTGATGTTGGGGTTGGATTCACTCAGGGAAACGATATGCCCCCACGAGCCATCGGTGCTGCCATCATCCACAAACAGCACTTCATAGGAAAAGCCGTGCGTTTCCATCACACGGCTTATCCATTGGGTTAATTCCTGAAGCGACTCTTCTTCGTCAAGTACAGGGATGACAAGCGATATGTTCAGATTACTCATTTACACCATTTCCGGCTGGTTTTTCTTAACAATCAGGCCGGTAATAAGCGACAAGATAATATACCAGATTAATCCGGTGAAATAACCTTTAACTAATCCGAAAGCAGTAAAGTTTTGAGGCATATCTTCCCTCATTTTTTCAATCTGTTCGTCAATTGTATCCGGAGGCGCTCCCCAGTTTGCCATGGTCTTTTCGGTATTGGCAATAATGGCATCAACCATGTTACCGGGTAAATCGGGATCGATAACAAAATACAATAAAAACGAAAAGGCTGTAGAAATTAAGCCGGCCACGGCAAAAACCAACAACCCATGAAGGTAGGCTTTACCGAAAGGAATGTAGCCACCTATTTGATTGCGGTAATTTATGCCGGCATAAATTACCATGCCTATACCCAATACCGTTGCGATGATGATAAAGGTGAAGCCGGCCATTAAGGTATAATCAATGGCATACAGGAGCATAACCAATACCGTAGTTACACCGGCAAGGATAGCGCCCCATTTGAGCGCATGATTTACAAGAGTTGGTGATGAGGTGTTTTCTTCCATAACTAATTTGTTTTAGGTTGCTTTCGTAAAATAACTGACATAATAATGCTTACAAACAGGCCGATTACGAAGCTTTGAGCCAGGTACGTGGAGGCCAGTTGTGCCATGTTAGTCGATGGAAGGCTTTTTAAATTACTTTCATAAACCTCTTTCCCGATGCGTTGGATATCCTCCTCGGGAAAGTTTTTAAGGTAGTCGGTCATTTGTTTCACATACGAGGGCACAAAGTCGGTTTCCAGGGTACCGAAAATCCAGAAAAACAACGCTCCCAGTAAGCCGGCCACGGCCACCATCAAAAAACTGCCGGCCATGCCCTGCCAGAAATACAAGGCCCCCTCCTGGTGATAATCACGGAACTCGCGCATGGAGAAGAAAATAAAAATGCCGTACAGGATGATTCGAAAGTCAAGGAACGGGGCAACCATAAGCGGATGCCGCCCCAGGTAGTACATGGTTATTATCAGCGACACAGCCAGCACAGAGGCAATGGCGCCCCAGCGAATTGAAATAAGTGCCAAACTCCGCAACATGAATTTCCGGTTAATCGTCAATACGCTGCCGGCTATTATTGAAAACGGCAACAACTTTTCCTTTTATAGGCTTGCCATACCATGGCGAATTTACCGATTTGCTAAAGTTGCATTTTTCATCAAACTCCCAGGTACGTTCCGGATCGAATAAGGTAAGGTTGGCTTTAGCGTCAACATCAATTGTTGGTATTTCAAGACCTAACACCTTACGCGGGGCCACCGATATTTTTTCAATCAGTACTTCCCACTTTACCAGTTCAGCCAAAGCCACCAGGTTGGCGCCCATGGTTTGCAGGTTAATGATGCCCGGCTCGGCATGGTCAAACTCCACGTTTTTACTTTCAACATCCTGTGGCAGGTGGCCGGAGCAGATAATATCAATTGTGCCGTCCTCCAGTCCTCGAATTAAAGCATCATTATCGCGTTTTTCGCGAAGGGGTGGATTAACTTTATAATTTGTATCGAACCCGGCAAGCAGGGAGTCATCCAACAAGGGTTGGTAGGCTGCGATATCACACGTGACCGGCAATTTTTTCTTTGCACTACGAATCAGGTTTACTGAACGAGCCGAACTAAGCCGGGCGATGTGCAACCGGCCTCCGGCATACTGAAGCAGATCGAGGTTGCGGTGTATGGCTATTTCTTCTGCCAAGCGCGGCATACCCTTAAGCCCAAGCCTGGTGCTCTGCACACCTTCGTGCATTTGTCCGAACATGTTAAGCCAGATGTCTTCAGGATGATCAATCAGCACACCGTTAAACTGTTGCAGGTATTGCAGCGCCTTTAAGAAGATATCGGTATTCCAAATGGTTTTTAGTCCATCGGTAAAGCCCATGGCACCGGCCTGATGCAGGTCTATCATTTCGGTCAATTCTTCCCCTTTGTTGTTGCGGGTAACGGCAGCAAGCGCATGCACCTGTAACAGGCGGTTGCTGTTGCCACTGGTCAGGTAGGTAACATCGTTTTTGGTTTGAATGACGGGCTGGGTATTGGGCAGCACGGCAATTTCGGTAAACCCTCCGGCCATGGCGGCCCTAGCTACCGACTCCAGATCTTCTTTATGTTCAAAGCCGGGGTCGCCAACATAGGTGCCGAGGTCAAACCATCCGGGGCTTAACAACATGCCCTCGGCTTTAATCACCTTATCAGCCTGGTAATTTTTTTCACCGATATCGGTTATGCGGCCATTTTGAATAACTACGTTTCGTATTTTTTTATGAAAAGGTGAGCGGGAGTCGAGAATTTTGGCAGACTGGATAAGTACTTTCATTAAGTCTTATTTAAGAAACCGGACCAGCAAAATTTCCACCAGCAGGAAGAGTAACGCCAGTATTATCGCATATTTCCATAAAGGTGTCCCCAAATATCTGGCTTTTATTTCGTTGCTGAAAGTTTCGGCTGTATTTGATTCGAAAACGGTAATGTTTTCCCTATTACCCAGTTTTTCTTTAACTGCCAGTGCCGTGTACTGCTCCAGCAGGGACTCCGGTTTACTTTGGTTAAATGCTACAAGGCCCAAGGTATCGGCCCGGTGTAAAACATAATAAAACCCGGCATTCATTGAAAACCGGGGCAGTTCCATTACCAACCGGCTGCCCACCCTGCGCTGTGATGGTATAACTTCCTGCAAGCCGGTAAACCGCACGGGTTGTTCTCCAGTCAGACTGTCGGCCCGAAGTGTAATAATGGGCTGCGTTAACAGGTAATAAGGCTTGTTCTCAATTTTCTTACCGGTTGAAGCCAATCGATACATAACCGGCAGAAACAAAAAGTTACTGGCAAAATCGGTGTACTCATTAGCAACCGGTGAAGCCAGCATATACGTTAAGCCCGTTCGGCCAAAACGCGACAAAAAAGGTTGTTCATTTTTTAACCTGAGCAAAGCAGAGCGATCGGGCCCCCAATCGAGTACCCTGCGGGCCACCGGTAATGCCAACCGGGTGCTGCGCTCTTCAAACACATTTTCAAAAAAAGGATTGTTCAGGTCCGGTGATGCTAATTCGTACTTTTCTCGATCCTCGGCTCTTTTCAAACTTACGATTCCGGTTATCGCCTGGTAGTCCTTTAATTCCGGATTAGCCGATGGTATAATCAACAAGGTTCGTCCGGACGCACGGTAGTTGTTAAGCGCTTGCTGAAGCGGAGGATCGACACGGTCCAAACTGTTTAACACAACCAAATCTGCCTCCTGCAGTTCGCTGTAGTTTACATTAGCTGCAAGAAATGATCGGAAGGTGAACACCGACTTATTTCCAAACACTTTTTCAACTACGGTGGCTGCCGGTGCTGATTTGATTTCAACCACGCGTATCTTATCCGAAAAATTTAGTGACAGATACAGGTCATTGTCAAAAACCACCGGGTAATCATTAAAACTGATAACCGCCCGGCTAAACCGACTTAAACCGGTTGCAATGTCAAAAGCGGTTTGCGTGGTGGATTTTGCGGGTATGGAAACCATGGCTGTACCCGCCTGTATATCGTTAATGCTCAATTTAATCAGCAACTGCTCCACAGGTTTTGTGCCTTCATTGCGCAGGCGCACATGGAGGGTATTTTTTTCGCCACCCACAACAAACGGGCTTTCCAGCCAAGCCGTATCAGCAAAGATATTGGCCGGGGGAATGCGCGCGATAGGAACCAGGTGAAGGCGATGGGAACTATCGGCTAACCATTGAGCAGCCGGCTCACCAAATGTTGACTGCTGAAAATCGGATATCCAGAAAATATCGGTAGCTGCACGGCCTTCAGAATTGTTGATGCGCTCACGAACCTCATTAACTGTGCGGCTTATGGGGCTTAGTCTTACCTGCGTCAGCAGATCAGTTACCTCGTTTTTGGTTTTGAATGAATTGGAGAAAGGCGCAAAGTCATTGGTTAACAATTGGTATCGCGTATCCGGAGGAAATACTTCAATAACCTGCCGGGCAAAATTGATCCCGGCATCCAATGCCCGTACATTTTCCTGCGCAGGCACCGACATGCTCATGGAGTTATCTACATACAATGTAATACTACGCATAGCCGAGACCTGTTCGGTAGCAGGAATATAAGGCTGGGCAAAAGCCAGCACCAGAAACAATAAAAACAACAGGCGGGCAGCCAGAATCAGGTAATGTTTAAGTCTACGCTTTGCCGAAGTAGCCTGCTGTATCTGGCTAAGAAACCGGTTCGATGAGAAGTAAATGCGCTGCGTCTTGCGAAAGCTGAAGAGATGAATGAGTATGGGTATAGCCAGCGCGGTAAGGGCCCACAGGAAAGCAGGAGAAATAAAACTCATCGGTGCAAATTACGATTTACAAAATACGATTTACGCATTGCCCTGCCGCAAGTTGCATCAAATTATGCAACCGGTTAAGACTTTCGGCCAACCTGTTATACTAAAGGTAAAAACGCTTATCAAACAGCGCTATTCAGTGGGGCATACTTTTAATAAAAAGCCCGGCCCCATTCCTGAGCCAGGCTTTCCTTAATCAAACCCTACCAATTACTGCTGTTTGCCACCCAGCATTACCAAGTCATTTACATTGATTTCGGTAATGTAGCGTTTTTCACCGGAACTGGTTTCGTACACGCGGTGAACCAGCTTACCTTCAACAGCCACTTCGTTTCCTTTCTTCAGGTACTTCTCGGCTATGCCCGCCAGTTTACCCCAGATGACCACGTTGTGCCACTGCGTATCCTGCACCTTCTCACCTTTCTGGTTCTTATACGAATCGGAAGTAGCGATAGAGAACGAAGCCCGCGTTTTGTCGCCAAATGTTTTCACTTCCGGATCTTTGCCCAACCGACCGATTAACTGCACGCTGTTTCTTAAACTTTTCATAATTGTATTGTTTATTGGTTTAACATACGATTTTGTGAACCTCATCAACCGGTTATTGCCGATTGACCATACAAAGGTGTGGGCCGTAAAAAGTCCGACTCGTATGATAATCGCTTATTTTCGGTTATATTCGTTTGTAAACGTTTAGCAACGCTTAAGAAAACGCATTAAATCCAGCGAAATCATGGCAAAAACCGAAGAAAAAGTATGCCTGGAGTGCGGTGAAAAGATAAAAGGCCGGGCCGATAAAAAATTCTGTTCGGACCAGTGCCGCATCAGCTACAACAACAAACTGAACAGCGATGAAACCAACTACATGCGCAACGTAAACAACATTTTGCGCAAGAACAGGCGCATTCTTACCGAGCTAAACACAACCGGTAAAACCCGCGTAAGCCGCAATAAACTAAACGAGAAAGGGTTCGATTTTACTTATTTTACAGGAACCTACACTACCAAAGAAGGAGCCGTGTACAAATACTGTTATGAACAGGGATACCTGGAAATGGATAAGGACTACTTCCTGTTAGTTGTCAAAAAGGAAATGTAGCCTGTTGTTAAAAGCGCTCCGGATTAAATGGTGCAGCAGAAACCGAAAGTTTTTCGTTACCCACAATTTCAGCCACAAGCTTACCGGTACCCGGTCCTAAGCTCAGGCCCATCATAGAGTGCCCTGTAGCGATGACCAGGTTGGAGTAACTCTTTGACCGCCCGATGTACGGCAACCCATCGGGCGAGCAGGGACGAAGCCCATGCCATACTTCCCTTTTATCAGGCATAGCTATGTTGAGATCGGGATAGTAACGAGGTATGGCATGCACGATTCCTTTTACCCGATTCATGTTGATGGAATGATTCACACCCGTTATTTCCATCGTGCCGCCAAAGCGCAGTGAACTGCCCATGGGGGTTACCGCTACACGTGCTTCAAGAAAGATGGACGGTATGCGCGAATTCTTTTCTATGTCGTTCAGGGTAAAGCTATAGCCCTTGCCGGCCTGCATCGGCAGGGTAATGCCCAGTTTTGAAACAAGCAATCCCGACCATGAGCCGGTGGCAATAACCACCTCATCAAAATTGAAATCGCCTTTGCTGGTTTTTACGGATTTTATTCTACCGGATTCAATTACAAAATCTTCAACGGTTGTAAACGATTGAATGGAAACACCCTGATTTACCAGATAGGGAACCCACTGGCTTACCAACGCCTGCGGGGTGATGTGCGCATCGCCCGGGTAAAAGACTCCTCCCCTTACGCTCACCCGCATTTCGGGTTCAAGTTCCTGTACTTCGCTGGCCGATAGCACGCGCGCCTCAATTCCCAACTTATTGGCGAAGGTTGCTGCTTCTATTTCTTCATGTTCTGTTTCTTTTGTTTGATAAAGCATCAGCAACCCCCGTTCATGAAATCCAAAATCAAATGGAAGTTCTTTAGCCAGTTGCTGGTACATGGCTTTACTGAACAGGCTAAGTTCTTTCAAAGCCGGGGCAGCGCGCTCAACATGGTCTTTGGTGGAATGCCGGTAAAACTGCCACCCCCATTTAATCAATGTTCCGCTCAGGCGTGGCCTCACATAAAACGGACTGGTTGAATTGAACATCCAGCGGATGCCTTTGGTAATCATGCCCGGTGCGGCCAACGGTATAATGTGGCTGGGCACAATCATGCCGGCATTGCCGAAGGAGCAGCCGTCTTTTAAATCGGTTTGATCAATAACGGTAACCTGGTGGCCTGCTTGCATCAAGTAATAAGCCGAACTCAGTCCGATGATTCCTCCCCCGATAATTCCGATCTTCATACTGTATCAAATTACCTGAAACCCGTATGCATACGGATCATCCTCCGGATCGATGGTTATCGTGTTGAAGCCATACACCCTTGCCCAGCCTTCAACACTGGGGATGATGGCCGGCTTACCGTTTAGTTCTGTTTCTTCTTCTATTCTTCCGGTAAACTTGGAGCCGATGATGCTTTCATGAACGAAGGCTTCGCCTTTTTTCAGTTTCCCTTTGGCATACCACTGCGCCATACGTGCCGAGGTACCGGTTCCACAGGGTGAACGATCGATTGCTTTATCCCCATAAAATACCGCGTTACGTGCCGTAGAATCGGGGTCAACAGGTTGGCCGGTCCATAGGATATGGCTGCACCCGTTGATGGTTGGGTTTTCAGGATGTACAAACGTGTATTTTGCATTGATATTTTTCCGTAACACGCGGCTCCAGCTAATCAGCTGGTCGGCTGTGAAATGTTCAAGCCCCGGAAAATTTTTTTGCACATCAACAATCGCATAAAAATTTCCGCCATACGAAACATCCAGTGTCAGTTCGCCCAGGTCGGGGCAATCGGCCGTCAGGTTTTCTGCGGCCAGGTAGGCTTTTACATTCCGGATTTTGACTGACTTCACTTTTTTTCCTTCCTGTTTGTACTCCACACGCACCAGCCCTGCAGGCACTTCCAGGTTAAGTACACCCGGAGTTTTAGGAATCACCAGGTTGTGTTCGATGGCAACTGTTACCGTGCCAATGGTACCGTGCCCGCACATAGGCAGGCATCCACTGGTTTCGATAAACAAAATTCCAACATCGTTGGCCGGATCGGCCGGAGGATAGAGAATGCTGCCGCTCATCATGTCATGGCCACGGGGCTCAAACATCAGTCCTTTACGAATCCAGTCGTACTCACGCATAAAATGCTGTCGCTTTTCACTCATGGTAGCTCCCTGCAGTTCCGGTCCGCCTTCAGTAACCACCCGAACCGGATTACCGCAGGTGTGCGCATCGATGCATTTGAATAGGTTCATTTCGGATTTTCTTGTTGCTTCAATTAACGGTGGCTAAAATTTCCCCGCTGATTTCGCAGTTTGCTGCTGATTACTTATTCCACTTTCCATTAACGAGTCGCCAAATACCCAACGGGTTAGCCTCTTTCAATTCATCGGGCAGCAAGGCATCGGCAAAATGCTGGTACGCCACCGGCCTGGCGAAACGCTTGATGGCATCGGTGCCTACTGCGGTAAAGCGCGAGTCGGTTGTTGCCGGGAAGGGGCCGCCATGCATCATCGAAGGACAAACCTCTACACCGGTAGGTACGCCATTCATAATAAGTCGGCCGGCTTTCTCAGTGAGGATATTCAGCAGGTTCCGGTGCTTCAGTAATTCGGCTTCATCAGCAATAATGGTGGTGGTAAGCTGACCCCGAATGCGGTTCACCACTGCATGTAGCTCATCGATATTTTTACAACGGATGATTAACGAAAACGGTCCGAAAACCTCTTCGGCCAAGGCCGGGTTTTTAACAAACGCTTCAGCCGGTGCCGATGCTACCAACGGCCGCCCCTGTTCATTGTTACCGGTTTCTTTCGATTGCCCTTCAACCATAACGCCCTTCTGCGCTAAGGCCTGATTTAATTTCTGATGATAATTATCGGCAATACCCTGGTGCAGCATGGTTCCCGGAAGTACTTTTTGGATTTCGGCTGAAAGGCTTTGTAAAAACCGATTCAAACCATCGCCTTCCATGGCAATGATGAGTCCGGGGTTGGTACAAAACTGCCCGACACCAAGTGTGATGGAGGCCGCCAATTTACTGGCAGTTGCTCCGGCATCACGCGAAAGTGTTTCGGGCAAAAGAATAACCGGGTTGATGCTGCTCATCTCGGCAAAAACGGGTATCGGTTCAGGCCGTTGATTGGCCAGATCAAAAAGTGCTTTGCCTCCCGCAAACGATCCGGTAAATCCGACAGCCTTAGTTAACGGGTGTTTTACCAATGCTTGCCCAACTTCAAAACCAACCCCGTACACATGCTGAAAAACACCTTTGGGCATGCCGGTTTTTTCCATTGCCTTCTGTATTGCCGATGCAACCAGGGCTGATGTTTCGGTATGAGCAGGATGGGCCTTTACCACTACGGTGCACCCGGCTGCCAGGGCCGAAGCTGTATCTCCACCTGCTGTTGAGTAAGCCAACGGAAAGTTGGCGGCTCCAAAAACTACCACCGGCCCGATGGGCACAAGCATTTTGCGGATATCGGGCTTTGGTGCCGGCATGCGGTCGGGCTGGGCTGTATCAATCCGCGCCTCAACCCACGAGCCTTCTTCAACCAAATCGGCAAACATGCGGCAATGCCCCGTGGTACGGCCGCGCTCGTTTATAATGCGGGCCTCGGGCAGGTTGGTTTCGCGCATGGCCGTTTGCACCAACTCGCTGCCAAGAACTTCTATTTCATCGGCAATGGCCCGCAGAAACTCAGCCTTTTTCTTACCGGAAAAATTTTTGTACGACAAAAACGCCAGGTGCGATTCCTGCATCGTTTTGTTTAGGTCTTCCGGTGTGGTGTCAGTAAAAGTCATTCGTACAGCAGGGTGTCAGTAAGCAGTATTACAATTTCGGGCGGCTATTAATTCCGGCACGGATGATTTTTAGCACTTGGTCGCGTTCTTCACCTACCAGCGGCAAGCGTGGTGCACGTACATGCTCTGAACCCAAACCCACCTCCTGCTCTGCCAGCTTAATGTATTGAACCAGCTTCGGATGAATATCCAACTCCAGCAATGGCAGGAACCACCGATAGATTTTCAAAGCCTCATCAATTTTAGCAGCTTTAGCCAGTTTGTAAATGGCTACTGTTTCATTCGGAAAAGCACAAACCAAACCGGCTACCCAGCCATGGGCACCCAGTACCAGCTCCTCGAGTGCAAGGGTATCTACACCGCATAAAATTTTAAACCTATCGCCAAAGCGGTTAATCATGCGCGTAACATTCGATACATCGCGGGTAGATTCTTTTACGGCCTGTATGTTTTTAATGGCTGCCAGTTCGGCAAACATGTCGATGGTGACTTCCACTTTATAATCAACCGGATTGTTATATACCATTATTGGTAGGGAGGTTGAGTCTGCAACCGCTTTGAAAAAGGCAACAGTTTCCCGGTGGTCAGACTTGTATCGCATGGGCGGCAACATCATTAATCCGTTGGCACCGTTTCTTTCTGCCTCCGCTGCCTGCTTCACCGCTTCACGGGTACTGCCTTCGGCAATGTTCATAATTACCGGAACCTTGCCGGCAACTTTTTCTACTGTAAATTTTACCAGTTCAAACTTTTCTTCATCGCTCAGTACGCTGGCTTCACCTAATGTCCCTCCAAGAATTACACCCTCAACACCAGCTGCAAGCTGGGCATTCAGGTTTTTTTCAAAAAGTGTAAAATCAAGTTTATCATCAACTGTAAACTTGGTGGTTAAAGCCGGGTAAACCCCAATCCATGAAACCATAAGCCGATACTTGTTCGGTCAAAGTTATAGGAATTGCCTTAATACCCATAGGCTTTGATTAACCGTTTGTACGCATAAACTACCGAAGTTAGAAAATGTCAACCTGAATTATCGGGTTCATCGGGTTTAATGGTTCACATCATTTAAACTTGTGCGCATATCGCGCACTTTTTTTCTACTAAACCTATGAGTACCATTCGAAAAATCCAGAAACTTAAATTTTACTCTTCCGAGAAGCTGGAAACAGTACGCGGTTTTAAAGCAAGCGATGGGCAGCGTTATGCTATTTCGAACTTTGGCAGGGTAGTGGCATTTTGGAACACCCACGATAACGGATACTTTATGAAACACAGCTTCATTAAACAATACCCCGGTATTCAACTGCGCAAAAATGGCAAAAGCTACGGGTTCCTGGTTCACCGCCTGGTGGCCGAATATTTTTGCGACCGGCCCAGTGCGGCCCACAAGTTTGTTATCCATCTTGACCATAAAAAAGAAAACAACTACTACCGCAATCTGAAATGGGTAACACGCGATGAAAAACACGCGCACATGGTGAAAGACCCAAACTACCTTAAATCAAAGGCCGAGTATTCAGGACGTGGACAAAAACTTACCACAGACCGCGTAAAACTGCTTAAGCGCAAACTGGCAGAAGGAAAAACCCGCATGAAAATCATCGCCAAACAGTTTGGTATTTCTGAAATGCAATTATACCGCATTAAATCGGGCAAGAACTGGGGGCATGTAAAAGCGTGATCAGGTTGCAGGGTACCAGTTTCAGGTTTGTTCAGTACTTTTAACCTACGTTTTAAATCATTGCCTATGTTACGATGTATTCTTTTCTTCCTTATTACTTCTGTTACTCTGTCTGTTCAGGCACAGGTGTTTGTACAGGCCAAACCGGAAGCAGCCGGTTTTTCTGCTGAACGACTTAAGCGGATTGATGCAATGGTGAGCGACCTGATCGCCAAACAAGGCATTCCGGAAGCAGTAGTGCTGCTGGTGCGCAACGGCAAAATTGCGTACCACCAGGCCTATGGGTTTAGCAACCTGGAAGCAAAAAAAGCGATGCAGAAAGACAACATCTTTCGCATTGCTTCGCAAACCAAGGCCATTACCAGCCTGGCCGTGATGATGCTGTGGGAAGAAGGGAAATTTTTACTGGACGAACCTGTTTCGAAATATATTCCTGAATTTAAAAACCCAGCGGTGTTAAAAACCTTTAATGCTGCGGATAGCAGTTTTGTTGCCGAACCTGCCAATAAAGAGATTACAATACGCCAATTACTTACCCATACCTCGGGCATTGATTACGCAGCCATTGGCAGCAAAGAGTTCAAAGCTATTTACGCCAAAGCGGGCGTTCCCAGCGGCATCGGCAACGACAAAGATGTATTGGCTGACAAGATGAAAATTTTAGGAGGTCTTCCGTTAAAGCATATACCCGGAGAACGATTTACCTACGGATTAAATACGGATGTGCTGGGCTACCTGGTTGAAATCTGGTCAGGTATGCCGTTGGATGAGTTTCTGCGTAAGCGCATCTTTGAACCGCTTGGTATGAACGACACGTGGTTCTACCTGCCCGGTGAAAAACACGCACGCCTGGTGCCGCTATACAGCGGCCGGGATGGGAAACTGCAAAAGGCTACAAACAACATGTATGATAAGGTCGATCCCGACTACCCAAAACTGAAAGGGAGCTATTTTTCGGGAGGAGCCGGATTGTCATCAACTGTGGAGGATTATGCAAAATTTTTGCAACTCTTCCTGAACTATGGGCAACTAAACGGAGTGCGGTTAATCAGCCGGAAAACGGTTGAATTGATGCTGACCAACCAGGTTGCGGCTATCAACGCCTCACCGTTTGGCTTGGGCTTCGGGCTGGAAACAACTTCCAACGATCATACCTCCGTTGTTTCACTCGGATCATTTTCTTGGGGAGGTGCCTTTAACACGCATTACTGGGCCGACCCGAAAGAAAAACTGATCGGATTGATTTTCACTAATATTTATGAAACGGCTCACTGGAGTATTGGTGAAAAATTTAAAGTGCTTACCTATCAGGCCATAACTGATTAGTATTTTGACAACATTCACTAACAAACAAAGCAATCAGAAACTTTACACTATCGCTCTGGCGCTGGCGGTTTTTACCATTATCTACAACCTGGCCGAAGGCATTATTGCCACCTGGTTTGGGTATGAAGACGAAACGCTGACGCTCTTCGGTTTTGGAGTTGACAGTTTCATTGAAATGATTTCCGGCATCGGCATTATGCACATGGTGCTGCGTATCCGGCACCATCCTAACGCCAGCCGCGATATGTTTGAACGCACAGCCTTGCGCATAACCGGAACGGCCTTCTACCTGTTGGTTGTTGGCCTGGTGGCAGGAGCGGCATGGGCAATTTATCTTGGTAAAAAACCGGAAACCACATTTTGGGGCGTTGTCATTTCAATCATCAGCATTGCAGTGATGCTCGGCCTGATTTACGGCAAACGGCACACCGGTAACCGGCTTAAGTCGGAGGCTATTTTAGCCGATGCCAACTGCACGCTGGTTTGTGTTTACATGTCAATAATACTGCTCGTAGCAAGTGGGCTTTATGAACTAACCGGTCTTCCTTATATCGATGCAGCCGGCACCCTCGGACTGGCCTGGTTCTCTTACAAAGAAGGAAAAGAGTGTTTTGAAAAAGCAGCCAGCGATAGGTATTGCGGTTGTGAACACCCTTAGCCTGTAAAGAGTAAGCTTCAGATATCAGCCCTCTTTAACTTCAGGTAGCTGAAATAGTTAAACAGGAACGTCCAGGCCAAGGCAATGCCAACAGCCGAGAGGCTCACATAATCCTGTATCTCCTGAAAGGCATACCGTGCAAAGGGCAACGGCACCAGATTCATAATGGATTCGAGCGGGAAAAAACGGATAACCTCCGGGAAGTAATTGTCCAAATTCTCTTTAATAATCAGCTCAATCAGGTAAGAATTCAGTAATAAAATGATACTCAGGCCTGAGCGTTGAACGAAAATGCCAAGCATAAGTGCAAACGAAAGAAAGGCAAATACTTCAAGGAAGTAAGCCGGGAAAAATTCAATACCCCGAAACATATAATCTACATTATATGATGGCGAGTAAATAAGCCCGGTAATCAGCGCTACCAGAAAAACGAGCAGCATGCTAAGCGCAGCCAGTACCAGATTTGTTAAAATTTTTGAAATCAGAAATTCTTTCCGGCTCAACCCGTCAATAATGTTTTGCCGTATGGTACGGTACGAATATTCATTGGTAATGGAAATGACCACCATGATGGCAATCATGATTTTCAAAAGGCCGCTGCTCCAGGCCAGGTTTTGCCAAACATCCGGAAAGTGATACAGCGGAATACGGTTAATGTTTATTGACTGCCCGAAGCCCTCAACCGTGCGGTCAAGCCACTTTAAAAATTCCATGCCACTGGCGGTAGCCATCAGCAATGTAAAAAAGTATAAGCCGCAGATGATCCAGAAGGTTCTGTAATTGAGTAGTTTTTTCAGATCAATTTTAAGGAGGTGGAGCATGCTGTCAATCCGATTCAGAAAGAATTTCAAGAAATTGCTTTTCCAGGCTTTTTCGTTTGGTAACCAGGTGCGAAGCAATTATTCCGTTTTCGAATAAAAACCGGTTAAGGTCTTTGCTGGTAAACCCTTCGCGCAAGGAAACATGGTAACTGCCATTTTCCTTATTTATGGATGACGTTCCGGAGAATGCAAGCAGCACTTCATTCAGGTTTTCAACGTCAGCATTCACTTCAACCGCTTCGGTACCGCTGCCGACCTGGCCAACCGGTCCGGTATAAATCATATTTCCCTTTTTCAAAACTGCAAAATGAGTACATACTTTTTGCACTTCATCCAGCAGGTGACTGGCCAGGATAATGGTTTTCCCCTGTGCAGCGATTTTGCGGATGATGTCGCGGATTTCTGCAATCCCCATCGGATCAAGGCCATTAGTCGGTTCATCCAGAATCAACACCGTTGGATCATTAAGTAATGCAGACGCAATGGCCAGCCGTTGCTTCATGCCCAGCGAGTAGGTTTTGTATTTATCGTCTTTCCGATCAGTTAACTCAACCAGGTTTAATACTCGTGATATATTTTCTGCAGAACATTCCTTGATCATCGCATTTAACTCCAGGTTCTTCTGTCCGCTCAGGTAGGGATAGAAAATAGGATGCTCAAGTACCGCACCGATTCGCTTTCGCACCTGTGGTGTGGGCCCCTCACCAAACCAGTAAAAACTTCCGGAAGTCGGGTTGGTTACTCCCATTAGCATACCCAGCGTGGTGGTTTTACCGCTGCCGTTCGGGCCAAGCATACCAAATACCTGTCCGGATTTCACTTCCAGGTTAAGGCTATTAACGGCCCTGATCCTGCCAAAGTGCTTGGTCAGGTTTTGGATGGAAAGAACGGTGGCCAAATTTTAGCGGAGCTTAGTGATTGTCTTCTTTGTCGTCATCCCTCCGCTTTGCATTACGCTCGGAGAAGTTTTTAATTTTAGTACCGATATCGGAACTCTCATCAATGGCCTTATATAATGTGGTTACCTGGTTAAGTGCAATACGGCCGACAATGTCCAAAACGTACAAACTTGTTGAATCATTTACCAGTACAACCATTCCCTGCGTTTTGCCCGATTGTTCTTTTAGAAGTATATCCAGGTTTCTTCCCTGGTACCGGGTGGTCATTACCGCTTCGAAGGATTCTGCCTGATAATCCCTTTTTAGTCGCTGGTAATCGGCAGGCTTAAATGTCTCTTTCTTATCAATCATCAGGAACTTCATCTTTTCGATGTCTTTGATCAGTTCATCAAATTCCTTGTTTTCCGATTGATTGATCATGCGGAGTGTATTTTGATAAAAGAATAACGAAAATGAGTCGCTAAATTTCTTCTGCAGATTTTCGGTAGCCTTGCTTTGGGCAGACGCGACTATGGAGTTAACAAGAAAACAGTAATAGGCAATCTTCTTCATACTATGATATTTAAAACGTTAGTAACAATGCCCGAACAACCAGCCAAATTCTCAGATATCTTTTGGGCTTAAGTTCTGAGCAGGATTAGAACCTAATCCTGAAATATGAACTTATTGACGGCAGAATGTCAATGGCCCAGTGAGTCAGAATTAAAACGACAATATTTCTATAACGACTCCAATGAACAGCTAACAACACCCCGACAATAAACACAGGAATACCCGTGTGCTTGATAACCTGAATCCAACTACCGGCCTGGCCTTCGACACCATGAGATAACAGGTATCTGCTGGGGAGATGCCATGCGGTAAAGAGAGTAGTGGAAATTAGGATTGCTGTAAACCGATTCCATCTTTTTTCAAGCCGTGTTTGAAGATAGCCTCGAAAATACAACTCCTCAGGCAGCGCAGCGGTAAACAGAGGCATTACTATACCAATCGCCAATCGAATCCGCCAATCTTCAAAACTGCTCAAACTCTGCTGAATTCCTTTAAGATGGCTAGCATTTAAAAGAAAGCCGATAGAGAACATTAGAGTGGCAGCTATAATATTTGAGGCAGTTGGCTTTATTCCCAGTAATAAGTCTTTTAGGCCATAGCCCCACACAACAAAGTAAACAAGCGAGGGAATAATAAGCAGTAGAAATATTTTAAAAATAATTGAAAACGATATAGAAAATAGCATAAACAAGCAGGAAACGAATTTCCTTATCCAATTCATAAAAGTCCACTGATTGCGCTGGCATGCGTTGCCAACTTAATCGGTTTTTTAAGAATGCCGGAATTGCTCGCATAAGCATTTGAAACTTGTTAGACGGTTTTGGTTGAAGAATGTTACAACCCGATTGACAAGCTGGGTTCAAGTTTTATCAACGACCAACGTTTCGTGGACAGGTCGCATTTTCGAAAAGTTACCCCTGTAGAAACACGAACGAAGCAACTGCCGGATTTTGCAGTTGCCTAGTTCCAATACATTCCACCAAATCAGCTCTTCTTCTTTTTTTCATCTACTTTCTCAAGTTTCTCGAGGCCTTCCACATTCATCTTACGGCCAATACGCGAAACCTGCTTAAGATCAATCTCGCCAAACAAACTCATCAGCATAAAATCCTGCCCATTGCCGGAAAGCATTACCAGTTCGCTGATTTTGCCGGGGCTTTGCTCAAGGACATAAAACTTCATATCCCTGTCTTTATCACGTACAGCCATCAGTTCTTCATATTTCCCTGAGGTGATAATTCCGAATGCTTCTTTGTAAAGATTCCGGGCATCGCTGGTGTTTTCCTTGCCGATAATACGCAACCCTTTCAGTTTGCTGATAGCATCCAGCACTTCTTTATCCTCGGGTGTTTCAGCTTCCATATTGGTAAACAAATTGAACATTTTACCCGAAATGGTTACCTGCGTAGTAAATGAATCATCGGTGGCATACTTATTAAAAAACTTTGCTATCGCTTCACCCTGCGCATATGCACCCGTTCCCATGACTACCAACACTACCACTATCACTATCTTTTTCATAATATATTTTTGTTTTAGTTACAATTCTGAGTTTCTCTTCAATTGATTCTGAATTTTTTCCTGTGCTTCGTTAAAAGCGTTTATCTTTTTTGCCTGCTGTTCAGCCCGGACAAATCCACGCGAAATCATTTCAAGTGCTTTTTTCGTCTCTTCAAATGCCTTTTGCGGATCATCGTACGTGTCAATCAACTCGCCATTAGCCACAATTCCATCTGGCCGCTGCAATTCCTGGCGTACCAAAAAGATGGCCGCTATCAATACGGCCACACCGGCCGCAATGCGGAGTGAGTAAGTAATCAGTGTTTTGATTCCCGATGTACTTTTATTGCTTTGTGTCGCCTGGCCAATCACCAACTGGTCAAAATCATCGTTAAGTGAGTTGGTCTTTTGTTCATCAAAGTAACGGAAGAGGGTTGCGGCAGGGGCGAGGTCTTCCGGAACATCGCGTTGCCTGAAGTACTCGCGTAATTCTTTCTCTTCCGCAAGCGAAGTCTGGCAGTCCCAATACTTTTTTAGCAAGTCATCTGCACGCCTAGAGTCCATACGCATTAATTTTCATCAGTTTTTCCCGAACAGCATTTCGGGCTCTGAACAGGTTTACTTTAACCTGGTTCATATCGAGTTCCAAAATATCGCAGATCTCGTTGTACGTGTACCCTTCCACATCCCGCAGGTGTAAAACCTGCCGTTGTTTTTCAGGCAGGCCTGCCATCAATTGCGTTATATTTTGCATACTTTCATGCAACTCTGCTCTAACATCCGGGGTAACATCCGGATGCTGAATAGTAACACTTTCGTATGTAGCTTGTATCTTCATTCGTTTTTGCAACCTTAATTTATCCAGCGAAAGGTTTTTAGTTATACGCATACACCAAGCCTCCATATTCTCAATGTCGGCCAACTTATCACGACCCTTCCAAACCCGGATAAACACTTCCTGAATTACATCTTTAGCTTCATCTTCATTGCCCAGCATGTGTAAGGCAAACCGAAAAAGCTTGTTTTTAACGGGAAGAACGCGGTTTTGAAAAGCTTGCAAATCCATTCTTTCAAATCCAGTAACCAGACGCCCGGTTGGTTAATTTGTTACAGGTTATTTCAAAAGTTTTTTTATGCGGATATTAACGTTGGCAACCAACAGTTGTAAGTATAACCATGGAAAAACAGGATAAAATCATTGTTCTCAAAACTTTTAGCAACACCATCGAAGCGAATATTGCCAAGACCAAGCTTGATGCCTACGGCATTCCCTGTTTTTTAACCGAAGAAAACCTGGCCAACCTGTACCCCATCCAAAACCCTCGGTTTAGTGTACGGCTTCATATTTTTCAAAAAGACAACACGCGGGCAGCAGAAGTACTCAGCGAAGTTGTTCAACTTCCGGATGATGAACCGACTCGGTGTCCGCGTTGCAAATCCGTAAACATTGAAAGCGGCTACAGCCGAAAACCGGCTTCTGTTACACTGTCTTTATTTTTCTCGCTCTTCTTTGCGTTGTTTCCGCCAAAAACGGTTTCGCGCTGTAAAGATTGTAATCAGGAGTTTTAAGCAGCGCTTATCCGGAGTAAAACAAATGATTTGTCTTAAATTGCCCCACGCAGTTATTTTTCAATAAAAAAATGTCGCGAATTCACCTTGTTTTACCCGACACTTTCAACTTTACCTGCGAACTACCGGTACGGGTCTCTGATCTGAACTATGGCGGGCATGTGGGCAATGATGCTATTCTTACCATTATGCAGGAAGCACGGGTGTTATACTACCGTCATCTGGGTTTTAAAAGCGAAATCAGCCTGGATGGAACAATTGGTCAGATCATAGCCGATGCAGCCGTAGTGTATAAGTCTGAATCTTTTTTGGGCGATGTACTCCTCATCAAAATTGCAGCAACTGATTTTAACAAATACGGATTTGATCTCGTGTATTGTTTACGGAATAAAGATACCGGAAAAGATGTGGCGCACGGAAAAACAGGCATTGTTTGCTTTGATTACGAAAAAAGAAAGTTGGCCAGTGTGCCTGATAGATTACTGGAAGCATTGAAAAAAAAGGATTGACGTACGCTGGTTCTTACTGATATCTACACTAATTTTTCTAACCGCACCACATTCTCTACATGCATGGTATGCGGAAACATATCCACCGGTTGCACAGCTGCAATGGAGTACTTTTCAGAAAGGATTTTCAAGTCGCGGGCTTGTGTGGCAGGGTTACAGCTTACATACACGATTCGCTTAGGCTCGGCCTTTAACAGCATCTTGCAAATATCTTCGTGCATGCCGGCCCGGGGCGGATCGGTAATGACGACATCAGGCTGGCCGTGCACGTTCAGAAAATGTTCGTCCAACAGGTCCTTAATGTCTCCGGCAAAAAATTCGGTGTTGGTAATTTCGTTAAGCTGCGAATTGATCTTAGCATCCTCAATGGCATCACCAACATACTCCAATCCAATAACCTTTTTTGCCTGCCCTGCTACATAATTGGCAATGGTACCCGTACCGGTGTACAAATCATAGACAAGTTCTTTTCCAGTAAGGGTGGCTAACTGCCAGGCGGTGTAATATAGTTTTTCAGCCTGTTCGGAATTGGTTTGGTAAAATGATTTTGGCCCGATACGAAACTGCAGTACACCGCTGCCATTGGGCTTATTCATTGTTTCGGTGATGTACGGCTTGCCTTTCCAGATGTTAACAGTGAGATCGTGAAAGGTGTCGTTGCGTTTCGTATTGATAACGTATAATAAAGAGGTGACTTGCGGAAAACGGCTGCCGATTTCGTTCATTAAGATGGATAACCATTCGGGTTTATCAATTGCTACCTGTACTATCACCATCACTTCACCCGTACTGGCGGTACGAATGGTAACCGTGCGCAGGTAACCGGTTTGATTTCTTAAATCGAAAAAAGGAATTCCATTGCGAATAGCGGTTTCTTTTATTGTCTGACGAATTTTATTACTCGGCTCGGGCTGCAGGTAGCAATGCTCCACATCGAACACACGATCAAAACTTTTCGGAACATGAAAGCCAAGGCCGGCACCAGCCCCTTCTCTCGTTGCCGGGGGCGAGGGCAACCATTTATAATTCGTTGCGCTGAAATCCAGGCGGTTACGGTAATACGTAGTCTGTAATGATGGGATAATGGGTTGAACAGTTGGCATAGTCAGTCCGCCAATCCGCTCCAGGCTATCAATAACCTGTTGGTGCTTGTACTGAAGCTGAGTTTCATAGTTCAAATGCTGCCACCGGCAGCCACCGCAGAAACCAAAGTGTGAACACACCGGATCAACGCGGTTTATTGAGGGGGTAACTACCCTGCTCAACTTAGCCTCCAGAAAGTTGCTCTTAACTTTTGTGATGCGGGCATCTACCACATCACCGGGGGCCACCCCTTCAATAAATACAACTCTTCCATCCAGCCGGGCCACACATTTCCCTTCGGCCGCCATACTTTCAACCCGTAATCCTTCCAGAATATGCCCTTTCTTCATGATCATGAAAATGCAAATATGCGTGTTTTTCCGGCTGCACAGGTTTTCTTATCTTTCCCATCCGGGTATGAAAAAAATAGTACTGGTTGGCTTTTTCTGTGCGGTTGGATTGTTCACCCGCGCCTCACACATAGTTGGTGGTGAGTTTGAAATTAAACACCTATCCGGCAACAACTACCGGGTTAACCTGATTCTCTATTTTGACAAAATCAACGGTCTGGCCGGTGCTAAAGACCTCAGTGTAGTGGCCCGCATCTACCGCATGCACGATAATGCCCGTATGACCGATGTTTTCCTTCCGCTTACCACCGAAGAAGAGGTTTCCTATACCCAACCGGAGTGTTCAAATGGGGAAATTGAAACGCTGAAGTTAATCTACACCACCACCATTATTTTGCCCGACAACATGTACAATCACCCTCAGGGCTACTACCTGGTGTGGGAGCGCTGCTGCCGCAACTATTCGATTACCAACATCATCAGCCAGGCGCCTCCAACAAATGATCCTCTGTTTCCGAATGCGGCCGGCCAAACCTTTTACCTGGAGTTTCCCCCCGTGGTAAAAGACGGACAACCCTTTATTAACTCAACACCCAGGTTATTCCCTCCGCTTAATGATTATGCTTGTCCTCGCAAACCGTACTATACAGATTTTGCCGGAACTGATGATGATGGCGATTCGCTGGTGTACTCGCTGGTTACTCCGCTCAACACGCACTCTGCTGTTGCCATTCCCGCAGGCGGCCCGGGCACACGCCCCTATCCGCTGGTGAAGTGGCAAACCGGGTTTTCGCTGAATAACATATTGCACGGAGCTCCTGATCTGCAAATCAGCCCGGATGGGTTCCTCACTGTTACACCAACCGTACAAGGACTGTTTGTATTTGCAGTGAAGTGCGAAGAATTTCGGGATGGCGTGAAGATTGGCGAGGTAAGGCGCGACTTTCAGATGCTGGTGGTGGAAGCGTGCCCCGTAGCCGACCCCCCGCAAATTGTTGGTCGCAAAAAGGGAGCAACAACATTTACGACACCCAACCAACCCTTAAATGTATCTTTTGCCAATACCGTAACGGATGGCGACCGCTGTGTGCAGGTGCGCATTTCCGATCTGGATTCAGAAAAAATTGATGATAACTTCCAGGAGAAAGTTTTTATTCGAGTATTTCCGCTCAACTTCAAAAAAAGTACACGGTACCTGAATGAACTGTTGCCCCAGGTAAGCAACGCTACCCTCATCAACGGCAGCACCGTTGATTTTGAAATCTGCTTTCCGCAATGCCCTTACCTGCCCGATGGAAATTACCAGGTAGGCATTATTGCCTACGATGATGCCTGTAGTTTGCCGCTATCCGATACGCTGACGGTAAACGTATTTGTTCAGCCCCCGCCCAATAATAAGCCAACGTTTACTACAGCCAATGTAAACACCACCCTGAATGAAGGGGACCCTGCCCTGACTATACCGATACAGGCTATTGATGCCGATGGCGACCAGTTGGATGTATTTGTTATTAATGACGGATTCGTTCTTGCTGATGTTGGTATGACGCTCAACCTAAACACTTCGCCTGTCGGGCAGTTGAATGGCCAATTAATCTGGGATACCCGCTGCGATGTGTACGACTTTACCCAAAAAACCAATTTCAATTTCAAAATCATTACCGATGACAGGGACCAGTGCCTGTTTGCATACCCTGATACCCTGTTGATTACCCTCAACATTATCCTGCCCGGTAATTCTGATCCGGTTATCGGGTCATCCTTACAAACTGCCGGTGAAAAGACTATTGAAGTAACCCGTAAAATCTATGAACCCCTGTCGTTTACCGTTACCGGTACCGATGCCGATAACGACCTGCTAACGCTGAGTATGTATGGTTTGAACTTTAGTCCTACCGAATTCGGAGTCTCCTTTGCAGAGGTAACAAACCGGGGCATAGTTACTTCGGCATTCTCGTGGTTTCCGGATTGCAGCACAATTGACCTGGACGTAAAAAATCAATTCGACTTTCGGTTTATTGTTGTGGACAATGCCAACAAATGCCGCTTCTACAAAGCCGATACGCTGCACGTTATCGTGCATGTTGAACCGCCCGACAACACAGCACCTGATTTATCGGTGGCCAGCACCAACCCGGAGATAACCATAACAAATAATTCGCTTACAGCAATTTTAGGAAATCCCATCACCCTCACGTTATCCGGCTATGATGCCGAGCTGGCTCCATCGAAAGATTTACTGAAACTGGAACTGATTGAACAGACCGGAAACGTTCAGCCCACCGGCTTTCAGTTTCAAAATACCGAAGGGCCCTCACTCCTGACTGCTTCATTTACCTGGGAACCCGATTGCAGTATCTTTAAAAACCGTGTTTACGAAAACAACTATGTGTTCACTTTTCTGCTGAGTGACAACCGTTGTTTCAATACAAAGACCGATACACTTGAACTGGCAGTAACCATTAAAGATGTTGACGGAAGTGATTCTAATTTTCTTCCGCCCAACTTCTTTTCTCCCAATAATGATGGCGTTAACGACTTCTTCGCCATGATGGCCTGGAACGAAACTACCAATGATTTTGTAAACATCCTGCCTCTTGATAACTGCGTGGGCGAGTTTGTGAGTATCCGTATTTACAACCGGTGGGGGCGCCAGGTTTTTGAAAGCACCAGCCGCGATTTTAAATGGTTTGGCGAAGGCCTGCCCAACGGGGTTTACTTTTACCTGGTAAAGTATACCCACAAAGAATACAGAGGTTCTGTTACGCTACGGTTCTGATATCAGATACGGGTGGATTTAATGTTCGACTCGCGAACAAAAACTTCGCGATCTTTCCAGACAACCTTAACCCACACATCCTCCCTGCCAAGTACAGTTACCCGATGCCCTTCGCCAATTGCTGCAACCACCGAAGAACCAGCCGAAGGTCCCGACATTAGGTAAGCCGTACCTTGTTGAATGATCGCTTTTTCTTGAAAGGGAAAATTCAGATGGGCTAACAACAGCGCAAGGCAAAAAGATTGTGCCGCCCAGTATGACTTTCTAGTACGGCCACGGATAACCAGCAGCACTGTGAACAAGGCTGCTACAACTACCAATACCAATGTTACCAGATAGCCATGCTTACGCCAGGCCATTTCCAGTTTGTCTAAATCGGTTTGTTCGTAACCGGTAAACCGGTTTACTTCTGCAATTTCCTGGATCTTACGAATAGCTGCTTCATCAAATGTGTATTGGTAATAAACGTTCAGGTAATAAAGGGCGTTGGCCTTGTGCATGAGCCCCTCTTCAATAAAAGCCATCCGCAACAGCATGGCCGGAGAGAATATTTTTTCATTGAACAGGCTGGCGTATAATTCAAGCGATTGTGTGTACTTTTTCTGTTTAAACAACGAATCAGCCTGCGCCAGCCTATCGGCTGGCAATTGCCCCAATACAATGTTCAGCGAAATGAACAGGCCAAACACCGAGAGGGCAATTTTTAAAAAGCCTTTTTGCATAGTTGTGCCCTTGTGCTATTTTTGTGCCCTCAATAACGGAAAAGCCCCCAAATTAGGCAAGGAAGTTAATTTTTGAGGATATCCTGGTTCAGCCGGTAGAGTGCTGACGCTTTGGTCAGGACTTAAATCGGCTAAGAAACTGTAGAGTGAATTGATTTGATATAAAAATTTTGATCTCGTAGCTCAGCTGGTAGAGCATTACACTTTTAATGTAAGGGTCCTGGGTTCGAATCCCAGCGGGATCACAAACAAAGCAGAGGCTGCCTCAAAAGGCAGCCTTTTGCTATTATGCGTGGATGAATGGTAACTGGTTCAATTTTTAAAAATGTAACTTAAATCACAGGCCTGTTGCCGGTTAATTAGGAACTTTGTACTTGCCTAATAAAATTAGTGATACTATGAACCGACTTTTGATAAAACTGCTCAGTTTCACCCTACTCCTTATTATAGCGGTAAGTTGCCAGGGGCAATCCGGAGCCCAGGTGCTTAACGCCAATGCGTTCGAAACAAAACTCAATGCCACACCGGAGAAGATTGTTCTTGATGTACGCACAACCTCCGAATACAACCGGGGGCATTTAAAAAATGCGGTGCTGGTTGATTACTACCAGCGCGATTTCAGCGTACAACTCGCTAAACTGGATAAAACAAAGCCTGTATTTGTGTATTGCGCCAGTGGAGTACGCAGTAACTCAGCTGCACGGGAACTTGTTAAGCTGGGATTTAAACAGGTGTACGACCTGGATGGCGGCCTGTCGGCTTGGGCGAGGGCTGGTAAACCAGTTGAAAAATAACTTCTTTCTTTTGCTTACTTGCAAATCTAAATTTTCTGTTTGTTGATTGCTCAGGTATTCATCATCGGGTTCGTATTCAGTTTTTTAGGCTCTATTCCTCCGGGCACGCTTAACATGATGGTACTGCAACTGGGGCTGGAGCGCAAAATTAATGTAGCCCTGCGCTTTGCCTTAGCAGTGGCAGTTGTAGAATACCCGTATGCCTGGATTGCGGTAGAGTTTGAACACGTCATCACTTCTTCTCCAGTAGTAGTCCATAACCTGCAATTATGGGGAGCCATTATTATGACTGTAATTGGCGTGGTGAGTTTATGGACGGTACGGAAGCCTTCAACGATTTCAGTAAAACTTCAGCAAAGCGGTTTCAGGAGGGGTATTATACTAAGCATTCTTAATCCGCAGGCCATTCCGTTCTGGATTGCACTTACAGCGTATTTAAAACTACAAGGTTGGATTGACATAAGCACCACCTGGCGGTTACACAGTTACATCTTCGGAACCTCGGTCGGTGCATTCGCTTTGCTGTCGTTGTTTACGTTGATGGCAAACCGCGTTGCTTCCTCCATTAACGATAACCGGTTACTACGGATGATACCAGGGTTGGTGCTGCTCTTTCTTGGTGCAATCGGCTTTATCCGGTATTTCTTATTTTAAAATCCGTTCAGCACTTACTTTTCAACAGGCTTGCTTATAGTCATAGCCAGTTTTACAGCTTCATAGGCATTTACCAGGCCACCGGTAATACTCAAATCTTTAAACAACACTTCCTGGCCACTGCCCGGTTTGGCTACCTTCAGGTTATCGAACTTGCGGGTGGATTGCCGCAAAATTTCACGCACCTGTACGGCTGATAAATCAGGGAAGTAGGCCATTAGTATTGCCGCCACTCCGGCTGTTGCGGGGCTGGCCATACTGGTGCCATCGTTATGTTTATACTGGCCCTCCGGAATGGTTGAATAAATCCGCACACCAGGCGAAAACAAGTCAACGGTTTTCTTTCCATAGTTCGAAAATGAACCCACGAATGAATTGTCGACACCCCAAGCCGAGGCCCCGATTTCTACCCAGGTTTTACACTCCTTGCCGTCTTTATAAAAGCGCGAGGGGTAATTAATATCTTCATCGGAATTCTTTGCATCATTACCGGCCGCGTGAACCAGCAGCACACCTTTCGATTCTGCATAACGCACAGCCTTATCCACCACTTCTTTTTGCGGAGAGTACGATTTACCAAAACTCATGTTGATGATGTGCGCCCCGTTATCCACGGCATAGTAAATGGCATTGGCTACATCTTTATCGCGCTCATCGCCATTGGGCACCGCGCGTACTGACATGATTTTTACATTATCGGCAATGCCTTTTATACCCAAGTTATTGTTGCGGTTGGCCGCTATGATGCCCGCTACGTGTGTGCCGTGCTCGGCATCAGGACCTTTTACATCGTTGTTTCCGTAGGCCCGCTCATACGGATTACTGTAATCATCGCCCACAATCTCACGTGAATCAAAGTTTTCGTTGTATCCGTATAGCGCCTGCACCTCGTAGTAATGAGCAACTTCATGCAACTCTTCAAGAAAACTTTCTGCATCGGCATCCGGGCCCGCATTTTTGTAAAGCACGTTCATGGCATTTTTGGCAAACGCCTTAACCGGTGTAGTAGGTTTAATCGTATCCACCATTTCGGCTGTTAGCCGGTCAACCTTTAATATTTTTTTAAGGGTATCGTTGGCAAATGAGATATTCTGATAGAACGAGTTATAAAGATTGTATTGATTGGTCGCTTCTTTGGCGCGCTTTTCAAATTTGGCTTTAATGTCCTTCCAATATGCGTACTCGGCCTGTTGCTTTTTGCCTACCTTTTTTTCATCAATATTTTCAAACCTGGGCTTTAGTCTTACAAATTCCCGGGTAAGTTCATAGGTATCTTCATTCACATTTCCGTTTTTCCCGCCAATAAAATTCCAGCCGTATACATCATCCACGTAGCCGTTTTTATCATCATCAATGCCGTTATTGGGTATTTCTTTGGTATTAACCCAGATTACATCTTTCAAATCCTCATGAAAAATGTCCACTCCGGAGTCAATAACAGCTACAATTATTGTTCGGGCGGGTTTGCCTTTAAGCAGCGTGTTATATACCCGCTCGGCACTCACTCCTTGGAAGAAATCTGTCTCAGGATCAAGCAAAAACCAATCATCGGGTACGGTTTTAGGCTCATTTTCGGTAATGCTGGTTTGTGCTAATCCTCCTGCACCCTGCAACACGGCAACCAACACAAGGAGTATCCACTTCAATTTTACTATCATGACAGATGGGTTAAATTCTTAAAAGGCTGCAAGTTACACAATGGAACCATTTTGCAAGCATGAAAGTTTACGGGCGGTAACCCTAAGCAAAAGAACAAAATCATGCCAAATATTACGTTGGTTAAAGGTGGCCCTACTATACCGGAAACAATGAGTAAAGGTTGCTCAATTTTGAACCGGATTTACGAGGGAGGTATGGTATATATATTCTTTACAACACTTACGGCACTTTACAGTTTGATTTTCTACGGTGCCCATCAGGCTAAAAAATCACAACGACTTACTGAATGCAAAGAAACCAGCCAGGTACTGTAGCTGTCTTGGCTTAAAAATCTTTTGCTATTAGTTCGGCCCACTGTGCATACATGGCACCGGAGGGATGCAGCTTGTCGGCAGCAACAAGGTGGGGCTGCTCAAGGCCCTTTCGTGTTAAATCGGTGATGTAATAATACCGGATGCCGTACTGCATTGTTATTTCGCGGTTTGCCTGGTTAAAAGCATCAATGGCTTTCGAAATTTCTTCTCTCTTCGGCTCGCCAAACGGTGTAAAACCGTAATCCGGTATTGACACCACAAATACCCGTTCCTTTCTGCCACCGGCCAGTTCAATGGCTTTTTTAAGAAGTCCTTCAAACTCCGGCTTATAACTCTCAACCGACTTTCGCTGGTATTGATTATTAACTCCGATGAGCAATGAAACCATACCATACGTGTTAGTTAAACCGGCCTTATCAATAGCATTCTTTAAATCATCGGTACGCCAGCCGGTAGTAGCAATAATCCGGGGCGTACTAATGGTATAACCTTTGGCATTAAGTAGTTTTACCAGTTGAACCGGCCAGCGTTCTTGTTCAGCAACGCTTTCACCGATTGTATATGAATCACCCAGTGCCAGAAAGCTGACTTGCTCGTTTTTACTAATAGGTTGTGCCATAGCGGTTAACGAAAAGATGAACAGAATAATCAAACCGAGGATTTTCATACTCCAATAAACTGATTTTTAATGAATTAACAGCGCTGCATGATCAGGTTTCCATGTACCGGGATTTCAAAACACGATCATCGGGTATACCGAATTTACTTTACCAGGGCTCATCCCGGTTAAAGTAACCCATACCACACCCCGCCCGTGAAGGATGCCGGGCGTATTATCTTCACCATCAAACAAAAAAGTCATCCTACCTACAAGACGACTTTTTATTGGTTGTGCCGAAGGTGGGACTCGAACCCACACAGCTTTCGCCACACGCCCCTGAAACGTGCGTGTCTACCAGTTTCACCACTTCGGCAAATAAGAGAAGAACTTAGTGCCCAGGACTGGATTCGAACCAGCACACCCTTTCGGGCGCTACCCCCTCAAAGTAGTGTGTCTACCAATTTCACCACCTGGGCAATCGGGGCGACAAAAGTAATAACCTTTTCGGAATTTGCACAGTTCAGCGGCTGTGCCGGTATTTGATAACATTCACGGGTTCCATGGTTATCAAACCTTCCTTTACATGCTCATCCAGAAAGGGGATGAGTTTATTAATATGCTCCTCGGTATCAACAATTTCAATTACAATCGGCAAGTCCTCGGAAAGGCGCAACACCTTGGCCGTGTGGATGCGGCTTTCCGCTCCAAAGCCCATGATGCCGCGAAACACCGTGGCCCCGGCCAGATTCAGTTCGCGTGCTTTCAGCACGATGGCTTCATACAAGGGTTTGGCGTTTAATTGATCCGACTCACCAATGTGGATCCGAAGCAGGATTCCGTTTTCAGGTAGTTTCATAGCTTGGTTATAAGTTGTTGAACTTCCCGTGTGGCGATAAACCCGGCAAAGGCTAATAAAATACCTCCCACATTATTCACCAGTATATTGAACAAGGCAGTGCGTACCTCGCCATCGCGTAGCAGGCTTAGGGTTTCCAGCGAATAGGTTGAGAACGTGGTAAATCCCCCCAGTATGCCAACAAACAGAAAAACGCGCAAGGTAGGGCTCATCGTTGCCGACTCGAACAAGGCCCACAAAACGCCAATCAAAAAGGAACCTGCCAGGTTTACCGTTAACGTACCTAACGGGAACATACCGTTGTAATTTCTGTGGACCCACCCCGAAACTCCGTAGCGGATAAGCGAGCCAATACCTCCACCAACCAAAACGAGTACAAATTTCATTGCCGGAAGTTACAATTTACCGGCAATATGTAATTTTGACCATCTTGCCGAAGTAGCTCAGCGGTAGAGCAACGGTTTCGTAAACCGTAGGTCGTGAGTTCAAATCTCATCTTCGGCTCTTGTGTAAAATAAACGTAGTAAAGGGAGTGGAGGGCTACCCTGCCCGAAGTTACCCGGTAATGTTCAGGGCGTGGCCCCTGCCCCATGCTTTCTAAAAAATGTAAATACGCTATCCACGCGCTGGTTCATATGGCCAGGAACCCGGATGAAAAATTTCTTATCCGCGAAATCTCTTCTTCCTGCAACATCCCAAGAAAATTTCTCGAAAATATTCTTCTTGAACTGAAGCGTGCCGGCATTTTAGGAAGCCGGGCCGGCAAAGGAGGCGGTTATTTCCTTAGGCGCTCAACCCGCGATGTAAACCTGGCTGAAGTAGTCCGGTTGTTTGACGGGGCCATTGCTGCCGTACCCTGTGCCACGTATAAGTATTATGAACCCTGTAATGAATGCCAGGATGAAGAAACCTGTAGCATTCGCCATGCTTTTTTACAGGTACGCAACGCCACAGTTGACATGCTGAAAAAAGATACGCTTGAACTTCTGGTTAAACAGGAAAAAAAACTTAACCGCAAAAGAAAACGTTAACCTTTAAATCAATTCACCTTGACAGCCCGATTGCTCACTTACACCCTCACTATTGGTGCAATTCTTACCGGATGTGATAAGAAAGAAGAATTTACAAAACCACAGGTAAAACCTCTTGTAGAAGCCGTTTACGCATCCGGCATCATAGTTTCCGAAAATGAGTACCAGGCATTTGCTCAGGTGGATGGCTATGTAGCCGATAAACAAGTGCAAGCCGGTGACCCGGTAAAAAAAGGCGATGCGTTGTACATCATCCAGGCTGATCAGCAAACAGCCCGTTACCGCATTGCACGCGAAAACTATGAACTCGCCCTGAAAAACTTCAGCGAGAACTCCCCGGTGCTGGCCGAACTAAAAGCAGCTTTGACCACAGCCCGAACAAAAATGCTATTTGACTCAACAAACTTTGTACGCTACTCCAACCTGCTTAATAACAACGCCACTTCAAGAGCCGAGTACGACCGAATGAAACTGTTGTACGAGAATTCGAAAAGCGATTTCTTATCGGCCGAGAGTCGTTATAAACGAACCTACGACCAGTTACAACTCGACCTGCGAAACGCGGAGAATCAGTTCCGCATAGCGCGCGATGAATCGGACCGCTACACCATTCGAAGCCAGGTAGACGGACTGGTTTTTAAAACGTTAAAGGAAAAAGGCGAACTGATCAAACGAAACGATGTGGTGGCTGTATTGGGCAGTGCCAACTCATTTTACCTGCAGCTTAATGTGGACGAACTGGACATCCAACGCATACGGGTGGGGCAGCCAGTGGTTGTAAAAGTTGATGCCTACCCCGATCGGATTTTCAAGGCTGTTGTCAGTAAAATATATCCGCTGGTTGATGCACGACAGCAGGCATTTCGGGTAGATGCAACACTTAACGAAAAACTGCCCGGTAACTTCTCCGGGCTTGCCCTGGAAGCCAACATTATCATCCGCGAAAACCCCAACGCATTGGTTATTCCAAAAAGTGCTCTCCTTCCTGGCGACTCAGTAATTATCCGAAGCGAATCCGGTACTCAAAAAGTAAAAATAATCCGGGGCATAACTACCCTGGATGAAGTTGAAGTACTGACTGGCATTGATAGCGAGGCACTGGTAAAAAATAATTAGTACCGCACCATGACCCCTGTTGTTGAAATAGCCTGGACACACATCGTTTCAAAACCCAAGCAAACCATTGTAGCCATGCTGGGCGTTACGTTTGGCATCGGTATGTTCATTGCACTGGTAAGTTTGATGACCGGCCTTAATCAGTTTACCGAGGATGTCACGATGACCTCCTCACCCGACATTCACATCTACCACGACATCACCCGCGAACGACAATCCATACTGGAAGAAATGAACCCGGGCGGCATTAACGTGGTCCATCACCAAAAACCCAAAGCAGAAACACCCAAACTGCGCAATGCCTTACAAATAGTGGAAAACATCCGAAAGGATCCGCGGGTTTCCGGTGTTGCGCCAACACTATCCTCGCAAGTGTTCTATAACTACGGGCCCGTCCAACTCAATGGCCAGATACTGGGTGTGGATATCCTGGAAGAAGATAAACTGTTTGACATACGCTCCCGCCTGAAATCGGGAAAGCTTGAGGATTTAAAATCCAATCCGGATGGCATCCTGGTAGGTACCGGCCTGGCCCGAAAACTGAATGCCGCCACGGGCGACCGGGTTGTGATTACCACCCCGGAAGGCTATACGATGACACTGAAAATTCTAGGTACTTTTCAAATGGGTATTGGTGCCGTAGATAATGTGCGTGCCTATGCCAATATTGCTACAGTACAAACCATTTTGCAGCAAGACCAAACCTATATCACCGACATCAACATCAAAGTACACGATCGCCAAAAGGCAAAAGCAATTGCACCTGAGTATGAAGCCCTGTTTCATTACAAAGCCGAAGACTGGGAAACCGCCAATGCCACTTTTTTAACAGGTGTTACCATCCGCAACATCATTACCTGGTCCGTATCGGTTACGCTGCTAATTGTTGCCGGCTTCGGCATCTACAACATTCTGACGATGACGATCTACAACAAAATGAAAGACATTGCTATACTCAAAGCAATGGGGTTTGCCGGTACCGATGTGCGCATGATTTTTATGTTTCAGTCGCTGGTCATCGGGTTTGCCGGGGGCCTGATGGGGCTCATCATTGGTTATTTGTTGTCGTGGTTGATTTCCAAAGCGCCTTTCGAAGGCGGTGACATTGTCAGCCTTGATCACTTTCCGGTGAACTTCGACCCCATGTACTATGTGATCGGGATTGTTTTTGGTGTGCTTACCACTGCGTTTGCCGGTTACACACCCTCAAGAAAAGCCTCGCGGGTTGACCCGATTGAAATTATACGCGGCCAATAACCATGGAACCGGTACTACAAACCCGAAAAATCAGTAAATACTTTTATGAACCTGAAAAATTCCAGGTATTAAAGCAGATTGATCTGACAGTAAACCGGGGCGAGTTTTTGTGCCTGATGGGAAAATCCGGTTGTGGTAAATCAACTCTGATGTATGTGCTTTCTACCATGGATACCGACTACGAAGGCGAGTTGGAGATTGCCGGAGAGAACCTGAAAGGCAAAAGCCAGAATTACCTATCGGCTTTTCGTAACAAACACATCGGTTTTATTTTTCAGTTTCATTACCTGCTGCCGGAGTTTACTGCTTTACAAAATGTGATGTTACCGGCCCTGAAACTGGGTCGGTACTCCCGAGCGGAAATTGAATCCCGTGCCTACGATAAACTGAAGATACTGGGAGTAGCCGACCAGGCCCTTAAAATTTCATCCAAACTTTCAGGAGGCCAGCAACAACGCGTGGCCATTGCCCGCGCATTAATTAACGACCCCGACATCATTATGGGCGATGAGCCTACCGGCAACCTGGATTCCTACAACTCCAACCTGGTGTTCGATATTTTACAGGAACTTACCCACACCTACCGGCAAACCATTATTGCCGTTACCCACGATGAGGACTTTGCCAACCGATCGGACCGGGTGGTGGAGATGAGCGATGGCCGGATCATCCGGGGCGATAACGGAAATGCCTCACCACCTCACCTTGTGTAGTGAGGTACTCGCCCATGCAATCGGCTGTTAAGCACGAATGTACAGGCAAAATTCCAAGGACATCTCCCTCTTCAATGGATTTAATTTCTTCCGCTGATCCACCGATGATGCCGTGTTCCTGCGATAGTGATTTTACAAACAGGGTTGTCGGCTCAACAAGCCAGCCATCTTCACTAAGCCTTACAACTTTACCAAAAAGTACCCGGCCATTTTCGGTAACCGAATCTTTCGAAAAATGAACGCTGCCTCCGTAAATAACCACTTCGTTGCGTTGCCTGTGTGTGCTCACCACAGGGCAAGCCATACAAACAGCCACCTCATCAAGCAAGCATGATCCGATTATAGATTGTGTCACATCATAAAAAACAAAATTCCCAGGCCGTACTTCATCCACACCGGTAAAATCTTCGAGTACACTACACGATGGAGTATCGCCAACGGAAATAAGAACATCGGGGTACTTGCTTTGATAATATTCTTTAACTGAACGCATAATTTCAAGCGAACTACGGTGGATTTTTTCAATTTCATTTCGGCTGCGGGCTTTGTAGCTGTGGCCGGCATGGGTTATGAATCCACGAAATGAAAAAGCAGCATTTTTTATCTCAAGAAGTAATGAATCAATCAGGGGTTTATCCGAAGGATCAACCCCGGTGCGGTGATAACCGCTGTCGACCTTTATAAATAATCCGAGTGGCTGATGAACCCGCTCCTGTAACATCCTGACTACAGCCGGAGACTCCACCAACAGGTTGAGATTAATTTTTCCAGCCAACTTGTTGATTAATTCATATTCATGAACATTTGCCGGAAAGGCAACCGTAATATCATTCCATCCATCGGCAGCAAAATACCGGGCCATAGAGAGTGAGGAGACCGTTATCGCCTCTACCCCATACTCCCTGAACCACCTTCCAATTTCGTGCGATTGGTGTGTTTTAAAATGCGGCCTGAAGCGTACATGATGCCTCCGGGCCTTTTCAGCCATACGCGAAATGTTTCGCAGGCATTTTTCCTTATCCAGGAGCAACGTAGGCTTTGTAACCGGTAACATCACAGGTAGGAAGGAATGGAAACACCTTCTTTCAGGCGCGGGTCGGTCACCGGAGTCTTACGCTCAATCACAAGCGGTACTGTGCCCGCCCATACATCCAGAGTATAATCCTCTTCATCGTCTACGGGTGGTCCGGTTCTGATTTTTGCCGAGATCTCCTCTATCGGAAAAGCCAGCACCATGGTCGCTTTCCACTCAGCCGTTGTGGGCTTGCGTACATCATCCCACCGGCCGGGTTGCATTTTGTTGGTAAAAACTTCGAGTACCCTGTATAATTCAGCTTCATCGGTTATTCGTTCCGGTTTGCTGAACATCACTACCGATCGGTAATTGATGGAGTGATGAAAGGCCGACCGCGCCAGCACCAGGCCATCCAGGCAGGTTACGCAAAGGCAAACCGGCAATTTTTTTTCTGCTAGTTCGCGCATGTAAGTACTCCCGACCGAACCATGGATGTAAAGCGTGTCGCCAATCCGGCAGAAGCCGGTTGGGATCTGAACAGGCCCTCCGTTCAACACAAATGCCAGGGTACAATACAGCGCTTCATCCAGTATGGCATAAATGGTTTCTTTGTTGTACGATGCGCGTTTAGCTAAACGCGTAATCGTTGTCCGATCGGTTTTCTTAAATTCACTCATAAGCATCTGAAATTTTATCAGCGGGTGCCCGCAAAATCAGCGGACGATATCACTCCTACCGGGCCGCAATTGTATAATTCCAATTATGTTTATCCGGCTCAATGCCGTGGCGGATGTTGTACAGCTTTTTCTTAACCTGCATTTGAAATGATTTTTCTGTAACAGGCGGCAACTGAAAATCCTTTCCATGAATGTTTATGGTGGCAATGGGTGCCACAACGGCTGCCGTACCAGCCCCAAATGCTTCGGTTAACGTTCCGCGCTCAAATCCCTGGATCAAATCATCCAGGCTCACTTTACGTTCTTCGGCCGGCATGTCCATTTCGTTGGCCAGTGTAAGGATGCTGTCGCGGGTTACGCCATCCAGCAATGCAGTAGTAAGTTTGGGTGTTACCAGTTTTCCATCCAACACAAACATCACGTTCATGGCGCCTGACTCATCAATGTACTTGTGCTCCTTCGCGTCCGTCCACAACACCTGGTCGTACCCCTGCTCACGGGCCAGCTGGGTAGGATAAAACGCACCTCCGTAATTGCCGGCACATTTGGCGTAACCGGTGCCACCTTCAGCGGCCCGCACATACATTTCTTCAACTTTTACCTTGATGGGTTTGCTAAAGTACGGGCCCACGGGGCTGGTCATCACCACAAATTTGTACTGATCGGATATTTTTACGCCCAACCTCGACTCGGAAGCAAAAACCACCGGCCTGATATACAGCGCACCGCCTTCATCATCAGGAACCCATGCCCTATCAAGACTCACCAACGCATGCAGGCTCTGTACAAACATTTCCTCGCTAATGGCCGGCATGCACATGCGCTCGAGCGAGCGGTTAAGCCGCTGGTGATGTTTGTAGATTCTGAAAATAGTGATGTTCCCTTCGACCGTCCGAAATGCTTTCATTCCTTCGAATACAGCTTGGCCGTAATGCAGGGCCAGTATAGCCGGTGTCATGGCCATTTCACCGTAAGGTTTAATGACGGGTGCATGCCAGGTCTTATTGCGGTACTCGGCTACCACCATGTGGTCGGAAATGTACTTGCCGAATTCCAGGTTTTTAAAATCAATTTCGCTGATCCGCGATTTGCTGATCCGCTCAACCGGTATGCCTTCGGTAATGGTCATGGCCTGAATTGTTTCTTCAAGGTATAAATTATTTGGCTTCAGAAAATCATAAAATCAATTCCATTTTAATGTTGCTGCGTTTATAAGGCCCGTCAAGTGGTATTTCCCTGAAACCCAGTTTACGGTAAAGCGCTATGGCCGGAGATAATACGGTGTTTGAATACAGGATGATCTTTTTTGCTCCTAACTTCTTTGCTTTTGCGATGGCTGCTTTTGCCAGCGCCTCGCCCACTTTTTGCCCCCTGAATTTTTCTGCCACTGCCATTTTGGTGAACTCATAAACACCCGCCTCCACCACCTTCAAGGCTACTGTACCTGCAATTTCTTTATGCACGGATACCATCAATATAACACCGCCTTTACGGATGATGTGTGTTTCCGGGTCGCCCAGCACCGCTTCATCCACCGGTTCCATCCAAAAAAATTTTTCAATCCAATCGCGGTTTAGTTGCTCAAACCACGGCTGATGCTCCGGCTTAAAATCTATAATTTCGAGAATTGCGCTCTCCATACATTACGAAGTTGGTACCCGCGGTTAACCAGGTAAATACCGGCTATGGTTACGGCAATGGCCAAACCGATGGTAAGATTTAATTTCTCATTCAGCACAATCCACCCCAGGATAACGGCCACCAACGGATTAACATAGGCATATAGCGACACGATAGTCATCGGAAGGCTGCGCAATGCATACAGGTAACTGGCGTATGCCACGATGGAACCAAATACAATCAGGTATAACAGGGTATAAACGGCTTCAGGCGACCAGCTTACGGTGGTTAAATCATCAACCAATAAACTTATCGGCAGGCAAAACAAACCACCAAAAAACATCTGAAGGGCCGCATTGACAAACGGATTGCTGTTGCTGTGATGTCTTTTGATCCAAATGCTGCCGAATGCCCAGCTTACAACGGCACCCAATGTAAGCAGTATGCCCAGCAAATATTCGGTTTTCGAGAACTCAGCCACATGCTCACTGAACATCAGCACGATGCCTCCCAAACCAAGCATAACACCAAACCCGATGGTGAGGTTGGGTTTTTCATCACGTCCGATGGCCAGGTTAATAAGAATAACGGCCACGGGCATCAGCGAACAAATGATGGCCGCCACCCCGCTGGGAATGTGAACCTCCGACCAGGCCACCAGTCCGTTGCCCATTGTAATCAAAAAGAAACCGGCAACAGCCTGTTGCAATACATAGCCGCCCGATGGCCACGATGCTTTTTTAAGGCTTGTAATCAACATCATTAAAATCACCCCTGCACTCACCTGCCGGATGGCTGTGAATAAAAAAGGCGGAAAGTGCAGTACCCCAATGCGCAGTGCCAGGTATGTAGTGCCCCAGATAAAACTTACCGCAGCCAAGGCAACGTAGGGAAGGTAATTCGGGCGTGTTTTCACTTAGGTTACTCAAAACTTATGCTAAATACGCATAAACAGGTCGTTCAGTTCCACCATTTAAAAAATAGTCCTGAGTTACTTATCATTCACTAACTACTGCAGTTTTAGCCGGGATATTTTCCCGCATAAACTCCTCGGCTCGCTGGCTCACCATCGGGATTTTTTCCATCACCCTTACCTCAATCATGCTTACGCCAAAGTCCTCCACTACGGTTCCTTCCATACGATAAAACCCGCGACCGCGGAAGGGAAACCTGCGGGCAACATCCGGAAAATGAACGGTATCAAACACCTCGCCCCGCTTATCGTAAAACGTGCCGAAATACATCGGGTCGCCTTTGGCGGTGCTGGTGTATTTGATGGTTACCATGTAGCCTAAAATACAAACGGACTTCCCGATGCAACCCGGTAAATCACCTGCTACATGCGTTGACTCAACCGGTGTAACCAATTTAAACGGATCGCACAACGGAAAGCCGAGCAATTCAATTTCATCAAACGCATCCTCCAGTTCACTGCGCTGCAGGGGCGGCAGCGGGTAATCGGCCGGCTCGGTGTCAAACAATTCAGCCGATGGCGTTTTTGTTCTGGCCTGGCTGAAGTACAGCATCGCTTCCCACAATAATCGCTGCTTCGACTTACCGGTAAACCGAAATGCACCGGCCCGAATGAGAATACGCACCTGCTCCAGGCCTGCAGGTACTCTTCGCAGAAAATCATTCAGACTTTTAAACGTTTCTTGGCTGCGTTCAGCAGCAACCTGTTGTGCAATGCGGGTTTCCAGGCTTTTCAGGTGGATGAACCCCAGGTAAATGCGATTACCATAGATTGTGGTGAGGTACTCGCTGTAATTCACACAAGGCGCCTCAATAACAGCTCCGCTCATCCGCGCCTCGTGCACGTAAAACTCGGTTTTATAGAATCCGCCAAAATTGTTGATAACGCCCACCATAAACTCAAGCGGGTAATGCGCTTTGAGGTACAAGCTCTGGTAACTTTCAACGGCATAACTGGCCGAATGCCCCTTAGCAAAGGAGTAGCCCGAGAAACTTTCAATCTCATACCACACCCGTTCAATAACATGTTGAGAGTAGTTACGCTGCCGGCAGTTTTCAAAAAACGCATCCTGCACCCGCTTAAACTCTTCGCGTGAACGGTACTTGCCCGACATGCCCCTGCGCAGCACATCGGCCTCCGTTAACGTGAGGCCTGCAAAATAGTGCGCTACTTTAATCACATCTTCCTGGTACACCATTACGCCATAGGTTTCTTTCATCAACTCATCCATTTTCGGGTGAATCGACTCATACGTTCCCCCGTTTCGAACGGCATGAAAGCGTTCGATGTATGCGCGCATCATGCCCGAACGTGCCACACCCGGCCTGATGATGGAACTGGCCGCCACCAGCGTGAGGTAATCTTCGCACCGCAGTTTGCCCAGCAACATGCGCATAGCGGGCGACTCCACATAAAAACAACCCATGGTTTTCCCGGCTCGCAATAACTGCTTGATCTTTTCATCCTTCTTAAAATCACCAAACCGGTACACATCCACCTCAATGCCCCGGTTGCGCTTCACATGCTTTACGGTTTCCCTGATGTGCCCCAGCCCGCGCTGGCTGAGAATGTCAAATTTGTAGATGCCCAAATCTTCGGCATTGTGCATGTCGAAGTGCGATACCGGCAAACCTTTTGGCGGCAGTTCGGTAGCGGTGTAGGCATAGATGGGTTTTTCGGTGATGAGCACACCACCGGCATGGATGGAAATGTTGGCGGGTAAGTCCTTGATACGATCGGCATAGTTAAAAATCAATTCAGTGATGTGATCGCGGTAGCGGTTTTCTTCCGGGTATTCTACCAACGCATCAATTTCGGCCTTGGGCAAACCGAACACTTTTCCCAGTTCGCGCAGCACCGAGCGCTTCTGGTAGGTAACATGCGTACCCAGCAGGCACACATGCTCGCTGCCATAGCGGGTGAACAGGTAGTTGTAAACGGCATCGCGGTTATCCCACGAAAAGTCAATGTCAAAATCTGGTGGCGAAGTGCGCTCGGTGTTCAAAAACCGCTCGAAATACAGGTCCAGTTCAACCGGGTCAACGTTGGTAATGCCCAGGCAGTAGGCCACCATGCTGTTGGCTCCGCTGCCGCGGCCCACAAAATCGAAATTGCTGGCGCGGGCAAAACAAACCAGGTCGTAGGCAATCAGGTAATAGGCACAAAAACCCTTCTGCCGGATAATGCTGAGTTCGCGCTGAAAGCGTTCGCGCAAAACCGGATTGCCGGCCTCGTACAGCCGTTGAAAACCTTCCCAGGCTTGGGTAACCAGAAAGTCCCAGTCGCTGGCCTCGCTGCCGGTCACGTGTTTTTTATTTTTGTCTTCACCCAGGGTAAAATCAATTGAACACTGATTGAGCAGTTGCGTGGTGTTTTTAATCAACTCAGGGTAATGTGCCAGTCGGTTCATCAGTTCTTCAACCGGCATCATCACCTCATCGGCACGGGCCTGCTGGTGCGGCTGCAGTTTGCTGAGCACGGTGTTGTAGTGGATAGCCCGAAGCAACCGGTGCACATTAAAATCAGTTTTAGAGGAAAAGGTTACCGGCTGAAGCAATACAAATTGATGCGCATACGCTTTTCGATTTGGATACCGGTGGTACTGATTTAGCTGATGAAGACCGACCCCGATAAATTCATTGGAGCGAAGCTGTTCCGGCTCAGTTTTTCCGAAAGGATAAATAACAAAAACTTGCTCCATCTCGGGGGCGCGCTGCGGAAACAGCTTGCCGGTGGCATTGTGGTGCGACAGGAACCGGTTTATTTTTTCAAAACCATTGTTGTTGCGCGCCAGGACGATGTACAGCAATTCATGGTCGTTTTTCGTATTCCTGAATTCAACTCCGAGAACTATCTCAAGACGCTCATCATTGCCCCCTTGAGGGGGGATTGAGGGGGGTGTTTTACAAATCCTCAGCATCTCGATGTACGAAGCCACATTGTTGATTTCGGTTAATGCCAGTTTGCGCACACCGCACCTGCGGGCTTCCTCGGCCAGTTTGTGTACGGGCAGGGTGCCGTATTTAAAACTAAAGGCGGTGTGGCAGTTCAGGTACATCGCATTAAAGGTAGGTGGTTGGCTTTGCGGTTATGAAGGGTGTACCCCGAGCCCGTCAGGAGTTGTCAGAAATGCTCATCGGGCTTGTCGGAAATACAGCAGTACATTACCATTTAGAGCTGAGGGTCTGGATGAATCTTTATGCAGCAGGAGGCCGGCATCTTCAAGCTTTTGCACATAGGTTGAGACCAAACCCCGCATTAGCATTGGATGAAACTCAACTAACATCTGATGAATCTTAAATAAAGATGATGTTTGAAGCAAATCATTCAGAATCTCAGCCTCCGATCCTTCCGTGTCAATTTTTAACAGATCGACTTCACCCAGAATGAAATCAGATAGTCGTGTTACCCGGGCTTCCACCGAGTGACCGTAATCCTTAACCAGACTGTTATTCAGTGAACCGTGCTCCGGATACGGGCTGGACAGCTTTCCAATACCCGAATAATCAGCTAAAGCAATTTGATAAAGTGTGCAAACTGAAACACCGTTAGCTTGAATGTTGTGGTTTAGCAAATTGAATGCGCCAGGATCAGGCTCAAATGCCAAAATTTTTGCTTGTGGATATTTCCAATGAAAATATAAAACAGACATACCAATGTTGCTTCCACAATCAATAATCAAGACCTCCCGAGTCAAACCGGTTACGGAATAAACTTCCTTTACAAAAATTTCTTCAAATTGATTAATCAGTTTACCATAATCAAAAAAATAAACTTTAAAGCTGAGAAAACGTTGAGAAAGCCCCCCAAACGAGGTACGTTTTTGTGACTTGATCTTGTGATGCCAAACCGAGTGAACCAGCAGTTTTACATAACTCATTAACATCCTTACACCATTTTTTCTGGGTAGTTTTCGGATCAGTATAAAAAAAATCATGAGGTAATGAGCCATTGTGTCGGCCAAAAGGCCGGGAAAATTAATATTTCAGGAACAACCGGTAAAAAAGTTATCACTAATTTGCCCACATGCCCCGTATTTCCGAAACCGACCTTATCCTGAATAAAGACGGCAGTGTTTACCACCTCAACCTGCTGCCCAAACACGTTTCAGAAATTGTAATCATGGTGGGCGATCCGGGCCGGGTTTACCGGGTAAGCCGGTTTTTTGATGACGTGGCATTTGAAATGAACAAGCGCGAATTCATCACCCACGTAGGCCAGTTTAACGGCAAGCGGATTACCGTAATGAGTACGGGCATCGGCACGGATAATGTTGAAATTGCGCTTACTGAATTGGATGCACTGGTAAACATTGACCTGAAAACCCGCGAACCCAAAACCAAAAAGAAAAAACTGAAGATCATTCGCATTGGCACTTCAGGTGCATTGCAGGAAGATATTCCGGTAGGCGCTCATTTAATTTCAGAATACGGTGTCGGGCTCGACAACCTGATGAATTTTTACAACCTGCCGATGACTAATTTTGAAAAGCGAATTAGCAAAGACATAAAGCGCCAAGCGAGCCTTGCTTTTACACCGTACGTAGTGCGCGGATCCGAGTTACTGTTAAACAGGATAGGCCATGATATGATAATTGGCAATACAATTACCGCCCCCGGATTTTATGCTCCCCAGGGACGAAAAATACGGGTGGCCGCCCGTTACCCGAACCTGCTGGACGACTTTACATATTATCATAACAAAGCCGGTAATTTTTGGTTAACCAATTTCGAAATGGAAACGGCAGCGTACTATGCGCTTGGCCGCCTGCTGGATCATGAAGTTGTCAGCGTTAACGCCATCATCGCCAACCGGGTAAAGAAAAAGTTTATGAAGAATCACGATAAGGCTATTGATGATTTGATACAAAAAGTTCTGGAGCGGGTGTAAGGCTAAACACCCAGGTCGGCCCCATCGGCAATTAACAGCAGCAGCTCTTTCACCTCCTCGGCTTTATTGTGTTCGCCCATCTTATCAAACGACATGATGAGGTTACGGAAAACCCTGCGCACAATTTCCAGGCTTGAACACGGTTCGAAAAAGGAGGGTTGCGGGGCCAGGTGCAGTTCATGAATATAGTTTTCAATATCCTGCCGTGAGAAGATAAGTCCCTTATTGAATGCATTGATGTAAAACTGCGTCTTCTCGTCCTTGTAGGTTAGAATAAACAGGTTAGGCAGATTAACGCCATATATTGGCAGTTTTAGTTTCTGGGCAACCAGCATGTAGATTACGCATAACGAAATAGGATTTCCCTTGCGTGTTTCGAGCACCACGTTTATCATGGAGTTGCCCGGAGAATGAAAATTTTTGGTGTTGGCCCCGAACTTCAGTTTATTGAATAACACGCCATTCAACACTTTTACCTGATCAAACGCGTACAGGTCAGGCTTAAATTCAAGCCAGGCTTCGTAGTAAAGTTGTTCCAAATCCTGTTTTAACCGTTCCAGTTCAAGATCAGGATACTGGTAAGTGGCAATGAGCCACAGGCCGGTAAGCAGATCCTGATCCTTACTGGCATACCACTCGGTTACGCGTTGTTTTAAAAGTTCGTATTGAACATTGTGAATGAGATCTTCAATTTTACGTTGCACCAACGGGTTAAAATTATTTTCCCACTCCTGCTCCAGGTATGGGATTACCTCTTTGCCGAGCGAACGAATTTTATCGGTCACCTCCGAAACCACCTGCTCATCATTATCATCAAGCAGCGAAACCAGCGCTTTCAGTTCTTTGTCTGTCATTACGTTTGAATAACCCCAACATTAAACCGTTCTACCGGTGCATGATTAGCCGCTTCAATGCCCATGGAAATAACCTGCCGGGTTTCAACCGGATCGATGATGCCGTCAACCCAGAGGCGGGCAGCAGCGTAGTACGGGCTTAGCTGCTCGTTGTACCGATCAGTAATTTCCTTAAGTAAACCGGCTTCTTCCTCTTTGCTGATTTCCTTACCCTGTGCTTTGAGTGCCGCTACCCGTATCTGCAATAGTGTTTTGGCTGCCGAAGCACCGCTCATCACGGCAATCTGTGCAGAAGGCCAGGCGAAAATCAGCCGCGGATCATAGGCCTTGCCACACATGGCGTAGTTGCCGGCACCGTACGAGTTGCCCACGATAATGGTAAACTTGGGCACTGTGCTGTTGGCCATGGCATTCACCATTTTAGCGCCATCCTTAATAATGCCGCCATGCTCGGCTTTGCTGCCCACCATAAAGCCGCTAACATCCTGCAAAAAGACCAGAGGGATCTTCCGCTGGTTGCAGTTCATAATAAAGCGTGCGGCCTTGTCGGCCGAGTCGGAATAAATTACCCCACCCATCTGCATCTCGCCCTTCTTTGACTTCACTACTTTCCGCTGGTTGGCTACAATGCCCACGGCCCAGCCGTCAATGCGGGCGGTACCGCAAATCAGTGTTTTACCATACAATGCTTTGTATTCGTCAAATGCGGAATCATCAACTAACCGATGGATAATTTCCATCGTGTCGTACGGTTTAACCCGGTCGGCCGGAAAGATTCCATACAACTCCTTCGGATCGGCTTTTGGCATGGCCGGTTTTGCCCTGTCAAAACCGGCAGGCTGATGATGTCCGAGTTTATCGAACAACGAGCGGATATAATCCAGGCAGGCCTCATCGTTGGGAAATTTATTGTCGGTGACACCGGATATTTCGCAGTGCGTAGTGGCTCCGCCCAGTGTTTCATTATCTATCTCTTCTCCAATAGCTGCTTTTACCAGGTAGGAGCCTGCCAGGAAAATGGATCCCGTTTTATCAACAATCATGGCTTCATCCGACATGATGGGCAGGTAGGCGCCACCGGCAACACAACTGCCCATGATGGCGGCAATCTGCACAATGCCCATGCTCGACATCTTGGCGTTATTTCTGAACTGCCGGCCGAAGTGTTCTTTATCCGGAAAAATTTCATCCTGCATGGGCAGAAACACTCCGGCACTGTCAACCAGGTAAACAATGGGCAGGCGGTTCTCCATGGCGATCTCCTGAGCGCGGAGGTTTTTCTTGGCTGTAATCGGAAACCACGCGCCCGCCTTTACGGTGGCATCGTTGGCAACGATAACGCATTGGCGCCCTTTAATGTAGCCAATGCCGGTAACCACACCACCCGATGGGCAGCCACCCTGTTCTTTATACATGCCTTCACCTGCAAACAGGCCAATTTCAAGAAAAGCAGAGTCCTTATCGGTGAGGTAGGCAATGCGCTCGCGGGCGGTGAGCTTTCCTTTCTGGTGTTGCTCTTTTACTTTCTTTTCTCCCCCGCCCAGTTTGGTGGCCACTGCTTTTACATGCAGGCGGTGGATCATCTGCTTGTACTGATCTTCGTTGCGGTTAAACTCCAGGTCTTTCTCAGGCATGGCTTATTTCTTAGCATCTTGCTTGCGCTGGCGTTCCAGGTCGCGTTGAATTTTGTTTCGGCTTTTACCCAGTGGAGCCATAAAGTGCTTGGGATTTTCATTGAGATGGTTGGCCAATGAATCAAGCGAAACCAACAGCTTGTTGAGGTTCACGTATAAGGTGTCTTCCGTTATCAGCTTGCTCATGGTGTTATCGCCCTTGCTTAACCGCGACAGGGATTCGTTGAGTTTTGCCAGGGTGCCCTCAATATTTTTCAGTGTTTTACTTACTTCCACAGCCTTCAGCGAATCCGAAAAAACTTTCAGGTTGGTAAGCGTGGGGCGCAGTTCGGATAGGGTGCCGCGCAGGCTGCGCGACAAGGCACTGAGAGTAGCAGAAACGCTATCCATTTTATGATTGGCATTAACTATCGTACTGTTCAATAAAGCCGGTGTTTGTTTAAATCCGTCAAATATCGAATCCAGCTTATATGAGTTGCGGCCAAGGTTATCCAGAATGGTGTTTAGTTTGCGAAGCGTACTCTGCAAATTGTCGGTAACCGGGGCGGCATTTTCAGCCAGAAAATCGGTAATGCCTTTGGCCACATCCGAACGCAACGTGTCCTTGGCTTTCAATTCACGCCTGATGCGGCCGATATTTAATTGAATAAACTTGGTGCCCAGAAAATCGCCATTCAGTATGGCCACCGTTGAATCGCCCAGGCGCACGTATGAATCAATTTCCATCTCAACAATAACGCGCCTTTTCACCTGGTCAATCTGTATGCGGCTAACCCGGCCCACCGAAACCCCGCTCAGAAAAACCTGGTTGGAGGGCATGAGTTGGTCCACATTATCGTAAACCGCATAATATTTTTTTCGCGAGGAAAAGAAATCGATGCCTTTCAGGTAATTGAAGCCCAGGTAGAGCAACACCAATGACAAGACCATGAACAGGCCTACACGTACTTCTTTGGATATCTTCATGCCGGGTGGGTTAACAGGATTTTTGAATCCTTAATTTAGAGATTCTACTTCATTTTTATATTCGCGTACGGCCCGGTATATGCCGGAGGCCAGCAGGTCTTGTCCTTTTTCGGAAGCCAGAAACTGCTCTTCCTTTTCATTAGACAAAAACCCTACTTCAACCAGCACGCTGGGCATGGCGGTTTTCCACAATACCAAAAAGCCGGCCTGCTTTACACCGTGGTTTTTGCGGCCCACTCGTTTTTCAAATTGCTCCTGAATTTTTGCGGCCAGTTTCAGGCTGCTTTCGGTATACACGCTTTGTGTAAGTGAAAACAGGATGTACGACTCCGGGCTACTGGGGTCAAACCCTTCAGCCCGCTCCTTTGAATTTTCATCTAAAAGGATAACCGAATTTTCACGTTTGGCAACCTCCAGGTTACTCTCGGATTTATGAAGACCCATTACCCAGGTTTCGGTGCCATATACCTGCGGACTGGGGCTGGCATTTACATGGATAGAGATGAACACATCGGCTTTATTGCGGTTGGCCAGGTTGGTGCGGTCATCCCAGATTACATATCGATCGTCTTTGCGGGTGTAGAGCACCTTAACCCCCGGAATATTTTTTTGGATATAATCACCCACTTTTAACGATATGCTCAGGGCGATGTCCTTTTCTTTGTTATTGGCTTTACCAATGGTACCCGGGTCTTTACCCCCGTGGCCTGCATCAATTACAATGGTGTTTACTTTATACTCCCGTACCGGCAAGGTGCTTGAGGAGTTTAGCAGGGTTATTGCTATGCAGAGCGCTGTTATTCCTATATTCCTCACGGGTCTTACAATGTTCAACCGATTTGCAATACCTTTACGCAAAGTTGTGAATTTATACCGGATTTTCAACGTTTCGAACGTGCCCCCTACCTTTTGCCGCATTGCTCTGTTCTGTTTTTCCATGCTTTACTCATCAATAGCCTATCCACAGGTTGTGCCCGACAGCCTGGAAGCCCTAAACCCCATCGATACAACCAAAAACCCTGCCGATACTATTCCCAAAAAGGGTGACATCGAAACGACTATCATCTATTCCGCACGCGACTCCATCCATACCAGCATAGATGGTAAAATTATTTGGCTGTACGGTAATGCTAAAATTGTTTACGGTTCAATTGAACTGGAGGCTGAAGAAATAACCATAGACTACGCCAACAGTACGCTTACTGCTCATGGTAAACGTGATTCACTTGGAAGAAGAGTTGGCTTCCCTATTTTTAAAAACGGGTCCGAACTTTACGAAACCAAAGACATTACCTACAACTTTAAAACCGGCCGGGCCCGTATCTCCGAAGTTGTTACCCAACAGGGCGAAGGCTACCTGCATGGCGATGTGGTGTATAAAAACGAGCGCAATGAATTGCTCAGTTTGCGCAACACCTATACTACCTGCAACCTGGAACATCCACACTTCCGCATCCGCTCAACAAAAACCAAGGCCATACCTGATGATAAAATTGTTTCTGGGCCATTTTATGTTGAATTCAACGATGTGCCGCTTTATCCCATCGGTTTTCTATTTGGCATGTTTCCGGCTCAACAAAAAAGCACATCCGGAATTCTCTTCCCTTCTTTTGGTGAGGACCGCAGACTTGGCTTTAATCTGCGTGATTTAGGTTATTTCTTTGACGTAAGTGAATACCTGAAACTAGCCTTAACCTTTGACCTTTATTCCAAAGGCGGGTTTGCCGGCCGGGCTGCCGTGCCCTACATGAAACGGTACAGTTACAACGGCAACCTTAACTTCAGCTACTCACGTTACCGGTTCAGTGATAAAATTGAAGATCAATCCGTATCGCGTGATTTCCAGATAAACTGGAGCCACACTCCGCAAAGCAAAGGAACCGGCCGTTTCTCTGCTTCCGTTTCGGCTGCCAGCAACTCATTTAACCAGAACAACAACCTTAACCAGGGTATGCCGGCAAGTATTTATTCACAGGGGCTTACCAACACTACACGTAAAATGAATTCAAACATTTCATACAGTAAACGGTTTGCGGGAACCCCGTTTAACCTGGGATTAAACGCCAGCCACAGCCAGGACTTACAAACCAAACAGGTTGACCTGACACTACCTGCCCTAACGGTAAACATGCAAAACCTTTATCCCTTTCAACGCAAAGATGGTACACCTACCGTGCTTGACAATTTTAGCATCGGGTATAGCATGGCAGCCTCCAACCGGATTACAAACAACCTGGGCCGTATCGGCACATCCACACAAGATAGTATTGCACCCTTTACCGCTGAAAATATTTCAAAATTTATCAAGAATGGAAAAAACGGCATCCGGCATTCCGTACCAATAGGCTATTCATTTAAAGCCTTCCGGTTTTTTACCGTGTCTCCTCAATTCTCGTATGAAGAAAAGTGGTATTTCGAAAAACTGGGGTGGTCGTACAACATCCAAAACAACCAGCCGGTATTGGTGGCTTCTGATACCATAAAAGGCTTTAACCGCATTGCCAACTATTCTCTATCGGCAGGTTTTAATACACGAATTTTCGGTACTTATTTTTTCAAGCGGGGTAATGTCAAAGCCATCCGGCACGTGATGAACCCAACTGTTTCATTCAGCTACGTACCGGATTACACCAAAAACACCAGCTACTTTCAACCGATTAACGAAAACGGCAAAATCAGGTACCAATCGCGGCACCAGGGCTTTTTATATGGAGGTTCCACCACCGGCAAGAGCGGCTCTATCGGATTCGGGCTCGGCAACACACTGGAGATGAAAGTGAAATCAGCTAAGGATACTGTTGCGCGAAAAGTAACTCTACTCAATAGCTTATCAATAAACACAGCGTACAATCTTTTTGCCGATTCATTTAAACTGGCCCCTTTCAGCCTGGCGGCCAACACCAACATTCTGGACAACCTGATTAACCTGAATATGAACGCTACGCTTGATCCTTACACCATTATTACCCGCGTGGATGAGAACGGAAAGAAAACTGAAGTCAGGATTGATGAATATGCCTGGAAAAGCGGCAGCCTGGGTCGCATCACCACTGGCACCATTGCATTAAGTACCAACCTGAATCCAAAAGGCCGTGAGCAAGATCAAAAAAGCCGGGAGAAAATTGCTAAATCCGACTTACCCGAACAGGAAAAGCAATACTACCTTAACAATCCTGATACGTACATCGATTTTGAAATCCCCTGGAGTATCCGCCTGAATTACAGCCTGCAATATGCCCATCCGATTAACAGCGATATCCTCATAACACAGGCACTTCAGTTTTCGGGTGATCTGGCTCTCTCCGAGAAATGGAAAGCCGTATTTAGCTCCGGCTACGATTTTGAGAACAAGACGCTTACACAAACCAACATTGGTGTTACCCGCGATCTTCACTGCTGGACGCTGATGTTTAACTGGGTACCCTTCGGCCCCTATACATCATATAATTTCCGGATAAATATTAAGGCCTCTATTCTTTCAGACCTGAAACTTGAACGAAGAAAACCGTTCTATGATAACCAATAAAGTAAGTTACTACCTAAGCCAACCTTCTACTTCTTCTTGGGTTGGATTCTTGACATCTTCCAGTTTCATTTTCTTGCGCATGCCGCATACATCGTTGAATAGTTTGGAGGCCTTCATGGATTTGAGTTGCTCCACCGATTGAATGCCGAGTTTTTGAATAATTGGAAACAATTCGCTGCGTATGCCCAGTTGTTCGGCTTCTTTTGCGGTAAACCCTGTGGCCGGCTTTTCGGGCTTCATCTGCGGGAAGAAGAGCACATCCTGAATGGACGGCTGGTTAGTCATGATCATGCACAGCCTGTCGATGCCCACACCCAGGCCGGCCGTGGGCGGCATACCGAACTCCAGGGCCCGTAAAAAG
>JAKLJG010000001.1:216577-235588 GCA_023151255.1 Cyclobacteriaceae bacterium | reverse complement strand
GTCATGGCTTCTTCATCGCCCCGTTATCCGAGCTCCAGTTGTTCTTCAAAGCGTTTGCGTTGATCAATGGGGTCGTTAAGCTCTGAAAAGGCGTTGCAAATTTCTTTCCCGTTGCAAATGGCTTCAAACCGTTCGACCAGGCCCGGTTTGCTGCGGTGTTTCTTGGCCAATGGCGACATCTCAATGGGATAGTCCATGATGAACGTGGGCTGAATAAGGTGCGGCTCGCATTTCTCTCCAAAGATGGCGTCTATCAGCTTACCTTTGCCCATCGTATCATCAACCGGCACGTGCAGCTTGCGGCAGGTGTCGCGCAACTCATTTTCATCCATCGATGAAATATCCACATTGGTAAAGTGCTGTATGGCTTCAAACATGGTGAAGCGTTTCCAGGGCCTTCTGAAATCAATAACATGTTCGCCAACTTTCACTTCGGTGGTACCGTGCAAATCGAGTGCAACTTTTTCAATCATCTCTTCTACCAGGTCCATCATCCAGAAGTAATCTTTATAAGCTACATACAATTCAACCTGGGTAAATTCGGGGTTATGAAAGCGCGACATGCCCTCGTTGCGAAAGTCTTTCGAAAACTCATACACTCCGTTGTACCCGCCAACAATCAGGCGCTTTAAATAGAGTTCGTTGGCAATGCGCAGGTACAGGGTCATGTCCAGCGTATTGTGGTATGTTTTAAACGGCCTGGCTGCCGCCCCGCCATACAGTGGTTGCAGCACAGGCGTTTCAACCTCCAGGTATGCTTTGCCGTTAAGGTACTCCCGCATGGAGTTTATCAGTTGTGTGCGTTTAACAAATACATCCCGCACTTCAGGATTCACAATCAGGTCAACATACCGCATGCGGTAGCGTTGCTCGGGGTCGCTAAAGGCATCGTGTTTGTGTGCAACGCCTTGCTCATCTACCGTTTCTTTAACGATGGGCAACGGGCGCAGTGATTTCGACAGGATTTTGAATTCGGTTACATGGATGGATATTTCACCGGTTTGCGTAGTAAAGCCATAGCCCTTCACCCCGATGATATCGCCAATATCCAGCAGCTTTTTGAAAACGACATTATAAAGGGTTTTATCATCGCCCGGGCAAAGGTCATCCCTGCGGAAGTACAACTGAATGCGTCCGGTTTCATCCTGCAACTCAGCAAACGAGGCCGAGCCCATAATTCTGCGGCTCATGATGCGGCCTGCAATGGAAATACCCCGGTAATCACTTTTGTGCCGGGGGTAGTTCTCCAGTATTTCTTTAGCCGAAACATTAACTTCAAAGCGATCGGCCGGATACGGGTTAATACCCAGTTTTTCCAACTCCTCCTTCGCCTGCCTGCGGATGATTTCCTGTTCGGATAACGACATGATAAACAGCTTTTCGGGCAAAAATAAGGTAATAATGCAGAGCTAAAAACCGGAGGGCCTTACCGGGAGCTTTTACGCCTGCTGAGTTCTTTTTTTATCAGCATCAACTCGCGGCTGCTTTGGCCGGCCACGGAGGTGTTCTCTTCGGCCCTGCGGAAAAGATAAGGCATTACCGAGCGTACCGGCCCATACGGAAGGTACTTAACCACATTGTAGCCGGCTTTAGCCAGATTAAACGAAATGTGGTCGCTCATGCCATATAATTGTGCAAACCAAACCCGCGGATCATTATTCGGCATGCTGTGTTTCTCCATCAGCACCGTGAGGTAATAGTTGCTGTAATCGTTATGCGACCCGCACATCACGGAGATACGCTGTTTATTATCAATGCAAAACGCAAGGGCTTCATTAAAGGCATCATCCGTGGCTTGCTTATTCGGCTGGATTGGATCAGCATAACCCATTTTTGCAGCGCGTTCCCGTTCTTTTTCCATGTAAGCACCCCGCACCAGTTTTGCACCAAAGTACACGTTGTACATAACAGCCTCATGAAAATGGTTACGCAGGTTGGAAAGGCCGGCTGTTCGATATAGCTGGTATGTATTGTAAACGATGGCCTTCTCCTTATTGTACTTATTCATCAAATCCAACACAATCCGATCAATCGTATCCTGGTACCACGAATCTTCGGCATCGATTAAAATGGGAATACCGTATTCGTACCCTTTGGCGCAAATGCGATCCATCCGGTTTTTAACCCGGGCAAATGCAGCTTGCTCTTCGGCCGTAAGCGGTTGCTGCAACTGCACTTTTTCAAGCAAGGCAGCGGAGGCCAACCCGGTAACCTTAAAAACGCAAAACGGAATTTTGGTTGTGGCTTTGGCATTCTCAATGGTTCGCAGGGTTTCCTGGGTAGTTTGTTCAAAGCCTTCCTCTGTATGCTCTCCTTCTACCGAATAATCCAGGATAGCGCGTACATTAAACCGGGCTATAACCTGCATTACTTCATCGGCCTGGGTAATCGTTTCTCCGCCACAAAAATGGTTGAACACTGTTTTTCGGATGATACCGTTAACGGGCAGTCGTAAAAACAACCCTGCTTTAACCATCCCGATGGCCAGGGCCGATATCCACGGATGGTTGACCAACGAGAAAATAAAATGGGCCCTTCGCAACTCTGCATCTGTTTTATAAGCAAAAGCCGTTTGCGTATCCTCGAACGAAATTTTAGGGGTGGATTCCATATTTAAAAGGTGCGCTAATATAGGTGGTGACGGGCAGGTTTCAAGGTCGGGTTGAACCAATGGCTAAACAAATGCATGGCGTTTTGCATTTACCTTTACGATGAATTGATTTTCTTAACTTTCAACACCAATGAAACCCGATAACTGGATCTCGGCCTTTACAACCGGTAATCAACCCCTGGTTATTGCCGGGCCCTGCAGTGCCGAAAGTCATGCGCAATTGCTAACTGTTGCCACATCGCTGAAAGAACAAGGCATTGGCCTGATGCGGGCTGGGGTTTGGAAACCCCGTACAAGGCCGAATACCTTTGAAGGTAACGGCCGCGAAGCGCTGGACTGGATTGCTGATGTTAAAAACCAAACCGGTATAGCTGTGGCCACCGAAGTGGCCAGCACGCAGCACGTGGAGCAGGCCCTTCATGCCGGGGTTGATGTACTATGGCTTGGCGCACGAACTACGGTAAATCCTTTTCTGGTACAGGAACTTGCCGATGCCCTGAAAAGCGTGGATACTATTGTGTTAGTTAAAAACCCCATTAACCCCGATTTATCGCTATGGATTGGCGCCCTCGAACGACTACACCATGCAGGCATAAAAAAACTGGGAGCGATTCACCGCGGCTTTTCTTCACTTCAAAATTCGGTGTTCCGTAACCAGCCCCTGTGGCAATTGCCGCTTGAACTTAAAATCCGGTATCCGCAACTTCCGCTGATTGCCGACCCCAGCCACATTGCCGGCAACCGCCACATGATTTTTGATGTATCGCAAAAAGCGCTGGACCTGGGCTATGATGGCCTGATGATCGAAACCCACCCGGACCCGGATAACGCACTAAGTGATGCACAACAACAGATTACCCCGCTGGCCTTAAAAGAACTACTGGCTAACCTGCGTATTGCCGAACGATCCTCCGATAACATAATATTCCTCAATCAACTGGAGCACCTTCGCGAGCGGATTGACCAGATGGACCAAGAACTGATCAACACGCTTGCTTCGCGGATGAAACTGGTTGAAAAAATCGGAGACTATAAAAAAGAAAACAACGTAACCGTATTTCAGCTGGAGCGGTGGAATGAGATAATGAAAACCCGTCCAGAATGGGGCCAGCATGCCCACCTGGCAGCCGATTTTATTAAAGAACTTTACCGGGTTATCCACGATGAGTCCATCCGCATCCAAACAGAAATCATGAACCAATCCGAAACCCGGCATGATGCTCCCTGATCACATCCGGGTATCAGCCTGGCCGGAAAACGACCTGAGTGAATTTCTGGTTAAACGGAAGTACGCGCAACTGGCAGTACTCACCGATGAAAACACCAAAACACATTGCTACCCCCGTGTAAAGGATAGCCTGCCTCAACACCGGGTAATTACCATACCCGCTGGCGAACAGGCCAAAACCATCGAAACCTGTATGCACGTATGGCATGCCATGACCGACCAGGCGTTGGATCGGCATTCGGTGCTGATTATAATTGGAGGAGGGGTGGCGGGCGATCTGGGAGGCTTTTGCGCCTCTACTTTTAAACGAGGTATTGATTTTATACTGATACCCACCACCCTGCTGGCTATGGCCGATGCCAGTGTTGGCGGTAAAGTGGGGGTGGATTTCGGCTATTATAAAAACCAAATCGGGGTTTTCAGAGAGCCTGTCCTTACCATCTTGTCCACCGTGTTTCTCAACACGCTTCCCGAAAGGGAGTTGCGCTCGGGCTTTGCTGAAGTGATCAAACACGCGCTGATTTCTGATAAGCCCCTCTGGGATGTAATTCGGGGCAAACCCTGGCAGACCCAGGAGTGGAGCAGGCTGGTTCAGCATTCGGCAACTTTAAAATGGCAGGTGGTAGAGCAAGATCCCCATGAAAAGGGATTGCGAAAAATTCTGAATGCCGGCCACACCATTGGCCACGCTGTTGAAACCTACTACCTGGCAAAAGGCCAGCCCCTGTTACATGGCGAAGCCGTGGCGGCCGGCCTGATTTGCGAATCAAAGATTGCTGCACAAAAAGGGTTGATAACCGTCCAGGAAGTACAGGAAATCTCCACCTACCTGCTCGCGGCTTTTGGTAAACTAAACCTGCCGGAGCGCCCCGAAGAAATAGCACAACTATGCTACCAGGATAAGAAAAATAAAGACAATAAGGTGCTGATGGCCCTGCTGAACGGCATCGGAAGGGCCCGATGGGATGTTGAGGTTTCTATGGCTGAGATGGTCGACTCGCTGACATATTATGGTTCGCTTCACACGTAGTGGGCTTCTGAATCGTTAAACGAATCACTGCTTTTACGGATGGCGCGCTTTACGTCATCGGCTTTTTTGGCAATAAAATCAACGGTTTTCTTCTTACGGTCGCCCGTAAGCAGCCACGCTGCCAGTAAAGCCCCTGAGGCAATTCCCAACCCAATCGCTATTTTTTTGGTGGTACTCATAAAACTCTATAACAAAGTTAACTGCTAACGATGTGTAAATGTTTCACGCCTGCAAAAAAATCTTTTACAAAATGTAATTTGTGCGACTAACACCTGTTCAGTGAGTCATTACATCACACTTCAACCCAAACCGACTGTCTCTGGAGTTATCCGTCATTTACCGGCATCAAAAAGCATCAGCAACCGGGTTTTAATTATCCATGCACTCAGCGGTGGTAATGCACCGATTAAAAATCTTTCGGAGGCGAATGATACGCACCTTATGCAGCGATTGATTAACGCACCCGAACCGGTACTTGATGCCGAGGATGCCGGAACCACCATGCGCTTTCTGACAGCCTACTGTGCCGTGCGGGGCATACCAAAACGGATAACCGGCACCGACAGGATGAAGCAACGCCCCATTCAATTATTGATTGAAGCCCTCCGCAAACTTGGCGCCCGGCTATCCTACACCGAAAAGGAAGGTTTTCCACCGGTGCAGATTGAAGGCCCCTTCATTCAAAAAACCAATCATCTGGCCATCCGGGGCGATGTAAGCAGCCAGTACATTTCGGCCCTGCTGATGATTGCCCCCATCCTGCCGGAGGGACTGACCCTGGAACTGGAGGGAAAAATTGCCAGTCGCCCATACATTGAAATGACGCTTTCGCTGATGCGCATGTTTGGTGCAACAACCCAATGGAGTGAAAATACTATCACCGTTTCGCCCGGCACCTATAAAGCCGTACCCTATACAATCGAACCCGACTGGTCAGCCGCCAGTTATTGGTTTGCCTTTACAGCCTTGGCGAAGCAGGCGGAAATTACCCTTCCCGACATATCCATAAAATCAATCCAGGGTGATAAGTGTATTGTTGATATGATGGAGTTGCTTGGTGTAAAAGCTGAGCCGCGTGGACATGACCTGCTATTGTGCTCCAAAGAACACCGCAACGAATTTGCTTGGGATTTTACCGATTGCCCCGACCTGGCCCAAACGGTGGCCGTAGTATGTGCCGCCAAGGGAATTACAGCAACCTTTACGGGGCTGGAAAGTTTGCGAATTAAAGAAACCGACCGGACAAAGGCACTTCAGACAGAACTGGCCAAACTTGGTGCAGCATTTCAAGAAAGGTATGGAGCCTGGCATCTTACCCCTGCTAACAAACTGCCACACGAAATTGGTGCGATTCATACGTACCTCGATCACCGCATGGCAATGGCTTTTGCACCGCTGTGCATGATCAGCCCGATACGTATTGAAAACCCGGGTGTAGTGAAAAAATCCTACCCCCGATTCTGGGATGATGTAAAGTCGCTGGGTGTTATGGCAACTGAAGAATAAGCCGGTTTATATAATCCGGAAATTGTAGCAACCGGCTACCGTACCATGAAAAAACTTCACCGTCAGCCAAAATAACCTTGGTGCCCGGCATCCGTTGCTCAAACTCAATTTTATGTTTTTCAGAGAATGGATAGGGTTCCGATGACAAGAAGACGATTTGTGGATTAAGCCCCCACAAATCCTCGTCTGTAAGTTCCGGATACCGCGGTTTTTTAAGTATGTTTCTGAAACCGGCTGTTTCGAGCATAGCGTTGATAAATGTTTCGCTGCCGGCCGCCATCCAGGGATTTTTCCAAATAAGATACAGTACGGTAAACGGCTTTACCTTTTGCATCAGCTTAAAAGAATTTTTTATCTGGTTGATAAGGTCTTCAGCCCGTTGAGTACAACCCGTAATCATACCCAGTTGCTGAATAAGGTGAACAGCATCGGCAAAGGTGGTCACATTGCTTACCCAAACCGGAAATTCACTCCTCAGTAGTTCAATGCCCTCCAAATAGTTCTCTTCTTTATTACCAATAATCAGGTCGGGGTTGAGTGAACGAATGCGATCGAAATCGAATTTTTTTGTTCCCCCGATAACGACTTTTGATTTGCGCCATCCGGCCGGATGAATGCAGAACCTGGTTATTCCAACAACACGCTCATCAAGCCCCAAATCAGCAAGCAGTTCGGTTTGAGAGGGCACCAGCGAGATGATGCGTTGTGGCGGAAAAGGTACCGCCACGCTGTTTTGCATCTGATCAATGAAGATCCGGGTTTCCATTAAGGTATAAAGATAAGAGGCACCCCGCCATTGGCAGGATGCCTCCTTAATAAAAAGCGCACAGAGCACACGAAGAAAGACCCTCTCAATAAAAACTCCGTGACCCTGCGCGCATGTCGTTAACCGGCAACAGCGGGTACTGTTACCTGGTTTGGTATGTTTATTTTAAAGGTGGTACCCACGCCCACCTGTGATTTCATTTCAATAGTACCCTTCAGCCGCTCCACGGTATCCTTCAGGATGAACAGTCCCAAACCGGTACCGTGCGATTGGGTGGTAGCCCTGAAGAAGAGATCATAAATCTTGCTTTGATACTTTTCTTCTATGCCAATGCCATTATCTTCTACAACCAGTGCGCATTGTTGCTTATCGGTTTTGGCAGTTATACGGATGACCGATTTTTCCTTGGTTACATCGGCATATTTAATTGCGTTGGTAACCAGGTTGGTGAGGATGGTTTTTACCCGAATCCGATCGGAGAAAAACGCCTCTTCTTCATTAACCGAGGTTTCAATTGTCAACCTGTCGGCACGGTACAAGTTGCGCTGGCTTTCCAGTTCTTCACGGATGAGGTCGCTGAGGTTTATCCGCTCGCGCTGCACAGCCATTTTTTCCGTTCGAAAAAAATGGTTCATCTCTTCGATAAATCCATTCAACTTGTGGAGGCTCTTCCGGATAAGTGCCAGGTACTCGTCCTTTTGCTCGGCTGGTGCCTTTACGGCCAGATCAACCAGGCCGAGGGCCGACATCAGCGGAGCCCGCAGGTCGTGTGTGGTTTTATAAATAACCTGGTCGAGCTGTTTGTTGGAATTAACCAATTCTTTCTCCTTAAGCTTACGCTGGGTCACATTGTGCAACTTCAGCACGTGGCCGTTGCCGGGGGCACCCTGGTTAATCCGGTAGATGGTAACATCAAAATAGTTAGTAGTACTTTTACCTAACCGTAAACCGATTTCATACAATCTTCTTTCCTCAACACCCGCCAGGTGTTGTTTCCATTCTTCAGTTTTTTCGGGGCAAACAAAATCAAAGATGTTTTTGCCCAACAGGGAAATCGGTTCTGCACCGTATTCTTTTACACCCGAAGAAATGTAGCGGATCCGGAAATTTTTATCCACTACCGTAAAAATGTCACCGGAGTTCTCTACCAGCTCACGAAAAATCCAATCTGCTCCCTCCATGCTCTTATAATTCACGCTGAATACCAATTCAGCTTAACTACCTACCTACTAAATAAGTATCGACATGCTGCTCAACTGGCCTGAAACTTTCAGGTTTGAGCTGGTAAAGGTGCCCTGGTTAAGCTCCCACTTCAGTTTGCCGTCAACAATCTTAAAGTTGATGCAACTTCCTTTTTGCCCCAGTCCGCTGCCATCGGTTACCGTTAGTACAGGCTTACCGGAGATGCTGTTTTTGATGTTCTCAAATTCTTTGCTCTTGGTTTTTCCCAGGTACACCACGTGGCATGAAGCTGCTTCATCAGCTGAAGCAAGTTTCTTAATCACATACTTCTTGGCGCCTTTGGGTTTGCCGTCATACCAGGCCTTAAGTGTATTGAACACATCGTCCTCACCCATCACACCCACTATAAAATCGCCACCGGTACCTTCATCAGGCCATTGTACATATTTAATGAAGTTAAACACCATGGCCGCATGGATTTCATGGTTCGGCCTTTCCTGTGCCCAGGCAGTACTTACCGCCAGCAATACAGCAAAAACTACAACTACTTTTTTCATGTTCAGAGAGGTTTTGTTTATACGAAGTTAAACTCTTAAATCAATATAGCCATCGAAGTAAGCGAACCGGAAACCTTCAGGTTTGAAGCTTCAATAGCTTTTTGGTTCAACTCAAACTTCAGTTTGTTATCAATGTTCTTAAAGTTAATGCCACTACCCTTTTCGCCTAAGCCCGCTTTATCGGTAATCACCAACGTGCCTTTTCCTTTCACTTTGTTATTTACTGCTTCGAACTCACCACTCTTCGATTTATCGATAAACACCACATGACAATCAGCTACATCGGCTGCCGAGTTGAATTTCTTTATCACGTAGGTTTTGCTGCCACGCGGTTTGCCGCCATACCAGCTGTTTAGTGTAGCATACATGTCGTTGTTGCCAATAACACCAATAACAAACTCGCCACTTTCGGTGTGATCGGGCCATTGAACGTACTTAACAAAGTTATATACCATCATAGAGTACACCTCGTGCAGGGGGCGCTCCTGTGCAAATACAGTAGTGGCCGAGGTTACCAGAAAGGTGAAGAGGATTTTCTTAATCATTTTCATAACGGGTCAATTTGTTTTAGTTGCTTTTAACGACACAAAAATAGGCCCCTCTTTTTCGCTTGAGGAGCCTATCAAGACCCGTTTCTTATGGATGTAAGGTTTTCAGGTTTTACTTAATGTACCGGAAATCGTGCCCCGGCTTAACCTGCAAAAGAACCTCAAAAATGAGCTTTATTACATTTTCTACATCGTTTTTGTGGACGGTTTCGACTGTGGTATGCATGTATTTAAGGGGTAAGGAAATAAGGGCTGATGCCACCCCTTCGGCCGAGTAGGCAAACGAATCAGTGTCTGTTCCGGTGGAGCGGCTGACAGCTTGCCGCTGGAACGGAATTTTCCGCTTTTGGGCTGTTTGGATTACCATTTTGAGAACATTATTCTGTACGGCCGGGCCGTAACAAAGTACCGGTCCGCTGCCACATTTAATATGACCCGTGTCTTTTTTGCTATACATAGGCGAACAGGTGTCGTGTGTTACATCGGTACAAATAGCTAAATCAGGCTTTAGCCTGCGTGAAATCATTTCTGCACCGCGTAAACCAATTTCTTCCTGAACCGAGTTGACGATGTACAAACAGAACGGAAGTTTCTTTTTACCCTCCTTTAGTCTGCGCGCTACTTCGGCAATCATAAAGCCGCCCATGCGGTTATCGAGCGCGCGCCCCACCAGATAATTCTTGTTCATCTCCATCAATTCATCTTCAAACGTGATAACACAACCCACATGCACACCCATTGCCTCTACTTCCTTCTTGCTTTCGCAGCCGATGTCGATAAAAATATTTTTCAATGAAGGCGGTTCTTCCTTGGCCGCATCGCGCACATGAATGGCCGGCCAGCCGAACACGCCTTTTACAATACCTTTTTCGGTATGGATGTTTACCCGCTTGGATGGCGCTATCTGGTGATCGGACCCGCCATTGCGTTTAACGTAAATGTAGCCGTCATCGGTAATGTAGCCGACAAACCACGAGATCTCATCGGCATGGGCTTCAATAACCACTTTGTACTTTTCTTTCGGGTTGATAACACCCACCACCGTGCCGTACACATCAACCAGGTAATCGTCAATGTAGGGCTTCAGGTAGTTGAGCCAGATTTGCTGACCGGGGTATTCAAATCCCGTAGGGGAAGCGTTATTTAAGTATTCAAATAAGAAGGTTTTGCTTTTTTTGTCCATAGGCAGTTGAATGAAATTTGGTAAAGATAGTTAAATGGCACAGGTGTGAAATAATTGAGCAGGCTAAACAACTGATTCACCCTCTTTATTCATTCTACGGCTGACGTCCCCCCGCTGCAAGCAGGACGTGGAACGAGGAGGTGAGTCCATGATTATTCGTTACAACGGAATATTCCCATGTTTTTTGCGTGGCAGTTTTGCCGCTTTGTTCTCCAGCATCTTAAACGCACGGATTAACTTTTCACGGGTCTGGTCGGGGTAAATCACCTCATCAATATAGCCCCGGTGTGCAGCCCGGTAGGGCGTTGCAAACTTGCGGGTGTATTCCTCCACCTTTTCGCTGAGTTTAGCCTGCGGATCGGCCGCTTCAGCAATTTCCTTTCTGAAAATGATTTCAGCCGCACCCTTGGCGCCCATTACGGCAATCTCGGCCGTGGGCCAGGCGTAATTCAAGTCGGCCCCGATGTGTTTGCTGTTCATCACATCATAGGCCCCGCCATACGCCTTGCGTGTAATAACCGTAACGCGCGGCACGGTAGCTTCAGAAAACGCATAAAGCAATTTTGCACCGTTGGTAATGATGCCGTTCCACTCCTGGTCGGTGCCCGGTAAAAAGCCCGGTACATCTTCGAACACCAGCAGCGGAATATTAAAGCAATCGCAAAAGCGAACAAACCGAGCGCCCTTTACGCTGGCATCAATATCCAGCACACCGGCCAACGCTGCCGGCTGATTTCCTACAACACCGATGCTCCTTCCGGCAAGCCGGGCAAACCCTACCACAATGTTTTCGGCAAAGTCTTTATGTACTTCAAAAAAACTGCCCTCATCCACTGTGCCTGTAATCACTTCGCGCATATCGTAGGGTTGATTGGGATTAGACGGAACAATGGCATTTAGTGCTTCCCGTTTTTCATCGGCAGGTGTGTAGGGCAAAGCTGGCGGATCATCCTCGCAATTTTGCGGCAGGTAACTTAACAAGGTCTTTATCTGGCGTATGCACTCCACCTCGTTGGCACAGGCAAAATGGGTAACTCCGCTTTTGGTACTGTGTGTTTGTGCGCCACCCAGTTCTTCGGAAGTTACATCCTCATGTGTAACGGTTTTTACCACATTCGGACCGGTAACAAACATGAACGAAGTGTTCTCCACCATAAAAATGAAATCGGTAATGGCTGGCGAATATACGGCCCCGCCTGCACACGGCCCCATGATGGCCGAGATTTGCGGGATGACTCCGGAAGCCAGTGTGTTGCGATAGAAAATATCGGCATAGCCGCCCAGCGATACCACACCTTCCTGGATGCGCGCACCGCCCGAATCGTTCAGGCCGATTACCGGGGCTCCGTTTTTCATGGCCAGCTCCATGATCTTCACAATCTTTTCAGCGTGCGTTTCAGAAAGCGAGCCGCCAAACACGGTAAAGTCTTGCGAGAATACATACACTAGTCGCCCATTTACAGTACCGTAACCGGTTACCACGCCATCGCCTAAGTAATGCTCTTTGTCTAAGCCAAAATCCTTGGCGCGATGCATCACAAACTTGCCGAGTTCTTCGAAGGAGCCTTCATCCAGCAGCAAATGAATGCGCTCGCGTGCCGTTAGCTTGCCTTTGGCATGTTGCTGTTCAATGCGTTTTTCACCGCCTCCCAACAGGGCTTCGTTGTTCTTACGGTCCAGCTCATCAAATTTTTGTTGCAGCGTGGTATCGGGTGCTTTTCGCTTTGCCATGAAGAATGGGATCAGCCCGAAATATAGTTAAAGGAAAGGAAGGTAGTAAATTGCTTTTTTGAAAAGCCATGACCAACCGTATTGCCATTATTGATCTGGGCACCAACACGTTTCACCTGTTGGTTGCGGAGAGGAGGAACGGAGTATTTTTCATTATTCACCGCGACCGGCAGGCCGTGAAGATTGGTAAAGGAGGTATTAATCAAAATCGGATTACCGAGGAAGGGATTGCCCGCGCCCTGGAGACTATGCAGTTGTTTAAAGATGTGATTGCGATGCATGGTGCAACCGTTGTTTACGCTTTCGGCACCAGCGCCCTGCGCAATGCCGTTAACCGGGCCGAAGTGCTCGCTGCAATTAAATCACAAACCGGCATTGATGTACGGGTGATATCGGGTGAAGAAGAAGCAGAGTACATTTATTACGGAGTGCGGTGGGCGCTGAACCCGGGCCATGAAAAGATGCTGATTATGGATATTGGCGGAGGCAGCGTGGAATTTATTGTTGCCAACGACAACAAAATTTTCTGGAAGGCCAGCCTGGAGATAGGCGCCCAGCGGCTGCTTGAAAAATTTCAGCACCATGACCCGATAACATTGGAAGAAGTAGCTGCACTTGATGGCTACTTTGAAGAACAATTAACTGACCTGAAAAAAGCGCTATACCTGTACCAGCCTTCTACATTGGCAGGCTCTTCCGGAACGTTTGATACGCTGAGTGACATTTATTGCATTCAGCAAAATATAGTTACTGAGCCAACCGCAGCCGAGACCCCGCTGACCCTTGAGGCTTTCCATAAAGTTTATGCTGAGCTAATAACCAAAAACAGGCAGGAGCGAATGGCCATACCCGGCATGCTGGAGATGCGCGTGGATATGATTGTGGTAGCCTGCTGCCTGATACGATACGTGTTGCAACTACATACCTTCACCGGGATCAGGGTATCAAGTTACTCAATGAAAGAAGGAGTGCTGGCATCGATTGGGTGATTGCAGATAATTTCCGACAGTTTGTTGTCCAAAACAGTGCCGGCACTTGATAAATTCTCTTAAAGGAAATATCTTCAATTGTATAAAGTATGTTGTTATTCTACAACCCGCTTACCTGTTTATCCTTCGGGTATTTTACTTCGTATTTAAACACCACTTTCTTTGTTTCATTCGGCTGCAGGTTCATTTCCCACACCAGTTTGCCGGTATCTTTGTTGTACTTTGCTCCGCCTACATCGTTAACAGTTACTTCAATCGGGCTGATTTTCGATACCGGCACCTGATCTTCCACGGCCAGTTTTACCGGTTCGTTGCGCGTGTTGCGCACGGTAATTTCCCAGGCAGCCGTTTCGCGGATGTTGGAACCAATGGCTTTGCGCGAAGAAAAATCCTTTACGCGCTCGCGCTGCACCACAATGCGCTTGTCGCGCCCCAGCGAAACCGAGATCGTATCCTTCACATTGTTCGGGTCAATAAACGATTTACCTACAAAGGTCCCTTCAAAGAACACGTTGGCCTCTCCGGGCAACAGGCTGAAGTCTTCCCAGCCGGTGGCGCGGGCAAGCAAAAAGGCATCGTTATCCAGTTTGGGCGCCACGGCATAGCGGTAATCCGCTTTCAGTTCGTGGTTGCGGATGTCAACCAGCGTAGGCTTGGATGCCGAAACCACCGTGTAAGGCAAGTTGATGTCAAATTCCGTGTTCAGGCTGGTTTGAATGGTTTGCGTGTAATCGGTAATACTCATCTGCTCTGTTGCAGGCACCTCCACGCTTAACTCCACATCTTCACCCTTATCGGCAGACCGGTGTACTGCACCCATCCGCGAAATCTCGCGTTGCCTGTAGGCAGGATAATAAAAATCAAGGTACCAGGTGTACAATTCAGGCTTTGTGCCGCCCAAGCTGGGGTTGGCGGTTGATAGCTTCAATCGTACATCTTTCCAATCCTCGCCAGTGCTTTGAAACACATTGGCTTTGTAGCTTAACTGTATCGGGCTCTTCGTGTTAATGGCACGCAGGTCGTACACGGCATACCAGCCGGCATTGGCTACCACGTAATTTACTTCCAGGTCAACGGTGCCGGCCGTTTCAGCCGAAATACTGATCACAATTTCGCTAGTGTTGCGGCTGTACAATTCGTTCTGTTCCTGAATTTGCTGATTAAGTTTACTGATGCGCTCGTTGGTCTTCCGGATTTTCTCATCGCTTTTGATTTTGGCCATCCCGATTTCGCCCAGGCGGCTCCGGTAAAACTCGGCCATGGCCTTCAGTTCATTTACCGTAATATTCTGGTTGTTCCCGCCAATTTTCTGATTGGCCAGCAGCAACTGCTCTTCTTTGCCAAGCACATCTTTTTGTTGTTGTTCCACCAGTAATGATCTTTTGTAATAGTCCAGCGAATCGTTCAACACGCGCAGGCTTTTCGGCAGATTAAACTCACTGATAAAGTTTTGCCGGTGATTAATGCCCAGTAAGATAAAATTTCCTTTACCCGAAACCTGCACGCTTTGCTGATCAAGCTGCGCGGTGAGCCCCGAAAGCACCAGGTTGGTTTTACCAGCCTCCACACGGGTTTTAAGTTCGCGCGTTACTTGTGCGCGGTTTAAGAAAACGGTTACGCGGGTGATTTTTGAGTCGACCGGCTTTTCAGATTGAGCAATGGCATGTATCCCGACAACACTGAGGATAAGGAATAAGCTAATTCGCTTCATGATTTTAACATTTATTTCATCTGATGCAGGTGCACACCGGATTTCACAAACCAAAGTAAATCTTTTTTTAACTGATCCGCCCTACCTGCTGGTTGCCTATCTTTGCCGCGCATGAATACCCGCATTTACCGCATTGATGAGCTGAAAACTTTTGCGTACTCCGTTTTTCTAAAAATGGGATGCCCCGAAGCCGATGCACTGCTGGCTGCCGATGCACTGCTGGCTGCCGATGTGCGCGGAATTGATTCGCATGGCGTAGCCCGGCTTTCAGGCTATGTGCGGCTGTGGGAAGCCAAAAGGATTAACCCAGCGCCCGCCATCCGGATTGTTCATGAATCACCGGGTACAGCCACAATAGATGGCGATGCCGGCTTGGGTCTGGTGGTAGCGCCAAAGGCGATGACCATAGCCATTGAAAAGGCAAAAGCGTGCGGCACGGGCTGGGTGGCAGTGCGTAACTCTAACCATTTTGGTATTGCCGGCTATCATACCATGCTGGCCCTTGAGCACGACATGATTGGCTGGGCCATGACCAATGCCAGCCCGCTGGTGGCACCTACTTTCTCAACCGAGCGATTGCTGGGCACCAACCCGATTTCGGTAGCTATACCTGCCGGCAAGCAACCGCCTTTTGTGTTGGATATGGCCACCACCACAGCGGCCAACGGCAAACTCGAAATACTGCAGCGAAAAAATAAAGAAGCGCCATTGGGGTGGATACAAACAAAAGAGGGCAAGCCCTCCACCAATCCGCACGAACTGAAAGCAGGTGGCGCGTTGATTCCGCTGGGCAGCGATTACGAACACGGCAGCCACAAAGGCTACGGACTGGGAGCGATGGTGGATATCCTTTCGGCTGTGTTAAGCGGGGCGAACTACGGCCCTTGGGTGCCGCCTTTTGTCGCGTTCCTACAACCCCCGACCGACCCGGTTGGTACTGGTATTGGCCATTTCTTGGGCGCCATGCGGGTTGATGCCTTTAGGCCTGCCGAGGAATTTAAACAACATATGGACAACTGGATAGAGCGATTTCGTTCGGCTAAGACAACTGAGGGAAATTTAGCTGTGCTGATCCATGGAGACCCCGAACGACAAATGACAGACCAGCGCCTGAAGGAAGGCGTAGAATTAAACCCCGCTGTTGAAAAAGATTTAAAGGAACTGGCCGCTAGGCTAGGTCTTTCGCTTTAAAAACTGATTCCACCAATGGTGATCCCGGCCCGGATTACCCACGGACTTTGGTACGGAGTATATAAACTTGATGAAGCCGTGTACGAGAAATTATAAAGGGCCATTACAAAGAAGGCGGCATTTCTGCCCATGGGCTGAATGAAACCTCCACCTGCCAGAAAGCTGTTAAAACTACTGCGCGCAGTTTCTCCAAGGCCAACATAGTATTCGTAATTGAGGTGTTCGAATTCCGTTTGAATAAAGATACCATTGTAAACCGTGAACCGTGCAAACGGGTTGATGGCGTAATCGTTAAAGGTAATGGGAGGGTTTACCGTTTTGTACTTTGTATACCGGTAAGTTAAGCCGGTGCCCGCAATAAATTTTTTGGTAATGGCATACCCGACAATCGGTGAAACAGAAATAAAGTCCATGGTGTTGCCGAAACTTAAACCCAGTCCGCCACCGGTAACAATACGTTCCTTTGCCGGAACTCCTTTCAGGCTGTTGTTTTTACCTTGCGCCCGTACCGAAAAGGAAATTGAGCAAACCGTTATTAGTAACAGAGCCAGTTTATGCATGGGTATTGCTTTTATTCTTCAACGATAATAAATACATCCTCATTTTCCTTCTTCATTAAATATTTTTCGCGGGCAAATTTTTCGAGTGATTCACGGTCACCGAACAATTCATTTTTATCCTGCTCAACTTCCTTTATTTTTTGCTGATAATACTCCTTCTCGTTCTCCAGCGCCCGTAACTTAGCCGACAGGCGGTAACGCGAAATCAAATCGTTGGAATCCAGAAACAGCATCCAGATGAAAAAAATAAGGCCGGTAATCACATAAAAATTACGGAAGGCCTTCGGCAACTTCTTCCACATAGCTTAAAAAATGATGACTAAGGTAGCGGTAATTACGGGAGATTACAATAACCCCGTAATCCGGGCCTGTTAAAACTTCTTTCCGGGAAAGTACGCCACTTCGCCCAGTTCTTCTTCTATGCGGATAAGCTGGTTGTATTTGGCCATCCGGTCGGAGCGCGAAGCGGAGCCGGTTTTAATCTGACCGGTATTCAAGGCAACTGCCAGGTCGGCAATGGTACTGTCTTCGGTTTCGCCCGAGCGGTGCGACATCACACTTTTGTAGCTGTTTCGTTTAGCCAGATTTACCGCATCAATGGTTTCTGTGAGCGAGCCGATTTGGTTTACCTTGATCAGAATTGCATTACCTATATTCTCATCAATGCCTTTTTGCAGGCGTTTTACATTGGTAACAAACAGGTCATCGCCTACCAACTGAACCCTCTTCCCGATTTTTTCGGTAAGCGCTTTCCAGCCGGCCCAGTCATCCTCGGCCATGCCGTCTTCAAGCGAAATAATCGGGTATTTCTTTGCCCAGTTAGCCCAGTAATCGGCCATCTCCAGCGGTTTTAGTTTTTTACCGGATGACTTTTTGAAATGATACACTTTAGCCTTGGAGTCATAGAACTCCGAAGCAGCCGGATCGAGTGCAATAAAAATATCAGATCCGGGTTTGTAGCCGGCTTTTTCAATCGCTTTCAGTACAACTTCAATGGCTTCTTCATTCGACTTCAGGTTTGGAGCAAAGCCGCCCTCATCGCCAACGTTGGTGGATAATCCTTTGTCGTGAAGCACTTTCTTCAGCGTATGAAAAACTTCGGCACCCATGCGCAGTGCTTCCGAAAACGTATCGGCCCCCACCGGCATGACCATAAACTCCTGAAAGTCGATGGCATTGTCGGCATGGCTGCCGCCATTCAGGATATTCATCATTGGTACAGGCAGTGTGTTGGCACTCACGCCACCAATGTAGCGATACAGGGGCATGCCGGCCTCCATAGCCGCAGCTTTGGCGATGGCCAGCGATGTACCCAAAATGGCATTGGCGCCAATTTTAGATTTGTTGGGCGTACCATCCAACTCAATCATAATCTTATCGAGCAGGTTTTGTTCAAAAACTGAAAAGCCCACCACTTCGGCTGCGATTTTGTTGTTTACGTTATCAACAGCTTTCATCACGCCTTTACCGAGATATCTTTTCTTATCCCCATCGCGCAACTCTACCGCTTCATGCGTTCCGGTTGATGCCCCGGAGGGCACGGCCGCGCGTCCATAAGCCCCGCTTTCGGTAACTACGTCAACTTCAATAGTTGGATTGCCCCGGCTGTCAAGAATTTGCCGCGCATGAATACTTTCGATTAAACTCATAGGTGTATTGAATTACTAAATGGCAACTTTCATTTCATTTTTCCGGATCATCGAAACAAACTCTTCAAAAAGGTAACGCGAGTCGTGCGGACCGGGTGACGCTTCGGGATGGTACTGCACCGAAAATGCCTGTTTGTTTTTAAGGCGGATGCCCATGATGGTGTTATCGTTGAGGTGCAGGTGGGTAACCTCTACTTCCTTGTTTTTCTCAATGTCCTTTTCGCTTACGGCAAATCCGTGATTCTGCGATGTTATTTCACCCAAGCCGGTTACCAGGTTTTTAACCGGGTGGTTCAGTCCGCGGTGGCCGTGGTGCATTTTATAGGTAGAAAGCCCGCAGGCCAGGGCCAGTAACTGATGACCCAGGCAAATCCCGAACAACGGCTTATCGGCTGCCAATATCTTCTTCACGGTAGTAATGGCATACTCCATTACCGATGGATCGCCAGGCCCGTTGGAAATAAAATACCCGTGCGGATTCCATTGCTCCATGGTTTCGAACAATGTTTTAGCAGGGAATACCTGGATGTAGCAGCCAGCATTAGCCAGGTTGGTGAGGATGCTCTTCT
>JAKLJG010000001.1:92205-216567 GCA_023151255.1 Cyclobacteriaceae bacterium | reverse complement strand
CCGAATCGGGGTTTCCGAAAAAATAGGGCTTCGGTGTGGAAACTTTGGAGGCTAGTTCCAGCCCGTCCATCGAGGGCACGTTCAGAATTTCTTTCCTCATCTGCTCCGGTGTAAGCTCGGAGGAGATAAGGGCATTCATAGCGCCCTTGCTGCGGATGTGCCTTACCAACATGCGTGTATCCACATCCGAAATACCGGTTATCTTGTGCTTTTCAAGGTATTGCTGCAAACTCTCGCGTGCCGTAGCCCGGCTGAATTCAGTTGAAAATTCATTCACTACAATTCCGCTGATTTTAGGCGCATCCGATTCCTGTTCAGCATCTACCGTCCCGTAGTTTCCGATGTGGGCTGTGGTGTTCACAATAATCTGCCCGTAATAAGAAGGGTCGGTGTAGATTTCCTGGTAGCCCGTCATGCCGGTATTGAAACAGATTTCGCCACCCGTTGTGCCAGGGCTACCAACCAGGTTGCCTTCCACCAACAGGCCGTCTTGTAATAAGAGGTATGCCTTCTTTTTCACTTCGATTCGGGTTTAACAAAAATAGTCTGCAATCTGATATGACAGTCCTTTACCTGATAATTTTTGCGCACTACCGTAAAAACGCAATAAAAAAAGGGATTGAACCCAATGCCCAATCCCTTTTTGTATGCAGTTTCGCACGCTATTCTTTATCTTTTTTATCTGCTTTCTTTTTAGTGGTTTTTTTTTCGGCCTTGGCCTCCGGTGCAGCAGTTTCAGTTGTTTCAGCGGCTGCTTCTTCTTTTTTGCCTTTGGCTCCGCGGCTTCTGCGGGTTTTGCCTTTCTTGGCAACGGCCTCCTTACCATACAGGTCGTTAAAATCAACCAGTTCAATCAGGCACATTTCGGCATTATCGCCCAGACGCACATCGCCCATTTTAATGATGCGCGTATAGCCACCCTGCCGTTCGGCAATGCGTGATGCCACGGTGCCGAACAGTTCAGTTACTGATTCTTTATTCTGCAGGTAGGAAAACACCGTTCTGCGCGAATGGGTTGAATCCGTCTTTGCCTTTGTTAACAGCGGCTCCACATACTTGCGTAACGCTTTGGCCTTGGCAACCGTGGTGGTAATCCGCTTTTTCAGAATAAGCGAACTGGCCATGTTGGAAAGCAGGGCTTTCCGGTGGCTTGCCGTCCGTCCGAGGTGATTTACTTTCTTACCGTGTCTCATGATTTCTAGTCTTCTTCGAGTTTGTACTTGGCCAAATCCATGCCGAACGTGAGGCCTTTTTCGGATACCAGTTGTTCCAGTTCAGCCAGCGATTTCTTTCCGAAGTTTCTGAACTTCATCATGTCAGAAATTTCCAGTTGCACCAGGTCGCCCAGGGTCTTCACATCGGCAGCCTTCAGGCAGTTGTAAGCCCGTACCGAAAGATCCAAATCGTGCAGCGGAGTTTTCAGCAGCTTACGCATGTGCAGCATTTCTTCATCTACCTGTTCTACTTCGGCATCTTTGCCGGTTTCAAGCTCCATCGACTTATCACTGAACAGGGCAAAGTGTTTGATAAGAATATGGGCCGCTCCTTCCAATGCTTTTTCAGGATGGATGGAACCATCGGTTTGAATGTCAAGGACTAGTTTTTCGTAGTCGGTTTTTTGCTCCACCCGGGTGTTTTCCACGCTGTATTTTACGTTTTTAATAGGCGTAAAGATGGCATCGATGGGAATGTAGCCAAATACCTGTTCGGCCGGTTTACTTTCCTCGGCAGGAAGGTAGCCACGTCCTTTATCGATGGTGAGTTCTATCTCAAAAGTAGCTGATTCATCCAGGTTACAGATAACGTGATCGGGGTTAAGCACTTCGAATGCTGAAGTAAAGCGGGCAATGTCGCCTGCTTTAAATTGCTTCTGCTTCTTGATGTTAACCGTTACTTTGCTGTCGAAGTTGTCACCGGTTTTTTTAAGCCTTACCATCTTCAGGTTCAGGATGATTTCAGCAACATCTTCTACAACGCCCTCCAATGTAGAAAATTCATGGAGCACTCCGGGTATTTTAATGCCGGTAATGGCATAACCCTCCAGCGAGGAGAGCAGAATTCTGCGCAGCGCATTACCGATGGTTACGCCATAACCTTTTTCAAGCGGCTTGAAGGTAAAGGTGCCGTGAAAATCATCGGCCTTTTCCATCACCACTTTGTCGGGTATTTGAAATGCAAGTATTGACATAGTTACGTTCTGATTAAAGGTTAGAATTATTTCGAGTACAATTCAACGATTAGTTGCTCGTTGATGTTCTCCGGTATATCCTCACGCGGAGGCAGGTGGATCAGTTTTCCTTCCATTTCGGCACCATCCCATTCCAGCCACGAATATTTGCGGGCACTTTGGATGGAAAGACTATTCGTGATAGCCTCCAGTGATTTTGATTTCTCCCGCACACCCACCTTGTCGCCCGGGCGAAGTGTGTACGAAGGGATATTCACCACTTCGCCATTAACGGTAATATGCTTGTGCAACACCAGCTGGCGTGCACCCCTGCGGGTAGGGGCAATGCCCATGCGGTAAACTGTGTTATCGAGGCGGGCTTCCAGCAACTGCAACAACACCTCACCTGTAACGCCTTTTTTGCGCGAGGCCTTATCAAACAACTTGGCGAACTGCCGCTCCAGCAGGCCATAGATGTATTTTGCCTTTTGCTTCTCGGCTAACTGTGTAGCATATTCCGATTGCTTGCGTTTCTTTCCACGACCGTGCATGCCGGGGGCAAAGTTCTTCTTTTGAAGCGCTTTGTTCTCACCCATTACCGGTTCTCCGAATCGCCTGGATATTCTGGCTTTTGGACCTGTGTATCGTGCCATTATCTTTTAACTTTTGTATTCTTCTTTACTTTTTATACTCTTCTCTTCTTTGGCGGACGGCAGCCGTTGTGCGGAAGTGGGGTCATGTCTTTGATGGCCGTAACCTCAATGCCTGCAGTTTGAATGGTACGGATGGCCGACTCGCGACCAGCGCCCGGACCCTTTACAAATACTTCCACTTTACGCAGGCCAAGTTCAAAGGCACGCGTGGCGCAATCCTGGGCAGCCATCTGGGCTGCGTAAGGGGTGTTTTTCTTAGAACCTTTGAACCCCATTTTGCCGGCCGAAGACCAGGTAACTACCTGACCAGTTGAATTGGTCATGGATATAACGATGTTGTTAAACGTGGCTTTAATGTGCGCCTGGCCTACGGCCTCAACGTTTACTACCCGCTTCTTGGCTTTGTCTTTTCGTTTTTCGGTTGACATTATCGTTGTTCGTTAATGTTTCTGTATCAATTACCCTTTCGTGGCCTTCTTCTTGTTGGCTACGGTTTTACGCTTTCCTTTGCGTGTACGGGCGTTGTTTTTGGTTGTCTGCCCGCGCACCGGCAACCCTTTGCGGTGGCGAAGGCCGCGGTAGCAGCCGATGTCCATCAGCCGCTTGATGCTCAGTTGCACTTCGCTACGCAGGGAACCTTCTACCCGGAATTTCTCGGAGATGATGGAACGAATCGCATTTGACTCCTCATCGGTCCAGTCTTTTGCCTTCTTATTCCAATCCACACCCGCCTGGGTAAGAATGTTTTGTGCTGACCTGCGGCCAATACCGTAAATATAGGTCAGGCTGATTTCGCCTCGCTTGTTATCCGGAATATCGACACCTTGTATCCTTGCCATGTTGTATAAGTTATCGTGTTTTGGTTATCCCTGGCGTTGTTTAAACCGGGGGTTCTTTTTGTTAATAACATAGAGCTTGCCGTTGCGCCTGATAATTTTGCAATCAGCACTGCGTTTCTTTATGGATGCTTTTACTTTCATTGCGTTCAATCCTTATTTATACCTGAATACAATTCTTCCTTTTGTCAAATCGTAGGGCGACATCTCCAGTTTCACCTTATCGCCAGGCAACAACCGGATGTAGTTCATCCGCATTTTGCCTGATATGTGCGCCAACACTTCGTGTCCGTTTTCCAACTGAACCCGAAACATGGCGTTTGATAACGCTTCGGTTATCGTTCCATCTTGCTCTATCGACTTTTGCTTCGCCACTTATACGAATACTTTTCTTCTATATACTGATGTGTTGTTAACACCTCTGTTTTATCTTCCCGTATGGCAACCATGTGCTCAAAATGAGCCGAGGGCCGCCTGTCGGCTGTGCGTATGGTCCATCCGTCACGTTCCTGCACCACATTTTTGGTACCCATGTTAATCATGGGTTCAATGGCAAACACCATTCCGGGCACCAGTTTTACACCTTTGCCCCGTTTACCAAAATTGGGCACCTCCGGATCTTCGTGTAATTTTTTACCTACACCATGACCCACCAACTCGCGCACGACACCATACCCAAAACTCTCCACGTAGCTCTGGATGGCATAACTTACATCACCCATCCGGTTGCCGGCCCTGGCCTGTTCAATTCCTTTGAACAACGATTCATACGTCCGTTCCAATAACAAAAGCACCTTTTCATCGGCACCTTCCAATGGATAGGTATAAGCTGAATCGCTGTGATAGCCTTTGTAATACACCCCGCAATCAATCGATACCACATCCGCTTCTTTCAGTTCATAATTTGATGGAATTCCGTGTACCACCACATCATTTACCGAAATACACAGCGATGCCGGAAAGGACCCGTTATAGTTTTTGAATGACGGTATGCCTCCGTGATCGCGGATAAATTCTTCGGCCACCTTATCAAGTGCAGAAGTTTTTATGCCTGGTTTTATTAACCCGGCCACTTCACCATGAGCCTTGCCCAATATCTGAGCACCCTCTTTGATGATGTGTATCTCCTCTTCAGACTTTAAGTGAACCATTCAGCACTTAAGCCGCAGCAAATTGAGAACGACCTTTCACACGTCCCGACTTCATCATACCTTCATAATGCCGCATTAACAGGTAGCTTTCAATCTGCTGCAGCGTATCGAGGATAACCCCCACCATAATCAGCAATGAAGTGCCACCATAAAACTGGGCAAAATTCTGACCAACACCGGCCCGCACGGCAAAAGCCGGCAACACAGCAACAACCACCAGGAACAACGCTCCGGGCAGTGTGATTCTTGACAAAACTGTATCAATAAACTCAGCGGTTTGTTTACCGGGTTTTATTCCGGGTATGAAACCACCGTTTCGTTTCAGGTTATCAGCTATATCATTTGAATTAATGGTAATAGCCGTATAGAAAAAGGTGAAAATCAGAATTAACGAACCGAAAAGCAGGTTATACTGCCAACTGGTAAAGTCAGAGAACGTTGAACCAATATATGCCCCAATGTCGCTGTCGCGCCAGAAGCCGGCCAGCAAAGCCGGAATGAACATAAGCGCCTGTGCAAAAATGATCGGCATAACACCGGCTGAGTTTAACTTAAGCGGGATGAAATCGCGCTTGCCGCCATATAACTTATTGCCAATTACCTGCTTGGCGTATTGTATAGGTATTCTTCGGGTGGCCTGCGTAAGCATAATTACACCCATTACCACAAAGAACAAGGCCAGTAATTCGATAATGAACAGTAAGGCGCCCTGCATGCCACGGTTATTTACCGCTTCATCAATGATAGCGCCCGGAAAACGGCTAACAATACCAATCATGATCAGCATGGAAATACCGTTGCCAATGCCTTTATCCGTAATGCGCTCGCCCAACCACATGCAGAACATGGTTCCGGCAATGAGGATGGTGATGGACGAGAAATAGAAAAAGAACCCGGGATTGGTTATCGCTTCAACCGGAATGGTGCCGCGAATATATCCGTATGATTGGAAGCCCGTGATAAATATAGTAAGCACGCGGGTCATTTGGTTGAGGCGCTTCCGGCCGGAATCCCCCTCCTTCTGCAACTTTTGAAAATAGGGTACTGCAAACGTGAGCAACTGTACAATAATGGATGCCGATATGTAGGGCATAATACCCAGCGCAAAAATGGATGCACGGCTGAAGGAACCACCCAGGAACGTGTTAAGCAGATCAAAGATGCCTCCCGAAGCTACATTGCCTGCCAGGATAACCGGATCAATGCCGGGCAACACAATAAAGGAGCCGAGTCTGAAGATAATCAGAAAACCCATTGTGTTGAGAATCCGCACCCGCAGATCTTCAATTGAGAAAATATTCCGTATGGTGGTAATGAATCGCTTCATTATTAAATCTTGGTTGTTGAGCCTCCGGCCTTTTCAATAGCCTTGATGGCAGTTTCTGAGAAGGCGTGCGCCTGAACATTTACTTTCGCTTTCAGTTCGCCCCGCCCCAGCACTTTTACCTTGTCTTTTTTGCCTACAATTCCGTTGTCAATTAAAAACTGAAGGCTGATGTCGCTCGACTTGGCCGACAGGGTTTCAAGCACATCCAGGTTAACCGCTTTAAAATATTCTTTGTTGTTATTCTTAAAACCAAATTTCGGAACGCGCCTTTGCAGCGGCATCTGACCGCCTTCGAAACCAAATTTCTTGGCATAACCCGACCTGGACTTTGCTCCTTTGTGGCCACGACCTGCCGTGGTTCCGCCCGAGCCTTGTCCGCGCCCGAGCCGTTTATTGGTTTTAACCGATCCTTCTGCCGGCTTCAGTGTATGCAGTTTCATTTTACAGTTCCTTTACAGTAACCAAGTGATTTACTTTCTGAATCATCCCGGCAATTTGCGGGGTGAGTTCAACTTCTACCGATTTATTTAAACGGCCCAGGCCCAGCGCGCGTAAGGTGCGCTGCTGTGTTTCAGGTCGCTTAATGTCACTTCTCGATTGTGTGATTTTTACCTTACCCATGGCTTATCCGTTAAATACTTTTGACAGTGATACACCGCGGTTTTTAGCAACAGTAAATGGATCGCGCATGCTGGTAAGCGCCTTAAAGGTTGCTTTTACCACGTTATGCGGATTGGAAGAGCCTTTTGATTTGGCCAACACGTTATGCACACCGGCACTTTCCAATACGGCACGCATCGCACCTCCGGCAATTACACCGGTACCCGGTGAAGCAGGCTTGAGCAACACCAAACCGCCCCCAAACTTGCCAATGGCTTCGTGTGGAACGGTGCCTTTTGAAATCGGAACTTTAACCAAGTGTTTCTTGGCATCGTCAATGCCCTTGGTTATGGCATCGGTTACTTCGTTGGCTTTGCCAAGACCGTAACCCACTACTCCGTTTCCATCGCCCACAACGACAATAGCCGCAAAACTGAACCTGCGACCGCCCTTTACCACCTTGGCTACGCGCTCAATGGCTACCACGCGTTCTTTCAGATCAATTTCGCTTGCCTTAACCGTACTAATGTTGCTTACTGACATACTACTCTTTTTAGTCTAAGGTTTAGAATTTCAATCCACCTTCGCGGGCACCTTCTGCAAAGGCCTTTACATTTCCATGATACAGATAGCCGTTGCGATCGAATACCACCGTGGTTACTCCGGCAGCGATAGCCTTTTCAGCGATCTTCTTTCCGGCATTTTTTGAGTTGGTCATATTCAGCGTGGCTTTATCACCCAACTCGCGGGTTGAAACTGAGGTTAACGTAACTCCTTTGCTATCGTCAATAACCTGCGCATAGATGCCGGTGTTGCTACGGAATACCGTTAACCGCGGGCGCTCGGTTGTACCTGTTATCTTCTTGCGGACACCCATCTTAATCCGTGCCCGCCTTGCTGTGTTCTTACCTGCCATCGCTATTGTATTTACAATTACCTATTATTTAGCAGCTGCCTTACCGGCTTTTCTGCGAACATATTCACCCACAAACCGGATACCTTTTCCTTTGTACGGCTCCACCTTACGCAACGACTTGATCTTTGCCGCCACCTGGCCAACCAACTGCTTATCGATGCCTTCCAGTGTAATGGTGGGATTTCCCCCCTTCTCCTGGGTGGCCTGAACTTTTACTTCCTGCGGAACTGCCAGGAAGATATTGTGTGAATATCCCAGGCTTAGTTCAAGCACATTGGATTGCGCATTGGCCTTGAATCCAACACCTACCAGCTCCAGTTGTTGCTTATAGCCGTTCTTCACTCCTTCAACCATGTTGGCAATCAGGGCACGGTATAAACCATGCATGGCCTTGTGGCGTTTTTGCTCCGTAGGCCGCTCAACAATAACCTGGTTGTTCTCTTGCTTGATTGTAAAATCCGGATCGATAACCTGCGAGAGTTCACCCTTGGGACCTTTAACAGTTACCTTGTGATTCTCTTTTGAGAACGTAAGGGTAATTCCTGCAGGGATGTTTATCGGTTGTCTTCCAATGCGCGACATGGCTTTCGTTCGTTTAATACACGTAACATAAAACTTCACCACCCACATTCATTTTACGGGCTTCTTTATCGGTAATCACTCCTTTCGAAGTGGATAGGATGGCTACACCCAACCCATTCATTACCCGGGGCAAGCGGCTGGTGTCAACATACTTGCGCAGACCAGGAGTGCTCACGCGCTCCAGTTTAGAAATGGCCGATTCGCGGGTTTCGGGATTATATTTCAGGGCTATTTTTATAACGCCCTGATTGGCCAGTCCGTCCTCAAACTTATAATTGAGGATATAACCTTTATCAAATAACACCTTGGTTATTTCTTTCTTCAGGTTTGACGCAGGAATTTCAACCACCTTGTGGTTTGCCTTAATGGCATTGCGCAACCGGGTCAAATAATCTGAAATAGGATCTGTCATGTTTCTATTTCTTAGTCTAAAATGCTTTAAATAAAGCAGCCCGTTTTAAACGGGCTGCAAAGATACCTAACAATTTCTGTTATCCAAACTGTTACCTGGTTTCTCCCCGGTTGCCGGCCGGGGGACCTTGGTACTCAGCAACCTAATCAATATGTCGTGCCGGTAATTACCAGCTAGCCTTGGTCAACCCCGGGATTTTGCCAGCAGAGGCCATTTCGCGGAAAACATTCCGGCATACGCCAAATTTTCCCACGTACCCTTTCGGGCGGCCTGTAAGCTTGCACCGGTTTTTTAAACGTACCGGTGAGGCATTGCGCGGGAGTTTATCAAGCGCTACATAATCGCCTGCTTCTTTTAAACTCTTACGCTTGGCGGCATACAATGCCACCAGTTTTTTCCGTTTGGTTTGCCTTGCTATTACAGATAGTTTCGCCATTCGTTCTTTAGTTTTTATTGGCAAACGGCATCCCGAATGCTTTCAGGAGCTCGTAGCTTTCTTCATCGGTTTTGGCAGTGGTAACGAACGTAATGTCCATCCCGCTGATCTTATTTACTTTATCAATGGAAATTTCAGGGAAGATGATTTGTTCTTTCACACCCAGGGTATAGTTTCCACGGCCGTCAAATCCTTTCGGATTCACTCCACGGAAATCGCGCACCCGCGGAAGGGCAATATTCATCAGCCGGTCCATAAATTCATACATGCGATCGCCACGAAGCGTAACGCGTACGCCTATGGGCATATCTTCGCGCAACTTGAAATTCGAAATTGCTTTTTTCGATTTTGTGGCAACAGCTTTTTGGCCGGTGATTGCTGAAATTTCTTCAACTGCCACATCAATCAGTTTCTTATCGGTTACAGCAACGCCCATACCTTTGTTGATGCAGATCTTATCGATTTTAGGTACCTGCATAACCGACTTGTACTGGAACTTTGACTTCAAAGCCGGTACAATTTCCTTCTGATATTTTTCTTTTAATCTTGGAGTAGCCATCACTTTATAAATTCTCCTGTTTTCTTCGCATATCGTTGAAGCTTGCCTTTTTCATTCGGCTTTCTTCCAACCCGGGTAGGCTTTCCGCTGGCCGGGTCAACCACCATCAGGTTACTGATGTGTATGGAACCTTCGGTTTTTTTAATACCGCCCTCGGGCTTTCCGGCTGAAGGTTTCTCGTGTTTGGTAACAACGTTGATCCCTTCAACAATAGCCCGGTTTTTCTGTAGCCAAACTTCCAGCACCTTTCCGGTTTTACCTTTATCGTCTCCGGCAATAACTTTTACGGTATCGCCTTTGCGGATGTGAAGTTTGGGTTGTTTGTTATATTTTCTTTCCATGACTTAAATCACTTCGGGTGCCAGTGACACAATTTTCATAAACTGTTTTTCGCGCAACTCGCGGGCTACCGGCCCGAATATCCGGGTACCGCGGGGCTCATCCTGGTTGTTCAGCAGTACAGCCGCGTTGTCTTCAAACCGGATGTACGAACCATCCTTTCTGCGGATTTCTTTAGTAGTACGTACTACCACCGCTTTTGATACCGTGCCTTTTTTTACCTGGCTGGTAGGCATGGCCGATTTAACCGTTACTACGATTTTATCGCCAACGGAAGCATATCGCCTTTTACTGCCTCCCAGTACGTGCATACAAAGCACTTCTTTTGCTCCGCTGTTGTCAGCTACCGTTAATCGGGTTTCGGTGCGTATCATAGTTATTTCGCTTTTTCAACAATCTCAACTAATCGCCAGCGCTTGTTCTTGCTTAACGGGCGCGTTTCCATAATGCGCACGGTATCACCAATGCCGGCTTCATTTTTTTCGTCATGAGCCATGAACTTGGTGGTTTTATGAACAAACTTTTCGTAGATGGGGTGCTTTACCTTGCGATCAACCGCAACGGTTATGCTTTTCTGCATTTTATTGCTCACAACAACACCTACACGTTCTTTTCTAAGTTTCCTTTCCATAGGAATTATTTTTGAATCTCTTTCGCACGAAGTTCGGTTTGCAGGCGGGCAATCAGCTTGCGGGTTTGCTTAATCCGCATCGGGTTTTCGATGGCCGATACCTGGTGAGCGAACTTCATTTTTCGCAGCGCTTCTTTTTCACTGGCTATTTTTTCAGTGAGTTCCGGTACGCTCAATGCTTTAATGTCTGTATTCTTCATGGCTTACTGACCTTCTACGTAATCTCTTCGAATAGTAAATTTGGTTTTGATGGGCAGTTTCCCTTCAGCCAGCCGCAGGGCTTCGCGTGCCGTGGCAACACTCACACCACCGGCTTCAAACAAAATAGTACCGGGCTTTACAACTGCCACCCAATATTCGGGCGCTCCTTTACCTTTACCCATCCGCACTTCAGCCGGTTTTTTGGTTATGGGTTTATCGGGAAATATCCGAATCCACACCTGGCCTTCGCGTTTCATGGCACGCGTAACAGCCACACGCGCAGCCTCAAGCTGGCGCGATGTGATCCAGCCGCCCTCCAGGCATTTGAGGCCGAACGAACCAAAAGCAATGGTATGACCCCGGGTGGCCATTCCTTTCACCCGGCCTTTTTGCATTTTTCTGAACTTGGTACGTTTTGGTTGTAACATGACTTAATACTGTTATCGCGTTCGTTAAAATCTATTACCGTTTTGATCTGCGCTCGCCTCCGCGTTCACCGCCACGACCTTCACCCCTTCTACGGCCGCCACGCTCAGTTCCGCCACCACGCTGGCCGCCACCTTGCTGTGCAGTTGCTGTGTTGCTAACAATACCAACATTGGGTGACAAATCACGCTTACCGTAAACCTCGCCTTTAAAAATCCACACCTTAATACCTATTTTACCATATACCGTTTGTGCTTCGGAAATGGCATAATCAATATCCGCCCGAAGGGTGTGTAATGGAATACGGCCTTCCTTGTATTGTTCAGTACGGGCCATATCGGCACCGGCCAAACGGCCTGACACTTTTATCTTAATACCCTCGGCACCAACACGGATAGCCGATGCGATAGCCTGCTTCATGGCACGCTTGTATGAAATACGGGCTTCAATTTGCTGCGCGATGGATTCGCCAACAAGTTTTGCATCCAGTTCAGGACGCTTGATTTCGTAAATATTAATCTGAACGTCCTTTCCGGTTAACTTCTTTAATTCTTCCTTAATCTTATCAACTTCGGTACCGCCTTTACCAATAACAACACCCGGGCGTGCCGTGTGGATGGTTAGGGTAATGCGTTTTAATGTACGCTCAATAACAATCTTTGCTATGCCTCCTTTAGGAATGCGGGCTTCAATGTATTCCCTGATCTTCTGATCTTCGACAAGTTTTTCGGAGAATGTATTGCCACCATACCAGTTGGAGTCCCAACCTCTGATGATGCCCAGACGGAGCCCGATTGGATTTATCTTCTGTCCCATTATTCCTTAGTTTCTGTTGTTGTTTCGGTTTCAGCCGACTTCTTCAGGCTGTCAATTACCAGCGTCACGTGGTTTGAGCGCTTACGAATGCGGTGTGCCCTGCCTTGTGGAGCCGGACGAAGACGCTTTAATATCCGGCCGCCATCTACCCAGATATCTTTTACATAAAGGTCGGCTTCCTCCAACTTGGCATCCTGGTTTTTGGCGCCCCAGTTTGATATCGCTGAAAGCAGCAGTTTTTCCAACTTTGGCGATCCTACTTTAGGCTCGTATTTTAGAATGTTAAGCGCTTTGCTTACCCGTTCGCCCCTGATAAGATCAGCCACCAGGCGCATCTTGCGCGGTGAAGTAGGCACGTTTTTCAACTTAGCTACTACCGGGCCGGTTTTAGCGGCTTCCTTCCTGGCATCGCGCTTTTCGCGTTTTACAACGGAGCGTTTTGTTTTCTTTTCAGTTGTTTCCATGACTACTTAGCTGCTGGCGTACCCTCATCTTTTCTGTTACCCGAGTGACCGCGGAACGTACGGGTGGGTGCAAACTCACCGAGTTTATGCCCCACCATGTTTTCAGTTACATAAACGGGTATAAATTTATTTCCATTATGAACCGCAAATGTATGGCCGATCAATTCAGGCACAATCGTTGACCTTCTTGACCAGGTTTTAATTACTGATTTCTTGCCTGACTTTTCCGTTGCTTCAACTTTCTTCAGCAACCGGAAGTCACAATACGGTCCTTTTTTTACTGAGCGTCCCATTTATTTTTTCCTCCTAGATATAATTAGACGATCGGAATATTTCTTCGGATGACGGGTCTTTTTGCCTTTAGCATACAGCCCCTTTCTTGAACGCGGGTGCCCACCGGAAGCGCGACCTTCGCCACCGCCCATCGGGTGATCAACCGGGTTCATGGCCACACCCCGGTTACGCGGCCTTCTTCCGCGCCAGCGGCTGCGGCCCGCCTTGCCCACACTTTCGTTCATGTGGTCAGGGTTGGAAACAGCTCCTACGGTTGCCATGCATACTTCCAACACATTACGCATTTCGCCTGAAGGCATCTTCAGGGTTGCCAACCCGTTTTCGCGGGCCAGTAGTTGAACGAACGAACCTGCACTGCGTGCAATGGCTCCACCCTTGCCGGGCTTCAATTCTACGTTGTGCACAATAGTACCCAGGGGTATTTTCGACAACGGTAACGCATTGCCTACTTCGGGGGCAACATCGGCACCGGAAACAACTTGCTGACCTGCTTTCAATCCATCAGGTGCAAGTATGTATGATTTATCCCCATCGGCATAATACAGCAAGGCTACCCTGGCCGAACGGGTTGGATCATATTCAATTGATTTAACCGTTGCCGGCACACCATTCTTTTCACGCTTAAAGTCGATGACACGCAGTTTCTGCTTGTGTCCACCGCCAATGTAGCGCATGGTCATGCGACCGTTGTTGTTCCTTCCTCCGGTTTTCTTACGGGTAACAACCAACGACTTCTCAGGTGTTGCCGAGGTAATGTCGTCAAAAGTCGGAGCAAGTCTGTGTCGCGTTCCTGGAGTTACCGGTTTTAATTTCTTCAACGCCATCGCTTAATCATTAAACGTTGCTGTAAAAATCAATTACTTCACCACTGGCCAGCGTTACGATGGCCTTCTTATAATTAGGCTTACGACCTTCCAGAACACCTGTTTTGGTATAGCGCGATTTCCGCTTACCCATTACCCGGATGGTGTTCACTTTTTCAACGGTTACACCATACTGTTTTTCAACGGCATTCTTTATCTCAACCTTATTGGCATCAATGGCCACAATAAATCCATACTTGCCCTTTTCATTCAGGGCAGAGACCTTTTCGGTGACCAGGGGTTTCTTTAACACGCTCATTGTTCTTTATTTAACAGGCTCTCAACCTTGGTTACTGAACTCTCTACGAAAATCAGGCTATCGGCATTTATCAAATCGTATGTGTTGATCTGATCAGCCGTAGTGATTTTTGCATTCTTCACATTTCTGCCTGAAAGGATGATGTTTTTGTTTATCTCCGGCAGCACCAACAGCGTTTTTTTATCAGCCAAGGATAACGCAGAAAGGAAACTGATGTACTGCTTGGTTTTAGCCGATTCGAAAGTAAAATCCTCTAAAACTGCAATGGCATTTTCCTTAGCCTTGTAGGTAAGGGCCGATTTGCGGGCCAAATCTTTTACTTTTTTATTCAGCTTAAATGAGTAGTCGCGCGGAACAGGACCGAATACACGGCCACCGCCTTTAAACTGCGGGTTTTTAATGTTACCGGCACGCGCCCCGCCTGTACCTTTTTGCTTTTTGATTTTTTTAGATGATCCGGCAATTTCATTTCGCTGCTTCGACTTGTGCGTACCCTGACGCTGATTGGCCAGGATGCTCTTCACGTCAAGGTAAATGGCATGGTCGTTTGGCTCAATGCCGAAAACCGAATCAGGAAGCGAAACCTTCTTATTGGTCTTCTCACCGGTATATTTTAGTACTGCTACTTCCATCACTTCTGCAGAATTACGGTTGAATTTTTTGCGCCCGGCACAGAGCCGCTCACCACAATGATATTCTGGTCAGGCATTATCTTAACCACCTTCAGGTTGGTCAGTTTTACGCGGTCGTTACCCATGCGGCCAGGCAGACGCTTTCCTTTAATTACCCTGGATGCAAATGAAGCGTTACCCATGGAACCGGGAGCACGCAGCCGGTTATGCTGGCCGTGTGTCGCCTCGCCTACGCCACCAAAACCATGGCGTTTTACCACCCCCTGAAAACCACGACCCTTTGAGGTGCCTACGGCATCCACAAAGTCGCCTTCCTGGAATACATCCTGCACCCGGATTTCTTTGCCTAACTCAACAATACCTTCGAACTCTTTTCTGAAATCACGAAACTCAACAACATTACGCTTAGCCGTTGTATTTGCTTTTTTAAAGTGGCCGAGGAGGGCCTTGGTGGTATTCTTTTCTTTCTTCTCTCCGAAGGCGAGCTGGACGGCACGGTATCCGTCTGTTTCCACGTTTTTTACTTGGGTGACTACGCAGGGACCCGCTTCAATAACCGTACAGGCGATATTTTCGCCTTGGGGGCCATAGATGTTGGTCATTCCTACTTTTCGTCCTATAATTCCAGGCATGGGTAAAACCTTTTAATGCTTGTTTTTCAGGATTTTGCGCCATTCTGACGCAAAAAGGACTGCAAAGATATGAGATAAAGGGTAGTTAGCAAACCAGCCTTTTAAAATTTTTGGAGGGTGTCTTCCGTTCGGGTAAGTCCGAACAAGCCGGTTGTTTTTGTTATCATTGAGCGCTAAAACACTAAATGCGGTACGCCTGGCTGCTTCTTACTCTAATTTTGCTTGTTTTCTTTCTGATCAACCTGTCGCTGGGAAGTGTATCTATTCCACCCATTGAAACCCTGACTATTTTACTGGGAGGCGAACCTTCGGTACCAGTTTGGAAAGATATTGTTCTGGATTTCAGGTTATCAAAGGCCCTAACCGGTGTCTTCGCAGGAGCCGCACTATCAGTTAGCGGCCTTTTGATGCAGACCCTGTTCAGAAATCCGCTTGCCGGACCTGATGTGCTGGGTCTGAGTTCCGGTGCTAGTCTGGTTGTAGCTATTGTTGTTATGGCCGGTGTACCGTTTTTCTTTACCACCCCGTACGCCATTTCGCTGGCAGCAAGTTTAGGATGCCTTTCGGTTTTCATCCTGATGATACTGGTAGCACAACGATTACGCGATAATGCCTCTTTATTAATCATCGGACTTATGGTGGGAGCAGCAACCTCATCACTGGTTAGTGTATTGCAATTTGTCAGCCGGGCCGAAGACCAACAGTATTACCTGGTGTGGACATTCGGAAGCATGGGCAATTTAAACAGACAGGAGGTACTCACGTTGGCCACAGCCTGCCTGCTTGGAACGGCTCTGGCTTTTTTCCTGATTAAATCATTAAACGCATGGCTGCTGGGTGACAACTATGCCCGGAGCCTCGGCATCAACCCCAACCGGGCCCGAATACTTATTATTATCAGTACGTGCCTGCTGACGGGTGCAGTTACTGCCCTTTGCGGACCAATAGCATTTGTTGGGCTTGCCGTTCCGCACCTAACCCGGTTGGTCATTAAATCGGGCAACCACAAGGTGCTCATTCCGGGAGTAGTGCTAACGGGTTCCACATTTATGCTGGTGTGCGATAGCATAGCGCAACTTCCTGGCAAAGCACTGGTGTTGCCGATTAATGCCGTTACCGCGCTGATTGGCGCACCGGTTGTTATCTGGGTAATTATCCGTGCAAAAAAAATATGGGTTTAAGTATAGAGTCTGAACGAATTCCATTACTCACAACTGTTAAACTCGATGTGGGGTTTGCCGGTAATCTGGAGATACTGCTATTCACTAACCTGGACCTTGCTTTGATGCCGGGAGAACTGGTTTGCTTTATGGGACCCAACGGTGTTGGTAAATCAACGCTGTTGCGAACCCTGGCCGGATTACATAAACCGTTACATGGCACCATTACGGTTTATGGCAACAAAGCCTCGGAACAATCCGTGGCCGTTGTATTAACGGATAAGGTAGGCGGAAACCTTACTGCCCTGGAATTGATTACCTACGGCCGCTATCCCTATCTGGATTGGAGCCTGAACTTAACCCAGGCCGATAAAGACTCCATCGATGAGGCAATAAGCGTTACCCATGTCGGTCATCTGAGGGACAAAAAGATATATGAGTTGAGTGATGGCCAGTTACAAATGGTAATGATTGCCCGTGCGCTTGCACAGGAAACGCCCCTCCTGTTACTGGATGAACCAACTTCACATCTGGACCTGAACAACCGGGTGGAGATCATGAATCTACTCCGGCAAGTTGCCCACAAAAAAAATAAAGCGGTGCTGGTTGCAACCCATGAACTTGATTTAGCTTTACAGACTGCTGACCTGATATGGCTGGCCGGAGAAAATAAGAATCTCTTAAAGGGCATTCCGGAGGATCTGGTTCTTGATGGTTCTTTTGATAAGATTTTTCAACTTAAAGGGTTCGACTTGAAAACCGGGAAAGTTCGGCACGAAGCATGGCGCGGAGTTGCTGTTTCCCTGGAAGGGAATGGCCCTGAGTACCTGTGGACAAAAAATGCGTTGGAACGAAACGGGTTTACCGTTTCACCGGATGCTCAAACCTCGGTGCAGATTATTAATCAGAGACAAAACCTCCTGTGGATCATTAATAAAAAGCAATGCGCATCAATAAAAGAACTTTTGATAACTCTTAATTCTAATCCAGCGTAATCGTTTAAAGGATCAGTTAGGCTTAAACCTACGTTTTATACCCTCCAGTTCTCCTTTAAACCACGACTCACAATTATCCTCTTTAAACAATGCATCGGCATTCATTGCAGTCATTTTACTGCCCAGTGCAACTGCCCGCCTGAAGTCAGCGCAGGCCAGGTCATTGTGGTACAAGTCGCTGTACACAAGGCCGCGGTACATATACAAGTCGGCTTCCTGCGGCTCTAGTTCAATGGCCCGGTTTACATAGTCAAGGGCTTCGTTGGGCAGGTCATTCATCCAAAAATAATAAGCCATGTTTGAATGCAGACTGGCATCTTGTGCGGATTGGGGGTCTTCAAATGTTCTGTCCAGAAACAGTTTAGCTGAGTCGTATTGCTGCAGTTGCAGGTACACGTTTGCTAACGCGGCAAGTACATAGTAACTGCTATCGCCTGCCTGGTGCAATTGCATAAAGCAATTACGGGCATCTTCGAATTGTCCGTTTTTAGAGTACTTTACACCCAAAGTATAAAGTTTCATGGCATATCGGTTTGCACACCCCGATGCTACCAGCAATACCATAAATAGAATTCGCAGAATACTCATCCCATTATCAAACGTTTGCATACTAAAAGTTATTTGCTTAGTCATTCAATAAATTTCAGTTTTTGTACTTTGGCGGCTTGTTTTTAAAGCCATGATTCACCTGAACGAATTATTCCCTCACCCTTTTAATAAAAAGTATTCTAAACCCGTAGCCTATTTTTCGATGGAGTTTGCCATTGACCAGCCTCTGAAAATTTACTCGGGTGGGTTGGGGTTTCTGGCTGGTTCGCACATGCGCAGCGCCTACGAGCTAAGACAAAACATGATTGGCATTGGCATTTTGTGGAAGAAAGGATACTACGACCAGGAGCGCAACGAAGATCAGACCATGCGGGTGAGCTTTCGGAATAAAGATTATTCATTTTTAACCGATACCGGCATTCTGTTTCCTATTACCATACACGGTTCGCGGGTGTATGTAAAAGCGTTTTTACTGAAGCCCGAAGTATTTAAAACCGCGCCCATTTTTCTGCTCACCACGGATATTGAAGATAACGACCATCTCGCACAAACCATCAGTCACCGGCTGTACGACCCCAACGAAACCACCCGCGTGGCGCAATCTATTTTGTTGGGCATTGGCGGAGCCAAACTGCTGGAAGTGCTCGGGCGTGAAACTGAAATTTACCACATGAATGAGGGCCACTCGCTGCCGTTATGCTTTTACCTGCTCGATAAATTCAAAAACATTAACGAAGTACGTAAACGCGTTGTATTCACCACTCACACACCCGAAAAAGCGGGTAACGAGGAGCACAACATTCCGCTATTGGAAAGCATGAGTTTTTTCAACGGCCTAACTCCTCAGGAAGTTGACGAGTATGTTTATCCTGAAAACGGAACGCTGAACTACACCTTAACCGCCTTGCGCATTGCAAAAAAAGCCAATGGGGTTTCTCAACTGCATGGCGAAGTAGCCCGTAAAATGTGGGAACCGTATAAAGGCATTTGTGAAATAGGCGCAATCACCAACGCGCAAAACAAAGCCTACTGGCACGACTACATGCTCGATAAGGCCCTTGCAAAAAGTGATGACAAAAAACTGCTGGCCCGGAAAAAGATGCTTAAGCGGAAACTCTTTAGGGTGGTGGCCAACCAAACCGGTAAACTATTTGATGAAAATGTGCTGACCATTGTTTGGGCCCGGAGATTTGCCGGTTACAAACGCGCCAACCTGCTGCTACGCGACTTTAACCGGTTTAAGGCGCTCATTAATAATAAGGAGTTTCCCATTCAGGTCATCTGGGCCGGCAAACCCTATCCGGAGGATTACACAGCCATCAATATGTTTAATGAGGTTTTCTGGAAGACAAAGCCGTTTCCAAACTGTACCGTGCTTACCGGCTATGAATTGTGGCTATCCGGACACCTTAAACGCGGATCCGATGTATGGCTCAACAATCCACGGCTTTATCACGAAGCCTCCGGCACTTCGGGCATGACAGCCGCCATGAACGGATCGGTTAATGTTTCTATTCCTGACGGGTGGATACCTGAGTTTGCCAAACACGGAAAAAACAGTTTTATCATTCAACCTGCCGATGACCACTTATCGCAGGAAGAAAGAGACAAGGTGGAAGCGAGTAACCTGTACGACTTGCTCGAAAACGAAATCATACCAATGTATTACAAAAGCCCAGCTAAATGGCTGAGGATTGTGAAGGCGGGAATGAACGATGTGCTTCCGTTTTTCGACTCAGCACGGATGGCCGATGAATATTATGAGAGGTTGTATAAATAGTTTTACACCATCAGGCTACGGTTACTTCTTTGCTTCGCCTTTCTTTTCCCTGTAGAAATTCAGCGAAACCGAGTTTACACAGTAGCGCTTGCCGGTAACGGTGGGCCCGTCATCAAACACATGGCCTAAGTGCGACCCGCAGTTTGCGCACATGATCTCCGTGCGTTCCCATCCGTAGGCCCGGTCAATCTGGTACTTTATTTTGCCGCCTTCGAGGGCCCTATCGAAGCTGGGCCAGCCGCAATCGCTATCGAACTTCATATCGGATGTAAACAACTCAGCATCGCAGGCCGCGCAGGTATAAACACCTTTATCGTTGGTTTTATAATACTTGCCGGTATAGGGTCGTTCAGTGCCCTTTTCGCGCAGAATGTGGTATTGTTCGGGTGTTAATATTTTTTTCCACTCTTCTTCAGTTTTAAAGACCCTCTGCTCGGCCACTACGGGCTTTTCTTTTTCAATAATTTTCGATTTCATATCCTGAGCGAAGTTAGTGCATGCTGCAAGAAGGCAGCCTGCGGTGATTATAATTGTTCTTTGTAATCTCATTCTACTGTTATATAGCAGTCAACACATAAACAATAAGAAAGTTTCAGTAGGACTATTCTATTTCAGCCAAACCAAAACCAACCGAAAACTGCTGGCACCAGATTAATACATAGGGGTATTCGCTCAAGTCAGGATTTCCGGGAATTGAATAAGATTGAGCACCATTTGTTGACTTAAGCCGGCCCAGGTTTATGAAAGACCCCGCATTAACATCCTTGCTCAGGTAAACCCGTAAGTCAGGACCGTTTTGCGAGTTAAACGGATCAAGAAATAACACCTTCTCACCGTTATCGTCATACGTGGCGGCCATTCCTGAAACGGTATGCCCTGAAACTCCTGCAAAGGAGCCCATCTTTAACTTCAAAGCCATACCCGGATCAAAATCATCATCTGCCGGAATAGTGGGCGTATTGTTTTCAGGCTCACAAGCGGACAACACAACAATTAGAAAGACAATTAATTTTCTCATATCTCAGGAAATTTAGAATCTTCGAACAATACCCGCTGCAAACATCAATGCTTTATTCCTAAACCGATCGTTCGGCTCCGGAAATTGCTGAACTTCTGTTTCGGTTATGTACTCTGTAAAATGAAACTGTGCCGCAGCCTTAGCGAACCACCTTTCGGAAAACAAATACTTCAGGTACAGCTCCGAATTCAGGCTTCCTTTATCATTGTCGCTTATCAACAGTAGATTAAAAGTTGCAGGACTGGCCGTAGTAGAATTGCCTGTTGGAAAATTGAGGTAAGTTCCTTGAGTGGTTCCTCCAAAAGAAAAGCCGATGGCATCAATATTAAAACCAACCTGAATCTTTTTGTTGAGTGCATACCTCAAGTTAATAAACACATTCAAGGAATTGACCTGCGGGTTGGGTATTAAAACAGTGTCAATATTTTCGGGTATGTCTTCGTTGAAAATCACCAGTGGCCCCGTACTGCCAGTGGTCAGTTTTGCCGGTGCCGTTCGGTAATACTGGTTTGTTCCGAAATAGGAAGTAAACCTGGCGCCAAGACCAACGGCAAATTTCTTATTCGACCCCATTTCCCAGTCATATCCCGCCAACAGGCTGATTGTACCCTGGGCATTACCAATGGCTGCGGTAAGGTGAACTTCTTTTACCTGGGTATAGGCCGCGGTGCTTAAGCCTACGAGAATTGTAATAAAGACTGATACCCTCATGATTTTTTAAACAATAAAGTTACCAAACAGTTAGCCCTAACGCTGTCGGCCAACCGACATCCGCTTACTTAAGCCGGCCCAAATCCCGAATCAGAATTTTCCTTCGGTCAAAGTAAATCAGGTTCTGATCTTTCAACTCATTAAGAATGGTAGTTACCGTTTGTCGCGAGGTGCCGGTAAGTGCCGCGATATCTTTGTGGGTAAGTTTTGTTGGAATCATGGTTTCAAACCCCACTTTCTTTCCTTTCCACGAAGCGGCATCCTTCAAAAATTCAATAATGCGGGTGCGGGCATCTTTGAACACCAGTAATTCCAGTTTGCGTTCAAGCCGCATTAGCCGCAGGCCAACCAGTTTCAGCAACCGGAAGCTCAACTCTTTGTCATCCTTCATCAGGGCTTTCAGTTCGTCAATGCTAAGCGGGCACAACATCGTGTTGTTTTCCATGGCCTGTGCAAAATCTTTGCGCCTTTCTTCGCCCGCCAAAGCAAGCTCTCCGAAAATTTCGCCTGTAGTAAGGATGGCGCTCACTACTTCTTTTCCGTCATCCAGGTAGTGACCAATCTTTACACGGCCCTCCACTACCATGTAAATGTGACTGGCCTCATCATTCGGAATATAAACAAACTGGTCTCTGTTGTACCGCCTGAACTCATGCTTTTCACCCATCACTTTGGTTTTATGCGGGCATAAAACGTTAAACAGGTTAACACTTTCGAAATACCAGAGCGCAGTCGTGTTGGTCATATCCAGCAAAAGATTCTTTAAGTTAGCAAAAATTTTACGCAGGCAGGTTCATGCAAAAACAACTAAGTGAAATATGGATTTACCCGATTAAGTCGCTTGCGGGTATACGTGTAGAGCAGGCTACGGTTTTAGAAAAGGGCCTGGAGCACGACAGGCGGTTTATGCTGATTGATGCCGATAACCGCTTTATTACCCAGCGCGAACATCCTGAACTGACACTTTTTGATACAGAAATTATTGGCAATTGGCTTCGGGTTACTCATCGGGCAACAAAACAGGTTATCGACCTTGAGTTATATCCCCAACAAGAGGTACCTGCCATACCCGCAACAATATGGAACGACACGGTTTCTGTTTTTGAAGTTAACCCCCGCATAAGTGAATGGTTTTCCAACGAATTGAAATTCAGTTGCAGGCTTATGCATTTTCCTGAAAAAAATAAACGGCCGGTCGATAGCGCCTATGCCATCAACAACGAACAGGTAAGCCTTGCCGATGGGTACCCCTTTCTTATTATCGGGCAGGCATCGCTGGATGACCTGAACACACGCCTTGCTGAGCCTGTTGAAATACGGAGGTTCCGGCCAAATTTTGTGTTTACCGGTGGCGAGCCCTATGAAGAAGATACCTGGAAAGATTTTTCCATTGGAACAGTCCGCTTTACAGGTGTAAAAAATTGTGCCCGGTGTGTGCTTACCACTGTTGATCCGGCAACCGGAACAAAAGGAGTTGAACCCCTGAGTACCCTTTCAACCTACCGAAGGAAAAACGGAAAGGTTTATTTTGGAAAAAATGTAGTAGCTATTCGTTTCGGAATTGTTAAAGTTGCAGACTTGATTAACATTGGTGAGCATGCGTAAACAGTTAATTTATTTCATGACTTTAACAATCGTTTGGGGCTGTAGGACCGAAAAAGAAAAACCACTCCCCATCTTCGGTCACCGCGAAGTAGTAGTGAACGAAATAAACGGACAAAAAGTAGTGGATACAGTTTATCATACCATTGCAAATTTTGAATTCGTCAATCAAGACAGCGTTCTGGTTACCAATAACACTTTCGATAATAAAATTTACGTGGCCGATTTCTTCTTCACCTCCTGCCGCACCATTTGCCCCAAAATGAAAACCCAAATGCTGCGTGTGTATGACTCGATACAGGCCATGCCCGATGTGCTCATCCTTTCGCACACCATCGACCCGGAACACGATGATGTTGCCCGCCTGCACGACTTTGCCGAACGGCTCGGGGTAAGCAGCACCAAATGGCATTTTGTTACCGGTGAACAGGAAAAGATTTACGACATCGCCCAAACCAGCTACTTCGCCACTGCCATGGTAGATAAAACTGAACCCGATGGTTTTATTCACAGCGGTGCCTTTCTGCTTATCGACAAGCAGCGAAGAATCCGGGGCAAGTACGATGGCACCGTGGAGGACGATGTAAACCGGTTAATTAAAGATATTAAGCAGTTGCGTCAGGAGTATGCGAAGTAATTATTGGTTGCTGCTGACCAGCCTGTTGCTTGCGGGGTGCGGACACTCGCAAGAAAAAAACAAGTTTACCAACTACTACAACCAAGGCGAACAACTCTACATCAAACACTGCAGCAACTGCCATCAGCCCAACGGCACTGGGCTGGGCAGGGTGTATCCTCCGCTTCATCAATCCGATTTCATGAAGGACAATTTTGAAGCCGTTATTTGCCTGATGAAAAACGGAATTGACGGACCACTACTTGTTAACGGAAAGGAATACAACCAAGCCATGCCTGGAATACCCACGCTAACAGATCTGGAGATTGCTGAAATCGCTACCTACATCTACAACACGTGGCAACATAAACACGGTATGGTTGATGTGGCCGAGGTAAGCCGCGTACTGCGCGACTGTACCCCTACTTTAAACTGATAGAATGTTTAGTATTGGTTTTAACGGCAATCCGTGCATCCTCAAATGAGGGTGGTCCGAATGTGCCCCGCGCATTGTTCGAAAAGCCGTACGGCTCACGGGGGATGCCCATGAAGTTCGAATCCAGTTTGTTGTTGTTGTTTACATCATGGTAACAGCTAATGGCGTATTCGCCCGGCTCCAGATTTTCGAATATTACGGTTACCGAGGTTCCTTCAACAGCTACTTCACGCACAGCCTTGTGTTTTTTCATAAAATCAGCCGAATTGTTGTAAAGGGCCATTCTGACAGTGCCTTCGATAACCTTAATGTTTGCTATCCTTACCTCAACCGTACATTGGGCCAATGCCTGAATACCACATACCAAAAAAGCAAAAACCAACTGCCAATTATTCATTTCTCAAATGCCTTTTAACCTTTAAAAAACAATTCTTTCAATTTAACCAATCCATTAACGGAATTTCATCAACCTGAAATCGTGCAATTTCGTAACTTTCATCACTTCGTGATAAATCATTACCCACATGGCAACATTCAAATTAAAAATCAACAAAAAAACGTATTCGCTGGAGGCCGACCCGAACATGCCCCTTCTTTGGGCCCTGCGCGATCTGGCCGGGCTAACCGGCACCAAGTACGGCTGCGGTATTGCCCAATGCGGTGCCTGTACAGTTCACCTGAATGGTGCAGCAGTCCGCTCCTGCTCCCTGCCCATTTCTGCGGTAGGCAATAGCGAAGTAACCACTATTGAAGGATTATCGAAAAACGGTGACCATCCTGTGCAAAAGGCCTGGGAGGAAGTGGATGTAATGCAGTGCGGTTATTGCCAGGCCGGGCAAATCATGTCGGCTGCAGCTTTACTAAATCAAAATCCAAACCCCAGTGATGCCGATATATACAATGCAATGAACGGCAACATTTGCAGGTGCGGCACCTACCTCCGCATTCGCGAGGCGATAAAACTGGCCGCACAAATGAAATAACAGGTTCTGATTGTAAACCGAAAAAAATGTATCATGGAAATCATTAAAACACACTATAACCGCAGATCCTTTCTAAAAGTATCAGCTGCCGCTGGCGGTGGTATGGTTATCGGCTTTAACTGGCTGATGTCGTGCGCACCTTCGCAGGAAAAAGCCGGGCTGGCCATGCCCGATGAATGGTTCGACATCAACGCGTTTCTGAAAATTGGAAACAACGGAGTAGTCACAATTTTTTCGCCCAACCCGGAAATCGGGCAAAATGTAAAAACATCCATGCCCATGATTGTTGCCGAAGAACTGGATGTTGACTGGGGTACTGTGTTAGTCGAACAGGCGCCCCTCAACACAGTAAAGTATACACGCCAACTGGCTGGTGGCAGTCAGTCTATCCGGCAGGGATGGAAATCGCTGCGGATTGCCGGGGCTTCGGCCAGGCATATGCTTATGGAAGCGGCCGCCAAACAATGGCAGGTTCCGGTTAGTGAACTCAGCACTGACCAAGGTGTAATCAAACACACATCCGGTAAAACTATCGGCTATGGTGAAGTAGCCGCACAGGCCGTTTCAGTTACGGTTCCTGAAGAAGTTCAGTTGAAAGATCCGAAAGACTTTAAGATTATCGGAAAGCCTACGAAAAACGTTGATGGTCAAAAAGTAATCAAAGGAGAACCATTATTCGGACTTGACATCCAGCGCGAAGGCATGCTCATTGCCATGATCGTACATGCGCCTGCCTTTGGCATGAGGCCTAAATCAGTAGATGACGCTGCAGCCCGGTCTATGCCAGGTATAAAAGATGTTTTCGTCATCAATACATTACCCGATGGTGTTGAGCCGCAATGGTCAGATGTAAATGCGTTTAAAGAACTGGTGGTAATTGTTGGCGACAATACCTGGAATGTCATGCAGGCTAAAAAAGCACTGAACATTGAATGGGAAACTGTTTCAGCGCCTATGGACACCAACAGCTACGACAAAGCACTTTCGGATTTACTGGAGAAAAAAGCCGATACACCTGCCCGAAAAGACGGCAACCCCGAGGAGGCTTTTAAAAAAGCCGCTAAGATTATTGAGCGTACCTATTCTGCTCCCTTCCTGGCGCACAACACCATGGAGCCGATGAATTTCTTCGCACACGTTACAGCCGATGGCGCTGAACTGATTGGCCCGATACAAACACCGGAATTTTTACGGAAAACGGTTGCATCCGTTATAGGATTGCCGGAAGACAAAGTCAGCATTAATATGACCCGACAGGGAGGCGGTTTTGGCCGAAGGCTGTACGGGCACTTTGGTGTTGAAGCAGCTGTAATTTCCAAGCGCGTAAATGCCCCGGTTAAAGTAGTCTATACCCGCGAAGACGACATGACCCAGGGCACCTACCGCCCGGCTTATAAAGTGAAGTACCAGGCAGCTATTGACAAGAACAATAACCTGATTGGATTGAAAATACGTGGAGCCGGCATTCATGAAAGCCCGGTATTTGCCAACCGGTTCCCGGCCGGAGCCGTGGATAACTATGTAGTTGAAAACCACGCGTTGGAATCGAATATATCCACAGGTGCCTGGCGCGCACCCCGCTCTAATTTTATGGCTATTGCCGAACAGTGTTTTCTCGATGAAGTAGCCGAAGCGCTGGGCAAAGATCCAATTGACTTTCGCCTAGAATTGCTTGAGCGCGCAGCTACTAACCCGGTTGGCCAGAATAACGATTACGATCCGGCCCGCTATGCCGGTGTGCTTAAACTGGTAAAAGAAAAATCGGGCTGGGGCGAAAAGAAAAATGGCGTACACCGCGGTGTTTCGGCCTACTTCTGCCACAATAGTTATGTGGCACAGGTGCTGGATATTGTGATGAAAAATTCAAAACCGGTTATCCAGAAAGTATGGTGTGCGGTTGACTGCGGCATTGTAGTAAACCCGGAGGGCGCCAAGAACCAACTGGAAGGCGGCATTGTAGATGGCCTCGGACATACCATGTATAGCGAAATGACCTTTACCAATGGTAAACCCGATCAGAACAACTTTCACAACTATAAACTTATCCGTAACAGCGAGGCCCCGCTTGAAATTGAATGCTTCTTTGTTGACAATGGAATAGATCCAACCGGTTTAGGCGAACCCGGTTTACCACCGGCCGGTGCTGCGCTTGCCAATGCACTGTATGCTGCAACCGGAAGACGGCTAACCAACCAACCGTTCTACAAAGAAGAGGCGACCATAAGCCCGATGTAAGGATAAAAATAACCCTAAACGGATTTTTTTTATCGAAAAAATACCTCCATCAGGTTGGGGGTATTTTTTTTGATTGATTTTCACAGGTTAATCCAGTCAGGCATAGCATGCCTTTGGTAAACAGAATTTTTCATTTCGCAACAAAACCTATCTTCGTTTCATCTAATCTATTTACCAAAACCCTAAAACCTATGCAGTTAAAACGTTCCTTAAAGTTATCAGTCGTGATTGTACTGATAGCCGTGACATCATGCGTTGATGAAAATGTAATTACGCAAGATGTAAGCATCCAAAAGTCAGGCTCGCAACCGAAATATGTTCCGGGCGAAGTGCTGATCAAATTCAAATCCAGCGGTCAGGAAGGCGCTCGGGTCAAATCAGAAACCCTGGCATTAATCGGGGCCACCGTTATTGAGACCATCGCTACTCCGGCCATGGAAACCGAGATGGCCCGTAAAGGCGCAACTGGCGATCTGGTTCTGGTGAAATCCGCACTCGAAACCATGGAAGCAATTAATGCGATCCGGAACTTGCCGGAAGTTGAGTATGCTGAACCCAACTGGATTTATGCCCACTTTGCTACTTCCAACGATCCCTATTATACTAATGGATCGCTGTGGGGAATGTATGGTGATGCTACCTCACCATCAAATCAGTTCGGAAGTCAGGCCGGTGAAGCCTGGGCAGCCGGTAATGTCGGTTCTAATTCTGTTTGGGTCGGCATTATTGACGAAGGTTACATGTACACTCACACCGACCTGTCAGCCAATGCAGGTAAAAACCCGGGTGAAATTGCAGGCAACGGAATTGATGATGATGGGAACGGTTATGTTGATGATGTGTATGGATGGGATTTTGCCGGTGGCAACAATACCGTATTTGATGGACTTAGCGATGACCACGGAACACACGTTGCCGGAACTATCGGTGGCGTTGGCGGTAACGGTACCGGTGTTGCGGGTGTGGTTTGGACCGTTAAAATGATGAACGCCAAATTTCTCGGCAGCAACGGGGGTACTACCGCGAATGCCATAAAATCAGTTGACTATTTCACTGATCTGAAACAGCGCCACAATCTTAACTTGGTTGCCACCAACAACTCCTGGGGAGGGGGTGGCTTTTCGCAAGGTTTATACGATGCCATTGAGCGGGCTAACCAGGCAGGAATCCTGTTTATTGCTGCGGCAGGTAACAGCACAAACGATAATGATGCCAGTCCATCTTATCCGGCTTCGTATAATAACAGTAACATTATAGCTGTTGCGTCCATTGATAGTAATGGGGCATTGTCAAGTTTCTCCAACTGGGGAGCCACAACTGTTGATCTCGGTGCGCCCGGCCGCGGAATTGTTTCCACTGTTCCCGTGCGCTCAAAAGGTCAAATTGTATCCGGATATGCCAGCTACAGCGGCACCTCCATGGCAACACCTCACGTTTGCGGTGGTGCAGCATTGTATGCCGCATCTCACCCCGGGGCAACAGCCTCTCAGATAAAGAGTGCCATTATGAACAGCACGGTTGCCACTTCTTCCTTAAGTGGTAAAACAGTTACCGGTGGCCGCCTGAATGTAAGCGGTTTCTGAAAAATAAAAAGCCTGCTTTTAAAGCCCTGATGCATCCCGTCAGGGCTTTTTTTATCTATATAATGCTATGTTTAAACCTGTGGCATTCCTATTCGCAATTGTTGTTATGGGGTGCAACACCGCGCCAATACCTTCAACCAGCGTTACCGCAGTGGGTTTGCTCTACAAACCGGAATTCACCACCTACATGTACGGAACGCATGCTCTGGAAGAATCCGGAAAGAAAAAGCAATATGCCCTGACCAGCTCAACCTGTAACCTGGATGACTATGTAAATAAAACCGTTCGTGTAACAGGAAAACGGGTTAAGGGATACCCGTTAAGCGGAGGACCTGAATTAATAAATGTTATTTCTGTCGATATAATTAAGCCCTGAAAGCATTAATTTATCTCGTCTGATTAAGTAATTTCAACTTGTGAAAGAACTGAAAATCATCGTAGCGGCCTTTAAGGCTATCGATGGTGACCTGCGCAAAGCCGCCTTGGCCACCGTGGTGCGTGTGCACGGCTCATCGTACCGCAGCCCCGGGGCCCGCATGCTCATTACCGATGACGGCAGATGGGTGGGTTCCATTAGCGGGGGTTGCCTGGAAGGCGATGCCCTGCGCAAGGCCCGGCAGGTAATGATGGATAAAAAACCGATGACCGTTACGTATGACACACGCGAGGAGAGCAACCAGAACCTGGGTATCGGGTTGGGATGCAACGGGGTCATTGATGTACTGATTGAACCAATCGAACCTTCATCACCCCACAATCCAATTTTGCTGTTTGAAAAGATCATCAGCCGGAATGAACCTGTGTTGCTGGCTACGGCCTGCAAAGGAGAATTAACAGGCAGCAAACTACTGATGGATGAAGGCAGGCAACTCCTTTTTAATGGGTTTAGCCAGGATATCACCGCTTTGATTACTGAAGACTTACCGGCTTTAACAGATAACCGCGCCAGCCGTATAGAAACCTATAACGACACGGATGTCTTCCTCGAACTTATTCAGCCTGCCATTTCACTTATCATTTTTGGCGGTGGCTTCGATGCCCGGCCGGTAAGTGAACTAGCCAAATCTCTGGGCTGGAACGTTCAGGTAACCGATGAATGCGTGGCGCACATTGCGCCCGTATTTTTTCCAACAGCCGACAAGCTTTCACTCTGCCAGCGTGAATTTATTGACCGGGATTTTACCATAACCCCATACACCGCCTGTGTGCTGATGTCGCATAACTACGAATACGACCGGGATGTTTTGAAAAAGCTGCTTAATACAGAAACGCCTTATATCGGTCTGCTCGGCCCGCGCAAACGGTTTGATAAAATGCTGGACGAATTCAAAAAAGAAGGAATTACTTTAAGCACGAATGACCTCCACCGCATCCACTCCCCCATCGGGCTGGATATCGGTGCCGAAACCCCGGATGAGATAGCCGTGTCGATTGTGGCCGAAATTCAAAGCAAGTTCACCAACCGCTCTGGCGGATTTCTGAAATACCGAAGCAGTCCTATCCACCAGCGCGACACGAAGAGCGATCAGATTTTTAAGCAGGTATTTCTGGAAAATTCTCCGGGAGTCAAATCCAGCAAACAAAAAATCTCCGGACACTGAAAGCCGACTGCACAGGATAACGAGATGACCGGACGTGCAAAAAAAAGCAGCGAAGGGGTTTCCAAACGAAGTAAGGACGGGGGTGAGCCACCTGTTATACCCATAATCATCCTCGCTGCCGGCTCTTCTTCCCGGCTAGGCCAACCCAAACAACTCTTGCAGGTTCAAGGCGAAACACTAATTCACCGCATCACCAGGAGCGCTCTTGAGAGTAAAAGCGGACCGGTTGTAGTGGTGTTGGGTTCACAAGCTGAAGAGGTACAAAGGGCAATTAACAATCTGCCCGTGCACACCTGCATTCATGCCGACTGGAAAAAAGGTATTGGAAGTTCAATAAAAGCCGGTTTACAGTTTGCTAAGGAAAAGTTTTCGAATGCCGAGGCGGTTATCCTGTCGGTGTGCGACCAGCCACTTCTGGAGGCCGGGCATTTCAGGAAATTGAGAGCCGCATTCAGAAAAAAAGGAAGCCAACTTATTGCTTCGAGGTATGCCGAAGCCTTCGGGGTTCCGTGCCTCTTTGGTAAACGTTTTTTTTCTTCCCTCGAAAAACTACGCGATGACCAGGGCGCCAAATCAGTATTTGAAGCGCATAGAAACAAGGCTGCCTTTATTTCCTTCCCGAGGGGTGAGGTTGATGTTGATACGTTGATGGATTGGGAAAAAGTGCAAACGCTGATTGCATCAAATCAAGGATAAGCTGGTCAGTACTCAACCAGTACCTTGGTCGTGTCATTCTGATTCAACGGAATATCCATCAACCAATTTCCGGTACGTTCGCCACTTTCGCTGATAATGGTATAATGCAGGTTTACCTTTTTAAAATAATGAAAGGGCAATTTTCTGGTGACGTGGAGGTCAGGATTCTCAAGAGTTGTTTCGTAAACATCAAGGCAAAATGAAAATTCAAGGCGGTTGGTAGCAAGGTGATCAATCTTATCAAACCGTACCTGAAAAAAGGTTGGGTGATCAACCAGTATATGATTGATCTCGTTGCTTCTATCCACTTTATCAAAAATTAAATACTGAAAATTACACCGTCTGCCATGCAGGGGAAGGGGGAATTCTTATCAATGTGCAACAGGCTGTCCGTTATAAGGCGTATGAAATACGATGCATTTTTCGGCAACTCATTAACAGGTATTGAATAAATATAAACGCCCTGTTCGTTTGTCGTAATAGAATCCGTGCGCACTATCTTCCCCCCGGGATTCCCCCTGTCAAAGGGTATATCGTCATCGATTACAATCAATTCCAGCAACACATCCGGTACAATTTCGTTTGTTGATATGTGCCGCACGGTTCCGGTAAATGTTACAGTAAGGCTATTATCCTCTCTATCGCAACCAACAAGAAAGAAAGTGAGTAAAAACGGGATTGAAACAAATCTCATTTCACGTATCAATCAACAACTATAAATTATCTCACAAAGATAAAAAACCGGTTGAATCGAAGGCCTATGATCCTTTATCCATACAGGCTTATATTTGCCCGCCATGCGATTGGTTACCCTACTGCTTACTTTTCTTACGCACATTACACAGGCCCAGGCCGATACCTTTCAGCCTTTTGAAGAAGGCGGGAAAATTGGCTTGCGTACAAAACAAGGAGTGGTAGTAATCCCTGCCACCTATGAAGCCCTCGGCTGGAGTGACAATTCGTTCTCTATAATTTCCACCGTTACCGGTTACCGGTTAAACGGAAAATGGGGACTTATCACTACTTCTAATCAGCGGATTACATCAGCTGATTACGACAAGTTATTGCCGGGAGACAGCCGGCACATCCTGGCTGTAAAGCAATCACCGGCAACCTTTCGAATTAAAACCGGCTGCCTTTCTGTTGAAGGAAAAATCATCATCCCGTTTAACTACACTGGCATTAAACTTCATGGCCTGCGAGCGATAACCTACACACTTGACAAAGACAATCAGTTAAAATACGGGTTGATTGACCTTGAAAATAAAACCATACTCCCTGCCCTGTACCGCAATATCTACCCGCTGGGCAGCCTGCGGTATGCCGTACAAAATGCAGCGGGTAAAACCGCTTTGTTTACAGAAAACGGAAAAGCGATTACCGATTTTGTGATCGACAGCATCAGCCAATTGCAAAACGACCGTGCCATCTTTTACCAGGACGGCCGGCAGGGCCTGATAAACCGCGATGGCACAATTATTAAAGAAGCTGTTTACCGCGAAATCAAACCGGAAAACAACAGCTGGTACGGAAGACTTCCAGAGGAATGGATTGTACTCTCTTCATCCAATACCATTACTAAAAAACTGGAAGGTGATTCGCTTGTCGGATTAGGCGATGGACGCTATAAATTAGTTACCACTCAAGGAACGGAACTGCTGGATGAACAGCTTAATCCGGTAACTGCCAATCGGTTCAACGCCATGTCCAGGTTCACCAATCAGATGGCTGTTTTTTCTGATGGGGCTAAAAAAGGTATCATTCGAAGTAACGGCACAGTAGTTCTGCCGGCCGCATACACTAAGGTCACCATCGGCAGCACCCATTTTTTCGTTGCTGAAAATTTTTCAGGCACCCTGAAATGGTCGCTTTATAATTTTTCCGGTCAACGTATCACCAAAAAAACCTATAACCATATCGGTAAACTTAACGATTATCTTTTCCGGGCTATCGAAAACGGTTATCAGGGCGCCATTAATAAAGATGGCGATGAGCAAATTGCCTGTGTGTTCGACAGCCTGATTGATATCAAAAACAACCTGCTGGTAGTTAAATTCAGGGGGCAGCACGGGATCATATCCGATGAGGGAAAATGGATAGTAACCCCACAACCCAACCCCATCCGGATCATTGCACATGACCGTTACCTGGAGCAAGCTGGCGATCTCAGTATCCTGAAAGCCTTTAACGGAAATGTATTGTATTTCACCACCAACAAAATACATATTGAACACGAAACAATAACTGAACATGTTTCGGATGGAGGCAAATGGATCATCAATATAAACGGGCAGATTGTTTCGCGCGAACTACCCCCTACAGAAAAAACAGAATTGGTGTGGCCAGCCACCGAAGGATTGCGCATGATAAAACGCAACGGCCGATACGGCTTTATTGATAACCAGGCCCGGCTGATGATTCCAAACCGCTACGAAGAAGCCAAACCATTCAACGAAGGACTGGCACCCATTAAAATCCGCAACAAGTGGGGATTTATTAACCACGATGACAAAATTGTGGTGCAACCCGTGTATGAAAGCGTTTCTCCATACGAAGCCGGTTACTGCCAGATAAAATTGAACGGAAAATACGGACTGATTAATAAAACAGGCGAACAGGTTTTGCCAACCCGTTACGATGAACTGACTGTACTAAAGGGCGGAAGAATTCTCTTAAAGTCAGATGGCTCGTTTGGCCTGAGTAGCCCGCAAGGCGATGTATTGCTTTATCCGAAATACGAATCGGTAACCGATTTAAACAACGGCTTTGTCATTGTAGCCCAGCATGGAAAATACGGACTTGTTGATTTGAACGGCCTTACCACCATTCCGCTTATTTATGATTATCTTTTTTTTACTCCGGCTGGTAGCTATGTCGGGCTTTTAATAAAGCCGTGGGAAGAGATAAAGTAAAAGGGGCCGAAGCCCCTTTATTCGTTAATCTTTTTTCGGTGCATTGCTCGATCCCTTACCTGAATCGGAAATAGACTGCCGCATGCCCGTATCGGCCTGTACATTTTGCATCCGGTAGTAATCCATTACACCCAGGTTTCCTTTGATGAAGGCTTCGGCAATAGCTTTTGGAATCTCGGCTTCGGCCTGGATAACATTGGCGCGTGCTTCCTGCGCCTTGGCTTTCATTTCCTGCTCCAGCGCAACGGCCATGGCGCGCCTTTCTTCAGCTTTTGCTTCAGCTACTTTCAAATCGGCCGAGGCCTGATCAATCTGCAACTTGGCCCCGATGTTGGCACCTACATCCACATCGGCAATATCAATGGAGAGAATTTGGAAGGCCGTGCCCGCGTCAAGTCCCCTTGATAGAACAACTTTTGAAATTTTATCCGGATTTTCCAACACCTCTTTGTGTGATTTGGCCGAACCGATAGCTGTTACTATACCCTCGCCAACCCGGGCCAGGATGGTGTCTTCACCGGCACCCCCCACCAGTTGCTGAATGGCCGCCCGTACCGTTACCCGCGCAATGGCGATAAGCTGAATACCATCGGCCGCAACAGCCGCTACCTTAGGTGTGGTGATCACTTTAGGATTAACCGAAATCTGCACGGCTTCAAACACATCGCGACCTGCAAGATCAATAGCAGTAGCCTGCTTAAAGTCGAGATGGATGTTGGCCTTCTCGGCTGAAATTAGTGCCCGGATAACATTGGGTACATTACCACCAGCAAGGTAGTGGGTTTCTAGTTCGGTAGAAGTAAGCTTCAACCCCGCTTTGGTGGCCGTGATCAGCGACTCGACAATGACCCGCGGGGGTACTTTACGAATGCGCATGAAGACCAGTTCGAACAACCCCACACGCACCCCGCTGAACAGGGCTGTTATCCACAGGTTAATAGGAACGAAATACAGAAAGATGAAAAACAGGATAATTCCTGCAAAGACAACAAACAAGAGTGCTACACCTTCTAATTCCATAGTTTAAAGAGTTTTAGGTTAAGGGATTGGTTCTACCAGAATATCATTCGACTGAATCTGAACAACTTTCACTTTCGAGCCTGCTGCAAGATAGTCGCCATTGGTTTTTACTTCAAAAATTTTCCCATCAAATTCTGCCGTGCCCATCGGGCGCAGAGCCGAAACAGCAACCCCTTCATTTCCAGGCTTAAGGGCCTGCGTTATGCCTTCATTTACTTTGCTTTCAATGCTGGTTTTAAGCGAAAAGCGCTTCCAGGCGCCTTTTCTGAAACTCAGGTACAGGGCCAGGGCAAAACCAATGGTTGATGCAAGAAGGATATAGTTACCGATTTCGCTGCCAAATTGCCCGTAGCTGAACGCAATACCCACAATCAAAAAAACAAGGCCCAGAATACCAACCACCGTTGTACCCGGAATAAAAACCACCTCTACAATCAGCAGGATTAATCCTACGGCAATAAGTGTTATAACAACCAGGGCCATAATTTTCTAAAAAGTTTAAAACGGAACCGAAGGTAATGCAATTCGGTGAATTGATCGAACTTGTTTAGGCTTCAATACGCCTGCGCAAACAACACCCTGCGTGAGGATGGTTTGCCGGAATATACACATGTGCCGGCTTCTTCCGGTGAATCGAGTGGTATGCACCGGATGGTAGCTTTGGTCTGTTCTTTAATAGCCGCTTCGGTTTCTTTTGTACCGTCCCAGTGAGCCGACACAAATCCGCCTTTCTCGCTGATTACCTTTTTAAATTCATCAAACGTATCCACAGGCGTTGTCATTTGCTGCCGGAAGTCCTGTGCGCGTTTGTAAATGTTTTTTTGAATTTCTTCCAGCAACAGCACCACGTTAACCGCCACCTGATCAATCGGCATCACTTGTTTTTCTTTAGTATCCCTGCGGGCAACTTCCACAGTTCCGTTCTCCAAATCGCGCGGGCCGAGGGCAAGCCGCACCGGTACGCCCTTCAGTTCCCACTCGGCAAATTTAAATCCCGGCTTTTGCGTGTCGCGGTCGTCAAACTTCACGGTAATATTGTGCTTGCGCAGGTCCTGTGCGATTTGATTTACCTTTTCACGAATAGCCGCCAGCTCCGTTTCATTCCGGAATATCGGCACAATCACCACCTGGATGGGTGCCAGTTTCGGAGGCAGCACCAGTCCATCGTCATCGGAGTGCGCCATGATGAGCGCCCCCATCAGCCGCGTGCTCACGCCCCATGAGGTGCCCCAAACGTATTCCAGTTTTCCTTCTTTGGTGGCAAACTGCACATCAAAAGCTTTGGCAAAATTCTGCCCGAGGAAGTGCGAAGTGCCGGCCTGCAATGCTTTTCCGTCCTGCATCATAGCCTCGATACAATAAGTATCAACTGCACCGGGAAATTTTTCGCCCTCTGATTTCTTTCCTTTTACCACCGGCAGGGCCATAAACTTTTCGGCAAACTCGGCATACACATCAAGCATCTGAAGGGTTTCATGCACCGCCTCCTGTGCCGTTGCATGGGCCGTGTGGCCTTCCTGCCATAAAAACTCGGCCGTGCGCAAAAAAAGTCGCGTGCGCATCTCCCACCGTACAATATTGGCCCACTGGTTAATGAGTATGGGCAAATCGCGGTAAGATTGAATCCACTTTTTGTACGAGTTCCATATAATGGTTTCAGAAGTTGGCCTTACGATCAACTCCTCTTCCAGTTTAGCCTCGGGATCAACAACAACGCCTTTTCCGTCTTCCGAATTTTTTAGCCTGTAATGAGTAACGATGGCGCATTCCTTGGCAAACCCTTCTACATGATCCGCTTCTCGTGCCAGAAAAGATTTGGGTACAAACAACGGAAAGTAGGCATTAACATGGCCGGTTTCCTTGAACATCGCATCAAGGGCCTGTTGCATTTTTTCCCAAATGCTGTACCCATACGGTTTAATCACCATACAGCCCCGCACTTCCGAATGCTCGGCCAAATCGGCTTTTTTAACTAACTCATTGTACCACAGTGAATAATCTTCACTTCGGGTTGGAATGTCCTTGGCCATCTCTGGTATAATTATTGTCCCATTTTTTAACAGTCGGCAAATATACGGGAGGTAATTCGCCTGTAAAGTGTAGCAACCCGGTTTTTGACCGATTTTTGTAACTTTAAAAGAATACTTTTGCGGCCTTTTACGTTATTACCTTAGGATTAAAACCCGAAACTGATGAAAGCGCATATAGGATTTTGGATGTTGTTGCTACCCGCTGTGGCCTCGGCCCAGGAAAGTGATGATCTGTATTTCCGCTCAAAAGACCGGCAGAAGGCAACCGTGGCTGCTACGGAAAGTTTTGTAAGCAATTACGATAACTTTAAGCGGCAGCATTTTCCTGAAGCGTATACGCAGGATAATAACCAGAACCCTACTGACAGCTACTCGGCAAGGCAAATAAACCCGGAATATGTTGCGCGGGCCAGTTCCGAACAGGCCAGCGAAGACGAACAAAACTATTTTATTGAGGGTTATACACCAGTTGCAACAACTACCACCAACTTTTACAGCAATTCATCTTTTAATAACGGATGGAACAATGGATGGTATACTCCCGGATGGTACGGGCCTGCCCGCTTTAACAACTGGTACAGTCCGTATTATGGTTTCTACGATCCGTGGATGAATCCCTTCTGGGTCAATGGCCCGGGGTGGAATTACGGCTTTAGCAACTATTGGGCCCCGTGGGGAAGCGGATGGAACATAATGATTGGTTATACTTGGGGCAACTCCTGGTGCAACAACCTCTGGGGGCCTTCGTGGTCGTACTGGAATTACCCGTACTATTATTATGGTGGTTCAGAAAGAATCCGCACAAACTACGGCAAGCGCCCCTCGGGAAATACAGTGGTTGCTGGCGATGTACGGAATCACTATCCGAACAACGCAAGAAATCAAGCTATAAATAATTCCAGCGGCCGCACCCGTGGCAACGATGAGTATTATGTAAGGCCGAGTCGCAGAACGGTTAATGAGGGCACTACCACGGGGTCAGGTGAAACGTATAACCGTACCCGTACTTCTCCGCGCGACTCTTATACCAGTCCAACCCGGAGTACCAGCAATCCATCAAGCAGGCCAAGCTATACGCCATCAAGAAGCAGTTCATTTCCTTCGGGTGGAACAAGAAGCAGCTCACCATCCTCCGGAAGCCGCTCGCGGGGAAGAGATTAATCAAAAAGGTATTCAGCTTTCATGAGCGTTAAGGTTTTAAGCTACCTCACGGCAATGGTATTGTGCCTGCCCAGCCTGGCGGTTGCCCAGGGGTTTATTGAAAATGCCTTGTTATTCAGCCGTACCCGGCCCGGAGGGAGCGCACGCATTCAGGCACTGGGTGGCGCCCAGGTCGCCCTCGGAGGAGATTTCAGTTCGGCCTTGTCGAACCCGGCTGGCCTCGGCATGTATAACCGATCGGAATTTACCTTTTCACCGGCTATGAATTTTTTCAATACATCAGCCGAACACCTGGGTAACTCAGCAAATGATTCAAAAAATGTTTTCAATGTCCCCGGACTGAGTTACGTGCATAACAGTCAAAGAAATTCCAGCGGGTTTATCGGTGGATCATTCGGAATAACCATGTCGCGGGTTAACGACTTTAACCGGACTTTTACCTATGGCGGAACAGATGATTTATCATCAATTGTTGACTGGTTTATTGAAGATGCTTACGGATTTACACCCGAGCAGTTGCCCGACCCATACGCCTCTATCCCTTTACTCAATTACGATTATAGTACCGGGCAGAGTTACCTGACTTACCTGATCAACACCCTGGCTGACGATCCGGGCAACCCCAGCCCGGTAATGCCCGATGATTATATCACCTATTACTCTGAACTGGAACCTTTACCCGGTGAAACACGTACGCTCGATCGCATTGAACAGGTTTCAGTAAAGGGTAGTCAGTACCAATGGTCGCTGGCGTATGGCGGAAATTATAATGATAAGTTGTTCTTCGGGGCCAACATCAGCATTACTTCGCTGCGGTATAATTTTAAACGAAAGTACCGCGAGCAGGATTTTGACTTCAGCGATGACCCCTCATACAATCCATTAGACTACCTGGAACTGGAAGAGAAAATTACCATCGATGGCTCAGGTGTAAATCTTACGCTGGGGTTGATATACCGGCCAATTGATGCGCTGCAACTGGGTATGTCGCTGGTAACACCCACCTACTACCAGCTTACCGATTCATACACTTCGGTAGTTCGTACCTTGTGGAACGACAGTCGCGCATTTATCGAAGAAAAATCCGAGCTGCCGCTCGTATCCGAATACAGCCTGACCACCCCAATGAAACTCAGTTTGGGTACGGCAGTTTTCCTGGGTGGTTATGGATTTATTGCAGGGGATGTTGAGTTTGTGAATTACGGGAAAGCAAAGTACCGGTCCGATATCAGCGGTATTTCCTTTTCACCGGATAACGAAGGCATCCGTGAATTCTTCACCAACACAGTAAACTACCGTATAGGCGCAGAGCTTCGCTACGAGAAATTACGCTTCCGTGCAGGATATAACATCCAATCAAATCCGCTGCGAAATAACGATGCTGATCTGAACTTAAAGACAATTAGCGCAGGCATTGGCTTGCGCCTGAATAAGTTCTTTACCGACCTGACGTGGTTAACTACAACGGGAGAAAGTTTTTACAGTCCGTATTTATTTCAGGATGGAACCGGCCCGCTGGTTAACCTTAATAATAAGGTAAACTCGCTTATGCTAACCGTTGGCTTTACCTTTTGAGGGTTTTAATAATTGAAGAAGTTTCGGCAAATCGGCATCAGCAACTTGATGCGTGGCCCGCTGATAAAATTTTTCTCGTTGGTGAAGCAGGTGTTGCAGCGTTGCGTTAATTGAGATTGATGATTTCAGCAGCGGGCGTTTTAATGCCTCCTCAGTGTCCAGACGGGAAACCAGCATATCAACAGGTACATCCAGAAATATCGATACACCCAAACTGTTCATAAATTCAATCCCATCGTAAAAACAAGGCGTTCCTCCACCCGTGGCCATTACAAATGACGGATTTTCGCTTGACACCTGGCGCAGTGCGGCAGCCTCAACCTGACGGAAATAGGGCTCGCCTTTCACCTCAAAAATTTTTTCAATAGGCTCACCTTCCAGTTGTTCAATTTCAGCATCCAGGTCAATAAACGGAATTTTCAACTTCTTAGCCAACGCCTGGCCCAGCGTGGTCTTTCCGGCTCCCGGCATCCCGATAAGGTAAATTTTCATGACCTATTTTGCTAACCGGATAACTTCAGCAGCATCGGGTGTATCGTTATGGTGCCACATGCCTTTTACCGTACCGTTTACCCATAATGTTAAACCCGGGTTTGATCGCACAATGGTTTTAAGTACGGTGGCATCGGCAAAATAATAAGGAACAGGCAACTGATGTTCGTGCCGGAAAATTTCGAACTCGGTTTCGGGTGAGGCGGTAAGTACCAATACTTCTACTTTACCCTCTAACTGATTAATAAGGTTGCGGATGCGATCAATATTTGTTATTGATGCCTGATTTACGTTATAAATAACAATAATCAGTTTTGTCCCCTGAAAAGTTTGCTGCGTTATTGTTTGTCCTTCCCGATCAGTCACGGCATAGTCGGTAATTTTAGGGCGGTCGCCCTGCCGTACCACTTTATCTTTTCGATCAACAAACTGATAGGTTGAATCAACCCGGCTCAGTTCGTCCATCGTTAGTTCAACAAACTGGCCTTTTGTTTTGTAAATGAATGTCATTACCACGCTGTCGCGTTTGGCACCGGGGGGTAGTGTCATCTGTTCGGGAATATTATTTCCGATTTTGTACGCCCTGAAATCAATAAACGGCAAATGGCGGATGGCATAAATACCCAGCAAGAAGCTTATAGCAGCTACACCAATAATAACCGCATGGCCCTCGCGTGTCCGCAACACCGGGTCATACTTCTTCCGGTACCAGAATAAATGAAGGATAAAAACAATCAGGATTAAATCCTTATAAAACGATTGCCAAGGAGTGAGTTTTATCGCATCGCCAAAGCAGCCACAATCGGTAACTTTGTTAAAGATGGCTGAGTAGCCCGTTAGGAAAGTAAAGAAGATTATCAAGATCAGTAACACCGTGGTGGTAAGTTTCATGCGGTAATTAATAAGTACAGCAACACCCAGCACCACTTCAAGCACAATAAGAACAAGTCCGACTTCCAGCGCAAAAGGAATAAATACCCGGAAGAACGAGCCAAAATCAACGGCAAATACTTCAAAGTACTCCTCCAGTTTAATTTCGGTACCTACCGGATCATTCAGTTTTATCAGGCCCGAGAAAATAAAAAGTCCGCCTACCAGGTATCGTGAAAATTGATCAATGAATTTTCTTATCATGATTCATAAAAAAGGTTTAGCTGTAAATTTTACATTGCCTACTTGTTGCCTGACATTAAAATCAGTGCAAACACTGCATAGTTAATCATATCCTGGTAGTTGGCTTTTACGCCTTCGCTTACCAGCGTATTGCCTTCGTTATTTTCAATTTGTTTAACGCGGTGCAGCTTCATCAGGATAATATCGGTAATGGAGGAAACCCGCATGTCGCGCCAAGCCTCGCCATAGTCATGGTTTTTGTTTTTTTGCAACTCGAACGTTTCACGTATCATCTCATCGTACATTGGCTCAAGTTCCGCAGCACTTAATTCGGTTTTGGTACTTCCTTCCAGTTTAAGCTGAATCAATGCAATAACACAATAATTGATTATACCAATAAACTCATCGGTAATTGGATCGTTAATTTTTTGCACGCCTTTTTCCTGGATGCTGCGGATGCGCTGGGCTTTGATAAAAATCTGGTCCGTAATAGAGGGTAGCCGCATCACACGCCAGGCCGTACCATAATCTTTTGTCTTTTGTAAAAACAAGGCTTTGCAGGTGGCGATAACGTTTCTATATTCGGATTCAGTGCTTTCGTGCATATGAATTCAGCGGGGCAAAATAAGGTATTTTCAACGAACAAAACACTGAATGTGGGCGGGCGGCTGCTTACATTGGATACTCCGTTGGTCATGGGCATACTGAATGTAACGCCCGACAGTTTTTATGATGGCGGCAGGTTTACCGAAGAAGTGTCCATTCTTAAGCAGGTTGAAAAAATGATCATCGAAGGAGCAACCATTATTGATGTGGGTGGCTACTCCTCACGCCCGGGCGCAACCGATGTTCTGCCTGACGAAGAATCCGGGCGTGTAATTAAAACCTTACAAATCATCCGCAAAGAATTTAAGGACATCATTATTTCCGTGGACACATTCCGTTCGGCTACCGCCCGGCAAGCCATTGCCGAAGGTGCCGATATGATAAATGACATATCCGGGGGAGAACTGGATGGAGCCATGTTTGAAACTGTTGCTGATTTAAAAATCCCTTACATCTGCATGCACATGAGGGGCACTCCCCAAACCATGAATACGCTGGCCACGTATGAAAACCTGGTAACGGAAATTACCGCTTGGTTTGCAAATACGATTAGAACCTTGCATGCCCACGGTGTAAAAGACGTTATTATTGACCCGGGCTTCGGGTTTGCCAAAACGGCAGAGCATAATTTCGAGTTGCTCGGCAAACTTCAGTTGCTCACTCTGTTGGGCAAACCGGTGCTGGTCGGGCTATCCCGTAAATCCATGATCTGGCGCACCCTGAACACCTCACCCGAAGAGGCATTGAATGGAACAACCGCTTTGAATATGGTTGCCCTGCTGAAAGGTGCATCCATCCTGCGCGTTCACGATGTAAAAGAAGCCGTTGAACTGGTGACCCTGTTTTCAAAACTCAAATACAATTCTGCTTAACCTGAAAGGGTAGTTTAGTACATTTGTACGGATGATCTTCCTGTTCAAGATAGGGTTTCTGGATGTGACGTGGGTTGACTTCATTGACATTGCCCTGGTAAGTGTACTACTCTATCAGGTGTATAAACTGATACGCGGCAGCATTGCCGTAAACATTTTTCTTGGCATCCTGGCCCTTTACCTGATTTACCTGATTGTTCGTGCCGCCCAGATGGAACTGCTGGCTACCATCCTCGGTCAGTTTATGGGTGTTGGCGTTCTGGCGATGATTATTTTATTTCAGCCTGAGATACGGAAGTTTCTGCTGGTCATCGGTAGGAGTACTGAGTTTCGCGATAACTTTTTTAAGAACCTGGCTAATTGGCGCACCGATTACCACGATGATTTTGACGTGCGCGAAGTAATTGAGGCGGTTAAAACCCTAAAGGGCACGCGCACCGGGGCTCTTATTGTTTTCTCGCGCGATACCGAACTTAAATTTTATGCCGAAACCGGTGAGCCGCTGGATGCTGAAGTAACCAAGCCCCTCCTCCTTTCTATCTTTAATAAGAACAGTCCGTTGCACGATGGCGCTGTAATTATTTACAAAGGACGCATTAAAGCCGCCCGATGCGTTTTACCGGTAAGCGAAAACGACAACTTGCCTCCGCATTTCGGCATGCGCCACCGGTCAGCAATCGGTATGTCAGAAAGTACCGATACGCTGGTGATGGCCATCTCAGAAGAAACGGGCCGGCTGATATTGGCGCGAAACGGAAAATTTCTGCGTGGCCTTAAACTCAGGCAGGTAGAACAAAAGATACTTGAGTTCCTGCATGCTACCGAGCCTGCCAACTGGGACGAAGTGCCCCAGGATGAAGAGGTACAGGCCTGATTACTTTTTTAGTACGCCCAGTTCTTTACCCACTTCCGTAAATGCCTGAATGGCTTTATCGAGATGGTGTTTTTCATGAGCAGCCGATAACTGCACCCGGATGCGGGCCTGCCCTTTGGGAACCACCGGGAAGAAAAACCCGATAACGTAAATACCCTTATCCAAAAGTTTGTCGGCAAATTGCTGGGCTAATGGCGCGTCATACAGCATAATCGGAACAATGGGATGCTCCCCGGGTTTAATATCAAAACCAGCTTTCGTCATTTCACTGCGGAAGTATTTTGTGTTTTGTTCCAACTTATCACGTAGCGCAGTTGTTTCACTTAACATATTAAACACTTCAATAGATGCACCAACTATTGAAGGTGCCAGTGTGTTGGAGAACAGGTATGGTCTTGACCGCTGACGAAGGAGTTCAATGATTTCTTTTTTACCCGAAGTAAAGCCACCCGATGCTCCGCCCAAAGCCTTACCAAGTGTTCCGGTAATAATATCAACACGGTCCATTACCCCGCGGTATTCTGGTACGCCACGTCCGGTTTTACCCAGAAAACCCGTTGAATGACACTCATCGGTCATCACCAGCGCTTCATACTTATCAGCCAGGTCACAGATTTTATCCAACTGGGCAATGGTGCCGTCCATTGAAAAAGCACCATCGGTAACAATCATGATCTGTTTAGCCCCAGCAGCCCGCGCATCCTTTAGTTGCTTTTCCAAATCGGCCATATCGTTGTGCTTATAACGATAGCGCATGGCTTTGCACAAGCGCACACCATCAATAATCGAAGCGTGGTTCAGTTCATCCGAAACAATGGCATCCTCGGCACCGAGCAACGGCTCAAATACGCCACCATTCGCATCAAAGGCTGCGGCATATAATATGGCATCTTCCATGCCGAGGAACTGCGAAATTTTTTGCTCAAGTTCCTTATGAATGTCCTGCGTTCCGCAGATAAACCGTACGGACGACATGCCAAAGCCGTGCGTATCAATGGCGCGCTTGGCGGCAGCAATCACACGCGGGTGCGATGAAAGGCCCAAGTAATTGTTGGCACAAAAATTAATGACCTGTTTACCGCCTTGTATGGTAATATCGGCACCCTGTGGAGAGGTGATGATGCGCTCTTTTTTATAGAGACCGGCCTCACGGATTGAGGCTAATTCTTTTTCGAGGAAAGGTTTTAAGGTGTACATGCTGAAGGGTTATGTTTTTAATGACGAGAGCAAAGTTATACGCTTCCGGCAAAACTGACCTTGTTATTGACTCAAAAGCATTAAAATTACCTAACTTTCGGCCTGTTGCGATACGGATGAAAACACAAAAAATATTAGTTATCGGGGCAGGCGGCCAACTTGGATCGGAACTTGTTCAGGGCCTGTGGAAGTTATACGGCAAGGAAAATGTTTTTGCCACAGATATAAAAGATCCACAGGGAATTCTTTCGCAAGGAAATTTTGAAATACTGGATGTACTGAAACAAAAACACCTGTTCGAGTTCATTCAAAAAAATAACATAACCCAGGTCTATCACCTTGCTGCTGTACTTTCGGCCACCGGTGAAAAAAATCCGAAGTTTGCCTGGCACCTGAACATGGATGGACTGATCCATGTGCTGGATGCAGCCGTTGAGTTTAAACTGGATAAGGTGTACTGGCCCAGTTCGATTGCCGCCTTTGGACCGACAACTCCCAAACAAAACACCCCGCAGGATACCACGATGGATCCAACCACTATTTACGGCATCACCAAACTGGCCGGTGAACGGTGGTGCGACTGGTATTTTCGAAATAAAGGTGTAGATGTACGAAGCTTGCGGTATCCGGGGTTGATTGGCTATAAAACCAAACCCGGTGGCGGCACCACCGATTATGCTGTGGATATTTTCTTCAAAGCACTTACTGAAAAAAAATTCGAATGCTTCCTCAAGCCCGATACGTACCTGCCCATGATGTACATGGACGATGCCGTAAAGGCAACCTTGGATTTAATGGAGGCACCTACTGAAAAAGTTAAAATCCGGTCGAGCTATAATATTTCAGCCATGAGTTTTTCACCGGCAGAAATTGCCGCAGAGATAAAAAAACATATTCCTGAATTTACCATCACGTATAACCCCGATTTTCGTCAGGCCATTGCCGATAGCTGGCCTAAATCCATTGACGACTCGCGCGCCCGCCAGGACTGGGGCTGGCAACATCAGTTCGGATTACCGGAAATGACCAAAGAAATTCTTGAGCACCTGCCTGCGCTGCTGGCACAAGAGGCTTAACATCAGTTACCTGGCTACAACAAACCGTACCACTTGCGTAAATGTTGCTGAAGCATATCGGAGCAGGTACACTCCGGGACTTAGGTTTTGTTCAAACTGAAATTCACCGTTTACCTGGCTGGCCGAAACTTCCCAGAGCAGGGCACCCACCTGGTTAAAAATCTGAATCCGGTCGCCATCAGACGGAGAAAAATTCAACTGCAGGATAACCCGTTCACCCGAAGAAGGATTTGGAGTTACCCATATTATTCTTTCACCCTGATACAATACTGACACCGGACCAAAGTATTCGAATGATCCGTCCACGTCAACGGCTTTAAGGCGGTAGTAGTTTGTACCAAGTAGCGGGTGGTCATCGGTAAATTCATATTTCCTAAGTGAGTAAATATCATATCCGGCACCTTGTATTTCACCCAAATCTTCAAACGATAGATTTCCAACCGCGCGCTGAATAACAAACTTGTCGAAGCCCTCCTCTTTTTCGGTAGCCCACCTCAGGACAATTTGATTATCACCGGGTTCTGCAATAAGATAAAGCAAGGTTACAGGCAGCGTGGGGTTATATCCATTTTCATCAAAACCGGTAGGGCCTGTAAATCCACCGCCTGGTTCGCAATAAGGTAACGGACCCGCGGGGTAAGGATTACAACCAGCGCCTCCGCCACGCGCAATCTCTACACCACAAATATTTAGTCGGTCTGGCGTTCCGCCAACAATATCCACGGTGCCTCCTGTCTCAACTATTAACGTATATCCGCAGCCGGATGTGGAACCCAGATTAAGTTTGCTGCTTATCTGCAATAAGCCTCCATTTTTAACAACTACATTGCTGTTAATGAATACCTGCCCGGGGGCGGAAATCGACAATGTTCCGAAAACCTCTATGCGTGTACCCGTCCAGGTATCTGAGTTATTGTTAAAATTCAATGTAACACCAACAGGAACAATAATTATAGATGCGCTCCCCGCGGTGCCTCCTTCGGTACAGGCCGGGGGAGATGTATTATCCCAGTTAATGGTGCCCGATCCGCTTATAGTACAGGTTTGGGAAAAAACCGGACCAATTGCGGAAGTGATTATCAAAGGGATGGTCAAAATGAAACAGATGTGTTTTAATCGCATAAAAAGCCAACTATACCGACCAATAATGTATTTTTTTACTCAAAAGTAACCTCTATGTTTAAATTATGGAATACGTTCCAGCATAAGCTGAAGTTAATAATACCATGAGCGTCATTAAAAAACTTGCAGGCGAAACGGCTATTTACGGATTGGGCACCATTGTTCCCCGGGTGCTTAATTTCTTGCTGTTGCCGTTACACACCGCTGTGTTTGCCCCCGAGGCCTATGGTGTTATTACCTATCTCTATGCGTTTGTGGCGTTCATCAACGTGGTGTACATGTGGGGTATGGAAACCGCTTACTTCCGGTTTTCCACCAAACCGGGTGCCGATGCAACACTGGTGTTTAACCTGGCGCAAACGGTTGTTGTTACCATCAGTTTCTTCCTCTCCTTATTAATCATAGCGTTTAAGTTTCCAATAGCCTCTTATCTCAACATAGCAGGTAATGAGCATTACATTACCTGGCTTGCCGGTGTAATGGCCATTGATGCACTGGTGGCCATACCTTTTGCCCGGTTGCGGCTGGAAAAAAAACCAATCACGTTTGCGGTAGCAAAGATTACCAGCGTAGCGCTGTTGCTGTTGTTAAACTATTACTTTCTAAAGGTAACTTACCAGGAAGACATCGGTATAGGGTATGTCTTTCTGGCTAACCTGCTGGGCAATGCGGTACTCATTCTTTTTTTTATAAAACAGTTGGCAGCCTGGAGGCCCTCCTATCACCGCGAAATAACACCGGCCATGTTTGGCTATGCCTACCCGGTAATGCTTACCGGTGTGGCCGGCATGGTTAACGAAATGTTTTCGCGTATTACGTTAGAGTGGTGGCTGCCGGAAAATTTTTATCCAGGAAAACCTTCAACCTATGCCTTAGGTGTATTCGGTGCTTGCTACAAATATGCTGTATTTATGAATCTCGCTGTGCAGGCATTTCGTTTTGCAGCCGAACCGTTTTTCTTCTCACATGCTCAAGATAAACAATCGCCCAACCTGTTCGCACGGGTCAATCATTACTTTATTATTGCCGGCTGCCTCATTCTGCTGGGGGTAAGCCTCAACTTAAACCTGTTGAAGTATATTTTGGGCGATCCACAATATTGGGAAGGATTAGTAATTGTTCCGATTCTATTAACCGCTTATCTCTTTCTTGGAATTTATTATAATTTATCGGTTTGGTTTAAGCTAACCGATAAAACTTATTATGGAACGCTGTTTTCTGTTGGCGGGGCTATCATAACCATTATCGCTAATTATTTGCTTATCCCTGTTCTAGGGTATGTGGGCAGTAGCCTGGCCGCGTTACTCTGCTACATCGGCATGACGGCAGCTTGCTACCAAACAGGCCAAAAATATTTTCCTGTACCGTATCGTATCGGTAAATCACTACTCTACATTGTACTGGCGCTCGCTCTTATTTACGGCAGCGCCAGGTTACCGATCCAAAATCAATGGTTGGCGGTGTTTTTCAATAACGGGCTTATACTGGGGTATGGCGGGCTTGTATATTTTTTAGAACGATCCTCATCCCAACCTACCGCATAAACAAGAAACTCAGGGAGGTGCTGAAAATTCACTAATTTTGGCATCCGGTTTGGATACCCGAAAGCAAACAACCCATTGAAGCCGTACATCAACTTGTTGTTGTTAACCTGCGCTGTCCTGTGCAGCATGCCTGGCGTTTCACAAAAAAGAAAGCGGACCGATACCCCTTCGCTTGCCAGTGTAAAATCGCGTGAGGCCGAATTTTACTTTACCGAGGCTGAAAAATATTTTATCCTGGAAGACTACTCCAAAGCCCTGGACTACTACCAAAAAGTGCTGGAGATAAATCCGGAAAATGCAACCGTGCATTACAAAATTGCCGATGTACTTTCGAGGGGTAAGCGAACTGACGATCTGCTGCGGGCCTCCTTAAGCATTGAGCAGGCGCTGAAGTTGGAACGCAAAAACAAATATTTTTACCTGCTTGGTGCCAACATTTATATCAGCCTCTCCCGCCATGAACGCGCTGCACAACTGTTCGAGGGCATGTTGCACGAAGTGCCCAATACGCAGGAGTACCTGTATGAACTGGCTGTGGTATATCAATATGCCGGCAAACCTGAAGAAGCCATTAAAGCCTACAACCGGGCTGAAACTTTTTTCGGTATTAACGAAACTTCCTCTCTTCAAAAACAACGCCTTTATCTTGAATTGGGTAAAACAAAAGAAGCAATAACCGAAGGAGAAAAATTACTCCAGGTATTTCCGGATGAGGAACAACTGGCCGTTAGTGTTGCCGAAAATCTGTCGCAGTACAATCTCAAAACACAGGCCATTACCCTCCTTGAAAAATTTATTACCGACAATACCGTTGCACCTCATGCTTCCCTGTTTTTGGCAGGTCTGTATCGCGACACCAACCAAGAAGAGAAGGCTCGCAAATTATTGCGAAGCGTGTTTGACGATCCGGAGGTTGACCTGACCAGCAAACTGGTAGTTTTAAGTGCGTACAATGAAGAATTAAATCAATTACGATCAAAAAATGCCACCGACCCGGCTAAGGAAACCTTTGCCCTCGAAATACTCGCTCAGCTAAAAAAGAATTATCCGGATGAACCCAATGTATCAATACTAGGTGGCGACCTGTACCTGGCGACTGGAAAGAATAACGAAGCCAGAGAAGAATATCAGCAAGCCGTACAATCGGGTGAAGTAAACTTCGAAGTATGGCAAAACCTGCTATACATTGAAATGCAGACCGGTGATTGGAGTGCCGTGATTAACCATACTGAAAAGGCACTAGAGTACTACCCCAACCAGGCCATGTTGTATTATTTTCGCGGAGCAGCCTTGCTTCAGAAAAGAAATTACCCTTCAGCCATTGGTGCCTTGGAGCAAAGTAAAAAACTGGCGGCTGCCAACCCGGCCATGACAGCCGAAATCAACGGGATGCTGGGCGATGCGTACAATGCTGTTAAAGATTACCCCAAATCCGATAAGGCCTACGAAGATGCCCTTGCGTTTAACCCGAATAACGATGTTGTGTTAAACAACTACAGTTATTTCCTTGCCCTTCGAAAAGAGAACCTTGAACGAGCCGAAAAACTGGCTGCTCAACTCATAAAAGATCATCCGGATAACCCGACCTACCTGGATACCTACGCCTGGGTATTGTACGCCCGCCAGAAGTACAAAGAAGCACGCAAAGTGATGGAGCGTTTCATTTCAGGCCAAAAGGCCAATGCCACACACTTGGAGCACTATGGCGACATACTTTTTAAACTTGGTGAAGTGGCCGCTGCCGTGCACCAGTGGGAAAAGGCCCGCCAGTTGCTGCAAACACCCAGTGAAGCACTCAATAAAAAAATAGCCGACCGCAAATTATATGAATAACCGGTTACGCCTGTGGTTTTTCGTTGTTCCGGTGTTGCTGGCATCGTGCAGTAAAAAAGCCGTTCCTATAACTTCAGTATCACCTAAGGAATTGCTTGCTATTGAGGAGATAGACTTTGATTACTTCCATGGTAAAGCCCGTATGGTTTTGAAAGACGGAAATAAAGAACGCGAAGTAAAAGCCAACATTCGCGTACGTAAAGACAGCGTTATCTGGATGAATTTTACCGTAATCGGAGTGCAGGGCGGACGGGTATTAATCAATAAAGACAGCATTACGGTTATCAGTAATGTGGATAAGGAGTATTACGTTTTTGATTATAACGAGCTTTCTAAACGATTTAACTTTAACGTAACCTACCAGGTTATTCAATCGGCTTTTCTGGGCAACCTGCTTATTAACCGCAACGAAACCGATGAAGTTGAGCAAAAGAGCGCCACCTTTCTCCTCAAGCAATCTTCCGGAACGGTAGATGTTCTTAATTACATCAGTGCAACCACTATGAAAATTCAGAAAGTGGAGTTAAAGGAAAACAATACACACAATACCTTAACCATCAATTACGGAAACTTTCAGCCGGTGGGCAATAAAGTATTTCCGTACAACGGCACCATTACCCTGCTCTACAAATCGCCCACCGGCCTGCTCAACACTACCATTATTTTTGAATACAACAAGGCCGAAGTGGGCGATAAGGAACTAAAGTTTCCATTTAACATTCCGAAGAAGTATGATCGCAGGTAAAGGATTACTGGGCGCATGCCTGCTTTCGGTACTCCTGTTTTCTGCCGGGGCCCAGCAGAAAAACAAAGCGCAGCTTCAAAAAGAAAAACAACAGCAACTTGAAAAAATCAAAGAGGTTGAAAAAATTCTTTCTGAGACTACGGTAAAAAAAAAGAATACCCTGGGCGAGCTTAATGCCATTAATCAGCGCATCCGCATCCAGGAAGATCTCATCCGATCCATTAAAGAAGAAATCAACCTGCTTAACAAAGAAATTGCCGATAACAACGGCATTATACTGGCCCTCGAAGAAGATTTAGAAAAATTGAAGGACGAATATGCACGCATGCTGTTTGCCGCTCAAAAAGCCAATAACAGCGCAACCCGGTTAACCTTTCTGTTTTCCGCTCAAACATTTGACCAACTGGTTATTCGGCTGCGTTACATGAAGCAATACGGTGAAAAGCGAAAACTGCAGGCCGAAGCCATTACGCGCGTACAGGAGGAGATCATCGGGCAAACCCGACAGATTGAATCGAAACGAACCGAAAAAAATAACCTGCTTAATGATGAGTTGAAAGAAAACAACCAACTGGCCGAACTTAAAAAGAAACAAAGCCTGGTGGTTAAATCGCTGGAAAAGGAGGAAAAATCGTTAAAAAAAGATTTGGAAGAAACCCGTAAAGCGGTAGCACGGCTAGACAAAATGATTAGCGACCTGATTAAAGAAGAGATGGAGCGTGCAGCGCGCGAAGCCCGGGCTAAAAGCAATACCAGCGCAAACCTGGCGCTTTCCGCAACCTTCGAAGAAAACCGCAAAAAATTTCCCTGGCCCGTTAATGGTTTTGTCTCCATGGGCTTTGGCCGGCAAAATCATCCTGTATTAAAAGGTGTGGTGGTGGACAACCAGGGGCTCACCATCCAGACTAAAGGGGGCGAAAAAGTAAAAACCATCTTTGAGGGCGTAGTACGCGAGGTAGCCGACCTGAAAATGATTGGGCTAACGGTGCTCATTAGTCACGGAGAGTACTATTCAGTATATGCCGGATTGCGCGAGGTGTTTGTGCGCAAAGGCGACCGCGTAACCACCAACCAGGAGATTGGTGAGGTGCTTTCGAACAGCGAGGGTATTTCAGAACTCCGTTTCCAGATACGTAAAAACACCACTGCCCTGGACCCCCAGCAGTGGCTTCGGAACTGATTAATCCGCGCTTCAATATTGATTTTTTCGTTCACCTGATTAGTCCTATCTTTACCCGTTAAATCTCAAGTTATGAATGCAATGCTGCTGTTTGGAATGCCCGGTGGTGCTGAGTGGATCATCATCGCCCTGGCTGTGCTGATTTTCTTTGGGGCAAAAAAAATTCCTGAGTTTGCAAAAGGCTTAGGCCGGGGCATCCGCGAGTTTAAAGATGCCGTAAAGGATGTTAAAAAAGAAGTAGACGAAGCCGGCAAGGAAGTACCAAAAAAAATCGAAGAGTAGTTGTTGAGGCCCCATACAACCTTTCGCGACTTACAACACAATTTGATTAATGGCACCCTTACCTGCAGAAGCCTGGTGACGCGCTACCTGCAGAACATCAAATCAAACGCACACCTCAATGCCTTTCTGAGTGTTTACGAAGAGGAAGCATTAACCCGGGCAGACGATATTGATGGGAAAATAAAAAATGGCACGGCCGGAAAACTGGCAGGCCTTGTGGTTGGTATAAAAGACATGCTCGCTTATGCCGGCCACCCCATGCAGGCCGCGAGCAAAATTCTTAGCGGTTATAAACCACCCTACAACAGCACCGTTGTTCAGCGCTTACTCGATGAAGACGCCATCATTATCGGCCGGCAAAACTGCGATGAATTCGGCATGGGATCCTCCAATGAAAATTCAGCCTTCGGTAAAGTACTTAACGGCCTCGACAACAGCCGGGTGCCGGGTGGTTCCTCGGGCGGTTCGGCTGTTGCCGTGCAAATGGATATGTGCAAGGTTTCGCTGGGTTCCGATACGGGTGGCTCAGTTCGCCAGCCCGCTGCTTTTTGCGGAGTTATCGGACTTAAACCAACCTATTCACGTATATCGCGGTACGGCTTGGTAGCGTATGCCTCTTCTTTTGACTGCATCGGCATCATAGGTACCCATCCTGAAGATATCGCTGGCGTACTGGAGGTGGTGGCAGGCAACGATGATTATGACAGCACCGGTTCCAACACAACGGTTCCAACTTACTCTCAGCTTATTCAGCAAAAACAGGAACAGCCATTTACTATCGGTTATATTCAGGAAACGTTACAAGCCGATGCCCTTCAGCCCGAAATCCGCGATGCAGTTGCTGGTACGATTGAAAAACTTAAAGCGCAGGGCCATGCAGTTAAGCCGGTAACATTTCCCTATCTCAATCATCTGTTGCCCACCTACTACATTCTGGCAACGGCCGAGGCCAGTTCAAACCTTTCGCGTTATGACGGTGTACGTTACGGGCATCGCAGCCAGGTCGTATCCGATGTAGAATCGCTGTACAAAAAAAGCCGCTCCGAAGGCTTCGGTACCGAAGTAAAACGAAGGATACTGCTCGGTAATTTTGTATTAACATCCGACTTTTATGATTCGTATTACACCACAGCCCAAAAGGTGCGCAGGTTAATACGCCAATCAACCCGGCAACTACTAAATGAAGTAGATTTACTGCTCACGCCCACCACGCCTTCCACCGCTTTTCCGGTAAACCAAACCAAAACCGATCCGGTTGAAGCATACTTGGCTGATATTTTTTCCGTTCAGGCCAATGTGGCCGGGGTTCCGGCTATTTCCGTACCTTGCGGTAAGGATAAAGCCGGCTTGCCCATTGGACTACAAGCTATGGCCAATGATTTTATGGAAGATAAACTGCTTCGGTTTGCTTACCTTATTAGTCAATTAAACTAACCATGAGAAGCGTTGGGCTCAGTTTGCTGCTGATCTTTTCGCTGCCGGTTTTCGGTCAGGCGCAGTCGGTCATTGCCGATTCGCTCGAAATGGAAACAGCCGGAGAAGAATGGTTATACAAACCGGATACGGGTGCCTACACTCATTATCCTCTTCCGTTTGACGTTGAATACATTCCGGGCGATGATGCACCAGCCCTGATAAAAGAACGACTTACATCAATCCGTCAAACGATTCCTCTACACTACAACGAACGGGTACATGCCTTCATAAATTATTTTACCGTACGCGACCGGGAGTACACCCGGATGGTAGCCCGCAGAAGAAATCTTTATTTCCCGCTCTTCGAAAAATACCTTGCTCAATACAAGTTGCCCGATGAACTGAAATACCTGGCCATCATCGAATCGGGATTAAATCCAAAAGCTGTTTCTCGAGCACGGGCTGTCGGACTTTGGCAATTCATGTATGCCACTGGCCGGCATTACGGCTTGCAGGTTGACTGGTATGTTGACCAGCGGATGGACCCCGAAAAATCAACGGATGCAGCCTGTCGCTACCTGCGCGATCTCTACAGCCTGTTTAACGACTGGGAACTGGCCCTAGCTGCATACAACGCGGGCCCCGGCAATGTAAAAAAAGCCATAAGGCGCTCCGGCTATAAGCGGTCATTCTGGGAAATCTATCCCTACCTGCCGCGCGAAACCCGTTCGTACGTGCCGCAATTTGTGGCGATAATATATACCATGAATCACCTGGCCGAACATAATTTCAACAATCAGGAAAGCGAATCGCTGCCGCCTTACGATACCCTGCTGCTATCGAAATTTTTGCACTTTGAAACCTTTGCCAACCTTACGGGCACATGTCTGGAGGATATGCAAAAACTAAATCCGGAATATACGCGCAATGCTGTACCGGACGCAGCACGTACTTACTCAATAAAAATTCCCTCCTTTATTACGAAAGAATTGAACCAAAACCGAAATGCTGTACTCGATTCTGCATCAAAAGCCGGCAAAAAAGAAATCCAGTCACTTGCTCAGGCAACAGACGCAGGCACGTACGGCCGCAACCGGGTTGTTTACTACGTAAAAACAGGTGATGTGTTGGGCTCCATTGCCCAGCGTTACCGCGTGCGGGTGGCCGACATACAGCAATGGAACAACCTTTCAGGCACAACCATTCGTGCCGGCCAGCGGCTCATCATCTGGACCAAACCACCGGTTGATACACCGGCTGTAGCGGCCAAGTCTAATCAACCACCGCAGCCATTAACAAGCGCTAAAACCTACACCGTACAACCGGGCGACACGTTGTGGTTAATCGCCAGAAAATTTGAAGGACTCACCATCGAAAAAATTAAAGAACTCAATAACCTCAGTTCAAATACCATCAAACCCGGCCAAACGCTTATCTTGTCGCAGTAAGGTTTAAAATTATCCGGTGACTTCTCACCAATCGCGCATTATATTGTAAACTTGTAATCATGAAGTTCGCAGCGTTTGCTTCTTTCATTATCCTTGCAATCTCTTGCAACACAAAGAACAACCCGGAGTACCTGCCAATAGCAACCGGCAAGCCTGGCGATATGATTCTGATTATGGATTCCATACAATGGAAAGGCCCGCTGGGCACTGAACTGCGGAAAATTTTCAAAGCCGAGATGCCGGGGCTTCCGCGCGAAGAACCCATGTTTAACCTGATCTATGTACATCCCCGCAAAGGCGCAACCCTGCTTACGCAAATCCGAAACCTGGTTTATGTTTTTACGCTTGACGCAGAAACACCGGGCGCTAAAATTTTGAAAGAGGGGTTTGATGCCGAAACAATTTCGCGTATTGAAACCGATACCAGTTTCTTTGTTTCTACGGCTACGGATGAATACGCGCGTGGCCAGGAGGTGATGTACCTGTTTGGCAAAAATGAAGAGCACCTGATCAAACACCTGCAGGAAAATGCGCAGTACATCCGCAACTTTTTTAACGATATTGAAAAAAAGCGCGCGGTGGCCGCCCTTACCGGAACATCCACAACAAAAGCATTAACCGAGTTTTTACAAAAAGAAAACGGAATTGAAATACGCGTGCCGTTTGGTTTTAAAGTAGCCGATAAACAACCTGATTTTGTGTGGCTTCGGCAAATGGATGCCAAAGCCGATAAAAGTGTGTTCATCACCTGGAAACCTTACGAAAGCGAATACCAGTTTCTACCCGACAGCCTGATTCATTGGCGCGATAATGTGTTGAAACATTACATCTTTGAAGACCCCGACAACCCCGACAGTTTTGTGGTTACCGAAACCACCGTACCCTTTAAACCGGTTACCGCACGGCAATTCACATTTAATAATTCATTTGCAATGGAGTTACGTGGGCTATGGAAAACCAATACCAACACCATGGGCGGGCCGTTCATCAGCTATGCAGTGGCCAACCAGCCAAAAGGACTTATTTATTATCTGGAAGGTTTTTGTTACAGCCCCGGTAAAGATCAGCGCGAAACCATCCGCGAATTGGAAGCCATTCTGTCCACATTCAAAGTAAGCCACACCCAATCCGCTGTAAGTACCGGTAAACCGTAAGGTTTTGCCGAGTACCAATTATCCTTTTCGAAATTGTTTTCTCTTATCCTATACTATATTTGATTTCATTAACCCACGCGTATGTCGCTTAAAATCCGGAAACAGGAAGCCCTCAACTACCACATGCAGGGCCAGCCCGGCAAGATTGAAGTTGTGCCGACAAAAATGTTAAGCTCCCAACTTGATCTCGCCTTAGCCTACTCGCCCGGTGTAGCTGAACCCTGCAAAGAAATTGCGGCCAACAAAGAAGAGGCCTACAAGTACACGTCCAAAGGCAACCTGGTGGCCGTCATCTCCAATGGCACTGCCGTACTTGGTTTAGGTAACATCGGGGCCGATGCATCAAAACCCGTTATGGAAGGCAAGGGCGTGCTCTTTAAAAAATTTGCCGGCATTGATGTATTTGATATTGAAATTGACGAAACCGATCCGGATAAATTTATTCACATCGTTAAATCGCTTGAGCCCACCTTTGGGGGTGTTAACCTCGAAGACATTAAAGCGCCTGAATGTTTTAAAATTGAACAGGTGCTGCGCGAAAAAATGAACATCCCCGTAATGCACGATGACCAGCACGGAACAGCCATCATTTCGGGAGCCGCCTTACTCAACGCACTGGAACTGGTGGGCAAGAAAATCAGCGAGATTAAAATGGTCATCAACGGAGCAGGAGCCGCTGCCGTGAGTTGCACACGCCTGTACTTTCAACTTGGGCTTAAACCCGAAAACACCGTCATGTGTGACAGCCGCGGAGTAATCCGCAAAGACCGACCCGACCTGGACGCCATAAAAGCCGAGTTTGCCACGGCCCGCAACATACATACCCTGCAGGAAGCCATAACAGGTGCCGATGTTTTTGTAGGGCTAAGCAAAGCCGATGTACTCACCCCGGCTGACATCAAGGCCATGGCTCCCGACCCGATCGTGTTTGCGCTGGCAAACCCCAATCCGGAAATTGATTACGAAGTGGCCCGTAAATCACGGCCCGACCTCATTATGGCTACAGGCCGGTCCGACCATCCCAACCAGGTCAATAATGTGTTGGGCTTTCCGTATATATTCCGTGGTGCACTCGATGTACGCGCTACCGAGATTAACGAAGAAATGAAACTGGCAGCCGTTTATGCACTGGCTAAACTGGCTAAAGAACCGGTACCCGATATGGTGGTAAAAGCCTATGGCGATGATAAGCTTTCGTTTGGACGAAACTACCTCATACCCAAACCACTCGATCCCCGCCTCATCACGGCAATCTCACCTGCAGTAGCAAAAGCCGCCATGGACTCGGGCATGGCCAAAATACCCATTACCGACTGGGGCGCTTACCACCAGCAACTGCTTAATCGGATTGGTATTGACCAAAAACTGATGACGCGCATCATTGATCGCGCCAAGAAAGACCCCAAGCGCGTGGTATTTTCTGAGGCCCATCATCATAAAATTTTAAAGGCTGCTCAAATTCTGCAAGACGAAGGCATTGCCAAACCCATTTTGTTAGGTGATAAAAATGAAATTGAAAACCTGATTAAAGAACACAAACTCGAACTGGACTGCCCCATCATCAACACATTAGACGAGCGCGAGAAATGTAAAACCTTTGCCGGGCTGCTGCATCAAAAACGGCAACGCAAAGGATTAACCTACCGCGATTGCCTTCAACTGATGCGCGACCGGAACTATTATGGCGCCATGATGGTGGAGACCGGAGAGGCCGATGCACTGGTGAGCGGCTTAACCAAAGATTACCCTAAAACCATTCTCCCCTCGTTGCAGATAATCGGTATGGCCGAAGGGGTGAGCCGCGTGGCCGGTATGTACATTATTTTAAATAAACGCGGCACCTACTTTTTTGCCGATACCACTGTTAATCTTAATCCGAACACCGATGAGTTAGTGGATATCATTGGGCTAACTGCCCGTGGTGTCAGGTTCTTTGACATGGAACCCCGGATTGCTGTGCTTTCCTATTCAAACTTCGGCTCATCAAAAGGCGAAGTGCCCGAAAAAACAAGCGAAGCAGTTAGGCGCGCGCGACAGAAATTTCCCGACCTGGTAATTGATGGCGACATCCAAGCCAATGTAGCGCTGAACACTGAAATCCAGAAAGAAAACTATCCGTTTAGTGCGCTGGCTAACGAAGGCGCCAACACCCTGATTTTTCCCAACCTGGCTTCAGGTAACATTGCCTACAAGTTGCTGATGGAGATTGGCGGAGCTGAAGCCATCGGCCCGATACTATTGGGCATGAAAAAGCCGGTTCATGTATTGCAACTGGGCAGTTCCGTTCGCGAAATAGTAAACATGGCCGCGATTGCCGTTGTAGATGCACAACTCTATGCCCAGCAGAGTCATTTATAAACATTTCAAATTGTGGTTTATAGATTTTAGATTTACCCGGATGCCGTAATTAGTCTTTTACAATGATCTCGTTTATAAAAGGCACGCTGGTTCAGAAAGACCCAACTCATGTTGTGGTGGATGTAAATGGAATAGGGTATCATGTAAACATTTCCGTACAGACCTACGCGGACATCAAAGACAAAGCAAGCACCCTCATCCACACGCATTTAGCCATTCGCGAAGACGCCCATGTACTTTACGGGTTTAGCACCGAAACCGAGAAAAAACTGTTTCAGCAGCTCATAACCGTTAACGGAGTTGGGCCCAGTACAGCCATTGTCATGCTTTCCTATATGTCGGCCGATGAGTTGCGGCAGGCCATTGCCCGCGAAGACGACCAGGCGTTGCAACGGATAAAAGGCATAGGCGGAAAAACCGCCCAGCGGGTAATCATTGAATTAAAAGACAAGATCAGAAAAGAACTCCACGAGGACGCCCAGCAGCCGATTTCCGGCATCGGCCACAATACCATGCGCAGCGAAGCGTTATCTGCTTTAATCACCTTAGGTATAACCCGAAGTGCGGCTGAGAAAAGTGTGGATGCAGTCCTGAAAAGATCAGGAAATACGATTACTTTGGAGGATTTAGTGAAACAAGCACTTAAAAACGCCTGAGTCACACCAGACCTTGAACCGATTAAAGTTACTTGCAACGCTTGGATATGTCCTGCTTACAGCAGGAGTTGCCGTTGTATACGCACAACAACAGGATACCACCCGGCAATCCTACCGGCCCAGCCGAAGACCTACTTTTCAGTTGCGCGACCGGTATGGCGATCCGTTCTCCGGTAACACAACCTCATCGCCACTCTTTTTAAAAGACCCGACTACGGTGAGCTACGAAATTGAATTAGATTCTGCTCTAAATTATACCATCTACGAAAAAATCGGTAACCTGAATTACCGGCCGGTTACTACCCTGTCGTTCGAAGAGTTTAATACCTATCAAGAACGCCAATCGCTGAAAAGTTACTGGCAAGGCAAGTCGCGAGGCCAGCTTGGCGAAAGCCCCGTCAGCAACCGGGGGTTCGCTCCCAAAATTTTTATCAGTCCCGTGCTCGATCGGATTTTTGGCGGCAGCTATGTGGAGCTGATACCCCGGGGGTTCGTTACGCTTGATTTTGGAGCCTCCTTTCAGCGCATCAACAATCCTAATATACCCATCCGCCAGCAGCGCAACGGGGGCTTTGAATTTGACCAGCAAATCAACATGAGTGTAATCGGCAAGGTGGGTGAAAAACTTGCCGTAAGCGCCAACTTCGATAACAACAACTCTTTTGACTTTCAGAATAACATGAAGGTGGAGTACACAGGCTTTAAGGAAGATATTCTGAAAAAACTGGAGATTGGTAATGTAAGCCTGCCGTTGAATAACTCCCTTATTCAGGGTTCACAAAACCTGTTTGGAGTTAAAGCACAATTGCAGTTTGGTAAAATGTATGTCACTACCATTGCCTCCACCCAACGTGGTAAGGTTTCTTCCATTGACATTCCGGGAGGGAACCAGGGGCAGGGCCGGCCGTTCGAAATCATCGCTTCCAACTACGATGAAAATCGCAATTTTTTTCTGGGTCACTTCTTCCGCGATAACTATGAAGAATGGCTGAAAAATCCGCCCCAGATTTACTCCGGTGTAAACATTACCCGGGTTGAAGTGTACCTTCTTAACAGAAATAACGATACCCAAACGCTGCGCAATATTTTGGGTCTGATGGATTTAGGTGAGGGCTCCCGCGTATACAATAACAACGTACAAGCACGGGTACCGGGACCAAACGTAAACACGGCTAATGATTTAAGCCAGGTTTTTACCCTATCCGGGGCCGACCGTGACGCCCAGGCGATAAACAACGTGCTTGAAAATGTACTCTACGGCCCCGGTGCTTTAATTAACGGAACGGATTATGAAAAAATAACCAGTGCCCGTAAACTGAACCCCACCGAGTTCACCTTTCACAAACAATTAGGCTACATTACGCTGCTGCGAAAACTGCAAAACGATGAAGCACTTGCAGTAGCCTACGAATACACCTACAACGGGCGCACCTATAAAGTTGGCGAACTAACGGAGGATTACGCCAGTCGCCCGGATAACGAAGTTATTTTTTTAAAACTGCTGCGCCCCCGTAAAATAGCCATCCGCGATGCGCAGCAACGAATAATTCCTACCTGGGATTTAATGATGAAAAATATTTACACATTAAACGTATCCCAGCTTTCACGTGAAGGATTTCAGCTTCGCATTATCTATCGGGATGATCGTACCGGCATTGACAACCCTCAACTCCAGGAAGGAGTGAACGTCCGCAACCGGCAACTCATTGAAATTTTTGGGCTTGATCGGTTAAACCCGGTTAACGATTTACAGCGCGATGGCAATTTCGATTTTGTTGAAGGGCTTACTATCAACGTTCAGAACGGGATGATAATATTTCCTTTTGTTGAACCTTTCAACACTGCTCTTCGAAAAGCCTTTACAGGCGAACCCCAGGAAGACTTTTTAATTAACAAATATGTTTACGACACCCTGTATCGAACCACCAAGGCCGATGCCGAATTGCTAACCACCAAAAATAAATTTTTTCTGGTCGGAACCTATGTAGCCGGTTCATCCAAAGAAATACTCATTCCGGGTTTTGGTGTTTCACAGGGTTCGGTACGTGTGTATGCCGGAGGTACACCACTAATGGAAGGTGTTGATTATACTGTTGATTATACCTTCGGCCGCGTTACTATTCTGAACGATGCTATACTTAATTCCGGCAAAAATATCAGCGTTCAATATGAACAGGCCGATCCATTTGCATTTCAAACCCGATCATTACTCGGTACCCGGTTTGACTATAAACTGAACGAGGACGTTAATTTCGGGTCCACGCTGCTGTATTATAATGAGCGGCCGCTGATTACCCGTAACCTGATTGGCACCGAACCGGCCCGCAACCTGCAATATGGTTTCGACTTTAATGTGCGTAAAGACAGCCGGCTGCTAACCAAGCTGGTGGATGCATTGCCGGGAGTCCAAACTAAAGAAAAATCATCATTCAACTGGAGCGGGGAATTTGCCCAACTATTGCCCGGAACATCAAACAAAGTACAAGGCGAAGGCACCGGCTATATCGATGACTTTGAAAACACGGCTACGCCCTTTTCATTGATGAATCCGGCCAGCTGGAAACTTGCTGCCACTCCGCGAACGGTGGATAACCGGTTTGACCCCAGCAACGGGGCCCTAAATGATATCCGCGCAGGGTATAAACGCGCCAAACTGGCCTGGTATATCGTTGACAACCAGTTTTACCGTGATGGCGGGCAATTTAAACCATCAAATATTTCGAGTTCAGATTTACAGAACCATTATGTACGTGCTGTCGGTCCGCAGGAGATTTTTCCATTTCGAAATCTGACACAGGGAAATTTCTTTGAAACGATTTTCGATGTTGCATATTATCCAAATGAACGCGGACCCTTTAACTACGACACCCAAAATTTAAACCCGGCTACGGGTGATTTCACCAATCCGGCTGACCGATGGGGGGGAATTACCACTGCCATCCGCACCGAAGTGGACTTCGACAAAGCCAATATTGAATACGTTGAGTTTTGGTTGCTCGATCCGTTCATCAACTATACCGAGAATGGAAAAATCATTGACGGCAAATTTAACGACTTTAATACTACCGGAGGCAAACTGATCTTTCATCTCGGCAGTATTAGCGAAGACATTATGCGGGATGGCAAACATGCCTTTGAAAACGGCCTGCCACCCGATGGCGATGTGACCAAAGCCACCGAAAACAATTGGGGCTTTGTAACCAATCAGCAATACATAACTAATGCATTCGATAATTCATCCTCATCACGAACCAACCAGGATGTAGGACTGGATGGCGTAAAAAATGACCAGGAACCTGTTAAGTTTCAGAGTTTCTTAACCGATGCCGCAGGCGTGCTTACACCCGATGCGCTAACCGTACTCCAGACTGATCCTTCAACTGACAATTTTATTTACTTTTTCGGCAGCCAATTAGATGCCCGTAATGCCAAAATACTCGAACGTTACAAAAATTTTAACGGCACCGATGGCAACACTCCCATTACCGGTAATTCCGACATCGCAAGGTTCGGAAGTCCATATCCAGACAATGAAGACCTTAATGCCGACAACACCCTGAGCGAACTGGAAGAATATTATGAGTACAGCATTAACCTGAAACCCGGCCAGTTGGAAATCGGGAAAAAATACATTGTCGACAAGATTACCACCACAGCAACCGGTAGTTCCGACTTGGTAACCTGGTACCTGTTTCGCATACCCGTGCGGAATTTTGAAGGGCGCTTTGGCAACATAGACGGGTTTAAATCCATTCGGTACGCACGCATGGTGCTTGCTGAATTTCAACAACCCGTGGTGTTACGGTTTGCTAATTTCAGAATGATCGGCAGCCGGTGGAGACGGTACCTGGCCAGCCTGGAAGAGGCTGGATTTGTGCCCGACAGTGAGCCCGACTTTGATAACTTTACCATTTCCGTAGTAAACATTGAAGAGAATGCCGCGCCTGACCCAAGTGGCAATAAATCACCCTATGTAGTACCCCCCGGTATTGTACGCGACCGCGACAACACCTCATCGGTTCCACGTCAACTCAACGAACAATCCATACAGGTTTGCATCGATAAGCTGAAAGATGGCGATGCCCGGGCAATTTATAAGAATGTTGAAATGGACTTCTTTAACTATGGCCGCATTAAAATGTTTGTACACGCCAACAGCGAATCGGACGATGACGACCTGGTGGTTTTTATGCGCCTGGGTACCGATTTTGACCAGAATTATTACGAGGTTGAGTTACCGCTAAAAATTACTAAGCCTGCCAACACACAGGACCCGCGGGCCATCTGGCCAGAAGAGAATGAATTTAATTTTGACTTGGATAACCTTTACGCTCTAAAGGCCGAACGCGACCGGGTAAAATTTCCAGTGCCCTTGGCTTATCCGTTGGAAGGACCCCGCATTATCGGTAAGCATGGTTTCCGCATTGTGGGGCGGCCCGACCTGAGCAGTGTACGCACCATTATGATTGGCGTTCGCAACCCGCGCACTTCTGATAAGCGCGCCCATTCGGTGTGCATTTGGGCAAACGAACTTCGCCTGACAGACTTTGACCGCACAGCAGGATGGGCCGTAAATACCGCGCTCGGTGTAAAGCTTGCCGATTTTGCAACCGTAGCCACCTCGCTGCGCTACACTACTTTTGGCTTTGGTAGTGTAAATTCAAAAATCAGCGAGCGCACCCGCGAAGAAACCACCGCCTTTGATATTACATCCAGCATCAATGTGGATAAACTGTTGCCGGGTAATCATGGTATTGTAATACCGCTGCTGCTGAGTTATCAATCAACAACCATTAACCCCAACTACGATCCGGCCAATCCGGATCAGCGGCTCGATGCCGCTCTTAAATCATTCTCAAGCGATGCTGAACGAAACGCTTACCTCAATATTATCCGAGACAGCGAGGTACGAAGAGCAATTAATTTTACAAACGTCCGGAAAACAAAAGTCAAACCCGATGCCCGATCATTCCTGTGGGATATTGAAAATTTTTCATTTAGTTATCGGTATAGCGAAATTACCCGGAGAAACTTTACTATTTCGGATTTTCTGAAACAGGATTATGGCGGTTCCATCGCGTACAATTTTGCTCCGAAAGGAGCCGGGATTGAGCCGTTCAAAAAGTCAGAAGGTTTAAAATCACCATATCTGAAATTCATCAAGGATTTCAACTTCAGTTTATTACCCACCAATATTGCTGTACGGGGTGATCTGGACCGATCATTTTCGCGAACGATTTACAGAAACTCCCTTTCTGATTCAGAGCCCAACTACCTGAAATACTTTACCTTCAACCGGTTATACAACCTGCAGTGGAATCTGTCTAAAAATTTGTCGCTTACCTATGCTGCAAGGGCCAACGCCATTATTGACGAACCCGAGGGTGACATCAACACCAAAGAAAAACGCGATAGCGTAATGACTAACCTGAAAAAATTCGGCCGGATGAAAAATTTTGACCAAAGCATTACTGTCAACTACACCCTTCCGCTTGACAAATTTCCGGTTACCGACTGGCTGGGCGCTGACTACCGTTACCAGGTTAACTACAACTGGAAAGCCGGGCCGTTTAACAAACCCGATAACCTGGTGAAGCCGGGCGAGCAGGATTTACCCGATAGCCTGGACTTTAAAAACACCATCCAAAACAACCGCGACCAAACGCTTACCGGCCGCATTGATTTGGTAAAACTTTATAACAAAGTGGGTTTTTTAAAAAAAATCAACACACCGCCAAAGCCTCCGGCACGCCAGCCCGCTCAACCTGATACCGCCAAATCAACGCCACCACTGGTAAAAGGATTTTTACGGTTGCTTATGTCCTTGCGATCCATCAATGGCACGTACACCGTTATTGAAGGTACCATATTACCAGGCTTCGAACCAACAACACGCTTTCTGGGGATGGACAGGCAATGGAATGCGCCCGGCTGGGGTTTTGTTTTTGGAAGCCAGGACCCCAACATCCGGTTTAAAGCCGCTCAAAACGGTTGGCTCACCAACTCCACGTCACTCACGGCACCGTTCACACAATCGGTAACACGGGCCATCAGTGCACGAGCCAACATAGAACCATCGCCCGATTTAAAAATTCAACTTGACGTTAAAAAAGATGTAACCGATGCCTATCAGGAAATATTCCGGTTTGACAATGTAATGAACGATTATATATCGCTTAACCCCAGTCGTACCGGCAGCTATAAAATTTCAACCATCGCCATTAAAACAACGTTTCGCTCAGATAATAACGACCTGGCTTCTTCAACCTTCAGGCAATTCGAACAAAATCTGGATGACATTACCAATCGGTTCAGAGCCATAACCGGAAATGAATACGATACCATCGGTCAGGACGTGATTATCCCTACCTTTATCGCAACCTATACCGGAAAAGATGTAAACAACGTAAGCCTCAGTCCCTTCCCGAAAAATCCTTTACCCAACTGGCGTTTGGATTATACCGGTTTAACTAAAATAAAAAGTATTGGTGATAAATTTCAGTCGGTAACCATCTCGCATGCCTACACCGCATCCTATGGCGTAACGAACTACTCCAATTCACTGCAGTACGGAGGTACTGATACCGTTGGCATTAACGTACCGATTGAAAAGTATAACAACAGAATATTCGCATACCCCAACGCCAGCGGTCAGATAATTCCGATTTACGTTATCAGCCAGGTAATGATTTCGGAACAATTTGCACCGCTGATTGGAATAAACCTGCGCACGAAAAGCCGGTTCACAGCACGGGCTGAATACAAAACCAAACGCGACTTAGCCCTCAATATTTCTAACGCTCAAATTACCGAGGTAAATACTAAAGATGTGTCAGTTGAGATTGGCTACACAAAAAACAACATGCGGCTGCCGTTTAAATCCGAAGGGCGCACCATTGTACTGAAAAACGATATAACGTTCAGAATGAACCTTACCGTGTCCGATCAATCAACCATCCAGCGGAAAATCAACGAATTAAATGTGCTCACCAACGGCAACATCAACTTTCAGTTACGACCCAACATCAGCTATGTGGTTAACCAGCGGTTAAACATCCAGGCTTACTTTGAACGCACCATTAACGAACCGCAGGTTTCCAATTCATTCCGCAGGGCAACCACCCGCTTTGGCTTCCAGGTACGGTTTAGCCTTGCCCAATAATTGTACAGGCTACCTCATCCGCATTACACAATTGTATTAACTTTGAGGCTTTAACTTGCAACGCATATGAACATTCCTTCCGAACTAAAGTACACCAAAGACCACGAATGGATAAAACTTGAAGGCACAACGGCCACCGTAGGCATTACCGATTTTGCCCAAGGCGAACTGGGCGATATTGTTTATGTAGACATTACTACCGTTGGCCAGGATGTAAACCAACATGATGTTTTTGGCACCGTAGAAGCCGTAAAAACTGTTTCGGATTTATACATGCCCGTAAGCGGCAAAGTACTCGAAGTAAATCCGGCTTTGGAAGCCAGCCCCGAAAAAGTAAATTCTGACCCGTATGGCGAAGGCTGGATGATAAAAGTAGAAGTGAAAAACCCTGGCGATGTTGCCGCATTGCTTTCAGCCAACCAATACAAAGAACTTATTGGTAAGTAAGTTGTTTATAATCTGTGCTGCTAACGCAACCTAAAGATGATTGAATTACCCACCATTGCGCCCCGGGCCAGCCGAAAGCCCAACTGGCTTCGGGTTAAATTGCCCGTGGGCCCGGAATATGCCAAAGTGCGCAGGCTGGTGGATGAACATAAACTGCACACCATCTGTGAAAGCGGCAACTGCCCTAACATGGGCGAATGCTGGGGGGCCGGCACAGCTACATTCATGATCCTTGGCAACATCTGCACGCGCAGCTGTACGTTTTGCGCAGTGGCCACCGGCCGTCCAACCGAGTATGATACGGAAGAACCACGCAGGGTTGCCGAAGCCATCAAAACCATGGGGGTTAAGCATGCTGTTATTACTTCGGTTAACCGCGATGAACTGAAAGACCGGGGCGCGGAAATCTGGTACCAAACGGTTGTACAAACAAAAGAACTCAGCCCGAAAACAACTATTGAAACACTTATACCCGATACAAAGGGAAACTGGGAAGCCCTTTACCGGATGATTGAAGGCGGCCAGGAAGTGGTAAGCCACAACATGGAAACAGTGGAACGCCTCTACCGGATGGTGCGGCCGCAAGCTAAATATGAACGAAGCCTGGAGCAAATCAAACGCATACGCGAAGCCGGCAAGCGCACCAAATCGGGCATTATGTTGGGCGTGGGCGAAACCAAAGAAGAAGTATTCAAAGCCATGGATGACCTTGTTGAACACGGTTTGTTGATTTTAACCCTCGGCCAATACCTGCAACCCACTAAACTGCATTTGGAAGTGGCGGAATACATCCATCCTGATACTTTTGAAATGTACAAGGAAGAAGGATTGAAGCGCGGCCTGAAATACGTTGAAGCCGGCCCGCTGGTGCGCTCCAGCTACCATGCCGAACGGCATGTGAATGTACCTATTGCTTGAACTCCCCACAGCCAAGGGGTTGAGGCTTAAAAACTGACTTTCTTCATGCAAAAGGCTTTTTTATTTGCCATTCCTCACCGCTACATTTGTGGCACTTTTCAAAACCGATTTTCACTCATACTGTTAATACATCATGAACTTCGCCAGCTACACCGAAAAATTTGAATCGCGCCACAACGGCCCCGATGCACAGCAGATTGACCAGATGCTCAAGGTTATAAACGCATCAACCATTGACGAACTGATTGATCAAACCGTGCCGGCATCCATCCGGCTGAAGAAAAATTTAAATCTCCCCGCAGCAAAATCCGAAGCACAGTTCCTCAAGGATTTCAAACAATTGGCTTCACAAAACAAGGTGTTTAAATCCTACATCGGCATGGGGTATTACAATACTCACACACCCAATGTTATCCTGAGAAATATTTTGGAGAATCCCGGGTGGTACACGGCTTACACCCCGTACCAGGCCGAGATCGCCCAAGGCCGCCTCGAAGCGCTAATCAATTACCAGACCATGGTAATTGATTTAACCGGTATGGAAATCGCCAACGCGTCATTGCTTGACGAAGGAACGGCAGCAGCCGAAGCCATGCATTTGCTCCATGCATCAGTAAAGACATCTAAGAAAAATGCCTCAACATTTTTTGTAGATAAGAACACCTTTCCGCAAACTATTGATGTACTGAGAACACGCTCGGCCCCACTCGGTATTAACCTGGTGATCGATGATGTAACTAAACTGGATGTTAGCAATCCCGATTTGTTTGCCGTACTTATTCAATACCCCGACAGCAACGGTGCTATTACCGACCACACGGCCTTCATCCAGGCCGCCCATGAACACGATGTATTTGTAGCTGTAGCAGCCGACTTACTGGCACTTACTTTATTGAAATCGCCAGGTGAAATGGGAGCCGATGTTGTTGTCGGCTCAAGCCAACGGTTTGGCGTACCTATGGGTTTTGGCGGCCCGCATGCTGCTTACTTCGCCACCAAGGATGAGTTTAAACGCCAGATGCCGGGACGCATCATAGGCGCATCAGTAGATGCGCAGGGTAAACCCGGCTACCGAATGGCATTGCAAACGCGCGAACAACACATCCGCAGAGAGAAAGCCACGTCCAACATCTGCACGGCACAGGTACTACTGGCCGTTATGGCCGGCATGTATGCCGTTTATCACGGCCCGGACGGCCTGAAAAAAATTGCCGGCCGTGTGCACGCCTTAACCAACAAACTTAATGCAGGGTTGAAAGCAGCCGGATTAAAGCAGGTAAATAATCACTACTTCGATACGTTAAAAGTTGAAGTAAAAAACAAAGAGGTCATCCGCCAGGAGGCTGAGAAGCGCGAAATTAACCTGCGGTATTTTGATGATAACCACATCGGCATTTCCCTTGACGAAACAACAACTGTTGAGGATGTTAACCAACTGCTTGAAATTTTTGGTGTTCCATCTCCCCTTTCACAAGTGAGAGAAGGTGAGGGCATCCCCCCATCACTGCTCCGCACTTCACTTTTCTTAACTCATCCGGTCTTCAACTCGTACCATGCCGAGCACGAAATGCTGCGCTACATTAAGAAACTGGAGAACAAAGATCTTTCTATGGTGCACTCGATGATCTCGCTCGGTTCCTGCACCATGAAGCTGAACGCCACTACTGAAATGATTCCGGTAACCTGGCCTGAGTTTGGCAACATCCATCCCTTTGCTCCGGCCAGTCAAACGAAAGGCTATCAGCAACTCATCAGCGACCTGGAAGAATGGCTTGCCGAAATTACCGGCTTCACCGGTGTTTCACTGCAGCCCAACAGCGGTGCCCAGGGTGAGTATGCCGGACTGATGGTTATACGGGCTTATCATCAAAAACGCAATGAAGGGCATCGCAATATTGCACTCATTCCGGCTTCTGCCCACGGCACTAACCCGGCCAGTGCCGTAATGGCCGGCATGCAGGTGGTCATTGTAAAATCGGATGAAGAAGGTAAAATTGATGTTGCCGACCTGAAGGCAAAAGCCGAACAATACAAAAGCAACCTGGCCTGCCTGATGGTAACCTACCCGTCTACCCATGGTGTGTTTGAAGAGGCGATTACGGAGATATGTGAAACAATACACCAACACGGAGGCCTGGTGTATATGGATGGCGCCAACATGAATGCACAAGTGGGGCTAACTTCGCCCGCTAACATTGGAGCCGATGTCTGCCACCTGAACTTACATAAAACATTCTGTATTCCACACGGTGGCGGTGGCCCCGGTATGGGGCCGATCTGCGTGAATGATAAACTTAAACCCTATCTTCCCGGCAACCCGGTAGTGAAAACCGGTGGCGAACAAGCCATCACGGCCGTGTCGGCAGCACCTTGGGGCAGTGCGAGCATCCTCACCATTTCATACGCCTACATTGCCATGATGGGTAGCGAAGGGTTAACCAACGCTACTAAACTGGCTATACTAAATGCAAACTATATTAAAGATAGGCTCAGCAGTTACTACAAAATTCTCTACACAGGAACCCACGGTCGTTGTGCGCACGAAATGATTGTTGACTGCCGCGACTTTAAGAAAGCCGGAATTGAAGTAGAAGACATTGCCAAACGACTAATGGATTATGGTTTCCATGCCCCCACGGTTTCCTTTCCGGTAGCAGGCACATTGATGATTGAACCCACCGAAAGCGAAACCAAAGAAGAACTTGATCGGTTCTGTGATGCTTTAATTCAAATACGCAGTGAAATCCGCGAAGTGGAAGAAGGCCAAGCCGACAAAGAAAACAATGTATTGAAACATGCTCCACACACGGCTTTGGTGGTAACTGCCGATGCTTGGAACAGACCCTACTCACGGCAAAAAGCCGCCTATCCGTTACCGTTTGTCCGCGAAGCCAAATTCTGGCCTAGCGTAAGCCGGATTGATAATGCTTATGGCGACCGAAACCTGGTATGCAGTTGCTTGCCGATGGAGGCCTTTGAAGAAAAAAAAGAATCGGTGCCGGCTTGATTACTGAAATAAATACCAGAGTACGCCCAGCAGGGTTATAAAAATGGCCGCAAGCCATACATATAGCAACCACTTCACGGCACGCTCCGATGAAGAGGTGATCTGCTTCATGCGTTCAAGCACATAGCCCCGCTTGCGTGGTTCTTCTGTATTTCTGCGGTTCTCCATCCTCCAAAAATATTTGGCTTTTATGCAAAACTGCCTGATTTAGTAACCTCATTTTAACCCGTATTGGTCAATCAGGTAAATCAAAGCGGCCATCGAAGCAGCACCCAGTTCTAACTCCCGTTTATCGACTTTGTCAAAGGTATCTTCCGGGGTGTGATGGTAATTGAAGTACCGCTGTGAGTCAGGCAGGAAACCCATCAGTGGCACGCCCTGTGGCGCCAGTGGACTGATGTCAGCACCGCCTCCCTCCTGGTTAAAATCCGTCAATCCATAAGGTTCGAGCAAGGGCTTCCAACTTATGATTTTTTCTTTTGCTTTCGGATCAACCGGCATGGTGAATCCCCGCGGTGTGAACCCACCCCTATCGGATTCCATGGCTGCAATGTGTCTTTCCTTTTTCAGTTCTGCCTGTTTTGCATATTCAACACCACCCCGCAAACCATTTTCTTCATTCATAAACATTACCGCACGAATGGTGCGTTTGGGTTTATAACCCATCGCTGTGAAAATCCTCAACACTTCAATTGACTGTACACAGCCGGTACCGTCATCGTGCGCACCTTGCCCTAAATCCCAGCTATCCAGGTGCCCGCCAACCACAATAATTTCATCCGGATATTGAGAACCTTTTAATTCACCAATCACATTAAAAGAAGGCGCATCAGGCAATTGCTCACAATGGGTTTCCATATAAAACTTCAGATCCTTATCATCCCTCAATAATTCGCTAAGCAACTCGGCATGGCGCGTGGCGATGGCAATGGCCGGAATTTTTGGAACGTTCAACGCATACCGCAACGAACCGGTATGCGGGTAATCCTCCAGGTTCACCCCCATCGAACGAACAATCGCGCCAACGGCTCCGTACTTGGCAGCTTCGGACGCCCCGCTAGCCCGCTGGTCAACCGCCCCGCCATAAGATGAAAACATTTGCAGCAGTTTCGGATCCATCGGGCGGTTGTAGAAAACGATTTTCCCCCGAAGCGCATTTTTTTCACCCAATGCTTTGAGCTCATCCCAACTCTTCACTTCCACCACATTGGCCAGTACGCCACCAGGGCCAGTGCCAATGGAGTTACCCAGCGCACAAACGTTTACGTCCTGCACGCCTAATTTTCTGGAGTTTACTATTCGACCGATTTCTTTTTTACCCCGCACCCAGTGCGGCACCATTACCGGCTGCAGCCACACCGAATCAAACCCATATCGCTGCATGATATGGCGCGTCCATTCCACCGAAGCTGCCGCACCCGGTGATCCGCTCAGTCGTGGCCCAATGGTATTGCACAGGTAATCGAGCATCTCATAAGATTTTCCACGCGCCAACGCTTCATCAAAAATTTTCCGGATGAATGCTTCATCGGCAGGCTGTCCGAAAATCCAAATCGGTGCAACTACAAGTAAAAACAAGGTACTGCGAAATCTCATGGAAATAATTAGTTTAAACTCAATCAATAACCTTTGCATTTTTAATAATGTACATGTGATGGTCCGGATCGAAATCATTCAAAAACAAAACGCCTTCAATCGTAATTTGCCGGGTTACAAATTTTATGGTTTGTTTCGTTTGCAATTCCACAACGGTTTCAGGCCCGGCACCACCACAAAAATAACACTGATTAAACGGCAAAGATGAAAGCATGTATTCATTCCTTCCTCCTAATTCGGCCATCGGTATTAAATAGCCTTTAACCCGAACTACCTTGCCGTTATAACTCATCAGTCGTTTGCTGAATTTTGGTGAGTCAATTTCAAAACCCGTTTCCGGGCTTGGTTTACTTTCGTATCCTACTTCGGCCAGCACCTGCCACACATTAATTTCCTGCGCCTGAACAGCCCCCGTAAACACCAAACCGATGAATACTAACTTTCTCATGGAGTCATTACCTTGCGGTAAGATAATTTCTTTATCCTTATTAATGATCGAAAATTTAGTGTTGGCAGCAGCCGGGTTTACCGGAGGTTTAATTGCCGGACTTACGGGCATCGGCACCGGGTTTATGATGCTGGCCGTTATTCCGTTGGTGCTTAGCCGGTTTGGGGTGCCGGAACAATATTACGTAACCGTAACCATCGCCAATGCCATTTTTGCCACCATGGTGTCATCGCTGGCCAACATGGCTACCACCATTCGCAGAAAATCATTTTATCTGAATGAAACCAAGTGGACAGCCCTGGGAGCTGTGGTTGCATCGTTTGTTGTTTTTGAGACTATCGCCAAGAGCAGTTTTTACTCACGCACCTTTTTCAATTCGGTAGTTGTTCTCTTCATGTTCATCATCATCATCCAGACGTTTAAAAAACTAAAACTTTCCAACCCGCAGGATGAACACATTACGAAAACAAAATTATTGCTAACCGGAGGAGCAGCAGGCTCAGCCGCAGCGTTAACCGGATTAGGCGGAGGAACACTGGTTATTCCGCTGCTTAACCTCTGGCAAAAGGTTGACATCATGAAGGCCAAGTCTATTTCCTTCGGCACCATCTTCGCCATCGCTTTGTGGCTTTCTGTGAACAACCTGTTTTTAGAACCCCGCTATCCCATCCCAGGCAGTTTTGGCCTGATTGTTTTCCCAATGAGTTTACCGATTTCCATTGGCGTACTCATCGGCTCACCCATCGGGGTTGTGCTCAGCCATAAAATACCGGCACGTACCGTTACCCTTCTTTTTCTGGTGGTGATCAGCAGCGTAGCCATTCAGAAAATTGCCGAACTGGTGTGGCTGGAGAATTGAAAGTTCTGTCTTTTCAAATATGTTTGCATGAAGGACCCCACATTATGAAATTTAAATTCCCCATCGTTAAAACCGAAGTAGCCGTTGCCTTTGCAGCTATTTTTGTGAGCACCGCCACTTTGTTTGTGTACATCTACCAGGCGCGCATCATGCAAACACAACAACAAGTGGCCGTGTGGCCGCATGTGGAGTGGCTCCCATCCTGGGGAGATCACGGCCTTTATGTAGAAGTATCGAATAAAGGAATCGGGCCAGCGTTGGTGAAAAAAGTGACCATCAAACTGGATGGCAAGGAAGTACGCAACCTGGATGAAATGTTTCAATTACTCACTGATTCTGTTTTTCAGGATTTTGGATACAGTACCATTCAAGGTAGGGTGCTTGCGGCAGGCGAAAAAATGCACGCATTTGTAATTTCGGATAAGGCAGTTGCCGATCGCATTCGTGAAGTACTTACCAAACGAAATTTCGAATACGAAATATGCTATTGCTCCGTGTTTAACGACTGCTGGATTTCTAACGGAACCCAGATTACCGAAAGCACCTGCGACTGATTTTTCTTTCGTACCTTTACAGAGTACCCCGAGTACTAAAACCCAACAGCCAATTACCATGGCCTTCCTTTTTGATTCATTTGCTAACTGGAAAAAGTATGCCACCGAAAATAAGCTTACGCTGCCACAGGTGGTGATGGAATATGAACGCTCCCAGCGAGGCCGCACCGATGAAGAGATTATTAAAGGGCTTGAGAAGGCCTGGGTGGTGATGAAAGAAGCCGTACACACCGGCCTCACCGAAGAAATGAAATCGCGCTCGGGCATGGTGAACAACGGGGCCAAGAAAGTGTACAATTACCCGTTACCGGTTCTATCGAAAGAATTTCAGAATTTGATTTCACGTGCACTGGCCGCTAAAGAAGTAAACTCCTGCATGGGCCGTGTGGTGGCCGCCCCAACGGCAGGTGCCAGCGGCATTATGCCGGGTGTGCTTTTTACGCTGCAGGAAATTCATAACGTAGATGACCGGAAGATCATTGATGCTATGCTGCTTGCTGCTGGCGTTGCATTAATCATGGAACAAAAGGCCAGTATTGCCGGGGCCGTGGGCGGGTGTCAGGCCGAAACCGGAACGGCCGCTGCCATGGGCGCGGCTTCGATTGTGTATTGTTTGGGAGGTAACACCGACCAGATTTTTAATGCCGTTGCTATTACCGTGCAGTGCATGCTGGGTCTGGTTTGCGATCCGGTAGCCGGACTGGTAGAAGTGCCTTGCATCGTGCGCAACGCCAGTGCGGCAGCAATTGCCTTCAGCTCAGCGCAGATTGGCCTTGCAGATGTAAGCAGTGTCATCCCGGTGGATGAAGTGATTGAAGCCATGGGCGAAGTAGGCGCCAGCATGGAAACACGTTACAAGGAAACAGCCTTAGGCGGACTGGCCGCCACCAAAACCGGTCAGGCCATCGCTAAAAAGGTGCTGATCCATGATATTGAGGTGCTGCCGGATGAAGAGGTGAAGTAAAATTTCATTGCGAAGTCTCCTTAATAAATTCTGCCAAATCCTTTTTGAATTTTTGTAGCGAGGGCATGTGGGTGTACATCATGTGGCCGGCTTCATAATAGGTCATAATGATATTCTTCTTGATTTCAGGCCGCAGGCCAAGGTGATTAATGGAATGCTCAACACCATAAAACACGGTTGCCAAATCATAAATGCCGTTCATAATTAAAACTTTCACATTAGGATCTTTATTCATTGCATCAGCCATATCGATACCGGTATTAATTGCGCTTTGCGTATTCCATTGCATATTGCCCACATGGTTCCAGTCCCATTTAAAACCAGGACTGGCATAAGCCGATGTTTTATAGTTCAGTTTTTTGTCAACGCCAAGTTCACGATGGAAATAATCCAGAAAACCGGCCGTATAGGCGGGCGAGATGGCATCACTTTGTGGATCGGTCGTACCGCTCTGATTTATGAGGCGTTCGTTAATTCCAATAAATCGTGAATCCAGTCTGCCTACCGTCATACCTTCATTCCGCATCAACTCATTGAAGAATTCTCCGGCCTTCACCCGAAAGTCAGCTTTCAACCAGTAATCCGTACTTACACCGGTGTACTGATTTAATCGTCCGGCAAGTTGTGTTTTTTGCGCCTGGGTAAGCCGATCGCCCTTAAACAATGCCGGCATGTATTCTTCTTCGGTAAATTTTCTCACCTCATCCAGAAAGGCCATCAGGTTCGGATTCTTGTTCACCAGCTTGTTATGATACCAGGCCGTAGCCGCATAGGTGGGAAAATGTACGATATAGGGCATGTCGTCATTAGGCGGAAAGGTTAGCGTACGGAGATCAAACACAGCCGAAACCATCACCACACCATTTAATGCAAAACCACGATCAAGCAGGTAACTCATCACACCGGCATTACGAAACGTGCCGTAACTCTCGCCCAAAATGTACTTTGGTGACTGAAGCCTGTCGTATTGTTTCAAAAACTGAATAATGAACAAACTGATAGCGCGGATATCCTGGTCAACACCCCAGAAGTCTTTTCCTTCGGCTTTGCCTACCGGCACGCTTAGGCCGGTACCAACCGGGTCCATCATCACCACATCAGCCATATCCAGAATTGAATAATCATTATTGACCAACTGGTACGGAGCCGCCTTTGTATAGCCCGGATCGTTTACTACGATTCGCTTCGGACCCATCACGCCCATGTGTAGCCAATAGCTTGATGAACCCGGACCGCCATTGTAAGCAAAGATGATTGGACGTTTGGATGGCCCATCTTCCTTAAAGTAAGCTGTAAAGCCATGTAACGCAATCGGCTCATTATTCTCATCCCTGAGCAGCATGGTACCCGCACGTGCTTTAAGCGTATGTACCACGCCATTAATTTTTACGGTTTGAGTTGTGGTGAAAACCTGGGGCTCAGGCACGGGTTTATCGGCAGGCTTCTCGGCAGGTTTATCCTGTGCCAGCGTTGTAAAACCTAAATAAAAGATTGCAATAAGGAGAATGGAAATCTTTTTCATGGGATGGGATTTTGACGCTTAACTAACAAAACCCGGGCGTTTAATCCTAATTGTTTTTTAAAACCTGTGTATTGATGGAATTGTTCCGGCTCTTAACTACTATCTTATAAAATGATGAGGGGTACTTGCTTACATCAATGGTACAACGGCCCGGTGTGGCGGATTGGTTTTTCATACGCTGCCAGTTATCCTTCCCTCCGGTTTTGAAATTATTGGTAGTTGATAAAAAAACTTCTGGTTTAGAATTGCCCTCAAGCACCGACCAGTTTAACTCAATTTTATTTCCATCATCCGACAGCGTTGCCGAAGCATTGGCCACAGCGATAGCGCCATTAAACGGAACACCATCAAGTTCACGCACGATCTCTTCAGCGGGATTGATCTTCAAATGCCGCAACAGCGATGGCATGATATCAACAGCAGCAGTACCCTGGCCAAACCGGCCATTCAGATTTTTAGCATTGGTGGCTATCCACACCGTGCGCTCGCGGTCGCTTTGCCCGCCATGGCCCTTACCGGTTTGCGGATCGCGGCCATGGTCGGTGGTGACCACTACCATCCAGTCCTCACCAAATTGTGTTTGTCTGATTTGTACCGCATCCCTTATCCGGCCCACCTGCGCATCAGCAAGCTGAATGGCCTTTTCATACTCGGGACTATCACCATAGCGGTGGCCAATGTCATCCGTATATTCCAGATACACCCACGAAAGATCGGGCGCGTGTTCGCGGATGTAGCGCGCGGCTTCTTTCGATACATTCTCATCTATATCAAAAATGTACTGCTTATCCGCATCGTGCGGAAATTGGTTCTCATCCAGCTCAAAGCCGTCAAAGGCATAATCAAACTTAAAATTGCCGGCTGCTTCAAGCCCCTCGCCAATCAGCTTGGTACGGTTATCCTGCCATGTTGAAAAGATGGCCAGCTTCATATCTGGTTTGGCGTGTTTTGCTATTCTGAAAATGTTCCAATAATGATAGTTGGGTTCTTTAATTGAATTATCCCACACGTTATGTTTATTCGACCACACACCGGTTAACACATGGTTGTAGCCGGGCGCTGAAATGGTGGGCGATTGATTGTAAGCGTCTCTTATTCCTCCCGTATAGGCTCGTGTATATCCTCCAGCCTTCGCAATGGCATCAATGGCCGGGGTTTCAACTTTTTCGAGCGCATCGGCTGAAATGCCGTCAAGGATGATGAAGATTGCTTTCTGCTGCGCATAAATGAATTCGTGCGCTGCAATTAAAATAAGCACAAGTAATTTACTGATTTTGCTCATTGCCATTGTTGTACAAATCCCGGCAGTACATTATTGCCAAACGTATAAATAGCTACCGAAAAGATGGTAGCCCACACCGCTCCACTGATAAACATATAAATCAACACCTTATCTTTTGGACTGCCGAATGCAACAGCCAGGAGGGTTCCACCGATTGGCGTAAACAACAACGGAGTGAAGAAAGCCACCCCGGCCAGTCCGTACTTTTTCCAGATGGCAACAAACTTGCGGTTGCCCTGCGAAAATTTTTTTCGTTTGCTGAAAAACCTGTTAACAATTTTATCACGAAGCCAATCGCCAAAAAAAGTAAAGGCTGTTACGCTGGCCATCATGCCTGTAACCGTGGCAATAATGGTGGTTACCAAATGCAAACCGAGGCCATAGCCGCCCAGCGGACCAAAAATAAACTTAACAGAACTGGAAGCTGCCACGGGTAATGCTTTCAGGATTTCTTCCCACATACCTTCACTTAAAGTTCAAAGTTCAAGATTAGCACTAATTTCAGGTAAATTATTGTGTTGTCTTGAAGTTAAATTTTTTCGCCATAACACAAATCGCCTGCATCACCAAGGCCGGGAACAATGTAAGCGTGTTCATTTAGTTTCTCATCCAGCGCCCACGTCCAGATGGTAAAAGGCAATTTTAACTTCTGCCTGATATATTCTACACCCTCAGGAGCAGCAACCAGGGCGGCAATATGAATGTAGGATGGCGTGCCGTGCTTTAACAATGCATTTACCGACTGTACAAACGATTTTCCGGTGGCCAGCATGGGATCAATCAGAATTACGGTGCGGCCATTCAGTGGAGGCGTAGCCAGGTAATCCAGGTTAATGGCAATCTCGTTTTCGCCTTCCTTCCGATAAGCCCCGATAAAACCGCAATCGGCTTGATTAAAATAATTTTTAAATCCATCAAAGTACGGTAATCCGGCACGTAAAACGGTGATAAGCACCGGATGCTCGCTGAGCATTTCAACTTTTGATGTACCCAGTGGGGTCTCAACAGGCCTCTGCTTGTACTTTAACTTTTTTGATATTTCATAAGCCATCAATTCGCCAAGTCGCTCCATATTCATCCTGAATCGATCGCGGTTTTGCTGAATGGAGTTGTCGCGCAATTCAAACAAAAACTGGTTAGCAAGTGTGGCGTGTTGATTGAGGATGACCAGCATGGGTGCTTTTTTATCTTCAAAATTTAGGATAAAGTTGCCATATGAACCGAACGTTACCTGTGAAAAAGAAAATTCCATCAGCCAAAACAACCCGTAAACCTGACTTCGGCTTGCTAAAACAACTTTGTGCAGTTCATGCTCCTTCCGGAGAAGAGTCCGCTATAGCGGAATTTTTGTTGAATTACATTGCGAAGGCAAAAAAAAACTGGAAAACAAAACCCCGGGTTTATTACGGTGAGGGATTTCAGGATTGCATCCTGCTAAAATTCGGCAAACCGCGTACGGCTATTTTTGCGCACATGGATTCGGTAGGCTTTACCGTGCGCTATTTCAATCAGCTGCTCACCATCGGCAGCCCGGATGCCGAAGCCGGCACCAAACTGGTTGGCCGCGACCGGCTGGGTGAAATTGAATGCGAACTGGAATTTGATAAGGAACAACATGCCTTTTACAAATTCGGGCGCACCATTGAGCGCGGTACTTCGCTCACCTACAAACCCAACTTCAAAGAAACCACCGATTCCATCCAGTCGCCTTACCTCGATAACCGGTTGGGTGTTTACAACGCGCTGAAAGTGGCCGAAACCCTTACCAATGGGGTGATTGCATTTTCATGCTGGGAAGAACACGGTGGCGGATCGGTTCCATATCTCGCCCGTTACATTAATGAGAAGTGGGGTGTTACCCAGGCGCTTATCTCCGACATCACGTGGGCATCGGATGGCGTAGAGCCCGGCAAAGGCGTGGTCATTTCCATGCGCGACCGGAACATACCCCGCAAAAAATTTATTCAACGCATTATCTCCATTGCAGACAAAAATAATCTTGACTACCAACTTGAAGTAGAAGGCATGGGCTCCAGTGATGGCCGCGAATTACAACTGTCGCCCATTCCGTTCGATTGGTGCTTTGTGGGCGCCCCGCAACAATTTGCCCACACTCCGCACGAGAAAGTGCTTAAGTACGATATCGAAAGCATGATCGTTATGTATCAGTCGCTAATGAAATTGTTATGAAAAATTTTCTGGCTGTTGCAACTCTGGTGCTTGTTTACCAAAGCCTGTCAGCGCAGGATGATTTTTTTCAAAAACTTTCAGATGCAGCACTTTCACTTACCAGTCAAAAGGTAGTGTACAACCCGGCTTATGTTGTTATTCCCTATCCGAATGGCGATGTGCCGCAACATACCGGTGTGTGTACGGATGTAATCATTCGGGCATACCGCCTTCTGGGAATCGACCTTCAAAAAGAGGTGCATGAAGACATGAGTAGGGATTTTGAAGTGTACCCGAAAATCTGGGGATTGAAAAAGCCAGACAAAAATATTGATCACCGGAGAGTTCCCAACCTCAGGAAGTTTTTTGAACGACACGGAACTGTTATCACTATTTCAAACAATGGTAATGATTATCAGGCTGGCGACATCGTAACCTGGAACCTTCCCGGCAACCTGCCACACATTGGCATACTGGTTAATCAGAAATCAACTGACGGAAAGCGTTTTCTTGTTGTGCACAACATCGGCAACGGCCAGGAACTATCGGATTGTCTTTTTCAGTACACCATAACCGGCCACTACCGATATAAAAAGTAGTATTGCTTTGTGTTATTTTTGGGCGCCATGAAAATCAAAGACCTCGAATTCAAAAAATTTTTTACAGCCGCCAGAATAGCTGATAAAGTAACTGCCTTGGCAAAACAAATTTATACTGACTATAATGGAAAAAACCCGTTGTTTCTTCCTGTTCTTAACGGCTCTTTCATCTTTGCAGCCGACCTCATCCGTCAGGTCAATCTGGAATGCCGGGTATCGTTTGTAAAGCATGCCTCGTATCAGGGAACAGCAAGCACCGGTCAACTTAAAACACTTATTGGTCTTAACGAAAGTATTTTCAACCAGGATATCATTCTGGTGGAAGACATTATGGATACCGGATTAACCCTGAGCAAAGTAGTAGAAGAACTCCGCGGCCTGGGCACCCGGTCAGTCGAAATCGTTACGCTCATCCGCAAAGCGCCCGCACGCCAGCATGCCGTGCAGCCGAAATACATCGGCTTTGATATTGATGATGAATTCGTAGTGGGCTACGGACTGGACTATGATGGCCTCGGGCGAAACCTGCCTGATATTTATAAAGCTGTCGGTAATCCTTCCTGAAAATCCGGTAAAGCAACACTAAGGCAACAGGCCTGTTCATTTAAAATTCCATCATTATCTTGCAGGCCCTACTAACCCTTTACTTATGATCAACCTTGTAATTTTCGGTCCGCCAGGAGCCGGCAAAGGAACGCAGAGTGAAAAGCTTATCGGCAAATACGGCTTTGTTCATATTTCCACGGGCGACCTGTTTCGGTGGCACACTAAAAACGATACACCGCTGGGCAAACGCGTAAAAGAAATCATGAACAGCGGTGCACTGGTGCCTGATGAGATTACAATCGCCATGCTCAAAGAAGAACTGGATAAAAACCCGCAGGCGAAAGGTTTTTTATTTGATGGATTTCCGCGCACGGTTGCCCAGGCCGAGGCGCTGGATAAGTTTATGAAAGACAATGGCAGCGCCATCCATTTTGTGGTTGCCCTCGATGTAAACGAGCAGGAGTTGCGCGAACGCATCGCCAAACGTAAAGCCATTGAAAACCGTGCCGATGATGAAGAAGAAAAACTGAACAAACGCATCAATGAATATTTCAGTAAAACCATTCACGTACTGCCCTATTACGAAAATCAAGGCCGGCTGGCCCGCGTAAATGGCGTTGGAAAAATTGACGACATCTTTGCCAGCATTTGTGCTGTGATTGACAAAGGAAAATGATTCCCGTTTACCCCGATCCACAAAAGCCGATTCCACCTGGTGTTCAGCGAAGGGTTAACCGGGTTGTGGCCGGTTTTCTGATAACTGCCGTAATTCTTTTTCTCTTTTTCTATTGGCTTGCATCCTGAGTCATGTCATCGCCCAACTTTATTGATCATGTAAAATTCTGTTCACGATCAGGTGCAGGTGGAGCAGGCTTTCTGCATTTTCACCGCGAAAAATTTGTGCCCAAAGGCGGACCAGATGGTGGTGATGGCGGCCGGGGCGGGCATGTCATCCTTCGGGGTAACGCACAACTGTGGACACTGCTTCATTTAAAATACCGGAAGCATGTAATTGCCGAGAATGGCAAACCCGGTGAGGCACAAAATTGCACCGGTGCCGAAGGCAAGGATGAAATTGTTGAAGTACCTCTTGGCACGGTTGCCAAACGAGCTGAAACAGGCGAAACAATTATTGAAATTACCGAACACGGCCAGGAGTTTATTCTTACGCCCGGAGGGCGTGGCGGCAGGGGTAATGCATACTTTGCAACATCAACCCGGCAAGCGCCAAACTTCGCCCAACCAGGCGAACCCGGAAAAGAAGAATGGATTATTCTTGAACTTAAACTGCTGGCTGATGTTGGATTGGTTGGCTTTCCAAATGCCGGCAAGTCAACGCTGCTATCGGTAGTATCGGCAGCTAAGCCGAAAATTGCCGATTATCCCTTCACCACATTAACCCCAAACCTGGGCGTAGTCTCCTACCGGGATAACCAGTCGTTTGTAATGGCAGACATCCCCGGCATAATTGAGGGTGCTGCTGAAGGCAAAGGCCTGGGCATCCGGTTTCTGAGGCACATCGAACGCAATGCCATGCTGCTGTTTATGGTACCGGCCGATTCAAAAGATATTACGAAAGAATACGAAATCCTGATAAGCGAACTGCGCAAATACAATCCGGAATTGCTTGATAAAAAAAGGCTGCTTGCCATCTCTAAATCCGACTTGCTGGACGATGAACTTAAAGCAGCCACCGAACGCGAACTGCCTGCCGGTGTTCCGCATGTGTTCATCTCGGCCGTTACCGGAAAAGGCATACCCGAACTGAAAGACCTTATCTGGCAACATCTCCATTTCTGACGTCCCAACCGTCAATCTGGCACATCGTAGGCGTTTGGCAGAATTATTGACAATTTTGCGCCACAATCAGTGACATTTTCCGGACTATGGACAAAAATCAGGTAACCGATAGCGAATTAGAAAGCCAGACAGCTCAAAATAAGGTAGTTGAAAGCCCGAATCAGGATACCCCCGAAACATTTGAAACCCTGACGGGAACCGATAATACTGATTTGGTGAAGGAATTGAGCAAAACCAAAGACGAATTGGCAGAAGCAAAAGACAAATATTTAAGGCTGTATTCGGAGTTCGAGAACTTCCGCAGAAGGACAGCCAAAGAGAAACTGGAGTTGATCCAATCGGCCAACGAATCCACTATCAAGTTGTTCCTTCCGGTGATGGACGATTTTGAGAGGGCCGAAAAATCGTTTCAGGGCAGCAATCCCAAAGACCTGGAGGGACTGCAACTCATCAGTAATAAATTACGCAAACTCCTCGAGCAATCTGGTGTTAAAGCCATGGATTTGCCTGCCGGCTCGGAATTCAATCCCGACCTGCACGATGCCATTACGCAGGTGCCCGTTGAAGACGAGAAGCTGAAAGGCCGTGTGGTTGATGTAATAGAAAAAGGGTATCTGCTAAACGATAAAGTAATCCGCCACGCTAAAGTGGTGGTGGGCCAATAATTTTTTCCGGTTATGGCAAAGCGCGATTATTACGAAATACTGGGCGTTAACAAAGGCGCCACCGCTGAAGAAATAAAAAAGGCCTACCGCAAAGTAGCCATTCAGTACCACCCGGATAAGAACCCGGGTAACAAAGAAGCTGAAGAAAAATTTAAGGAGGCGGCTGAAGCCTACGAAGTGTTGAGCGATGAAAATAAGCGCGCCCAGTACGACCGGTTTGGCCATTCGCGCGGCAATGGCGGGTTTGGCGGTCACCACATGGATATGGAAGATATCTTCAGCCAGTTTGGCGATATCTTCGGAGGACACAACCCCTTTGACTCGTTCTTTGGCGGAGGGGGCGGCACGCGCAGAAGGCAGCGCAAAGGATCGAACCTGCGCATTAAACTAAAGCTCACCCTCGATGAAATTGCCAATGGCGTTGAAAAGAAAATAAAAGTTAATCGGCTTGTCCGTGCTGAGGGTGTTACCTATAAAACCTGCTCCACCTGCCAGGGCAACGGGCAGGTGCGCAAAGTAGTTAACACCATGCTGGGCCAGATGGTATCCACCACCACGTGCCCCCAATGCGATGGGGCCGGCCAGGTTATTGACAAGCGGCCGCCCGGTGTTGACAGTTCGGGGCTGGTTCACAAAGAAGAAATCATTACCATTAAAATTCCGGCAGGCGTAAGCGAAGGCATGCAACTTTCAATGGCCGGAAAAGGCAACGAAGCCCCCGGAGGCGGCATTGCCGGAGACCTGCTCATCTTAATTGAAGAACAGGAGGACACCAAACTGAAGCGCGATGGCAACAACATTATTTACGACCTGCACATCAGCTTTGTTGATGCCGCCCTGGGCACTACCGTAGAAGTACCCACCATTTCAGGCAAGGTGAAAATTAAAATTGAACCGGGCACCCAAAGCGGCAAAATCCTGCGCCTGCGGGGCAAGGGCCTGCGCGATGTAAACGGCTATGAAACAGGCGACCAACTGATTTATGTCAATGTGTGGACCCCCCGCAAACTAACCCCTGAAGAGCGCGCTAAGCTCGAAAGCCTGCGAAATTCGCCAAATTTTGAGCCTAAACCCGATGCCGGGGACAAGTCGTTCTTCGAGCGGATGAAGGAATTTTTCCAGTAATTCCCTAACCCTTAATCCCTTATGCCCGTTTACACGTTTGGATTGGGGTTATTTTTATCATTTTTAACAATAATCTTACACGTTGTAACCCTGCGGGGCACAACGCGTAATTAGTGGTCATGCAGAGAATTTTGGGGCTTATACTTATGGGGGTAGCACTGGCCAGTTTATCGTTCGGCCAGATTAAGAAGCAATTTACCGTAGAGGATAATAATGCTTGTGAATCCATTCGTCTTAAATTAAAAGCCAACAGCGGCAATTGCTTTATCAAACCCAGCGAGGGTACTGACATCCTGAATATGTACAGCAACCAGGAACCGGAATCCTACAGCCACCAGTTTGTTAAAGAAATTAAGGGAAAAACCTGTACTGTATTTGTTGCCGTTGAAGAGAGTTCATCTACGGGTTTCAGCCAAACCATCTCCTCAAAAGTTTTCGGTTCAGAAAAACCGGCCGGAGAAAAATTCTGGAAGATTTACCTCACTGACGAAAAGCCTTATTCACTCGAATTGAATTACGGCATCGGAAACTCGAACATCGACCTGTCAGGCATTGCCGTTAAAACCCTGCGCATTACTTCGGCCAGCGCCAATGTAAATGTGGGGTACCCCACCGGCCTGGAGAACAAAGTGGCGATGGACACCTTCTATATTAAAGTTGACCTTGGCAGTGTAAACGTACGTGATTTAAACCTGGCCCGTACCAGCCATGTGGTGGCTGATGTAGGCTTTGGCAATGTTATGCTCGACTTGAGCTCAAAACCTACTACCACCAACACCATCCGTGGCAGTGTGGCAGCTGGCAACCTTACCATTCTGTTGCCCGATGCCGAAACCCCAGTGTTTGTTAAGATTAAAGACTCGTGGCTATGCAGCGTGCGCATGGTGGGCGGCCTCAAGAAAATTGGTGAAGGCACGTTTGCCAGCGACTCCTACACAAAAGATGCCCCTAATGCCCTGTTATTCGATCTGGACGTTTCCATGGGCAACATTATCTTCAAGGAAAAGAAGAACTAACAGGCTATTTCCTTTGTAAACCCGTAATTCGCAGTTATTTTTTCACACTAATCCGTGTAAAAAATAACCCTGTGGAAGCCCTCCTTGCAAAAAATGTTACCAAGCATTACGCGAACCACCTTGCGCTGAGTGATGTATCGCTGACCATTCCCGAAAAAAGTATTTATGGCTTACTCGGCCCCAACGGTGCCGGAAAAACAACGTTCATCCGCATCATTAACCAGATTATCAATTCGGATGGCGGTGAAATCCGGATTTTTGGGGAGCCCTTAGCCGAAAAACATGTGAGCATTATCGGCTACCTTCCCGAAGAACGCGGCTTGTATAAAAAGCTTAAAGTAGGCGAACAACTGCTTTACCTCGCGCAACTAAAAGGATTGAGTCGCAAAGATGCTCTTGCCAAAATCAAAACCTGGTTTGAAAAATTCGAAATCAAAGACTGGTGGAACAAAAAGGTTGAAGACCTTTCCAAAGGCATGGCGCAAAAAGTGCAGTTTATTTCCACCGTGTTGCATGAGCCCCGTTTAATTATTCTGGACGAGCCCTTTTCCGGGTTTGATCCGGTTAACGCACAACTGATTACTGAAAACATATTAGAACTTCGCGAAAAAGGAAGCACCATCATTTTCTCCACCCACCGCATGGAAACTGTGGAGTCGCTGTGCGACCAGATTGCCCTGATCAACAAATCGAAAAAAATACTGGAAGGCTCCAAAAAAGAAGTAAAGGAACAGTTCCGGTCCAATACTTTTATTGTTGAACATAACAACAACGCCTTTCAACTGGATGGCGGCCGGTATCAAATTCTGCAACAAAAACCAATCAGTGAAAACCACACAGAGTCAACCATTCGAGCGGCCAGCGGCATTAAAGGCAACCAACTGATTCGTGAACTGGTTGATCTGACCGAAGTGCACCGGTTCGAAGAAAAATTGCCCACCATGGCTGATATCTTCATCAGTCTGGTTAAAGGCGAAGGCGATGAAGCCTTGAAAAAACACCTGCAGGAAGTATAACCCCCGTTCACGTTATGAAAAAAATTCTACTCATTATTCAGCGCGAATTTCTGAACCGGGTTCAGAAGAAGTCCTTCCTTATCACCACCATCCTGGTGCCATTAGTCTTTCCGGCCATTATGGCCTTACTGGTTGTACTGATGATCCGCGAGGCCGAGTCGGCCAAACCTGATACAGTACAGGTGGTTGATGAAAGCGGTAAATGTTCGTTTGAGAATACCAGGCGCTTTAATTTTGTTCCGTTAAACATGCCGTTAGACCAGGCCAAAACAGTTTTTCAGCAATCGGAAAATTTTGGCCTGCTGTACATACCCGATTTCAACCTCGATAAGCCGGATGGATTCATTCTTTACACCAAAGAAAATCCCAGCATTGAAAAATCGGAACAACTGGAGGGGATGATTGAAGACCGGCTGCACGATTTGAAACTGGAAGCCTTTAACATCAGCAAAGAGGTACTTAAAAACCTGAAGTCGAACATTTCGCTTCAACAATTCCGTATTTCCGAATCTGGTGAAGAAAAATCCAGCAACTCAGGCATTTTGTATGGAGCCGGATTTTTACTGGGCATTCTCATTTACATTTTTGTACTGGTGTATGGCATCCAGATCATGCAGGGGGTGATTGATGAAAAAACATCAAAAATCGTGGAGGTGATCGTTTCCTCGGTAAAACCCTTCCAACTGATGATGGGAAAAATCATCGGTATTGCTTCGGTAGGATTACTGCAGTTCATTATTTGGATTGTACTGATTACCGTACTTTCATCGGGCATCATGGCCTGGCTGGGCACCAAAATGCCCCAACAGCAAGTGATGGAACAGGTGGCGCAGCAAATGGATAATGAGGAAGCCAAAGAAGCCATCGAATCGCAGAACTCCAAAATTTCAGGTTTCCTTTCGCAAATGAACCAATTGCCCTTTGCGCGTATTGCTGCCGTGTTTGTTTTCTATTTCCTGGGCGGTTACCTGCTTTACGGGGCGCTGTTTGCAGCTGTGGGGTCAGCCGTTGATTCTATCCAGGAGTCGCAACAATTTCAATTTCCAATTACGCTTCCGTTGTTGATTGGCTACATGGGGTTATTTCTGTTCATCCTGCGCGACCCGCACGGCCCGGTAAGCTTTTGGCTGTCTATCATACCCTTCACCTCGCCTGTGGCTATGGTTGGCCGCATTGCGTTTGGCGTTCCCGACTGGCAGTTGGCTCTTTCAATGGCCTTGCTGATTGGCGGGTTCATATTTACCACCTGGGTTGCCGGCCGCATTTACCGTGTGGGCATATTAATGACCGGTACTAAAGTAAATTACAAAGTACTGGCCAAATGGTTCATGCTTAAGAACTGAGTTTGCAGTTGATGATACACTGAACCGGATGCTCCACATCCGGTTTTTTTATCTATTTTAATCGGCCTATACAATACCCAATGGCCCGAAACGAACCCTACAGCGGTAACACCAACCTGAAATGGATTGTGCTGGGGGTTTCTATACTTATCAGCATCGGCTCTATTTACTACACCGATATACTGGTTGACGAACTGAAACAACGTGAGCGCCAACAGGTGGAACTATTTGCCAAAGCGCTGGAGTACACCCTCAACGAACAATCCAACGAAAACATTCTGTTCGTTACCGATGAAATCATCTTTAAAAACAATTCCATACCGACCATCTGGATAACCAAAGACGGTGATTATCAATACCGGAACATTGATATTAAAGACGACTGGCCCCAGGCACGGAAAAGGAAAGTGCTTGAGGATGTATTGGAGGAAATGAAGGCGCGGTATGAGCCAATACAAATGACCTACCGCAACGAAAACGGAGATATAGAAAATTATGGGTACGTGTATTACAAAAATTCATTTCTCCTCACCCAGTTGATTTACTACCCGTTCATTCAGCTCTCTGTAATCGCTGTTTTTGCGTTCATCTCCTACCTGGCATTTAATTACTCAAAAGTAGCCGAACAGAACCAGGTGTGGGTGGGCCTGGCAAAAGAAACAGCCCACCAGCTGGGCACCCCACTATCCTCATTAATGGCGTGGGCTGAAGTGCTGCGTGATGATCCAAACCTTAAAAATAAAGAGCTGGTAGATGAACTGGAAAAAGACATCCGCAAACTTACCGTGGTAACCGAGCGCTTTTCCAGCATCGGCTCGGTACCAACATTAAAGCCCGAGAATGTGGTAGCCCTGGTAAACAACGTAGTAAACTATTTACGCCCACGGGTATCGTCCAAAATAAAAATTGAGGTGTTCTCGCTTTCTGAAAACATACAAGCCAACGTGCACGCTCCGTTGTTTGAGTGGGTATTGGAAAACCTGTGCAAAAATGCGGTGGACGCCATCGGCACAACCGGAACCATTGCCATTAAAATTCTGCGAGGCAGCGAAAGCAAGGTTTACATTGATGTATCCGATACAGGTAAAGGCATTTCGCGTTCGAAAATACCCATGGTGTTCAAGCCTGGTTTCACCACCAAAAAGCGCGGCTGGGGACTGGGCCTGGCACTGGCCAAACGAATTATTGAAACCTACCACCATGGCAGAATTTTCGTGAAGTCTTCTGAAGAAAATCAGGGCACTACCTTTCGTATTTCGCTGAACACAACATCGTTTTAAACCGGTTTTTATGTGATAATTATCAGGCTTGGGTTGTTGGCAGAAAGGGCTATTCCTGCTACTTTTGCGCCTGCCATGCCAAAGCGTGGTTCTGTTTCACCTATTTTCAAAAACAAACTCAATGGCAAATATCGGTAAGGTTACCCAGGTTATCGGTCCCGTGGTTGACGTGGCATTCGATGAACCGGGCTCTAAAATCCCCAACATTCTTGATTCCCTCGAAGTTACAAAACCTGACGGCACCCGCATTGTACTGGAGTGCCAGCAACACTTGGGCGAAGACCGGGTGCGAACCATTGCCATGGACGGCACCGAAGGGTTGGTGCGCGGCATGAAAGTGGTGGATACCGGTATGCCGATAAAAATGCCCATTGGCGATGACATTAAAGGCCGCCTTTTCAATGTAGTTGGTGAAGCCATTGACGGTATAAAACAACCCAAGGGCGACCAGGCACTGCCCATTCACCGCCCCGCCCCAGCTTATGAGGATCTCTCCACTTCAGCAGAAGTTCTTTTTACCGGTATTAAAGTAATTGACCTGATTGAGCCGTATGCCAAAGGCGGTAAAATCGGATTGTTTGGCGGTGCGGGTGTGGGTAAAACTGTGTTGATCCAAGAACTTATCAACAACATAGCAAAGGCATACTCCGGCCTTTCGGTATTTGCCGGAGTGGGCGAACGTACCCGCGAAGGAAACGACCTGCTTCGTGAAATGATTGAAGCCGGCATCGTGAACTACGGCCCTGAATTCTTAAAGTCGCTGCATGCCGGTGGTTGGGATCTCTCAAAAGTTTCAGAAGATTCGCTGAAGGATTCAAAGGCTACCTTCGTGTTCGGACAGATGAACGAACCGCCCGGTGCACGTGCCCGTGTGGCCCTCTCAGGGTTAACCATTGCCGAATACTTCCGCGATGGTGACGGCAAAGGAAAAGGCCGCGACATTCTCTTTTTTATTGATAACATCTTCCGGTTTACACAGGCGGGCTCAGAGGTATCGGCTTTGTTAGGCCGGATGCCTTCGGCTGTAGGCTACCAGCCTACACTGGCTACCGAAATGGGTACCATGCAGGAGCGCATTACCTCTACCAAAAACGGTTCCATCACCTCGGTGCAGGCTGTTTATGTACCTGCCGATGACTTAACTGACCCGGCTCCGGCTACCACCTTCGCTCACCTCGATGCCACAACCGTATTAAGCCGTAAGATTGCTGAATTAGGTATTTATCCGGCTGTTGACCCGCTGGACTCCACCTCGCGGATTTTGCGTGCCGATATCGTTGGCGAAGAACACTACAACTGTGCACAGCGTGTGAAAGCCATTTTGCAGCGCTATAAAGAACTTCAGGATATTATCGCCATCCTTGGTATGGATGAGCTTAGCGATGAAGACAAGCAAGTAGTACACCGCGCAAGGCGTGTGCAGCGCTTCCTGTCGCAGCCTTTCCACGTAGCCGAAGCCTTTACCGGTTTGAAAGGCGCATTGGTTGATATAAAAGACACCATCAAAGGCTTTAATATGATCATGGACGGTGAGCTTGATCACCTGCCCGAAATGGCCTTTAACCTGGTGGGCAGCATCGATCAGGCTATTGAGAAAGGTGAGAAAATGATTGCCGAAGCTAAAGGGTAATATTTACGATGCACCTGGAAATACTAACCCCTGAAAAGAAAATATTCGAAGGTGATGTAACCATTGCCACCTTTCCGGGGGCCGATGGCTCCTTTCAGGTAATGGATAACCATGCGCCATTAATAAGCCTGCTTAAGGAAGGAATGGTTGAGTATAAAGGAAAAGAAGTAAAAAACAACCTGAAAATAACGGGTGGAGTGGTTGAGGTGCTTGGCAATAAAACCATTCTGCTTGCTGACAAGGTGGTTGATTAACCGGTTCTTATTAAACTAAAAACCCACACAATACCTGTGTGGGTTTTTTCTTTTATTACCATCAGGTGCTATTGGCGAATCATCCACTTCACAAAAAATACCACACCAATAATCAGAGCAATACCTCCAATAATATAGAAGACATCTCCACCAATGATCAATGCAGTAATACCAACTGCGCCAAAAATGGCTGCAAACTTCAAATCATTATCCATAGCCTGCTTTAGTTCCGCAGCCGCAACTTTATCGCCATCTTTAACCGCTTTGGTATAAGCCTTTATATGCCTTATGGCCTCTTTCCGAAGCTCTTTCTTTTCTTCACGGGTAAGGGTAGCCGGCTTCGAAGTGGTTACAGGTTCAGCTATGGGCCCCGCCAGGTAAATATGTTCAGCTGAAACACTTGCAACCAGGGTACTTTCATCAAGTGCGAAAGGAACGGCTGGTTCTTCCGTAAGGGCATACATTGCTTCATTGCTTTGTGCAGGCTGACTGGCAAATTTTGGGGCAGAGCATGAAGCAAACAATGCAATCCCATACACATATAGTAAACTTGATCTCATAGCGATATACGGTTTGGTTGTAGATTAATTCTTTCTAAAATTAGAGAATATCCGGTTAACGAACTTCTTTTCAAATTCCCAAAAAAAATGAAACTGCCCAAAAATAAATCCATAAACCAGCAGAAACATATTGTAAACCGGTAGAATAAGAATATAGTAAACTATTGTGGCCCACAGGGGCTTTTCCCCGTCCGGGAACCAGTAAGCAAACAAGGGGCGCTTGAGGAGCAAAACGGTTGTACCCGTGCAGGCGAAAACAATCAACACGATTATAACCTGCCAACCACTGGTTAACCCCCACCGCTGTTTCAGTTTGTCAATCCATCCGGCCATGTTCTTCAAAGACCTTAAAGTACTTCCAGAAATCAGTATCCGGAAGCCGCGCATCAATTTTCAGTAATTCTTTTTTTACAGGGTGAACAAACGCCAGCGAGCGGGCATGCAGATTAATGCCGGCATCAGTATTGGGTTGCGGATATCCGTATTTTACATCACCGCGAATAGGACAGCCGATGGATGCCAGTTGAACGCGTATCTGGTGTGGCCGGCCGGTTACCGGGTTTACTTCAAGTAAAAAATGGCCGGCTGCCTGGCCTACGAGTTTATAGGATAATTCCGAACGCAACGCCCCGGGTGTTTCGCGGGTAAACGCTGTAGTCTTATTTTTCACCTCATCTTTTTTCAGCCAGTGGATTAATGTCCCCTCGGGTGCATTGGGCCGATTGCCCACCACCGCCCAGTACGTTTTCTTTGCCTCTTTTTCTCGAAACAAAGCATTCATCCGCTCCAGCGCCTTTGATGTGCGGGCAAAAACTACAACCCCGCTCACGGGCCGGTCGAGCCGGTGCACCACACCTAAAAAAACGGCTCCCGGCTTTTTGTACTTCTCGGCTATGTATTCCTTGGCCAGTTCTGCCAGGGGTTTATCGCCTGTAGCATCGCCCTGCACCAATACACCAGACGGCTTGTTGATAGCAAGTAAATGGTTATCCTCGTACAATACTTCCAGTAGAAGCGCTGCCATGATCAAAGATATTGATTCGATTCAGTATTTTCGGTCAAACAAACTGCTATGCATCGTTTCGCACTACTTTTTACCATCATCGCTTTGGCTTCCTGTAAAAGCGACTTGAAACAACTGGAAGAAAAAATTCAGGCGCAACTGAAAACCCAGCAAGGAACGTTTGCAGTTGCTTTTAAGGATCTCTCCACCGGAAAGACCATTCTAATCAACGAACACGAATCATTTCATGCCGCCAGCACGATGAAAACCCCGGTGATGATTGAAGTTTTTAAACAGGCGGCAGAAGGCCGTTGGAAACTCACCGATTCCGTAGAAGTAATCAACGAATTTAAAAGCATTGTTGACGGAAGTCCGTACAGCCTGAGACCGGAAGATGACAGCGAGCAAAACCTCTATACCCTGGTAGGGAAAAAGCGCACCGTGTATGATTTGGTGTACGACATGATTATTGTGAGCAGCAACCTGGCCACCAACAATGTAATTGAGTATGTAGATGCCAAAAAAGTTACGCAAACCATGCGCAACATGGGCGCACCCGACATCCAGGTGCTGCGCGGTGTGGAAGATATTAAAGCCTATGAAAAGGGTTTGAGCAATACCACTACGGCATACGACCTGCTGGTGATTTTTGAAAAACTGGCCACCGGCCAGGCCGTAAGCCCGGAAGCCTCAGAACAAATGATTAAAATTCTCCTTGACCAGAAATTCAACGATATAATACCCGTTCATTTGCCAAAGGATGTAAAAGTGGCGCACAAAACTGGCTTCATCACAGGCGTTCACCACGATTCGGGTATTATTATGCTGCCCGATGGGAGAAACTATGTGCTGGTACTGCTTTCCAAAAACATGACCGACATGGAAGGGGGAACTCAATCACTTGCCCGTGTTTCGGAACTGATCTATCAGTTTGTTACGAAAAAATAGCTGGCCGCTGAAGCAAGCGGAACTGCAAAAGCTTAACTCACAAAGTCAAAAAAATTATCTTGGGTAATCAACATGATGGTAGCCTCCGGATAATGCGTTATCCATGCCTTAGGCGGTTTGTACGATTTTGCCTTCCACTTAAATTCGTACGCGGTTCGAGGTAAGAGTCCAATGCCCGGTAAATTCTGCTGAAACGCAATTTCAAGGAATTTAAGTCCATAAATTTATATCAATTTATGGATTCTGCCTCCATAAATTAATAACAATATCACTTAAAAGCCCGATTTTAGCCTTGAAAGTACTGTTTGCACATGACAGCAAGCGAGAATTGAATTGCGTTAATGCTCTCTAAAATAACCAGGGTTAATCCTTAAACTCCGAAGTAAAATGAAACTGAATCTCCGGAAAGTTTTCCTGCACCATTTGAAGCCACGCGCGCGATTCGGCCATAAACACCAGCTTGCCGTCTTTGTCGCGCGCCATGTGCCGTTGTTTTGAGTTGATAAACTCCTGTAGTTTTCTGGGGTCTTTGCTGCTTATCCAGCAGGCTTTATAAATGTTTTGCGGAACAAACTGCACCGTGGCGCCATATTCGTTCTTAAGCCTGAACTGAATCACCTCAAACTGCAGGGCCCCCACCGTGCCTACTACTTTCTTCTTGCCAATCTCATAGGTAAACAACTGCGCCACGCCCTCCTCCATCAGTTGCAAAAGTCCCTTTTCCAGTTGCTTGCTTTTCATGGCATCGAGGTTCTCCACTTCCTTAAAAATTTCCGGAGAAAAACTGGGGATGCCGGTGTACATCAGCTTTTCGCCTTCAGTAAGCGTGTCGCCAATTTTCAGGTTGCCGGTATCGTAAATACCCACAATGTCGCCCGGCCAGGCTTCATCTACTGTTTCGCGATCCTGCGCCATAAAAGCGGTGGCGTTGCTGAAGCGAAGGCTCTTGTTCTGCCGCACATGAAAATAATTGCTGCCCCGTTCAAACTTGCCGCTGCAAACACGCACAAACGCAATACGGTTGCGGTGCTTGGGGTCCATGTTGGCATGAATCTTAAAAACAAACCCGGTAAATTTTTCTTCATCCGGTTCCACCACCCGCAGCGTAGTTTCGCGGTGAATAGGGGGGGGCGCTATGCGGATAAACGTATCGAGCAGTTCCTTCACCCCGAAATTGTTTACGGCACTGCCGAAAAATACAGGCGCTACATTTCCGGCCAGGTAGTCGTTCACATTAAAATCAGGATAAACACCTTCAATAAGCTCCACATCATGGCGCAGCTGTTTGGCATTGTTTTCTCCAACCAGGTCATCCAGTTGGTTTGAATGAATGTCTTTAATCTCAATACCCTCCTCAACCGTAATCTTGCTGGGTGTAAACAGGTGCAGGCTTTTTTCATAAAGGCTGTACACCCCCCGAAAGGTTTTACCCATGCTGATGGGCCAGCTTAGCGGCCTTACTCTGATGTTGAGTTTTTCTTCAATTTCATCCAACAGCTCAAATGGATCCCTGCCTTCTCGGTCAAGTTTGTTGATGAAACAGATAACCGGTGTGTTGCGCATGCGGCAAACATCCATCAGCTTTTCGGTTTGTATTTCCACGCCCTTTACGCAGTCGATCACCATAATCACGCTGTCAACGGCCGTGAGCGTGCGGTAGGTATCTTCGGCAAAATCCTGGTGGCCGGGCGTATCGAGCAGATTGATTTTTACATCCTTATAATTAAAGCCCATTACCGAAGTGGCCACCGAAATACCCCGTTGCTTTTCAATCTCCATCCAGTCGCTACGGGCATGGTCTTTTATTTTCGATGATTTTACTGCACCGGCCTTTTGAATAGCCCCGCCAAAGAGCAGGAGTTTTTCCGTTAAGGTGGTTTTACCAGCATCGGGGTGACTGATGATGCCGAAGGTTCTGCGTTTGGCTATTTCCTGGGATAACGTCATAATCGGGCGCAAAACTACCCAATTCTGGCACCTGCAAAAGCCAGGTAAGCCTCGGCCTTATGCCAATGTGTCATTTTTTTCATCCAAAATCCCGCTGGCATACCCATTGATAAGCCTTCCGGGACTTAGTTTATCAATTTGTAAATAAACACGATCATGGGAAAGATTATAGGAATAGACTTGGGCACGACCAACTCCTGCGTAGCCGTAATGGAGGGCAACGAGCCCGTAGTGATAGCCAACAGCGAAGGCCGCAGAACCACCCCGTCCATTGTTGCTTTTCTGGATGGCGGCAAGGGCGAGCGTAAGGTGGGCGACCCGGCAAAGCGACAGGCCATAACCAACCCCAAAAACACGGTTATGTCCATTAAACGGTTTATGGGTAAAAAATATGCCGATGTGACCGAGGAAATGAAGTTTGTTTCCTACCAGGTTGAAAGCGGCAACAACGATACGGTGCGCGTGCGCATTGGTGATCGCCTATACACCCCGCAGGAAATCTCCGCGATGATTCTTCAAAAAATGAAGACCACAGCCGAAGATTACCTGGGTACTACCGTTACGGAAGCAGTCATTACGGTACCCGCCTATTTTAACGATGCCGAACGGCAGGCTACCAAAGAAGCCGGCCAGATTGCCGGCCTGGATGTGAAGCGCATCATCAACGAACCGACTGCGGCCGCATTGGCGTACGGCCTCGATAAGAAAAATAAAGACATGAAGATTGCCGTGTACGACCTGGGTGGTGGTACATTCGATATCTCCATTTTGGAACTGGGCGATGGCGTATTCGAAGTGAAATCAACCAACGGTGATGTGCACCTTGGCGGTGATGACTTCGATATGAAAATCATTAACTGGCTGGCCGATGAATTCAAGGCCGAACGCAACATCGACCTGCGCAAAGACCCGATGGCCCTGCAACGCTTGAAAGAAGCTGCCGAAAAAGCCAAGATTGAGTTATCAAGCTCGCAGGAAACTGAAATCAACCTTCCGTACATTACGTCTATTGACGGAGTGCCTGAACACCTTGTAAAAAAACTTACGCGTTCAAAATTTGAGCAACTGGTAGATGACCTGGTACGCAGAACACTCGAGCCATGCCGCAAAGCCGTGGCCGATGCCGGGATCACAGTTAGTCAGATTGACGAGGTAATTCTGGTGGGCGGCTCAACCCGCATCCCCCGCATTCAGGAAGAAGTGGAGAAATTCTTCGGCAAAAAACCTTCGAAAGGTGTAAATCCCGATGAAGTGGTGGCCGTAGGTGCTGCCATTCAGGGCGGTGTGCTTACCGGTGAGGTGAAGGATGTGTTGCTGCTGGATGTTACCCCGCTGTCGCTTGGTATTGAAACACTGGGTGGCGTGTTCACCAAACTCATTGAATCGAACACCACCATCCCCACCAAGAAGTCGGAAGTATTCTCAACGGCTGCCGATAACCAGCCTTCGGTGGAGATACATGTGTTACAAGGTGAACGTCCAATGGCCAAAGACAACCGCACCATCGGCCGGTTCCACCTGGATGGAATACCCCCGGCACCGCGCGGCATTCCTCAAATTGAAGTAACCTTCGATATTGATGCCAACGGCATTTTGCATGTATCGGCTAAAGATAAGGGCACCGGTAAGGAACAGAAGATCCGCATCGAAGCATCCAGCGGCCTAACCGATGCCGAGATCCAAAAGATGAAGCAGGAAGCCCAGGCCCATGCCGAAGAAGACAAACGCATGAAAGAACGGGCCGAGAAGATTAACCAGGCCGACTCAATGATCTTCCAAACCGAGAAGCAGTTGAAAGAATATGGCGATAAACTTTCGGATGGAAACAAGAGCGCTATTAACAGTGCCCTTGAAAAACTGAAAGAAGCACATAAGAACCAGGATCTGACTGCCATCGATACAGCCATGGCCGCCCTGAACGGAGCCTGGCAGGCTGCCTCACAGGAAATGTACCAGGCCACCCAAAATGCCGGAGCGCAGCCGGGCGCAAATGCCGGCAGCGGTGCCTCAGGCTCAACAGATGGTAATAACGTATCGGATGTAGAGTACGAAGAAGTGAACGATAAGAAGTAACTTTTGTTAACCTGTAAACTTAAAGGCCCTGTCGCTTGATGCGCAGGGCTTTTAATTTATGCATCCTTCTCTAACTTTGCCGCCTAACTTTTGCATATGCTGGTATTAAAATTTGGCGGCACTTCGGTTGGCCAGCCCGACCGGATGAAAAAAATTGTCCGGCTGATAACGGAAACACCCGGACAAAAAATCATAGTGCTGTCTGCTTTATCCGGAACTACCAATGCGCTTGTACGCATTGGCGACTTTCTATTAAAAGAAGACGTTATTGCAGCAGAAAAAGAAATTACCGCACTTGAAAACCACTACCAGTCGTTCATTGCCGAACTCTATACCACCCAGACCTTCAAAGCCATCGGCCAGGAAATTGTAAGCCGCTTTTTTATTTTCATCCGGTTGCTTGCTGCAGGCCAGTTTGATGACAAGAGTTACCGCGAACTGCTGGCCCAGGGCGAATTGATTTCCACGGAATTATTTTACCAGTACCTGCAGGAACAGAAAATCAACGCGCGCCTGCTACCCGCCCTGCACTTTATGACGATTGATGAAAATGAGGAGCCGGAAGTAGAAAAAATTTCACAGCGCCTCAAGCCCCTGTTAAAATCGTTGGCCCCTGTTGACATCATCATCACCCAGGGGTACATCTGCCGCAACCACCGCAATGAAATTGATAACCTGAAACGCGGAGGCAGCGACTATACCGCTTCGCTTATCGGAGCGGCTATTCAGGCCGAAGAAATCCAGATCTGGACTGACATTGATGGAATGCACAACAACGATCCACGCATTGTAAAAAAAACCTACCCCATTTCGGAACTAACGTTTGATGAGGCCTCTGAACTGGCTTACTTCGGTGCAAAAATTCTTCACCCTTCAACCATTGTGCCTGCGCAAAAAAACAATGTACCGGTACGCTTAAAAAATACGATGGACGAAAAGGCACCCGGCACCATTATCAGCAACAAGGGCACCGAAGGAACCATTAAAGCGGTGGCCGCCAAAGACGGTATCACGGCTATTAATATAAAATCATCGCGTATGCTCATGGCCTACGGTTTTCTGCGAAAGGTTTTCGAGGTGTTTGAACAATACAAAACTCCGATTGACATGATTTCCACATCGGAGGTAGCTGTTTCATTGACCATCGATAACACGACCAACCTGACCTCCATTGAAACCGAGTTAAGAAAATTCGGCAGCATTGAAGTAGATACCAACCAAACCATTATTTGCCTGGTGGGGCACAAAATTGGCGGGCAGCAGGGTATCCTGGAAAAGGTTTTTCATGCGTTGGCTGATATTCCCATTCGTATGGTTTCCGTTGGCGGCAGTACCAACAATATATCGGTACTGATTAACACCGTGTTTAAAGAAAAAGCACTAAATGCCCTGAATGGTGATTTATTCGGATTAAAGTGATTGAACTGTAATTATCCCTTAACAGATTTCTCTTTTACATACGGGCAAAAATTTTCATATTTCAGCGATTGCCAAACCCTGAACTATGGAAACGTTTGTCATTGCCATTTTCGTTATCGGCTACCTCTGCATTGCGCTGGAGCATCCCATTAAAGTAAATAAAACGGCTTCGGCCCTGTTAACCGGGGTTATCTGCTGGACGCTCTACGCAGTTTTTCAGCACGAAAGCATTGGGCATATTGGCGAACAACTCAATCACCACCTGGGCCAAATCGGGGCTATTCTCTTTTTCCTGATGGGCGCCATGACCATTGTTGAACTGGTGGATGCCTACCAGGGTTTTCGCATCATTACTGATAAAATAAAAACGCAGAACCCTAAAAAACTGATGTGGATTATCTGTTGGGTAACTTTTTTTCTGAGCGCCATACTGGATAACCTGACGACCTCCATTGTGATGATTTCATTATTGCGAAAGCTGGTGCCCAACAAAGAAATGCGTTTGTTTTTTGCTGCGATGGTGGTTATCGCAGCCAATGCCGGTGGTGCCTGGTCGCCCATAGGCGATGTAACCACTACCATGTTGTGGATTGGCGGACAGATTTCTTCGGGTAACATTATCATTACCCTAATTCTGCCCAGTATAATTTGCATGGTTATTCCGTTATTATACCTTCAATTCACTCTGAAAGGTGATCTCGGTCACGCTGATAACCAGTTAACCGAGACCAGCCATACTCATGGGCATGGACATGCCCATAGCAGTACGCCCATCAAAGGTTCAAAAACAATGTTTTTCTTGGGTGTTGGCGGCCTCATTTCGGTACCTGTTTTTAAAACCGTTACGCACCTGCCACCCTACCTGGGCATGCTGCTGGCGCTGGGTGTGCTGTGGGTAGTTTCAGAACTGATTAACCCCCATATGGATGAAGCAGAGAAGAGACCTTATACGGCTGCCGGGGCGTTGAGCCGCATAGATGTACCCAGCGTGTTGTTCTTCCTTGGAATTCTGCTGGCGGTAAGCGCTCTGGAGTCGATGGAAATCCTGCATCACTTCGCAGCCTGGCTAGATAAGAGTGTAGGCGATCAACGAATCATCATTACGCTAATTGGCATTCTATCTTCCATCGTTGATAACGTACCGCTGGTTGCCGCCAGCATGGGCATGTATGACATGAGCATCTATCCGCAAGACCACCTGATTTGGGAGTACCTGGCGTACTGTGCCGGTACGGGCGGCAGTGTACTGATTATCGGTTCGGCAGCCGGTGTGGCCGTTATGGGCATGGAAAAGATTGATTTTATCTGGTACATGAAGAAAGCCTCGCTGCTGGCGTTGCTGGGTTACTTTGCCGGAGCTATTATTTACCTTATCATTCAGCCCTTCCTTGCCGTTCACCACTAAACCAGTTGCCGCAACGCCTGTTCGAACGAAGTTTGTGCGATACCGGTTTTCACCGGATTGGCAGCATGTGTTCGTTGTAAAGCCGTTCGGATGGTGTTGGATATGTCGGTAAAGATGGCTTCATCTTCCATGCTCACTTCATTCTCCATAAAATAAGCGAACACGCGCGCCATGCCGCAGTTGGCAATAAAATCCGGAATGACCGAAAAATTCTGATCGGCATACAGACCGGTCGGGCCAAAAAAGATTTCCGGATCAGCAAAGGGAACGTTAGCTCCACACGAGAACACTTCAAGTTTAGAATTAATCATCCTGTCAACCTGATCGCGCGTAACTAACCGTGAGGCAGCAGCAGGGATAAAAATCTCAAATTCCTCATCCCAGATTTTGCGGTTTAATTCATCAAAGGCAATCAGGTTATCGGCAGCCAGGTGGTTTCTGTCGCGGTTCAAAATTAACGCACGAATTTCATCCACGGTAAAACCCCTGCTGTTGATAAGTCCCCCATCCCTTCCTATAATCCCAACAATTTTTACACCTAACTGGCTCAGGTAAAATCCGGCTGCTGCTCCAACATTGCCCCACCCCTGGATTACCGCCCGCTTACCGGTAATGTTGCCTCCCCACAGATCATAATAGTGCTTCACAGCCTGGGCTACGCCATACCCGGTGCACATATCAGCAACTGTATATTTTTTTTCAAGAGATGGGGTAAAGCGTTCATCTTCAATTACCTTAATTACACCGCGCCTGAGCTGACCAATACGATTTACCTTTTGAGGCTCGGTGGGTTTGTAGTGGCCGGTAAAAACACCCTCTTGCGGATGCCAGATGCCCACATCCTCGGTAATCGGAATGACTTCATGGATTTCGTCCACATTCAGATCACCACCGGTGCCATAATAATATTTAAGCAATGGCATAACCGCTGCATACCACCGCCTCAGCACGCTTTCTTTTCGCGGATCGTTCGGGTCGAAGTTAATGCCGGATTTGGCCCCTCCGATGGGCGGGCCGGAAACTGTGAATTTAACCTCCATCGTTTTGGCTAGTGATTCTACTTCACGTTTATCCAAACCGGGCCGCATACGTGTACCACCACCAGCCGCACCACCGCGCAGCGAATTAATAACCACCCACCCTTCAGCTTCTGTTTCCGGATCTTTCCATTCAAATACAATTTCAGGGCGTTTGTCTTCAAACTGCCGAAGGAGATCTTTCATAAGAGAATTAATGAAGCGGCAAAGTTAAAGTTTTTACGGGCATCAGAAACCCGCCAGCAAACCCGATGAGGAATCCCGTGTGGCACCGGTTACACTTTTTAAACAGTTGATTTCATTCCGCACGCGCAATACACCCAAAAAGGCGAATACAACCGCTTCTTTAAATTTTATAAGCGATTCATCCGGAACAATAAAAGTAGCGCTGTCGCCAGCGAGATCAAGCAACCGATACATCAGGTATGAATTCAGTGCACCTCCTCCCGTACAAAGCACCACCTCCTTCTTACCGGGTAACGCACGGTTTACTTCATAAGCCATTGATTCAACCGCTGTGGCAAGCTTGTCCGAAACAGAAAGAGGAGAATGTTCAAACAAAGGCTTGATTTGCTTTTCGAAAAATTCCCGACCCAGCGAAGGTCGTGCTTTCCGAATTGCAGCATAAATGGTCATTAACTTTTTCAATAAAACCTTATCAACACAACCCGTTGATGCAAGCGCACCATTTTTATCATACTTTTTACCCTTTTGTTCAGCCAGGTAATTCAGCAGCATGTTTACAAAACAGATGTCGAATGCAACCCGCTTTTTTTGATGAATCATGGAACAGTTGGCGATACCTCCCAGATTAAGGCAAACATCATAGTCATCAAAAAGTAAATGGTCGCCAACCGGCACCAGTGGTGCGCCTTGTCCACCCCGTGCAACATCCAGGCTTCTGAAATTGAAAACAACTTTTTTGTTTGTGGCCGCATGTATCGCATTGCCATCACCCAGTTGAAAGGTAAAACCATTATCCGGCTGATGATAAACGGTGTGGCCGTGCGAGGCAATGAAATCAACTTTATCAATGGCATGCCTGCTGCAAAACCTGTTCACTAGATTGCCAAGATACTGACCATACTGAACATGCAATTGAATCAGTTTTTCTCCAGGTATTTGATGAGCTGTTTCTAACCTTTTTCTCCAAGCCCTATCATAACCAACGGTTTCGGCCTGTTGAACAGCGTATCGCCATGTATTTTTATTGCGGGTAAATGTGCAGTAGGCCAGATCAACCCCATCAAGTGAAGTGCCCGACATGAGCCCGATGACGTGATAGTGCGTTTGATAAAGCATGCCAAAGGTGGATTAGAAAAAACAAAGCTAACCAAATCAAAACTATACTAACTCCAGCAGCCGAGCGTTAGCCAAGAATCAGTTGCCTGTCAGGTACAAGTAAAATACCGGGCTTTCCGGTTTTTGAAAACAATTTTAAAGCATTCATATTTGCGTGCCCAAAAAGTAGAAATAGTGATAATTGCGCGGTTTGTGCCGATGATTGCCTTTAAGTCCAGTTTAAGCACATTTATTTTAATGCTGCTATTTACCGCCTCATTTGGCCAGGCCGCCCGTTCGCCATTCTCTACGTTTGGTATTGGTGAACCGTACGGTAACTCGCTTATTTATAATCAGGGTATGGCCGGCACCGGTGTAGCCCAGCCGCAATATTGGTTTCTGAATAATCAAAATCCGGCTTTGCTGGTGTTTAATTACTACACCGTTTTTGCAAGCGGACTATTGGTTGAATCAAAATCCATAAAAGGCGATACGACCAATTTGAAGAGTACCGGAGGCAACCTAAACTACCTGGCTGCTGCCTTTCCTCTGAAGCCCGGTAAATGGACAACCTCGGTTGGATTAATGCCCTTTACCAATGTGAATTATAAATTTGTTTACTACGACTCCGTTCGCGATAACAACAATATTGTAGTGGATACTATTGCTGTTCAGGAACAGGGAAGCGGTGGATTGAACCAACTTTATTGGAGTAACGGCTATCGCCTTCATAAAAACTGGGCAATTGGATTAAAGGCGGCTTACGTATTTAGTTCCATAGAGAACGATTATGCCAACACCCTCATCAATGTTAATCAACCGGTTCCTTTTTTAATTGCCGTAAAAGAGCAAACCTATGTAAACGATTTCCAGTTCACTGGTGGTTTGTCTTTCAGCAAAGATTCGCTTGGTAAGAGGAACAACATAATTTTGAGTGCCGGGCTTACTTACAGTTTTGCTACTAACCTGAAGGCTCGTAAAACCACAACCTATGAGCGAAGAACGACTTCAGGGAATCCACTAACATTGGACACCCTGGTGAATTACCGGGGCAGAATATCAATACCCAGTGGTTTGCTGGCTGGCTTTTCTGTTAGCAAATCGGCCAACTGGTCGGCCGCGGTGGAATTCGGCATGCAAAACTGGGCTGACTTCAATAGCCTGAATGAAGACGATTTGGGTAGCTTGGGAAGAGCCTGGCGGGTGGCCTTTGGGGGAGAATATACCCCTGACTACCTTTCAAGCAGGTTTTTTGACCGGGTTACCTACCGGGCCGGATTTAAATTGGAGCGGTATCCGTTTTTAATTAATAATAACCAGCTTAAGGATTTTGGCATTAATTTTGGCTTTTCCTTGCCTGCAGGCCGCTCAAGTATTGATTTGGCCTTTAGTACTGGAAAAAGAGGCAACCGATCAGAAAACATACTCGAAGAAACGTATTTCAAGGTTTATTTCGGGCTTACGTTTAATGATCAGTGGTTTGTTCGTAGAAAGTTTGACTAGTGAAAAATATGAAAAACAACGTAGTGAAATTACTGATTGCCGGATTGTTCGGTTCATTTACATTGACTACCGCTTTTGCCCAATGCAAAGAATGGGCTTTTAGCCAAGGCGAGGCCAAAGCTATTGAGCAGGAAAAGGTTACGCTGTACACCGATGCCAAAAGCAATAACAACTTTAAGGCGGCACTACCACCCCTTAACTGGTTATTGAAGAACAATCCCAAACTGAATACCAGCATTTACATAAATGGCGCTGAAATTTTCGATAAAGTGGCCAGTGCCGAGACTGATCCTGCCAAGAAGCGGGTTTACATTGATTCGCTGTTGCTTATTCATGACTTGCGCATTGCCAACTGTGGCGAGGAGGCACCGGTAACCAACCGCAAGGCCCTGATGGCTGCTAAATATTATGCCAATGAAAGTGGTAAAGAGGCTTATGTTTTGAGCCTCATGGATAAAGCCATCGAACTGAATGGCAACAATACGCTGGACGGGACCCTGGTGCCATACATGCAATCCACCAAGATCAACAAACTTAAACTAAAAACACTCACGGATGAACAAGTGCTTGAACGCTACGACAAGGTAATGTCCATTATCGATGCTAAAATCAAAAAGGCGCGCAGCGAAGGCAAACCGGTCGATAAACTGGAAAATATGAAGGGCGATGTTGATAAGATTTTGCTGAGCATGGTAACCGTAAACTGTGATTTTGTACGTAAAAACCTTGGCCCCAAGTTCAAAGCCAATCCTGCTGATATAGGCACCGCCAAAAAAATATTTGCCTTTATGCTGCAAGATAAATGTACAGACGATCCACTTTGGCTGGAGGCCGCTGAGGCAATACACACACAGGAAAAAGATTTTGGTTTAGCCAAAAACCTGGCCATACGTTACCTCGCTGCTGAGAACTACTCTAAAGCTGAACAACTCTTTAAAGAAGCCCTTGAACTGGCTCCGACAAACTCCGATAAGGCCGATATGATGATCTATTTAGGTGCTATTGAAGCCAAGAACGGCAATAAACCGGGCGCACGTGAGTTATACCGGCAGGCATTGGCAGCCGATGGCTCAAAGAAAGAAGCTTATGAAAAAATCGGTGACCTGTACTATCAAAGTTTTTCCGATTGCGCCAAAAAAGAAAACATGGCGGCTGACCGACTGGTGTACATAGCAGCTTACGAAATGTACCAGCGTGCAGGCGATGCCAAAAAAATGGCCATGGCCAAAGATCAGTTCCCGTCTAAAGAAGATATCTTCCTGGTGAACTGGTCAGCAGGTGAAACACAGCGTGTAGGGTGTTGGATTAACGAAAGCGTTACCATAAAAACCCGCGATTAACCGCTGTATAAATTACCAAAGAGGTCATGGTTATTAACCATGACCTCTTATTTTTTCATATGAAACATATAAGCACAATATTTACCCTGCTTACCCTGGCATGTAACACCAACGAAAACACCCAGCCCCTGCTTTACGAAGGGCCCCTGCGCCAAGCCGAACATGTGGAAATGTTTTACAGCGAAGCCCAGGTTGTAAAAGTAAAAATGCTGGCCGATCTGGTCTATGAATTTCAGAACGGCGACCGTGAATTTCCAAAAGGCATTTATCTTGAATTTTTTGACGAAACAGGCACCCTCTCTTCTACCCTGCGTGCCAACCACGCCTACTACTTTAAAAACGAAGATCAATGGCGTGCACGCGGAAAAGTGGAGGTGATTAACCTGGCCAAGAACGAGCAATTAAATACAGAAGAACTTTTTTGGCGACCCACCAAAGAAGAAATCCACACCGAAAGTTTTGTAACCATCCGCATGCAGAACGAAGTTATTTATGGCGAAGGTCTTGAAGCGAAACAGGATATGTCCTTCTACACCATAAAGAAACCCCAGGGCGAGTTCACCATCGAAGAAAACGAAACACCCCGCTGACCCTGCAAAATCCGTATCTTTGCCGTTCGATGAAACTACCGGACGTTATTCTTCTTTCGCTGGCAGCTGCATTGCTGATCATCGGAATTCACCAGGTGATGACGGCCGGCATCAGTCATGCCTACTGGATTCTTATGGTTGCATCAGCCTTATTCCTGACCTACACCTACCGAAAAAGAAAGTGATGGATCCCGGATTGCTTCCGTATATCGCCCTGTCGCTGATCTTTTCCTTCTTCTTCTCCGGAATTGAAATCGCATACCTTTCGGCCAACAAACTACAACTGGAACTACAGGGCAAACAGGGCAGCTTATCCGGCCGGATTTTTGAAAAATTTATCCGCAAGCCTTCCATGTTCATTGGTACCACACTGGTAGGCAATACCATCGCACTGGTGTTTTATGGAATCTTTATGGCTCAATTGCTTGAGCCGCTGTTGCAGGTGTGGTTGCCCGAACCCCTGCTTAACGAAGCCATCGTGATGATCGTGCAGGTGCTACTGTCCACCATCATTGTGCTGGTAACAGCCGAATTTCTGCCTAAAAGCATCTTTCTGAGCAATCCCAATTTTTGGCTCACTGCCCTGGCTGTTCCCTTTAACATTGCTTACTATGCGCTTTATCCTTTTGTTAGCGTGGTGGTCGCTTTTTCGCGGTTCGTGATTATTCATATCTTCCGCGTTCCATATTCCGATGAACGCCCCGTATACGGTTTAACCGATCTGAATAATTACCTGAGAAGCATGATGAAGGTAAAGCACGAAAACGAAGACGTTACACTCGATAAAAAGATATTTCACAACGCGCTCGAGTTCAAATCGGTAAAAGTGCGCGACTGCATGATTCCCCGAACTGAAATTGTTGCTGTTGACTTGCAGGATGGTATTACCAACCTGACCAAAGCGTTTGTTGAAAGTGGCCACTCAAAAATTCTTGTTTACAAAGATTCGATTGACGAGGTTATCGGATACTGCCATTCTGCCGGGCTTTTTAAAAAACCTGACTCCATCGAAGAAATGCTTACCCCCATTATAACGGTATCAGAAACCACACTGGCCAATGAACTGATGTTACGCTTCATCCATGAGCGAAAAAGCCTGGCCGTGGTGGTGGATGAATTTGGAGGAACCTCCGGCCTGGTAAGTATGGAAGACGTGATTGAAGAAATATTCGGTGAAATTGAAGACGAGCACGACCAGGATGACCTGGTAGAACAAAAAATTGACGAGACAACCTGGCTGCTGAGTGCCCGCTTAGAAATTGATTACCTGAATGAAACTTACGGCTGGAGGCTTCCGACCGGAGAATACGAGACCCTTGGCGGACTTATTCTGGCCTATACCGAAGACATTCCACAGGCAGGCGAAACCATCCAGGTACCCCCTTTTACCTTCACCATTCAGTCAACCCTCGATAACCGGATTGACACAATTAAACTCACTTTTGCAGGCTCTTCAGAAGACTAAACCAACTCATTCAAAATCAGTTTCTTACCAGCCAGGGCATTCCGGAAAAACGAATTGCCGGTGCGGTTTTGCCATTGAAAAAACTGGGTTAAATTTGCGGTCTTTAAAATTTACAATATGGCATTTATAGGCAAGTTGAGAGATAAGATGGGCACCTGGGTGGTGGTGTTTGTGTTTGTGGCTATTTCAGCATTTATACTGGGCGATTTGTTGGGCAACAACTCGGTTTTGTTCGATCGAAACGATGTTGGCGAAATTGCCGGACACACCGTATCACTGGAGGAATTCCAGCAGGCAGTACGCGAACGCGAAGCCAGCTACATCCTCAACTTCAACCGCCAGCCGGGCGACCGCGAAATGATTACACTCCGCCAGCAGGCCTGGGATATGCTCATCCTGCGTCATGCCATTCAAAAAGAATATGCCAAAGTAGGCGTAGTGGTTTCTGATGACGAAGTAGTGGATATGATCACCGGGAAAAATGTTGATGAAAGCATCAAGCAGTCATTTATCAATCAGCAAACCGGCCAGTTCGACAGGGCACAACTAGGTTCTTATATTAACCAACTAAAGTCCATGCCCGAAGGATCAGAACCTCGCGTGCGTTGGGAAATTTTCGAGCGCGACCTGAGGCCGGCCCGCGAGCGGATTAAATATGAAAACCTGTTGGTGAAAAGCTCCTATGTTACCACAGCACAGGCCGAACTGGATTACCACATGCAAAACGATGTGGCTGAAGTTAAGTACCTGTTCGTACCCTATTATTCGGTAAGTGATACAGCCATTGTCATTACCGATGATGACCTTAAAGCCTATTACAACAAAAACAAGCAAAAATATAAAGCCGAACACACACGCGATTTAAAATATGTTTCCTTCCCTGTGCTGCCTTCGGCCGATGACACGCTGGCCATCAAAGAAGAAATAACCCGCCTGGCAGCCGAACTGAAAACGGCTGAAAATGATTCAGTATTTGCCACATTAAATACCGATGGAAGCAACGGTTACGCCAAATATACCCCGGCAAACCTGCCCGACTTTGTAACTATCGCAGAGTTGGTGCCCGGCAACGTGGTAGGGCCGTTTATCGATGATTCGGCCTTTAAGGTTTTTAAAGTTTCGAAAACCGGTACCGATACTACCTACAGTGCACGCGCCAGCCATATCCTTATCCGGTGGGATAACGATACGGATGCCGCTAAAAAAGAAGCTAAGGAAAAAGCAAGAAATATCCTTAAAGACATTAAAGCCGGTGCCAGCTTTGCCGAAAAAGCCCGCGAATTCGGAACAGACGGCACCGCTACGCAAGGTGGCGACCTGGGCTGGTTTACCAGCGGCCAAATGGTAAAGCCCTTTCAGGATGCTGTATTTGGCGCCACTAAAAAAGGGGTACTTAACGATGTAGTGGAAACAGAATTCGGCTACCACATTATTGATGTTACAGAAGTAAAAGATAACCGCTACTACACACTTGCCATTATCGAACGCGAAATTACACCCGGTGATGCCTCGATTAACGAAACCCTCCGAAAAGCCGAAATGTTTGCTGCCGACCTGGAAGGTGTTGATAACTTTACAGAGCGGGCTGCCAAAGAAGGATATACAGTACAGGAAGCGACCAACATTAACGCTGCCGATAGACGGGTGGGCACCTTGGGCGATGCCCGCCAGATTGTGACCTGGCTGTTTCGTGATGCAAAAGTTGGCAAAGTTTCCGATGCTTTTGACCTGCAGGATAAGTATGCCGTGGTAGTGATGACCGCTGAAATTGAAAAGGGCATTAAACCCTTCAGCCTGGTAAAAGATGAAATCAAGCCGGCCGTACTCAATGAATTAAAAGGAAAGAAAATAACCGAGAAACTGAACGGTTTAAGCGGGAGCCTCGATGAACTGGCAACCGCCTATGGCCGTGATGCAGCCGTTTATTCCAACAGCAGCCTGAAACTCAACACCAATTCACTGACTTCCGTAGGGTTTGACCCGGCTGCCGTTGGCGTTGCATTTTCATTGGAAGGAGGCCAGCGCTCAAAACCCTTTATCGGTGAAACCGGAGTAATTATTTTTGAAATGCAAAACAAAACCCTTGCACCGGCTATTGGCGACTATACCATGTTCAAAAATCAATTGGAGCAAACGGCCAACCGCACCAACAGCTTTAACATTGCGGAAGCCATTAAAGAGGCTGCCAATATTGAAGATAAGCGATACAAGTTTTATTAATTGAAATTATCAGGCCCCGCAAGGGGCCTGCGTTTTTATGGACCAGGAAGCCATTCAATCATTCCGGCTGAAACTTGATCAGCATTACCGCTGGCCATCACTTTATATGTTTAAGTTCATCGTCCCGAAAAATCGGGCTGAAGAAGTTGTTCAACTTTTTCCGTTGCATACCGGCACAAAAAAAGAATCAAGCCAGGGAAGATACATCTCGATTACCATACAAATGATGATGCCCTCCAGCGAAGCCGTCATCGAAGTGTACCGCAAGGCAGCAACCATTGAGGGCCTCATAGCCCTTTAGCGCTAACCATTTTTTGTTGTACTTTCGTTTGTCACCAAAATTCAGCTGCCATGTGGAAAGAAGAAAACAATCAACTCACTAAAACATTTACGTTTACCAATTTTACCGAGGCTTTTGGTTTTATGACAAAAGTGGCTATCGAAGCAGAAAAAATGAACCACCACCCCACCTGGACCAATACCTGGAACCGCGTTAGTTTTGAATTGACCACACACGATGCTGGCAACACCGTTACTGACAAAGACCGAAAGCTGGCCGCTGTTATCGATAAACTTTCGGGCCAATAATGGAAGCCAAGACCGCACTCTTTATTGTACCCACACCCATCGGCAACCTGGGCGACATTACCCTTCGGGCGCTGGACGTGCTGAAATCGGTTGATCTTATTCTGGCTGAGGATACACGCACTTCCGGAAAACTTCTGAAACATTATTTAATTGATAAACCCTTGCAAAGTTTTCACAATTTCAACGAACATAAGGTTGTTGGTACATTAATAAAACGGTTGAAAGATGGTGAACGGATGGCCCTGGTCAGCGATGCCGGAACACCGGGCATTTCCGACCCGGGATTTTTGATAGTGAGAGAGGCGCTGAAAGCGGATATAAAAATTGAATGCCTGCCCGGAGCAACAGCGTTTGTTCCCGCCCTCATTAAATCGGGTTTGCCTACCGACCGGTTTGTATTTGAGGGTTTCCTTCCGCACAAAAAAGGCCGGCAAACAGCACTGAAAAAACTTGCCACGGAAGAGCGAACCATGATTTTTTACGAATCGCCCCACCGGCTTATAAAAACACTGGAACAGTTTATTACAACCTTTGGGGCCGATCGGCCGGCCTCGGTATCGCGCGAGCTTACTAAGTACTATGAAGAAACCGTAAACGGCACATTACAGGAAATATTTAATCATTTTGTTGGTGCAGAGGTAAAGGGCGAATTGGTAATTGTTGTTGCCGGTTATGTAGGCAACTAATACGCACCAAAAACTTTTGTACCGTTACATGTGTTTGTGATTATATTTCTAATTGAATAAGCATGCATGAACCTGGAGGATCTAAAACCCGAAGTTATTCAAATTTGCAAAGAGGTCGGGCAATTCATTCGCGAAGAGGCGCAGGCCTTCGACCGATCGCGCATTGAGTTCAAGCATGGATTTAACAACCTGGTGTCGTACGTAGATAAGGAAGCTGAACAAAAACTCGTCAGACACCTGAAGCGGCTGATACCCGGCAGCGGCTTTCTTGCCGAAGAAGGAACTGGCTCATCATCGCGTAATGAATTTGACTGGATTATTGATCCCCTTGATGGCACCACCAATTTCATGCACGGGCTTCCTGTCTTTGCCATTAGCGTGGGGTTGGCCAAACACGGAAAGCCTGTTCTGGGTGTGGTGTACGAAGTAAACCGGAATGAGTGCTTCCACGCAACCATTAACAACCCGGCCTATTGCAATGATCAACCCATACGGGTTTCGGTAGTAAGCCAGTTAAACGAAAGTCTGCTGGCAACGGGGTTTCCATACAATTATTCGGATAAGAAAGAAAATTACCTGGAAATCATCCGCCTATTCCTGGAACAAACACATGGTATCCGCAGACTCGGGAGCGCGGCCATTGACCTCGCTTATGTGGCATGCGGCCGGTTTGAGGGCTTTTTTGAATATAACCTGAACGCGTGGGATGTTGCCGCAGGTGCCCTTATTGTTCAGCAAGCTGGTGGAAGAGTTACTGATTTTAGCGGAGGCAATAATTTTTTACATGGGGGCGAAATAATCGCGGCCGGTGAAGTGCATTCACCTATGCTGGAGTTGATTAAATCGCAGTGGTTTAAAAAGAAGGCCTGACGTGTTACCGTCAGGCCTGGCAGAGAAGGTCTGATCTGTTCAGACCAGGGGTTATTCGTAACGAAGCGATTCCACCGGATTAACCGTGGCCGCTTTGATGGATTTGTAACTCACCGTAACTAGGGCTATAAGAAGAGAAACGCCTATCCCCATCAAAAAAATCGATGGGCCAAGCTCAATCTTGTAGGCAAACTGGTCCAGGTACAACCGGGTAACCCACCAGCCCAGCGGGGCAGCCAGCACAAATCCGATGACGATCAATACCACAAACTCCTTTGAAAACTTTATCAGAATACTTTCCACCGATGCACCAAATACTTTGCGTACGCCAATTTCTTTTGTTTTTTGGCTAGCCATAAAGGTTACCAATCCCAGCAAGCCCAGGCACCCGATAAATATGGCCATTGAAGTAAAGATGGTAAGGAGCACCGACATCCTGCGCTCGTTGTCATAAAACTCTTTGATTTGCTGATCCAGAAACTCATAGCTGAAGATGTGATCAGGATAGGCCTGTTCCCACTTTTCTTGCACCTTTTTAATAACTGATTGAAAATCGGCCGAAGCAATTTTTACCGAAAGGCAGTCATATCCCCGTATCCGGTTAAGCATAATGACCGGCTCGAGGGGTTGCGCCAGCGACATGGTGTGAAAATCATTTACCACACCCACTACCGGCTTTTTTCGGCCCCACATGGTAATCTCTTTCCCGATTATATCCTGGGGATCAGTTAACCCAACCATTTTCACCAACTTTTCATTCACCACGAAGCCTGTAGCCGTATCGCCATCGGCCAGCTTTTCACCGGCCAGTATCTTCAACTGAAACAAATCAAAATAACTGTCATCCGCCTGTTTAACCTGGGTGACGAATTCCTCTTCGCGTCCTTCAATATTAAACCCGGTGGACGAAACATTTCCTGAAGCAGGAGGTGCGCTGTTGAGGCTTACCCCCTCAATTCCGGAGAACGTCAATAACTCATTCTTTAGCGTGCGCATTTTACTCACACCATCAGCACCCCCCGGACTTTCGCCCTCAGGTATTGGTACAGAAACAATGGCGTCTCTCTGAAAGCCCAAATCTTTACTTTGAAAATAATCCATCTGGCGAATGATAACGATGGTACCAATAATGAAGAATTGCGAAATAAAAAATTGAGTTACCACCAGCCCCCTGCGTAACATGTAGCCTGATGAGTTCCGGTTATTGATCAGGTTTTTTAGAGCCAATGCCGGTTTATATCGCGAAACTATGAATGAGGGGTAAAGTCCGGATAGCAAAGAAACAACAATCATGATGGAACCAAGAAACACCCACAGTCCAACATCCTGTGTAAGGTTAATAGCGAGACTCAATTCAAGAAATGGATTGAGAAAACTTAACGCCAATTGGGCACAGCCCAACGAAAGCAACACAGCTGCTAACGTAACTAAACTGGTTTCACCAAGAAATTGCACTATGAGTTGTCCGCGCGTTCCACCAAGGGATTTTCGGATGCCCACTTCTTTCGAACGCTTAATGGCCTCAGCCGTGGTCAGGTTAATAAAGTTAATACAAGCCGTAACAATCAAAAATACTGCAACAACACCCAGGGCCAGCAATACAGGCTTCGGTACCGTATTGTAGTTGAGGTTAGAGTACCGGTCATCAAAATGAATTTCAGCCAATGGCTGAAGCGGGTGTGTGCGTTCAAAGAACTCACCATTTCCAAGGTGCTTTTTTATAAAATCGGGCATACGGGCTTCAATGCTTGCGGGCGATTCGCCCTCCTTTAGTAGGATGTAGCATTGTTCATCGCTCCAGATACTATTCCAGCCTTTTTCGTCCGATTCTTTTTTTATTGTGGCGTATGATAACATCACCTCAAATGGAAGATCGGTATTATTAGGACAGTCCTCCATAATGGCTGTAACGCGGTACTCGCGATTATCGAATTTTATAACTTCGTTAATCGCATCTTCTTTATTGAAATATTTAAAGGCCGAACGTTTCGACAGAATAACTTCGTTGGGTTCATCGAGCCCGGTTTCGGCATCGCCATAGATAATTTTCCGGTCAAAGATTTTGAAGAAATTGGGCTGAGCAAAAACAACTCCGCGCGGTTCATCATATTTCTTCGCCTCTCCGCTGGGCTGAGTTATGGTAATGAGGCTGCCGGCACGATAGGATAGAAAAGTAACTTCTTCCGCTTCCGGGAAATCGGTTCTGAAAGCCTCCGGCAAAACTGCCGGTACGCCCGGTGTATGATCATTGCCATTGTTACCACGGGTTTGGGTTACCACCCGGTAAATGCGATCGCGTTTGGAATGAAACGTATCAAAACTGGTAGCATGACGGATGAGCAGGAAGAGGATGAGCGAACTGGTAATACCCAGCGTAAGTCCCGACAGGTTAATGAGTGCACTGCCCTTGTCACGCCACAGGTTTCGGAAAGCCGTTTTCAGATAATTTTTAAGCATACATAAGAAGGTTGCCCCTGCCTCTTTGCCAAATGAAGTGCCAGTTAAAAACACTGATTATGCAGTAAAAATCAGGGTTGTGTAAATACGCCATGTTCGCAAACGTGCTCTTTTGTCCGTAATCGGGCAACCTTTTTCTGCAATAGTTTATCCTTTTCAGTTAATTTTAAGCGATGATTCAATCGCTCATTATCGGGGTATTATTCCTGGCGTCTGTCAGTTACCTGGGCCTGCTGGTTTACCGGGCCTTTCAGGCCAGGTCGTGCGCCACGGGTTGCGGCAAATGTGCCGTGCTTAATGTGGATAAAATCGCGAAAGAGATAAAAAGCCGCGAGAATAGTCTAACCTGAATCAGGCCCATACGTTTGTACCCTCGGTACAATTCTTACAGATTTCAATTTCCCTTCTTGATTTGAGCAGCGACCTTCTGAACGTATTGTATTTTTCTCCGTACCAGATTTGCCGGAACGACTCTTGTGTCAGATCACCCAGAACATGATGGGCATCTTTATCGAAACAACAGGGAACCACCTTGCCGTCCCAGGTAATTACACAACTGTGCCACATTTTCCAGCAATGGTTGTCGAGATTATTTTTTATCGTGTACCCTCCATCTGCATTCTTTTTATAACGCGAATATTTTTCCTGTTCAGGCAGTAAATCCGAGCCATTGGCATAATCATAAATCTGTGCCGTCTTCAGCAAGACCTGGTCAACTCCTAATTGCTTTGCCAACGCATACACATCAGGCACCTGGTGCTCATTAGGCCGCACTACCAGAAACTGAAAAATAACATGGGGAGTTTTGGACTTAAGTTCCTTTTTCATGCGGATAACATTTTTAGTCCCCTCGATCACCTTATCAAGATTTCCTCCAATGCGGTATTGCTGGTACGTGTCCTGCGATGTGCCGTCTATAGAAATGATCAGTCGATCAAGACCGGATTGTACCGTAGCCCGTGCCGAGGCTTCATCCAGATAATGTGCATTGGTTGATGTGGCCGTATAAATGCGCTTTTCTGCGGCATATCGTACCATTTCCAGAAAGCGCGGATTCAGGTAAGGTTCGCCCTGAAAGTAAAAAATCAGATATGAAAGTGTTGGCGCAAGTTCATCAATAACTTTTTTAAACAAGTCATCCTTCAACATCCCGGTTGGTCGGGTAAACGAACGGAGGCCGCTGGGACACTCGGGGCATCGAAGGTTGCAACTGGTTGTAGGCTCGATGGCAATACTAATGGGCAGCCCTGAAAGATTTGGTATTCCGGTAATGCGCGACTGATAATAACCGGAAAGCACCCGGGCAGCATTCCGGCTTTTACGAACGGTAAGTTTTTTACCGAGGTTAAGTGCATCCTGAAGTCCCGTAAACATGGCGGTAAGTTAAATGAAAATTAATGGCCGGGCTGGCATTTGTTTTTATCTTTCGGAATCGGTTTTATCCCATGAGAAAATTTTCCTTACTTTTTATCAGCCTGGTCAGCCTGTCAGCAACAGCGCAACTCACCTTATCCGAACAAGCAACAATCTCGGTAATTACCTGCGGGCCGGGGCAGAATGAGCTGTACTCGGCTTTTGGTCATAGTGCCTTTCGCGTAAACGATCCGGTAAACGGGTTTGACTATGCCTTTAACTACGGTGTTTTTGATTTTAACCAGCCTAACTTCTACCTCAACTTTGCCCGCGGTCATAACTATTACAAACTGGCCGTGCAGGATTATAAGCGGTTTGAATATTTCTACATCTATTACAACCGCTATGTACATGAACAGGTGCTTAACCTCACGCCCTGGCAAAAGCAACGCCTTTTCGATTACCTGCAATGGAACGCACAACCTGAAAACCAGAGCTACCTGTACGATTATTTTTATGACAACTGCGCTACCAAGCTGCCCGAAATTGTAACAAAAGTTTTTGGCGACTCGGTAACGTTTAATGATTCGCACATTACCACAACGTATTCTATCCGCCAACTCACTGATCAGTATTTAAAGTGGCAGCCGTGGGGCGATTTGGGTATTGATATTTGCCTGGGCCTGCCCATGGATAAACGGGCAACCCCCTACGAATACATGTTTCTGCCCGATTATGTAGAGGCAGGGTTCGATAACGCCACGATAAATGGCCAGCCCCTGGTAAAGCAAAAAAATATAGTGTACCAGGCCCAACCGGAAGATCGCAGCAACGGTTTGCTTACTCCGATTTATCTATTCACGCTGCTGGCGATTTTATCGATTGCACTTGCCGTGCGGGATTTACGAAGAAAAAAGGTATCAACCGGGTTTGATGTAATACTGTTTGGAATTACAGGGCTCATCGGATGGCTGCTGCTCTTGCTTTGGACAGCAACTGATCACAAGGCTGCGGCCAACAACCTGAACATGCTGTGGGCATTACCCACGCACCTGGTTGTTGCTGTTGCTTTATTCAAACCTCGTAAATGGACACGACAATATTTTCTTATTACGCTTATACTAAACGCACTGTTGCTCATGCTTTGGGTGTGGCTGCCGCAACAGTTGCATTATGCTTTAATTCCGTTGGTGCTTGCGCTGGCTGCACGTGCCTTTGTTCGCTACCGTTGTGCATTGCCAACGGGAGTTTAAGGATAAACGATGACCCCTGCTCAAATTCAGAAGTAACATGTATTACACCGCCCATTTTCTCAACCATTTCTTTAACAATATATAATCCGAGGCCAGAACCTTTTGATTGTTCCGTGCCACGGTAAAACATGTCAAAAATTTTATGTATCCGTTCAGGCGGAATGCCCTGGCCGTTATCCGATACGGTAAGCTTCAGGCTATTATCTTCAAGTTGGGCAGTCACTCTTACCCAGGCATCCGGGGTTTTACGGTGATACTTAATTGCGTTGGAAAGCAAGTTGTTTAATGCAATAGAGAGCCTTCGCTTATCCGAATAAACAGGCTTATCCAGCGTAATCTTCTTCTCGAATGAAATCCCCTGAGCCGACTCTGCAAACCGGTGGTTTTCAAAAATATCATTTACCAGCCCGTCAAGATCAACAGGCTCATAAACGATACCCGTACGGGCATTGCGGGCATAATCAATAATGTCGTGGATAAAATCATCCAGCTTATCAGTTCGGTCTATCATCATAGCCAGGTATTGCTTAATGACTCCTTCTTTGGATTCAAGCTGAGTGAGATTAATTAAACCCTTAATAGACATTAATGGGGCCCGCAAATCGTGCGAGGCGCTATATACAAACCGATCAAGTTCATCGTTGGTTTTCTGAAGGCGGGTGTTTTTCTCCTGCACTTCACGGGCCAGCATAACCAGGCGCTTTTCAGAAAGATCATTAGTACGCGCCATGAATACGATAAAGAATACTAACACAATAATGCTGGTAATTAAATTGATCAGAAAAGAACGTTCAACATCTACCACCTGAATATTGAAATCGCCAAACAGGTTAAAATTGGTTAAATGAAGCAAAAGAATTAACCCGATTGAGGTTGCTACAAAAAATATGCGCACCAGGTTTTCGGTCGGCTCAAAAATTACACTGGCCAGCCCAATCCAAGCGAAGTAATAGAAATAAATGCCCAATTCTTTCGGAACCAGGGAGCAGTAGACAAAAAAGTAAATATTTAAAAACGAGAGCAGAAAGATGCGAGCCGTTTTATGGAATCCGTTTTCATTGAGCAGGTAAGCGCTGAAAACAAATACAGCCATGATGGCGTCCATCACGGGCATGAATACCAGGCCATCCACTAAATCTTCGAGGGCATGAAGGATACCAATTACCGCTCCAAACAAGGTAAACTGCGATAACAGGATAACGCGCTTGTATTTGTAATAGGCCTCGCTGTCTTGTGAGAATTGCCGGCTGTACCGCGACCAGTTTTTCGGCAATAAAATCGACAATGCTTTCATTATTCTGTTCAACCAAACGGCAAAGCTAAACAAAGCCTGCCCTGCAATTGAACATTTTAACCCGATTCCTTACATGTGAATAGGCCGGTTGGCCGTAGCCGCCAGGCAGGCCTCCTTCACGGCCTCCATGTAGGTGGGGTGCGCATGCGACATGCGCGAAATATCTTCGGCTGAGGCCCGGTACTCCATGGCCACCACTCCGGCCGCGATCATATCGGCAGCACGGGCACCAATAATGTGTACGCCCAGTATTTCATCGGTGTTTTTATCAGCCAGGATTTTAACAAAGCCATCGGTGTCCATTGAAGCACGCGCACGCCCGAGCGCCTTATACGGAAAGTTGCCCACCTTATAGGCCCTGCCCGATTGCTTGAGCTGTTCCTCGGTTTGGCCTACACTGGCCACCTCAGGCCAAGTGTACACCACACCGGGTATCAGGTTGTAATTTATGTGCGGCTTTTGCCCGGCCAGTTGCTCGGCTACCAGTATCCCTTCCTCTTCGGCCTTGTGGGCCAGCATAGCTCCGCGTACCACATCGCCAATGGCATAAATGTTATCCACGCTTGTTTTTAAATGGTCATCAACCGGTATCTGCCCTTTCACCGTTTCAATACCAATCTTTTCTAAGCCGAGGCCTTCGGTGTAGGGCCTCCGTCCAATGCTTACCAAGCAATAATCGCCTTTCAGTTCAAGTTGCTTTCCTCCCTTATCCTCTGCTTTTACAACTACTTCCTTACCCTTGTTCTCAACGGCCGTTACCTTATGACCCAGGTAAACATCCATGCCTAACTTCTTCGCTACTTTTTGAAGTTCTTTACCGAGCGAACCATCCATGGTCGGGATCAGGTTCTCCAGAAATTCAACTACAGTAACTTTTGAACCAATTCGCGCATACACCGAACCAAGTTCCATGCCGATCACACCTCCGCCTATCACAATTAAGTGCTTTGGTATCTCTTTCAACTCAAGCGCTTCGGTACTGGAGATGATCCGCTTCTTATCGAACGGAGCGAACGGAAGCGGTGTTGGTTTTGAACCAGTAGCAACAATTACTTTTTCGGTGGTAATGGTTCTTTCTTTCCCATCAACTGCCGTGATTTTTATAGTGTGCTTATCGACAAACGAGCCGACACCGGTAAACACATCAATCTTGTTTTTCTTCATCAGGAAAGCGATACCATCCACATTTGCTTTTACCACGCCCGCCTTGCGTTTAATCATCTGTGTAAGATTCGCCTTTGGTTTAGAGATTTCGATACCGTGTTCTTCAAACGTATGGCCGGCATTGTAAAAATGTTCGGATGAATCGAGCAACGCTTTTGACGGGATGCAACCCACATTCAGGCAGGTACCTCCGAGGGTTGGATATTTTTCAATGATGGCCGTTTTAAAACCGAGCTGTGCACAGCGAATGGCTGCCACATACCCTCCGGGACCAGAACCAATAACAACAACTTTATAATCCATACGATGACTTTTTTCTTACAATTTATTTGACTCCTCTCTCCCTCAAAGTGGGGGCAGGGGGTGAGGCTAAACCCCCAACACTAACCTTCCCGGATCTTCCAGCATTTCTTTTACCCGCACCAGGAAACTCACTGATTCCCGCCCGTCAATAATGCGATGGTCGTACGACATGGCTACGTACATGACCGGGGTAATTACAATTTGGCCGTTTTTAACAACCGGCCGCTCAACAATATTATGCATACCCAAAATGGCCGACTGTGGCGGATTAATGATGGGTGTTGAAAGCATTGATCCGAACACACCACCATTGGTTATGGAGAATGTACCACCGGTCATTTCCTCAATAGAGAGCTTGCCTTCCCTTCCGCGTGCAGCCAGCCTGGCTATTTCTGCTTCAATCTGGTCGAACGATAGCGACTCGGCATTGCGAATAACCGGCACCACCAGGCCGCGTGGAGTTGAGACGGCTATAGAAATGTCGCAATAATCATGGTACACAATTTCGTCACCATCAATCTGCGCATTTACTGCAGGCCATTCCTTCAGCGCCTGGCAAACCGCCTTGGTGAAGAACGACATGAAGCCAAGGCCTACGCCATATTTTTCTTTGAATTTGTCCTTGTATTTCGTGCGCATATCCATGATTGGCTTCATGTCCACCTCGTTGAAGGTGGTGAGCATGGCCGTTTCATTTTTTACAGCCACGAGCCTGCGGGCAATAGTCTTTCTAAGAGAAGTCATTTTCTCTCTGCGCTGGTTACGCGATCCTCCTCCGGCAATAACCGGTGGACCTGATGCAACTGAAGATTGTTTTGCTGGTTCAGACTTCGCTGAGGGCTGCGCTTTCATTGCATCTTCTTTGGTAATACGACCTCCCACACCGGTGCCAGCCACCTGGTTTGCAGATATCCCTTTTTCGTCCAGAATTTTTCCGGCTGCAGGCGAGGGATGTCCGGTGGCATACGACTTATCGCCTGATGAAACCGGAGTTGTTGAAGAAGCCGGTTTAGAAGCAGGGGCGACAGGTGCGCCCTCCATCACTTCAATTCTGCAAATCAACCCACCAATGGGCAGGGTCTCTTTTTCTTTAGCAACTATTCGCAAAACACCGTTGGCTTCAGCCGGCAATTCAAACGTTGCCTTGTCAGATTCAACTTCGGCAATCACCTCATCCAACTGTACAAAATCGCCATCCTTCTTCAACCAGGTTGAAATTGTCACTTCGGTTATCGACTCGCCTACGGCCGGCACTTTCATTTCCTTAACGGCACCGGTAGCTTTTGGAGCAACGTCAGAATTCTGCGCAACTGGTTTACTCTCTGTTGGAACTGGCTTCCCGGCCGATTCTTCAATCTCACAAATCAATTCACCTATCGGTACACTCTCTCCTTGTTGTTTTTTAATGCGAAGCACTCCGGCTGCCGGAGCTGTTAATTCAAAAGTTGCTTTATCTGATTCCAGTTCGGCAATCACTTCATCCATCTGCACCACATCGCCATCTTTTTTGGTCCAGTTGGCAACGGTTACTTCGGTGATAGACTCACCTACGGTGGGCACTTTTACCTGAATAGCCATAGTTTACTTTTTGATTGGTTGATTGAAGAATTTATATTTCAAAAGCCTGGGTGATGATTTTCTCCTGTTCAGTTTTGTGAAGTTTTGAGTAACCCGTTGCAGGCGAGGCGCTTGACTTACGGGCAACTACTTTCCACTTTTCATCCGGCATAAACCGGTGGATATACGCCCAATAACCCATGTTGTATGGCTCTTCCTGTGCCCAGATCATCTCTACATTTTTATATTTCTTCAGTACCGTCTGAAGCTGATGTTTCGGGAATGGATACAATTGCTCCAGGCGGACAATAGCGGTGTCTTTGATTTTCTTCTTTTGTTGATATTCCTGCAGTTCGAAGAACAACTTGCCGGTGCAAAGTACGACCCGCTTAACCTCTTTAGGAGTTACGCTCGGATCATCAATTACTTCGACAAACGACCCGGAAGTAAATTCCTTCAATGGCGATACAACACCCGGATGACGTAATAACGATTTAGGCGAGAATACCACACAGGGTTTACGAAATTCCCACTTCACTTGCCTGCGCAATAAATGAAAATAATTAGCTGCCGAGGTCATGTTAGCTACGACCATATTCAGTTCGGAGGCCTGCTGCAGAAAGCGCTCCGGCCGGGCGCTGGAGTGCTCCGGTCCCTGCCCTTCATAGCCATGGGGTAGCAGAAGCACCAATCCGTTTTGCCGCTGCCATTTTGATTCGGCACTGGTGATAAACTGATCAATAATTACTTGTGCTCCGTTAACAAAATCGCCAAACTGGGCCTCCCAAATGACCAACGCATGCGGTGTGGCGAGCGCATAACCATATTCAAAGCCCATAACGCCAAACTCTGACAGCAAAGAATTATACATGTGCAGTTTAGCCTGGTCGGCACCGATGTGATTGAGCCCGCAATACGATTCGTTGGTATTTACATCCCAGAAGTAGGCATGGCGATGGGAGAAAGTTCCGCGCTTTACATCCTGACCCGACATGCGCACGATATACTTTTCGGTAAGCAGCGAACCAAAAGCCAGCAATTCAGCCTCGGCCCACCCCAGGGCTTTTGATTCGAAGAATGCATCCTTCCTGTCCTTCAGCAGTTTTTCGATCTGCTTTATCGGCTTAAAGCCTTCAGGAATGGTGGTGAGCGCTTTGCCAACTTTATCAATAATGGACTGGCTTATAGCGGTATTGGGCGACTGGTCAAAATCTTCGGCTACCGCCTTGCGCATGGCTTGCCATTCTTCTTCGCGCTCCTGAAATTTATAAGGCAACGATTTTTGTTTCACTTCATTAAGCCGATCCTGCAACTGGTTGCGGAAGTTTTTATCCATCTCATCGGCAAGGGCTGCAGCGTCCACACCACTACCGGCAAGTTTTTTCACGTACACTTCGCGCGGATTAGGGTGCTTGGCAATCAGGCTGTATAATTTTGGCTGGGTAAACTTCGGCTCGTCACTCTCGTTGTGTCCATGCCTGCGGTAGCAGAGCATATCAATAAAAATATCCTTACCAAAACGCTGGCGGTATTCCACCGCCAGGTTGGCGGCAAATGTTACGGCCTCAGCATCATCACCATTTACATGCAACACAGGCGCGTCAATAATCTTAGCCACATCGGTACAATAAATGGCTGTGCGGGCATCATCATAATCAGTTGTAAAGCCAACCTGGTTGTTGATGACAAAGTGGATGGTACCACCTGTAGTATATCCCGGCAACCCCGACATTTGCACCACTTCATACACAATGCCTTGGCCGGCAATAGCTGCATCGCCATGGATGAGAATAGCCATAGCCTGCTTCAGGTTACCATGGTATTCGTCATCAATCTGGCCGCGGGTGTAGCCTACCACCAGCGGATCAACCGCCTCAAGGTGCGAAGGATTGGGTGTTAGTTTAACATAAATTTTCTTTCCCGAAGGCGTATCGATGCGGCTGGCATAGCCCAGGTGATATTTCACGTCACCATCGCCCATGGTAGCATCAGGATTAACCTGACCTTCAAATTCAGT
>JAKLJG010000001.1:0-92195 GCA_023151255.1 Cyclobacteriaceae bacterium | reverse complement strand
ACCCAGAATATTGGCCAGTACATTCAACCGGCCGCGGTGCGCCATCCCAATCACGACCTCCTTTACATCCAGTTCGGCCGCCTTATTAATGATGGCTTGCAAACCGGGAATGGTGTTTTCTCCTCCTTCCAGCGAGAAACGTTTCTGCCCCAAAAACTTGGTGTGTAAAAAATTTTCAAATACAACGGCTTCATTCAGCTTACCCAGAATCCGCTTTCTCTCTTCCAGGTCAGGATTATAATTGTAGTACTCCGTTTCACACTTATTGAAAAACCATTGGCGAATGTCATCGTTACGAATGTAGTTGTACTCAAACCCGATGGTGCCGAGGTAAACCTTTTTTAACTTTTCAACAATTTTCCGAAGTGTAGTTCGCTTCATCCCGATTTCAGCAGCCACATCAAACTCGGTGTCCAGGTCGGCATCCGATAATCCAAAAAATTTCAGGTCGAAGTGAACGTTGTGATTCCTTCGCTCCCGCACCGGATTGGTTTTAGAAGCCAGGTGGGCAAATGAGCGATAGGCAAAAATGAGGTTGCGAACTTGGGTTTCTTTTATCGAATGAGCATCGGTCCCCGCAGCAGCACCACCATTTTCACCATACCGTTGAATAGAAAATTCATACCCTTCAAAAAATTTCTGCCAGGTGGAATCAACCGAAGCAGGATCGGATTTATAATTTTGATAGAGTTGGTCAAGGTAGCCGACATCAGCATTGGAGATATAAGAATACTTATCCATAAGTGCAGGATTTGGATGGGAAACCAAATGTATCGAACTGAATCAGTAATAAAAAATTGAGTACTCGTTTGAACAAATATTTAATCCTGTAAATCCCAATCATCTACTTGGGTTACAGGTTGGCATAACTGAAAAAAGACCTATATTTGCAGCCTTTATTAACCGGACGAGATCCAAAAACAAGTAAAAAATGGCAGTTAAAATCAGATTGGCCCGTAGAGGCCGCAAAAAACTGGCCCGCTTTGATGTTGTCATTGCCGATGCCAGGGCACCACGCGATGGTCGCTTTATTGAAAAAATCGGTACGTATAACCCGCTGACAGTTCCCGCTTCAATTGAACTGGATGAGGAAAAAGCCTTTCAATGGCTGATGAACGGGGCCCAGCCCTCAGAAACCGTTAAAGCTATGCTCTCTTACCGGGGCGTTATGCTTCGCAAGCATCTGCAGATTGGCGTTATAAAAGGCGCGTTTTCGCAAGAAGAAGCTGATCGCAGACTGACTGAGTGGAAACAGGCCAAAGAAGCTAAAATACAGGCCAAGCGCGAACGGGTTGTTGACACGAAGAAAGCGCAGGCCCAGGCTCGCAAAGAAGCTGAGGCTAAAATCAGAGAAGCCCGTGCTGAAGCCATCCGTAAAAAAGCAGAGGCAGCGGCCGCTACCACATCGGAATCAACTCCTGCGGAAAGCGAAGCACAAACCTCAGAAACTGCAGCTGATACTGAAGGTTAACACCTTACTGGTAAAACTTTAGCGAGGTAATAAACCTCACACCTTCTAACCCCCTCTCCTCAAAATAGGAGCGGGGGCTTTTTTTATGAAAGCGAACGATTTCTATAAAGTCGGGTTTATTATGAAGCCGCATGGCCTCAAAGGCGAAGTAACCGTTTCGGTTGATGTAGACTCGCCTGCCGATTGGAAAAGTCTTCAAACAATTTTTATTGACATTAAAGGGCAACTCGTTCCTTACTTTATTGAACGCCTGTCATTAAAAGGCGGCAAGGCATTTATAAAGTTTGAAGACGTTTCCACACTTGATGAAGCAAAAAAACTGCAAAAGAGTAGCCTGTACCTTCAAAAAGCCTACCGCCCGAAACTGAGGCGCGGGGATTTTTATAATGATGAAGTAATTGGCTTTGTTGTGGAAGATGCAACAATGGGAACCCTTGGAAACGTGGTGGTAGTAGAGCAAACCGGCCAAAGTCGGTTTTTAATTGTTAAACACAATTTAAAGGAACTAATGATTCCTGTAACAGGGCCTTTCATTACCGGCATTAACAAATCAAAACGAAAAATATCAGTCAATCTTCCCGATGGATTTTTGGATATTTGAAATAAGGTTATTGGTGGCTTGCCTTATAAACTCGATATAAAGGCGTTTATCTAGTTTCTAATAGCTTTTTCAGTTCTTGAGCAAAATCCGGAACAGACGGTTTTTTAAAATCCGCAGAAAGAATTTGACCCCAAGCATCTACAACAACATACCGCGGGATGGATATTACACCATTAAGAAACACTTCCTGCTTAATGGATTTAACCAATACAGGTCCAGCCCGAATATGCTTCCCGTTCAGCCTAAATGTTTCAATATCCTGTCTCCATTTTTTTTCTTTCTTCTTATCGTCAATACTTATAAAAAGCAACTCAACATTCAGTTTTTCAAGAGTACGATAAAAAGTCGTATCATACTTGGTAAACTCAACCTTGCAGGGTGCGCACCAGGTAGCCCATAGGTCAATAAAAACAGGCTTACCATTAAACCAAACACTAAGCACACGGTTCAAATCAATATCTTCGATATTCAAAATAATACTGTTATCATCAGCTTTGGTTGTAACAGGTTTATTAGCTTCTTTATAGTAGAACATAGACGGTTCTACGGAGACATTGAACTCAATTTCAATAGTACGTTGTCTATAAAATAGTATATCATTATTAAATGACTCTCTGCTAAAAGGTATTTTTACTCCCTGAACAATTCGGTAATCAGAAAAAAAAGTTGTTGTACCTTTGTCATCATTTTTGATTGCAAAAAGAAGTTTTGAATTGCGGTTAAAGTAAAATTTAACTATTTCATAGGAAAAGGGGTCATAAGGACCTTTCAAGACTTCACAAACAGTGTCGTCAAGATTTTCAAGACCAATATACTGAAGTTGTTTTCGCCTGTTAAGGGCTAAAATTTGATGTGGCAATGAAAGAATAGTATACCGACTGGGAACAGGATTATCAAAAAACATTCCCAATGTTTCCATACCACTTTTCTTATTATTCTGATAAAATTTACTTTCTGAGCCATCCGGTGAGGTGACTTTGGCAACTTCAAGGTTCGGTAATTTCCGAATAACCTCGTGACGTGAGGGCTTTGCGTATTCAATAGTACTATTACTTTCCTTGTTGACCCCACCTAAATCCAGGTTTTGCCAAACTTCATTTATTTCGCGTGTAGAATAAATTTGCTCAAAGGCACTTACACCTCCTGATGCCTTTAAATAATTGGCAACAATATCATCGGTTGATTGACTTAAAACTGATTGACTTAATGCAGTTATTACAATAATATGTAGTACGATTATTGATCCGGGTATCAAATCAGGTTTCATAAAGATAACTACAAAGTCGGTGCTCCTTTCAGAGCACCGACTGTCCATAAAATTTGTCTAAGTACTTACTGACAATAGGATTGTGCCATACACTGGGCAGTTTGATTTTGCACACATTGCGTTACGCTACATGCCCCACCCCCACACGAGTAATCGCATGCAATAAATGCCGAGTGAATACAATTGGAACAAGTATCCCCACCTTTAATTTTTCGTTCTTGATCTACAGGCAATTTGAATTTACTAAATCTTTCTAATGTTTTCATATTTAAATAATTAGTTAACCTACTCATTCGCTTTTCGGCATCCGCGGCAGGGTTTCACTATCTATAAAACCCTGCACCACAAACTTGCAAAATCCCATTCTAATGGGATTTGAATGAGGATTTCTCTTACAAATTATCAAAACACGACAACTCCGAACTGACGACTTTTTGTATATTGTTACTCATGATTAGTCTCATATGAGCGAACCACGCTTCACGCTTGAACCCAACCCATTGAAATCCGAAGTGAGGAGGTGCAAGAAATCATCAGCCATGTGCCTAATTGGATTGTGCGATGGGGTATAATTGTAATTTTGGGATCGCTGGTTGCTTTGCTGTTTATAAGCTGGTTTATTAGATATCCGGATGTCCTTACTGCCAAGATTGTAATAACTACTAAGCCGGCCCCCATTCCCATCTTTTCCCGAAGTAGTGGAAGTATCACTTTGCTTAAAAAAGAAGGTGAGTATGTAAAGCGGGGAGAGATTTTTGGTTATATACAAACCAATTCATCATGGCAGGACGTACTTGCGTTGGAAGAAGATATCAAGAATAACCTTTACAAAAATGCTTACGGTTCATTGGGCGAACTTGAGGAAGGTTGGTCAAGGCTAATAACCGAAGCTGTCGCATTGGAACATTTCGAAAAAACACAGTGGTTTAACCTACAGGTATTTCAATTAAAAAAACAGGAAGTCACTTACAAGCGGCTTCGTGTTTCGTTACGGGCACAGGAAAGGATTGCCCGACAGGAACTTTCTCTGTCAACTGAGCGGTTTAAAACCGATTCAGTGTTGTTTACCCAACAGGTTATAGCTGCTTTGGACTTTAACCATGCCAATTCTGCACTATTGCAACAACTGCGTACATCGAAAAATGCAGAAATGGCGGTCATAAACAATGAATTGCAGTTAGATCAACTGCACAAACAAATCCTCGAACTGGAACTTCAAAAGATGGAGCAACAACAAAGACTAATGTTGGTTGCAGAAAATGCCCGCAAAGAGTTACTGGCACGTATCTTAAAATGGAAGCAAACCTATTTGTTTACAGCAACTGAAACAGGAAAACTTGCCTGGCTGGGGATTTTAGAGAATGACAAATTCATAGATGCCGGTAAGCCAGTGGCCACCATCCTTCCGGAACACGGTAATCTGCTTGCGCATGCAGAGCTACCGATAAGAGGTTCCGGCAAGGTAGAAGTCGGGCAGCAGGTGAATATAAAGCTGGAAAATTATCCGTTTGAGGAGTACGGCTCCATTACCGGAAAAATCACATATATATCAGAAATACCTACGGATGAGAAATATTTTGTAACCGTTGAACTGCCCGATGGGTTAATGACTAGCACCTCCCAAACGTTACCCTTTAGGCAGCAATTGGCAGGGACGGCCGAAATTATTACAGAGGATATGAGATTGCTGGATCGAATACTATATCAGTTTAGGAAGTTGTTAACACTATAACTTCAACCGTTATTGATTTTCCACTAGTTGTTCACCAAATTCCTCATATGATACTTTAAATCATCCACCGTGTAATCAGCTGGGAGTTTTTTTCCATTGATAAAAATCGTTGGTGTTGCTTGTATATTCACTTGCTTGCACCACCCATGATGTTCGCTTAATACTAAATCCACCTCATTTTCATTTACCGTTTCAATTGGGTGGTCTTCTTTCCACATACTTAAGCTTCTCCTCCCGGTTTGCGAAAACCAGGCAGATAATGATTTAACCACACGCCCGTTTTCATTTGTCAGAGATAAGGCTGCTATATGTCTTAACGCCCTAGCAGAGTCAGAATCTTTATCAACCCCGTTTATGGTAAAGCGAAATCTGACACTTAACTTTTCACTATAGCGCTTCAGTAATTCTTCAATTATTCTGTGAGCATATGAACAAGGGCCGCACATGAGATTGCTTACTACTGTCAATTCAACCTGTGGGTTCACGGCTCCAGCCTTAATTTCATTGGTAAACTCACCGATATTAACCTCTGTTTCCTGATCCAGCACAGCGCTAAAGATTTTTCCGCTTTTACTAAACCTGCTCAACGAACGCTCGAGTGCCGGTACTTTATAAGAACTAATAAACCGTTCACGAACCGACAGCCAAATGGCCAAGAGCAAAGAAAAGATCAACAAAGCAAGGTAAAGACCTGTTGCCGAAACGGTAAGCTTAGAAAGTGGTTGCCACAAAAGATAAAACTCAATCCAGAAAACTCCCATCACAATTATACACAACGGGCACCATTTCTTGATTACTATCTTCTGATAATACACTGAAAAAAGTGTAAAGGGCAACACAAAAAGATTGAGAACAACTAATGCTCCGTCAATTTGAACGCCTATGAACCCGGAATGAACAATTAATATAATGTTGCCAAGAAAGTACAAAACCCCAAGCTCAGAAAGGTGCAATAAACCAAAAAACTTTGAAGCCGTGGAGTTAATCACAGCATCACAATCTGATTTTGAACCAAGCTTGCAAAAAGACGAAAGGTAGGAATTCATGCTGCCAAATTGTTTTTGTAAAAGAATAAGACAGAATACAAGTCCAATTGCTTTGAGAATAAAAATCGGAATATACACGCTACTGATAAGCATAAGTGAGAACACTAGAGAAATGATGAATAAAGAAACTGATAAATACCCGTTTAGTGTTCTTACAATCTCTATTTTTCTCTTTTTTGAATAATTCTCTTCGCCAGATTTTTCAGTGACCTGAACCAGTAAGGTTATGCCAGTCCATTTTTTTTTAAACTCATCGACCTTTTCATTCACTGTCCCAATTTCGGGATCTAAGTACTGAATGTAGCCGTTATCACATTTCTGTAGTACCACAAAATGGCCGTTGTTTTTATGCAGGTGAGCAATAGCGGGGTAAGGTATTTCCGATAACTGATGGGAGTCCAGCTTTACCGCAAGACTATCAACGGAAAGATCCTCTAAGTAATCAACAAGAGCCAATAGAGAAGGGTAATCTTTATGATACTTTATCCCCTTCAGATATGAAGCAGTGACTTTAATTTTAAGGCAATATATCAGGTTACATAGTGCCGCAAGGGCATTATCACCCGGAGATACTTGCCTTATATATCTCATAAAAGGTTCATCAATTGGAAATGTGTACTTTCGAGCGTGGCTAACTGATAAGAGTTTTCAATTCCTAACACCAAACGTTGCTAATTCCATTCTAATTAGATTGGAATAGTCCCTTCAGTTTGAATCATAAGTTTCGGTCACTATGCAAAGGGTATTCTAAACCGATACAAAAGTCCTTATCTAAGTTAATGCTACTGCTTTGGTAAGGGCTCATTCGGATCATAACGTGCGCCCATTCTTTTAGCGAATTCTTCAACAGATTCTGTAATTCCAACATCAAACCTTCTTTTATTTACCAACCCTGAATTATCAACTGGCCAAATAAATCTATCACCTGTTATAGTTGACGTAAAAATTTGTGTGCCAAAAATTTGCCTTTTTCCTAAATGCATTAATATTCTGTCCTCCATTAAGGCGGAATGGGCGAGTCTTGCCTCACCAATGCTTGCCATCCTCTTAAGTTCTGGATGATACTTAATCATTAATTCGAGGTCAGAATGCTGAACTATGTAAAAGATAGCGTTTGCTGCTTTATCACCAATATAACTGCACCCAATCCAACCGTATTTTTTAAGAATTTGTTTGATGGACTTTTGGTTAATGGAATCCACTTTTTCCATGATTCGAAAAAATTTTGGCGCTTCTGCTGATTGCATACCAATCGAATCTATGAGAATACGCCTAATATTCTGATCCGCATCTAGCATACCCTCTAAAACCACTCGAAGCGAGTCATAGTTAGGTGTGTTATTTGATTGGGCTGAGCAAACAGAATAAAATAAGCAGCAAAAAAAACCGATTGAAACGATTAAGTTGAAATGGCCTATAGGGTTTGATAATCTTAAGCCCATAATGCTTTGTATGGATTATAATCACACTTGGAAGGTTTTGAAAATAAATCTTGTTTATTCTGTATAAAAACTCTACAGTCTGTACAAATATATCGAAACTCACAATCTTTACAGATGTCTATATGATCCTTTGTTATTAACCAGACTCTTTTAAACTCCTGATTTTCAATTATTTTCTTTATGATATTAGGTTTCAAAACTCCAAATGACTCAATTGATGCGGGGCAATTCTTCACATTTCCATAAATATCAATACCTATCTTGCGATTTAGACAAGAATTAAAGTTTTTGGATTCAGTAAAGATTGAAATATTCGTTATAAAATTTGATTCTTTGACAAATCCGCAACAAGCAGAAGAACTTACTTCTTGTTGAACAAAGAAAATGCATTCCTTACGACTATGATCAATAGGGCCATGAACATTATTTTTTGGTGATGAGGTTAGAAATAAGTGACTAATCCTGACGTTAGCTTTAACCAAATCAACTAGTTTTTCCGTTTTATAAAATGGGGACCATTTTATTAAAACCTCAATTGATCTGAGTCTACTTTCTTGAAAATTAGCAAGAAGACTTTCAAGGTATTCTAAATCAGGTGAATAAAAAAATCGGAGTTGCAATGCAATGCATCCAACAGAATCCAATTCTTTACTGATTAAATTAAAATCATGATTCGAGAATTCTGTTGAATCTACGATGCAATTCGTTATTTGATTTGGGCTCTTACAATCCAATTCTAGATTTGGAAATAACTCAGGCTCATCTGTCAAAAAACAGTATTCATTCACGATAAGGAAATCAATATACTCCTTAAAATATATTTGATTTTCACTGCCCACCATCTCTTTCAGCTCACCAAGAGTTTTTTCTCTACTATAAGTTAGTATTTCGTAAAGTGCATTTGGTATAAAATCATATCTCTCATTTCCCAGATCGCAAATCAAACTTCGTCTGGCACCTTTTACCGGGATACAACAAGAAAATAATATTAAATATTTTGAATAGTCCATAATTGACGGGTTCACTTAAAGGTTAAGGATAAAGGCTTATAGAAAAAATAACAACCATAAGACTCTGTCTTATGGAACCTACTCTTAGAATATCTTACCATAGTTAAACTCGATGTAGATTGCTTAGTATAATTTACCGGAACCTTTGACCTTTCCGAAATTGGAATTTTACGGAAAAATTCGCCTAAATTAGGCCTACGGGCAGGAAGTTCGAGACTATTTCACCTGTTTTTTTTTTGCTCGCAAAATCTTACATCTGTGCTTTTCTCGCCAAAAAAATAAAAAATGCACCTCTCTATCATCACCTGCCTGCCCCGTTTGCTCGAAAGCCCATTCAATGATTCCATTCTGAAACGGGCACAGCAAAAGAACTTAGTTACGGTTGACATTATTGACCTACGCGATTATGCTACCGACAAACACCAGTCGGTTGATGACTACGCCTTTGGCGGTGGAGCCGGCATGGTGCTGATGATTGAGCCCATTGATCGATGCATTACTGACCTGAAATCGAAGCGCCAGTATGACGAGGTGATTTACATGAGCCCGGATGGTGAATTGTTTAGCCAACCCCTTGCCAATGAACTGAGCCTGAAGAAAAACCTGATTCTTTTGTGTGGTCATTACAAAGGCGTTGATGAACGGGTGCGTGAGCACCTGGTAACACGTGAAATAAGCATTGGCAACTATGTGCTTTCGGGTGGTGAACTGGCTGCAGCCGTTGTGGCCGATGCAGTTATCCGTTTGCTGCCCGGTGTGTTAAATGACGAGACCTCGGCCCTTAGCGATTCCTTCCAGGACGGGCTAGTGGCACCCCCGGTGTATACCCGCCCTGCCGACTATAAAGGGTGGAAGGTGCCTGCAATTTTGCTTTCTGGCGATCATGCCAAAATAGAGGAATGGAAGCATGAACAAGCGTTGGAAAGGACCCGTAAACGAAGGCCTGGATTAATAGTTGATTGAAATTTGGAGGTTTTGGGTCATTTTCTGGCCACTCCATTGCCAACTAGCCCTCGTTTCCTATATTTGCAGTCCATTTTGAAAAAAGCTTTTATGGCCGATTTAATTAAAGTTGTAGAGCAGGAATTTGCTTCGGTACGTGAGAAAATGCCCGATTTTAAGGCTGGTGACACAATAAACGTACATGTTAAAATTAAAGAAGGTAACAAGGAGCGGGTACAGCAATTCCAGGGTGTTGTTATCCAGCGCAGGGGTTATGGCACCAATGGCGAGACCTTTACTGTGCGTAAAGTTTCTAATGGAGTTGGTGTAGAACGGATTTTCCCCATCACCTCACCCAGTATTGACAAAATTGAGATGGTAAAAGAAGGCAGTGTACGCAGGGCAAAACTCTACTATATGAAGGGCCGCCAGGGTAAGTCTGCAAGAATTAAAGAAAAAGTCTGATTGTTTTACGGAGTCCTACAACGAGCCACTGAAAAGTGGCTTTTTTGTTATTTTTTAAGGGTTTTACCCGGTTAGCATCCTATTAAAATATTGATAACTTTGTTGCCCCACAGTTGAAATCTATGGCAAAAACCAACATTTCGAAGATTCTCGGGAAGGATGCCAAATACCTGCTCGCCCATAAAAGCAAAACCATTTCAACCGGCCAGATACATGCACCCGGGCCCGATTTTGTAGAACGAGTCTTCGCCCAATCCAACCGTAACCCACAAACCTTACGCAGCCTGCAAACCCTGTTTGATAACGGCCGTTTAGGCGGTACCGGGTATCTTTCTATCCTTCCAATCGACCAGGGTATTGAGCACAGTGCTGGTGCTTCGTTTGCAAAAAACCCGATTTACTTTGATCCTGAAAATATTGTAAAACTTGCCATTGAAGGCGGCTGCAATGCCGTGGCCACAACCTACGGAGTGTTGGCCCTGATGTCCAGAAAATATGCCCACCGCATCCCCTTTATTGTAAAGATTAATCACAACGAACTGCTAACCTACCCAAATAAGTACGATCAGATCATGTTCGGCTCGGTTGAAGAAGCCTGGAACCTCGGTGCCGTTGCCGTTGGAGCGACCATCTATTTCGGCTCGGATAACTCCACCCGCCAGATTCAGGAAGTAGCCGCTGCATTTGAACGCGCCCACGAACTGGGCATGGCCACCATATTGTGGTGCTACATCCGGAACAACGCTTTTAAACAAGGCGGAAAGGACTACCATGTTTCGGCCGATTTAACCGGCCAGGCTAATCACCTGGGTGTAACCATCCAGGCCGATATCATCAAGCAAAAACTGGCTGAGAATAATGGAGGATATAAAGCACTCAATACCGGGGGCAGCAGCTATGGCAAACTCGATGAACGAATTTATTCGCAACTCACCTCCGATCATCCCATTGACCTTTGCCGTTACCAGGTAGCCAACTGCTATATGGGCCGGGCCGGGTTGATCAATTCGGGCGGAGAATCGAAGGGCACCAGCGACCTGGCCGATGCTGTTCGCACGGCCGTTATCAACAAACGGGCCGGTGGTATGGGGCTTATTTCAGGACGCAAGGCCTTTCAACGACCCATGAAGGAGGGTGTTGAAATACTCAATGCCATACAGGATGTGTATCTCGATAAAAACATTGACCTGGCTTAACATCAACCTGGTGGCATGCTCCAATTAAACTGAAAAACATGTCGTGGTTTAATCGTACCGATAAAGGCATACTTACCCCCACCGAAGCCAAGCGCGAAGTGCCGGACGGCCTGTGGTTCAAATCACCCGGTGGAAAGATTATTCACACCCGCGAACTGAAGAACAACGCGTATGTGGTGCCCGAGGAAGATTACCATGTTCGCATCGGCTCAAAAGAGTATTTTGAAATCCTGTTCGACAATAACGAATTCACCGAACTTGACCCCAACATGGAGTCGGCCGACCCGTTAAAATTTAAAGACACGAAACCTTACCCGAAGCGCATTAAAGAAACCCAGGAAAAAACCGAACTTAAAGATGCGGTGCGCACCGCCTATGGCAAGATGAACGGGCTTGACATTGTTATCGGTTGTATGGATTTCAGTTTTATTGGCGGCTCCATGGGCTCGGTGGTGGGCGAAAAAATTGCCCGGGCGATGGATTACTCCTTAAAACATAAAATACCCTTCCTGATGATTTCCCGATCGGGCGGTGCCCGTATGATGGAGGCCGGCCTTTCGCTGATGCAGATGGCCAAAACATCAGCCAAAATTGCCCAGTTGGATGAGGCAAGGATACCCTATATCTCATTAATGACCGACCCTACCACCGGTGGCGTTACGGCCTCTTACGCCATGCTTGGCGATTTTAATATTGCCGAGCCTGGAGCACTTATAGGCTTTGCCGGTCCGCGCGTTATACGCGAAACCATCGGAAAAGATTTACCCAAAGGCTTTCAGAGTGCTGAGTTTGTGCTGGAACACGGTTTTCTGGATTTTATTGTTGACCGGAGAAACCTGAAAAACCGGTTAACAACCCTGTTGAAGATGCTTCAGAACTAGGCCTGCATCCGTCCGCCTGCGGACAACTTTTCCCTTATTCGAACAATCGTTTAATTAATGGCATTGTCCAGTCAATCCGTTTACCCCGTTTGGTCATTCTGCAATAAGGCATGAGTATTGATTTTAACCGGGCCGGTTAACCAGCGATTTTATGTTAAAAAACTATTTCAAAGTGGCATTTCGAAGCCTCATCAAGCAGCGTGTTTATTCCTTCATTAACATCTTTGGCTTGTCCGTAGGAATAGCCGGTTGCCTGCTGATTACCCTGTTTGTAACCACGGAGTTTTCGTACGATACTTTTCACCACAATGCAAATCGTATTTACAAAATAGCCCTCGAACGAAAGTACCCCAATCATTCAACATACTACGCCCTTATTCCTCATTCCTATGCCGAAGTAATACCCGAGGACTTCCCCGAAGTAGAATCGGTGGTGCGCATGGGTGGTCCGTTTAATGATGTATTGGTAACCTACGAAAAGAGTGACGAAAAAATTCAGTTCGAAGAAGATTTCATCATGGCAGCAGACTCTAATTTTTTCAATGTGTTTAACATCAGGCTGCTGAAAGGAAATGTGAATTCAATTTTTACTACGGTTAACGATATCGTTCTTACCGAATCGGCTGCTAACCGTTATTTTGGAACGGAAGATCCTATAGGCAAAACGCTTAATTTTTTTAACAACAATTTCAAGGTAACCGGAATCTGCGAAGATGTACCACACAATTCGCATATGAAGTTTGATTTCCTCACTAAATGGAACGAACAATTCTTTGGTGACAGGCGAGTAAATTTCATCACCTTTTCAGCGCATGTTTACCTGTTGCTGAAGCCGGGGACTAATCCGAATGAGTTGGAGGCAAAATTTCCAAAAATGGTCGATACCTATGCCTCCGCTCAAATTGAATCGGACCTGGGAAAATCGTGGGAGGATTACAAAAAAGAAGGGAACGGGTATCGGTATTTCTTACAACCACTTTCCTCCATCCACCTGGATCCAACCAACATAGAAGCCAAAATGCAACCCGGAGGAAATATCAATTATGTGTATTTCCTAATTGGTGTTGCTGTGCTCATTGTTGTTATAGCCAGCATTAACTTCATGAATCTGGCTACCGCGCGTTCGGCCGAACGTGCCCGCGAAGTGGGTGTTCGTAAAACCATGGGCTCCCTGAAGAACCAACTTATCTGGCAATTTTTGATTGAGTCCATTCTTATCTGCTTTATTGCAGCCCTGCTGGCCTTGCTATGGGTGCAACTGGCATTGCCCGGATTCAATATTCTGGCACAGAAAAACCTAAGCCTTCAATTTACACCGGGTATTGTTTTAAGTCTTGTTGTACTTATCCTGGGCGTGGGCTTCCTGGCGGGCAGTTATCCTGCCTTTGTACTTTCCGGCTTTAACCCGGTTGCTGTAATGAAGGGCAATTTCACCGGAAGTGCAGGGGGATCGTGGCTGCGCAGTGGACTGGTGGTTTTTCAGTTCACCATATCCATTTCACTAATTGTTGGCACACTAATCATCGCACGACAAATGAAATTCATGCAAAACCGTTCGCTTGGTTTTGATAAAGAGCAAGTACTATTAATCGAGCGGGCATTTGCGCTGCAGGCCAAAACCCAAACGTTCATGGATGAGGTTCGAAAACTTTCAGAGGTTGAAAAAGCCGGTGGTTCCTTTGCGATGCTCGGTCGCCAGGGTGACTTTTTCGGAGCGCAATTTTTAGGAAAAGGTTCTTCAGAAATTCTTACAACAAAAAGCATGGTGATTGACGATGAGTTGGCAGAAACTATTGGGTTTGAATTTGTAGAGGGTAGGGGATATTCAAAGGAAACGAATGATTCGCTGTCTATCATCCTTAACGAAACAGCGGTAAAAACGATGGGCCTGGTAGATCCTGTAGGCCAAACACTCAACCAGATACAACGGGGTCCAAATGGAACGCAAACCATTACATTTACCATTATTGGAGTAATTAAAGATTTTAATTTTCAATCGCTTCGCGACCCCATAACACCACTGACCATTCAAAGTACTGAAACGTTTGGTCCGGCAATCGGATATGCCTACATCCGGATTAAAGGGGATGCGGTTCAAAGCGCTATCTCAAAAATTGAAGGCTTATGGAAAGAATTAGTGACTGACCAACCACTGAAATACTCGTTCCTGGATGAAAACCTGAATGCCAACTACGAGGCCGAGCAACGGGCAGGTGCCGTATTTGCAACCTTTTCAGCGTTGGCCATTTGCATTGCCTGTGTGGGTTTATTCGGATTGGCTGCCTATACCGCCAGCCTGCGCACAAAAGAAATTGGCGTAAGGAAAGTAATGGGTGCATCTGTAGGGAGTGTGGTGTTTCTCCTTTCTAAAGACTTTACAAAACTTATTTTGATTGCCTTCGTGATTGCAGTGCCTCTTTCGTGGTACCTGATGGGCAACTGGCTGAATGGATTTGCGTACCGGATCAATCTTGATGTTGGCACATTTTTGCTGGCCGGGCTACTGGCTGTTGTCATTGCCTGGGTTACCGTAAGTTACCAATCGATAAAGGCTGCCCTTGCTAATCCGGTGAAGTCGCTAAGAAGTGAGTAAGCTAACGGATAAAATCCTTAAATGGATTTTGGATGTAGTACGCGCGATAGGAAGCATTGTCAGTGGTCACTTTCCAAAGGATGTTTCCTGAATCATTAACAACGGTTACTGTGGCATCCTTTCGGGTGGTGCATACCAGGTATTTTCCTTCATCGATCATTTCGGCACTGCACATCCGGTAGGATGACAGGGCCCGTGGCAGTTCTACATGAATAACCGGTTTCGCTGAGTTTTCGCGTTCATCAATTTGAAAGGACAATATCCTGGAATTTGGCCGGGTCTTTAATTCGCCATTATCAAACATCATCAATTCTCCCCGTGCATTGAAGTGAATACTGTGCTGGCGGATAAAATTGTACAAGGATTGGGGGGGCATAATGGTTCCGTTTTCACCAAATTTCCACATCACCTTACCTGAATTTTTATCTATTTTCCAAACCTGATTAAAATCCCTGAAGGAAATAAGGTAATTCCCATCCCCATCCAGCGCTATAGAATTTGCATGACCCCAATTTTCTTTCAGATTAATTTTGCCTTTAAATTTCAACGGGTCTTCAACCTGCAGCAGATTCCACTTCCAAATTATTTTACCTTCTTTCGATAACACCAAAATACCATCGGCAGTAAGGTACTGGTTCTTCTCGCCCCCAAACTTTCGCAAGTCATAACGGGTTGAATCATGGGTGATCGTAACAATGTTTCCGGCTGGATCATAGAATACCTCATGATGTACTTTATACGGCAATCCCAGTTTTTCTAAATCATGATCAAGTATCACGTTACCTTTTAAATCTATTTCCATAATCCGGGCCGAATCATAAATAGATAAAATAGTGTTACTCTTAGTCCACGAAAATGCCCTGCGAACAGCTGTGTCGTATTCATGGTACCATACAATATCACCATCCCCGTCAATCAGTACATCGGCCCCTTGTTTAAAAAACCTGCGAATCAGAATATACTCTTTAAAAAGTGTTGTATCAATACTATCTTTTTTAACCCGCAATATATGTTCCGGCACTGAATCAGTTTTAAAAGTATATTCTTCCGAATTGACCGGGTTCCGTTCATCAACCAATCGGTAAGCATACTGTGTATTGGGTTTGAGATTAACAAGGATTATTTCATGATGCTTACCCCAACTAGCCTTTGTAGCCTGCTTTAAGGACCTGTTGTGTACAGGCCAATACTCAATAAAGGCCGATACACTATCCATAGAGTTAAACCGGATATGCGGCCGTAATACGTTGTTTTTCGCAAAGGTTACTTGCGGATCAGAATGCCAGGATGACTGACATGCCCATGTGATAAGCGCCAGCATCAGCAGGACAAAATGTATTCTCATCGGATAACGCGATTTTTTATTTCTTTTAAAAGGCTTTCCTGCGGTTCCCGTTTTAAAATATCCAGTGGATCAGCTTTTCGTAAAGCTTCCTGAATTCCACGGGTATTTTCCTGATTATACAATTCCACATCTTCTTCGGTTAATCGAAAGTTGCTCACATCCGTAAGCAACGGGTACCCCAACAGGGTTAGCATCTCATGAGCTACTCCTTCAAAAATACCAATTTGTGTCATAGTGAGCTCCCGTAAATATTTATGATGGTTGTTACTTAAGATTGGCTTAGCCACGTTTTTCCACATCTCACCAGAGTTGGCTGTATTAAGCGACTCCTTTGAATAAAAATAATCCATCATGGTCGCATCAAATGTTAATTCAAGTCTGTTACATATGCCTTCCAAAACCTTACGAGGATGCGCCAGTAATTCTTCATACTGAACCTCAATAAATCGTTCATACGGCACCTGGCTCTTTAATTTTAACGAAAGCTCCTGCTCCATTTTCCATTTCCGGGCAAGATGATACACATGTTTCGGGCCTACAATTGCTTTTAAAAAAGACAAAGCCACATCGCGGCCATCGCGATAAATAAAAATGTAATAAGGATGAATGCCTGCACTTTCTATTTCGTTTGTATAATAGACACTCTCCATGCTTTTGCAACACCAATACCTCGCTCCTTCTTCCCGGGCTTTGATCTCATAAATTCTCCTGAAAATTTCAACAAGGTTTCGCTGTTTACACGCCCTAAACACGGTTTCTGCATTAAACACAATATCCTGCCAGGGTACCGGGTTTCTGTTTACCCATTCACAAACATCGGCTACCAACAACCTGAAATTTTTTTCAATTCTTAGATCACCATACAATTCCAGAAGCGGAAAAAATGTTTTGAGAATATGAGGAGGATGTGGTGCCGATATTTCAGGTAACTGGTTAAGCATTACGCGCAACAGGTTTGATCCGGAGCGCTGCGTGCCCACAAATTGTATGGCTGACAAATTTTCTGAACTGCTCACACTTAATAAACCAGATAACCGAGTAACCCGGAGAGTACAACCACAATAGCCGGATTTACTTTAAACCAAAAAAACAACATAAAAGAAATTACAAGTAGGGTACTAGTTATAACAGCATTTCCGTTTGACCAGTACGTGCCAAAAAGAGCAAAAGCTGCTGCCAGAATTAAACCTACAACCACCGGCTTGATACCTGCCAGTGCCGCCTGAACAAACCGGTTTGATCGGTAATGGCTAAAAAATTTTGAAACCATAATCATAAGGAGTGAAGATGGAAGAAAAATGGCAACCGTTGCGATAACGGCACCAATTATACCCTCTATTTTATAACCAAAAAAGGCCGCACTAACCAAAATTGGTCCCGGGGTAATCTGCCCTACTGATATACCCACCAAAAATTCATTCAATGTAACCCATTGGGTTTTATCTACAAGTATACTTTTGAGAACCGGAACCATAACATAACCTCCTCCAAAAAGGGTAAGGCTGACTGAACTAAAGATTGAGAACAAACGGACACCACTGCTTTCAGGGAATAGATACTGAACGACAAAATATGCAATTATACAAAGCAAGCAAGCAAATATGGCAACTGAACCATACGGATACTTAAATGGAGGTGCTGGCTGCTCTGAAAAGGAAGTCTTTTTTTCGCTCAGAACAATTCCTTTTAATGACCCAACCAACAAGAGGCCAATAATAATACCATAGCCCGGAAAGAAAAGGAAAATGACTGCAGCGAATGCTACCATCAGCCAATCAGAAATTTTTTTTGCATTCTTTAATCCCATGGTTACACCTACCGATAGCAACAGAGCAACAATAACCGGCATGATTCCATTTAAAACAGCATGCGCATTAACTTGTTCTCCATAACTGAAATACAAAGCGGCAAACAGCGTGATCAAAACCAGTGAAGGAAGCAGGACTGCTATAACCGATACGACTGCACCTGCTGCCCCCGCCAGCATATAACCTGTGTAGGCAACCACATTTACTGCAACCGGGCCAGGCAGAAAGGAAGCGATAGCAATACCCTCAGTAATTATATCGTCATCAATTAGCTTTTCCTTATTTACAAACTTCTCGCGTACCATGGCAATTAAGGCCATATAGCCGCCAAAAGAGGTTGATCCAAGAAGTAAAAAACCGGCAAATAATTTTACAAGTTTCGGCATACATTAAAAAAAAAGCCCTGATGTATTATCAGGGCTTTTATGTTGACTACCAGGATTAATCTGGCGTTAAAACCGTACGGCCATATTCGGCAAAAACGTTTTCCCAGAAAATAGTAATGACACCTGTGCCCGGATCGGCATTTGAGTTATTTCCAAATGTATTAGCCGGGCCGTTCATCAGGTAGCCATATGCATACGGTGCTGAAACCAGGTTAAGTTTTAGGCAAACATCCTCAAATACAGCAGCTACAGGAGGATTTCCCCAAATGATGGGTTCCATGCCACCACTTAAATCAGGAATATTGTATTGGCCTGTTCCGGCAGCCGCTGTAATATCAACCGAATAGATATTAACATCAGGTGCACCGTAATAATCAACCCAGTCGGTCACCGCGTCATACGTACCTGCCAAATCCGAGGGGCAAAGCACCGACACAGTACTAAGCATTGGAGCATTAAAGAAGGCACCCCCCGTTATTACCCCATTGGTGTTGGTGTTGGTGAATTCCCGGCCATCCGTTAAACGAAGGATATGTCTGATTTCAAACACATCACCGCCATTCACATCGGAGGCTGTTAAACCCAATGCAGTGAGAATATCAGCTGACTCAATAGTGATAGTAGCCCGGGGATAGCCGGTATCCGGATCTTTCGTAAAAGCCGAGGCCGGCACAACAGCCACAGAAGTTTCATCCGGCTCAAGTATCGGATCATTATTGTCTATGAACTTAACCATAAACTCCATCTCCTGTAACAATCCGCCCTTTTTGACATCCCGCGCTTCCAGGGTGATGATAAAGCGGGACACTGCAGGATTGAGCGGAAAACCGGGTGCATCTTGAGCTAAAAATGAACCTGAAGGCACTTCAATAACCGTAGCGTATGCTCCATACACTTGCTTCTCGTAATCATACGGCAGTTTGCTTTCGTCTTTACAGGCAACCGCTACACTCAGCAGCAGCACTACAATCGAAAGATATTTTATGTATTTCATAACTTAACTTCGTTTTAGTCAATAAAATTTTCGGGGTTTGTATCCCAAAAAACCTGCACTTTGTTATTGGGTTTTTGGGTTACTGTATTATTACGCGTTACATAAACACTGGGGTATGTAAATGAACGGTATGCGTTACCACCATTAGGTTGTAAGGTTGGTTGCAAATCAGCTGGTTTACCTGTTCTGCGATAGGTGTTGAATGCATCAATGCCATTTCCATAGAGCGCAATCCAGTACTCTTTAATAATTACTTGCAAGCGCTCATCATCCGTTGCGGCAGCATCATACAAGGCAAGTACATCATTAACATAGTTGTCAATGGCCGTGGCGCCAGGAACAAGCGGAGAGGCGCCAGCCACCGGTGCACCAACTGCCTTCACTTTATCAATTGATTTGCGGATAGCCGTTTCCAGAAGTGTACGAGGGTTTCCAACAATAACGGAGTTAAGGGTTAGAGCAGCTTCCGCTTTCATAAACTCGGTAAATGCGGCATTCATAATAGGCAAGATACCTGCACCCCGAAGACCCATGTTTTGATTTACTGCCAAAAATGAACTATTGTCAAAATTTCCTCCAGCCGGGTACACACCAAAAGCCGTGCGTTTGAAGTTATCCGGTGGGATACCACTGAAGTCGCCAAAGTCGCGGCCCCAATAGCCATCGCCTACGGCACAGAACGGAAATCCGGCATAATGAGGCGGGGGCGTTACGTTAATACAGAACAATTCATTCACATCATCTGTGGTAGCCGAGACCTGGCGGTAGAAGTAGTAACGTATACGCGGATCAACAAAGTTTTTCCCGTTATACATCTGATCCATCAGGTAATTGCTTTGGTAGTATCCGGCACCATTCAGGTAATCCCCGGTGAAATATGGATGCCGGCTGTCCGGATTTGCGTTTGTTGTAGAATACCGGAAATTAAAGTCCTCAGCATTAGATCCCGCATCAATCAAATCATTATCAGTTACTAATGCCTCTATATTTGTCTTGGCACTGGCGTCAACCAATCGGGTTTGCAAATAAGCCCTGAGCTTCAATGTTTTGGCTAACGTCCGCCACCGGGTTCCGTTCCCGCCATAATAAAGGTCATTTTTAGGAAAGGCAAGGGAATTATTGTCCGGATCTGCATCCAAATCACGGGTAAAGTCGGCAATCGCATCATCCAATATGGAGATGGCTTCTGCATACATTGTGGCTTGGTCGTCTTGTGGGGGATTAAAATTGCTCGGATCGAAGGCTAGCGAATAAGGTACTGCACCAAAATAATCAATCAGGGTCATCATGGTGTAGGCCTGAATCACCCGCGCCATGCCGGCATGGAAATACAATTGTCTTTCTTCAAATACTGGCAATGTATTTACAATGTTTATAAGAATGTTTGAATAAGCACCTCTCCAGAGTCCGTCAAAACTGCTGGCATTGTAACCGTTTTCATAGGTTGGGCCATAGAAATGGATCAACCGCGTCATTTGCATACCGAAATCACTGGCTTCCCAAAAGAAGTCAGCAAATTCAAGCTGAATTCCGTTCAGAATAAAATCCGGATCAGCCTGGCCGGGCGTCAATGTGCTGGGATTTTCCAGCTTGTTCAGGTCGCATGAAAACGCACCGACCAGAAGCATTGACAACATTATTTTTTTTATCAAGTTCATTTTATACAAGTTTTACGATTTAACCATTAAAGATTGATTCGCAGGCTGACACCATACCTTCTGGATGACGGCCCCGTGATTAACTCAAGGCCCAGACCGTTGCTAACACCCGTGCTTAATACATCGGTATCAAAGTTTACATACTTCGGAAAATTTACCGCACGATACCACAGGTTCTGACCCAGGAAGGTAATAGAGGCTCCCTTTATAGGGGTTTTGCTTAGAAGCGACTTGGGTAGTGTATAACCAAGACTTACTTCCCGCAGGCGGATCGTAGTTCCATCAAAAACAGACACTTCTGACGGACCAAACCCGATATTGTTAAAGAAGGCCGTACCGATGGAGGTCTGGATATTGTTGGGTGTTCCGTCTTGTAGTACACCCGGCAAGATCACGGTTTGATCACGATCAAAGTCGGTGTCTTTGGTGATACCCCTGGCCAACATGGTGCGGGCAGTAGCCGAGTAAATATCTCCACCGTGGCGATACTCCAACTGAGCGGATAACACAAACCCTTTCCACGAGAAGTTATTGATTAACGCGGATACCCAATCCGGGTTCGGGTCTCCAATGATGCCAATATCATCGCTAAAGAGCCAGTCGCCATTGGAGTCAACCACACGTTGGCCGTTCAAACGTTCAATCCGGCTTCCCTGGATAACGTTAAACGGTTTACCCACGATGGCATAGTTGCCTGGATCGATAAAACCATCAATCTGAATTTGCGAAAGTCCACCGCCCAATTCTTTAATAATACTGCGATACAATGACCAGTTCAACTTCACATCCCAGGTAAATCCATTTGCCATCTGAAACGGTACACCATCCAACGTTAACTCAATACCTTTTGTATTCAGCCTGCCGATGTTAATACGGGTTACACCAAAACCGGTAGCCGGGTCAAGGGGCGCATCAGTAATCAGGTCCTCTGTATCGCGGGTGTAAAGGGTAAGGTCAACGCCAACCCGCTTATTGAAGAATTGCGCCTCCGTACCAACCTCAAATTCCTTCTGAAGTTCCGGCTTCAGGTTCGGGTTTCCTAATCGTGAACTTGCCGCATTAACAGTTATTACGTTACCATTAACATCCACAAATGAACGCGCATCAGAAAACAGCGTATTGCGTGTACTGTATGGCGGAGGGAATCCTGCCGAAGTTCCATAGCCTACACGTACTTTCCAGTAGTTCAGGAAGTCTGATTCAATGCCAAAAGCGGTAGCCGGAAGGAACGACACACTGGCACTTGGATAAAAAATTGAACGATTTGCTTTTTCCAGTGTAGATGACCAGTCATTTCTGGCTGCCAGCTTCAAGTACAAGTATTCATTGTAACCCAACGTGGCTTCACCATAAACACCCTGGCGAATGTTTTCTTCCTCATACTGAATTTGGAATCCCTGGAAGGTGGTCGAAGCATGATTAATAAAGTTGTTGTGATTAATCAAACCAAACACAACCTGGTTCTGGCTTTCCATGCCGTCCTGCTCATAGGTATCCTGACGAATCTGTCCGCCAGCCACAATACCCAATGACAGAACCTCAGATAATTTGGTGTTGTAGTTGGCTATAAAGTCGTGATTCCAAATGGTATTCTTACCGCTTACCGATTGGTAAACACCCTGCTGAGAAATTACACCCTGAACACCGCCTTTATTACTCCAGTATTGCTGGTATTCATTATACGTATCCAGCCCAACACGATACAATACGCTGAATTCATCAGTGATGTTGTAGGTAAAGGAGGTTTGTCCGTAGAATCGTGAAACCTCATCGGTTTGACGGGAGTATTTAGTAGTCCAACGTGGGTTTTGAATATCATTACCCGAACGGTAATAAACACTTCGGTGATCAGCAGGCGCTTCAAAAGGAAGTCCCATCAGGTCAACGCTGCGAGGGGTATACAGTACATCAGCCAAAACAGATATACCTGAGCCGCTGGTTCCGCTGCCATTACCTGTACTAATAGGGGGTGTCATCATTTCCGTTCGAGCAATGTTCATTGTGGTATTAATGTTGAACTTAGGCGTTACGTTGGCGTTAATACCCACACCTCCGTTAATCTTAGTTAATGTGTTGTTTGGAACAAAGCCCTCTTCATCAGTAAATGAGAAGTTAGCGTTATAACTCAGGTTATCGCGTGACCCCCCGATGTTAAGGGAGGTAGTGGAAATTGTACCGGTACGGAAAAAGTTAGAGGGATCTGGATATGCCTTATATTCATATTGGGCGCCCTGGAATTCAGGAAACTGCGCCCGAAGAGTTGGATCGGCAAACCGGTCGTAAGGGTGCTGAACAAATTCAGGACCGAATAACCCTGTGCCACCGGCACCCGGAAAGCGCGGCCCCCAGTTACTAAAGAAGAACCCAAAGTTTTGATCAAATCCATTTCCGTAATTATCCTGATACGTAGGGATTGAAGCAATCTTATTCATAAAGAAAGACTGACTCACATCAATAGAAAAAGGTTTGGCCTTTTTCGAACCGTTTTTGGTAGTAATAAGGATAACCCCGTTCTTCCCTTGCTCGCCATAAAGCACAGCAGCCGCAAGACCTTTTAATACGGACACGTTCTCAACGTTGTTAGGATCCAGGTCAAGAAAACGCGATGAAGTACCCAGTCCGCCACCGGTAAAGGTGCCTTGATTGTTTGTAGAGGTGTTAAAAGGCACACCATCAACAACAAACAAAGGTTGATTGCTACCGGATATAGTGGTGTACCCGCGAATAACGATGCTTGCCCCGCTACCGGAAACACCACCAGTAGGTGTAATATTAACACCGGGGATTTTGCCCATCAGCAAGCGGCCGATATCTGCCTCAGCTTTTTGAGCAACCAATGAACCCGAAATGGATGTTACTGCATAGCCAAGCGCTTTTTTCTCGGTTTGCGCACCCAGTGCAGTTACTACCACTTCCGAAAGTTGGGTGATATCAGCCGTCATAGTAACATCCACAACCGTTCGCTCACCAACTGCAACTTCCTGTGTCTGCAACCCGATAAATGAAAAGACTAGAACAGCCCCGCTGGATGGAACCCCGGCCAACCGGAAATTACCTTCCGAATCTGTTACTGTTCCTACACTGGTTCCCTTCAGAACCACGTTAACACCGGGTAAGGACGATCCGTCTTCAGCGGAAGTAACCTTACCGGTAATCGTTCGCTCCTGTGCCCATACCTGGAACGCAAGAACCAACGAGAAGCTTAGTAGTAAAAACTTCTTCATAGAAATTGGTTTAGGTTAATACAAGTTTCAAATTAAGTTAAAATTCAATTCGGTAACCCTAAATTCATCAGATTTTTAAAATCTGATTTTAATAAATTGAAAATCAACAAAATATTTAACTGGAGCCTTCAGCCTTTAATGTAAAAACAAAGCCCCCGGTGTTTCCGGGGGCTTTTTATTCGTTACTGGTTTGACTGTTATCAGGCTTCACCTTTGGGCTCAACCGAAACAAATGACCGGTTTTCACGGCCCCTTTTAAACACCACAACCCCGTTTGTCAGGGCAAAAAGTGTGTGATCTTTTCCAATACCCACGTTCTTGCCGGGATGGTGCTTGGTACCGCGCTGCCGTACGATAATGTTGCCCGCTACCACGGTTTGGCCACCAAATACCTTAATGCCTAACCGTTTACTTTCCGATTCGCGGCCGTTCTTTACTTTACCTTCTCCTTTTTTATGTGCCATATCCGTTTGCGTTAGCCTATTTTTTCTATTAAAACCTTGGTAAACTGCTGGCGATGCCCGTTTTTAACGGCATAACCCTTTCTGCGCTTTTTCTTAAATACCGTAACTTTTTCACCCTTAACATGTTCCAGAATCTTCCCGGTTACAGACATACCTTTTATAGTTGGGGCGCCTACTTCCACTTTACCGTTGTTATCCACCAGTAAAACCTGTTCAAAGGTAACGGCCGAGCCAGCCTCACCATCCAGCCGGGGAGCATAGATGTACTGGTCTTTTGCCACTTTGTATTGTTTGCCGGCTACATCAACAATTGCGTACATAGTTTCAAAAATTGGACTGCAAAGGTAAAAAAAGTCAACAGATTTCAGCCTATCCGAAAAGGAAATTAAAGGATAGGCCTAAAAACCACTCAGTTTGGGGCCTAAAAAAATATTTCTGTTTTTTTTATAGCCTATTTACCTCAATAACCAAGGGCAATCAAACGGCTAAAACACAACCATTTATAACCATTGAAACAGCCTAAATCGGGGTAAAAAACGCAATTTCTTGAAAATGCAAATCCTTTGAATTATTGACCTCATTTCAAATATTTGTACGCACTCTAGCAAACCCGAGCCGGAAAGGAAACCTTCCGGTCGGAATTTAATTAACAGAGACATTTTTTAACCTGGTGAAGCCAGTTCGATTCCCGTGCATTGCCCGGAACAGCTTGTTGTCACCTTAAATGTATAACAACCCTAAACACACATTGCCATGAGTACTACTCTACAGGAGCCTATTTTAATTGAAAACAAGGATCGCTTCGTTCTCTTCCCCATCCGCCACCACGATATCTGGAAATTCTATAAGCAGGCTGAGGCCAGTTTCTGGACAGCCGAAGAAATTGACCTGAGCCAGGACCTGACCGACTGGGAAAACATGAACGATGGGGAACGCCACTTCATTAAGCACGTTCTCGCCTTTTTTGCCGCCAGCGATGGCATCGTAAACGAAAACCTGGCCGAACATTTTGTTTCGGAAGTGCAGTACACCGAAGCCAAGTTTTTCTATGGCTTTCAGATTGCCATTGAAAACATCCACTCCGAAACGTATTCTTTATTAATTGACACCTACGTAAAAGACCCGAAAGAAAAAGATTCGCTGTTTCACGCGATAGAGACTATCCCCTGCGTAAAGAAAAAGGCCGACTGGGCCCTTCGGTGGATTTCCAATGGCAATTTTCAGGAACGACTCATTGCCTTTGCGGCCGTAGAAGGAATTTTCTTCTCCGGGTCTTTCTGCTCCATCTTCTGGTTAAAAAAACGCGGCCTGATGCCCGGCCTGAGTTTTTCCAACGAACTCATTTCACGCGATGAAGGCCTGCACTGCGATTTCGCCTGCCATATTTATACCAAGCACGTTATCAACAAATTGCCGGAAGAAACCGTGATCAACATCATTAAAGACGCAGTTGAAATTGAAAAAGAATTCGTTACCGATGCCCTGCCGGTAAACCTCATCGGTATGAATGCCGAACTCATGCGCCAATACATTGAATTTGTGGCCGACCGCCTGCTCAATGAACTGATTGGTAAAAAAGTATATGGAGCAACCAACCCGTTTGACTTTATGGATATGATTTCGCTGCGCGGAAAAACCAATTTCTTCGAAAAGCGGGTAGCCGAATACCAGAAAGCAGGGGTAATGAGCAGTTCGGAAAAAGAAACCGCTCCGAAGTTTTCGTTGAACGAAGATTTTTAATTACCTTCATCACACTTTTTACATTTTTTAAACTAAACAACCCTAGTCTACATGCTTGTCATTAAAAGAGACGGACACCGTGAGTCCGTGAAGTTCGACAAAATCACCGCCCGCATCGAAAAACTCTGCTACGGCCTTGACATGAAATATGTAAGCCCGGTAGAAGTGGCCATGAAGGTGATTAACGGTTTGTACGATGGCGTTACCACCATTGAGTTGGACATCTTGGCGGCCGAAACAGCCGCTACACTAACCACCAAGCATCCGGATTACGCCCGCCTGGCTGCCCGCCTGGCCATTTCAAACCTGCACAAGGTTACCAGCAAGTCGTTTTCCAACACCATGAAACGGCTGTACACGTATGTCGATCCGAAAACAGGCGAAAATGCCCCCCTTATCTCCAAAGAAACCTGGCGGGTAATCCACCAGCATGCAGCCGAACTGGATGAAGCCATTATTTATGATCGCGACTTCGGGTATGACTACTTCGGCTTTAAAACACTGGAGCGCTCCTACCTGATGAAAATTGACGGCAAAGTGGTTGAACGCCCCCAGCACATGCTTATGCGTGTTGCCGTTGGCATTCACGGTGAAGACATTCCCGCAGCCATCGAAACCTATAACCTGCTTTCTGAAAAGTGGTTTACACACGCCACGCCCACGCTCTTTAATGCAGGCACACCCAAACCGCAGCTTTCATCGTGCTTCCTGCTAACTATGCAAGATGACAGCATTGACGGCATCTATGACACGTTAAAACAGTGCGCAAAAATTTCCCAATCGGCAGGTGGCATCGGCCTGAGCATCCATAACATCCGGGCAAAAGGAAGCTACATTAAAGGAACTGGTGGTACATCCAATGGCATTGTGCCCATGCTCCGCAACTTCGATATGACCGCGCGCTACGTGGACCAGGGGGGCGGTAAACGCAAAGGCAGTTTCGCCATTTACCTGGAACCCTGGCATGCCGATATTTTCGATTTTCTGAACCTGAAGAAAAACCACGGCAAGGAAGAAATGCGCGCACGCGACCTGTTCTATGCCTTGTGGATCCCCGACCTGTTTATGAAACGCGTGGAGAACAACGAAATGTGGTCGTTGTTCTGCCCCAACGAAGCTCCCGGCCTGGCCGATGTATGGGGCGAAGAGTTTGAGCGCCTCTATGAGAAATACGAGAAAGAAGGCAAGTACCGCAAACAGGTAAAGGCACAGGATTTATGGTTCGAAGTGCTGGAGTCGCAAATCGAAACCGGAACACCGTACATCTTATATAAAGACTCGGCTAACCGGAAATCGAACCAGAAAAACCTCGGCACCATCAAATCAAGCAACCTCTGCACGGAAATCATTGAGTACACCTCAAAAGACGAAGTAGCGGTTTGCAACCTGGCCTCGCTGGCGTTACCCAAATTTGTAACCGATGAAGGCAAGTTCGATCACCAGAAGTTGTATGAGATTACCAAGGTGGTAACCCGAAACCTCAATAAGGTAATCGACATCAATTATTACCCGGTTGAAGAAGCCCGCAATTCCAACATGCGCCACCGCCCTATCGGCTTAGGTGTGCAGGGACTTGCCGATGTGTTCATTATGCTGCGCATGCCGTTCGACTCGGAAGAAGCACGCAGGCTCAACGAAGATATTTTTGAAACCATCTACTACGGTGCCATGGAGGCTTCGATGGAACTGGCCAAACAACACGGCCCTTACGAAACCTTCAAAGGTTCGCCCGTATCAAAAGGCATCTTCCAGTTCGATATGTGGGGCGTTACCCCGAAGAGCGGCCGCTGGAACTGGGAACAACTGAAGCAGGATGTAAAGAAGCATGGCGTGCGTAATTCGCTGTTGCTGGCACCGATGCCAACGGCTTCGACTTCGCAGATACTCGGCAATAACGAATGCTTCGAACCCTATACCTCGAACATCTACACCCGCAGAACGCTTTCCGGTGAATTCATCATTGCCAACAAGCATTTAATGAAAGACCTGATTGATCTGGGGTTATGGAACGAAACCATGCGCCAGAAACTGATTGCCACCAACGGATCAGTGCAACCCATCCCTGAAATTCCGCAGAACATCAAAGACATCTACAAAACCGTTTGGGAGATCTCACAAAAAGCCATTATCGATATGTCGGCCGACCGCGGTGCCTACATCTGCCAGTCGCAAAGCCTGAACATTCACCTGAAAGACCCGAACTTCGGCAAACTTACCAGCATGCACTTTTATGCCTGGAAGAAGGGCCTTAAAACCGGTATGTACTACCTGCGTTCAACTGCTGCAGCCGATGCCATCAAGTTCACCTTGGATAAATCAGCCATACAGCAGCCAGCCATGGCTGCCGCTGAGACTCCGGTTCCTGCAACAAATGGCGCACCACAAGGCCAGCAGGCATTATCATATGGTGAGCCGGTGGCCGACTTCGAACAAAAGAAAGCCGACATGACCTGCTCGCTGGATAACCCCGATGCCTGCGAGGCATGCGGTAGTTAAGCGAGCCCACGAACTACTAACCGAACCCTGGCCTTACCCGTCAGGGTTCTTTTTTTATTCCTATTTTTCGCTTTCAACCCCTGGCGTATGAACCGCAGAAATTTTGTAAAGAACACGGGCCTGGCAACAGCCGCCTTTTCCATACTTCCATCAGCCCATTTGTTTGCACAAAACAAGAATGTGCGGTTAGGATTCATTGGTGTAGGCCTGCGCGGACAGAATCACCTCGACCTGGCCTTGCGCAGAAAAGACACAGACATCATAGCCATCTGCGATATCAACGATCGCATGCTGGAAACCTCCACCAGCATGATTAAAAAGTCGGGCAAAAACATGCCTAAAATCTATACAGGCGATGTAAATGCCTGGCGTAAAATGCTTGAGCTGAAAGAACTTGACGGTGTGATTATCTCCACCCCGTGGGAATGGCACACACCCATGATCATCGGATGCCTCGAGGCGGATATCAAATACGTAGGTACTGAAGTAGTGCTTGGTATTACATTACAAGATCACTGGGATGTAGTAAAAGCAGCCGAAAAGTACCGTGCCCAGGTAATGATGCTCGAAAATGTTTGCTACCGCAGGGATGTACTGGCTGTGCTGAACATGGTGCGACAGGGTTTATTTGGCGAACTGATTCATTTGCAGGGCGGCTACCAGCACGACCTGCGCGAAGTAAAATTCAACGATGGTAAAAACCCCTATGGGGGCGGGGTTGAGTTTGGTGAAAAAGGATTTTCGGAAGCCGCCTGGCGTACGCATCATTCAGTACATCGAAATGGCGACCTGTATCCCACTCATGGCATCGGGCCGCTGGCCGAAATGATTAATATCAACCGGGGTAACCGTTTTCTTTCGCTTAATTCGTTTGCCTCAAAAGCACGCGGCCTGCATGAATACATTGTTAAAAATGGCGGAGCTGATCACCCCAATGCAAAAATTGAATTTAAACTGGGCGATGTAGTAACCACCCAAATCCGCTGCGCCAATGGCGAAACCATTTTGTTGCAGCACGATACCAACCTGCCACGTCCCTATTCGCTGGGTTTCCGTGTACAAGGAACCAAAGGCATCTGGATGGACGTAAACAAATCCATCTACATTGAAGGAACAAGTGCACAACCGCACCGGTGGGAAGATGCCAAACCATACCTGGATAAGTACGACCATCCCCTGTGGCAACGCTGGACAAAAGATGCCGAAGATGCCGGCCATGGTGGTATGGATTTCTTTGTACTTCATGCTTTTGTTGAATCGATCAAACGCGGGGTGGCCACACCCATGGATGTGTACGATGCCGCAGCATGGAGTGCCATTACTCCGCTCAGCGAAAAAAGCATTGAACTGGGCAATGAAACCGTAGAGTTTCCGGACTTTACGAGCGGCCAATGGATGTACCGCAAAAATGATTTTGCACGTACCGATGCCTATTAAATGAATGAAAGAATAATACGCAGGGCGGCACAGGCTTTTGAATATAATCAGCCTGAACTGGAATTGCTCACTTCGGGCCTGATACACAATACCTACAAAGTAACGGAAGGCGACAAAGCCATTGTACTTCAGCAAATAAATACGGCCGTATTTACCGAGCCGCAAAAGATTGTGAGCAACTACAAAATCCTGTTCGACCATCTTAACAAAAAAACCTCGTTCAGGATACCGGAACCTGTTCAAACCACTACTGGTGATTTTTTATACACTGATGACGGTGGCCGCATTTGGAGAGCCACCCAGTTCATTCCAAACTCCTACATCGAAAACAGTAACATGCCTCCTGAACAGGCGTATAAAGCAGCTCACTGTTTTGGTGCATTTTCAAATGCTTTGGCCGACCTGGACACCCAATCAATTGAAACGGTCATTCCGGGATTTCACAATCTGATCTGGCGATATGAACAGTTTGAAAATGCCCTACCAAAAGCTATTTCCGAACGGCTTGCCAGAGCCAAAACAATAATTGAGGGCCTGCAATCCAGAAAATGGCTGGTTGAATTTTACAACGCACTAAAGACCAACCCGGAGTTCCGGTTGCGTATCATGCACCACGATTGCAAAGTGAGTAACATTCTGTTTGATGTGAAAACAAAAAACCCGATTTGTCCGATTGACCTGGACACGGTCATGCCAGGATACTTTTTTTCCGACATCGGTGACCTGGTGCGAAGTGTAGCCGGTAACGTCAGCGAAACGGCCCCTCACGTAGATTCACTACAAATCAGAAAACCTTATTACGATGCGTTAATCAGCGGATACCTGGCCGGCTTGGGCAATTCCTTTACGCAAACGGAAACCCAATTCATCCATCATGCGGGTTTGCTGATGATTTACATGCAGTGCCTGCGCTTTACAACCGATTATTTATCGGGGGACGTATATTATAAAGTGGCTTACCCCGAACAGAATTTTCACCGCAGCAACAACCAGTTTCACTTGCTGTTGCGACTCGAGGCATTTCTGGCCGACCGGATCAGCGAACACCCACTGCGTTAAAGCAATTAAGTATTTTTTTGTACGTGATGTCCGGATCATGATCCAAACCCACACTCATGCGTATCAACCCGTCCGACATACCCATGGCGTGGCGCTCCTCTTCGGGTATTTCAGAGGATGTGCTTCCTCCGGGAGAACTGAACAGCGTTTTATAGAAACCTAAACTTACCGCCAAATAGCCTACATTCTGGCGTTGCATTTCTTCCATCAGGGCAAAGGCCTTTTCGGTTGTTCCCATATCCATCACCATCATACCGCCATAACCAAATTCAGCATGGTGCATGTTTTTAAGAAGGCTGTGTTGCGGATGAGTTGCTAACCCGGGGTAAATTACCCGGATACCCGATTCGTTTAACTTTCCGGCAAGGTATAAGGCATTTTCACTATGCTTCACCATACGTACCGGCAAGCTGTGAAGGTTCTTAAGGACCGATGCCGCACGCAAACTATCCATCACCGGCCCCAGCAGCATCAGCGCTCCTGAATTAACATCGGTTAACTGATGCGTAAATTCATGGCTGGCGCAAATGGCCCCGGCTACCGTATCGCTTGTGCCGTTGATAAACTTGGTGAGGCTATGAATAATTACATCGGCTCCGAATTGAGCAGGGCTTACAATGAGGGGCGTAAACGTATTGTCAACAACCAGTTTCAGTTTATGCTTTTTACAGATGGCAGAAACGGTTTTCAAATCTGTAACTTCTAACAATGGATTACTAACCGTTTCGCAATACACAACCCGCGTGTTGGGCGTAATTGCCTTTTCAATCAAGGCCGGGTTGCACATATCAATAAACGTGGTGGTAATGCCAAACCGCGGAGCAACATTTTTTAAAAAGGCATATGTGCCGCCATACACCATCCGACTGGAAATAATCTCATCACCGGCACTGCACAACTGCAGCAACGTACACGTAATAGCCGACATACCCGATGCCGTAACGAGGGCCGACTCAGTGCCTTCCATTTTGGCAAGCGCCTGCGACAGGTACCGGTTGGTGGGGTTCATGTGGCGCGAGTAGAGGTAGCATCCTTCAATCTCCTTTTCAAAAAGCTCACTCATTTTTTTGGCCTGAAGAAAGGTGTAAGTGGATGAGTCCTCAATAGACGGGTTGACTCCACCGAACTCTCCGAAAAACTGGAGATTCTGAATTTCCTGGGCTGGATTAAACATTTTCATAAAGCTGAATTTTTATAGCTGCACCGGTCAAAATGTGAGAACTTTTTATGAAAATGAATGACTTATATCATCAAGTAAAAGCAACTGCCTATAACAATCTGCACATTGAAGCTGCTTAAAAATCCGTGAAAGGAAGCCGGTAATTAAAACGGTAAATCATCGGTAGCGCCTGCATCCGAAACAAATGGATCATCGGCAGATGAATTGGCGGGGGGTGTTGCTCCCTGATTTTGTTTAACCACCTTCCACGCCCGTACATCGGTGTACCAGCGGCCGTTGTATTCGCGGCTTTCGATATTAACAGATGCGGTAATCTTATCACCAGTCGAAATTTTTATTTCATCAACCTTATCGCCCCACAAATGCATAAGCACTTTTTTAGGGTATTGACCCGGTGTTTCCAGGATAAATTCCTGTTTTTTCCAAACTCCGTTTTTACCCTGGCCGGTTTGAAGCGGCAACAGGCCTACTATTGTTCCTGATATTTCCATGTTATTAATTTTACAAAGCTCCGTTTTTAATCTCGTCCACCACGCCCGGGTCAAGCAACGTTGTTACATCGCCCAGGTTGGTGGTATCGCCTTCGGCAACTTTACGCAAAATCCTCCGCATAATTTTACCCGAACGGGTCTTTGGCAAGCCGCTCACAAACTGAATCTTATCGGGTTTGGCAATAGGGCCGATGATTTTTGAAACAATTTCACGGATCTCGTTGCGCAGGTTCTCTTCCTCATGAGGTTTATCGTAACAGATTACAAAAGCATAAATACCCTGCCCTTTTATATCGTGCGGATAGCCTACCACAGCCGATTCGCACACAGCCGAATGTTCATCAATAGCGCTTTCAATTTCGGCTGTACCCAGGTTATGACCGGATACAATAATGATATCGTCCACCCTTCCGGTAATGCGGTAATACCCATCGCTGTCACGCCTGCAGCCGTCACCGGTGAAATATTTTCCCGGAAACGTTGAAAAGTAGGTTTCCTTAAACCGCTGGTGGTCGCCATAAATAGTGCGCGCCATGGAAGGCCAGGGGAATTTTATCGCCAGGCGCCCTTCAACTTCATTCGTTGTAAGTTCATTACCTTTTTCATCCATAACAGCCGGCTGCACGCCTGGCAAGGGCAGGGTAGCAAAAGCCGGTTTAAGTTTGGTAACGCTGGCAATGGGTGAAATCATAAACCCGCCTGTTTCGGTTTGCCACCAGGTGTCAATAACGGGGCAGCGCTTTTGGCCGATGTGCTCATGGTACCAGTGCCAGGCCTCTTCGTTGATGGGCTCGCCCACGGTGCCCAGAATTTTAAGGGAATGCAGATCGTACTGTTTAACAAAACTGAGCGGTGCTTTTTCGAGTGACCGGATGGCGGTTGGGGCCGTATAAAAAATGTTTACGCGATGCTTTTCAACCACATGCCAGAACCGGCCCCAGTCGGGCCAGGAGGGAATGCCCTCAAACATCAGCGTAGTTGCCCCGGCCGAAAGCGGCCCGTAAATAATGTACGAGTGTCCCGTTATCCAGCCCACATCGGCCGTACACCAGTACACCTGACCCTCCTGATATTGAAACGCTGTTCGAAAGGTATAATTGGTGTACACCATGTAGCCTCCGCAGGTGTGTACCATGCCTTTTGGTTTGCCGGTTGAGCCGGAGGTGTACAGTATAAATAACAGATCTTCAGCATCGGTTTCAACAGCCGGGCAATCAGCACTCGCTTTACTGATTTCTTCATTCCACCGGAAATCGCGACCGGCTTTAAGTGCGGGTTTTGAGTTAACGCGCTCGGCAACAATTACTTTCTCAACAGTCGGGCATTTTTCAAGCGCTTCATCAACAATGCCTTTCAGGTTAATGGTTTTATCGCCCCGGTAGGCGCCATCGGCCGTCAGCACCAGTTTACAACCAGCATCATTAATCCGGTCGATGAGAGAGCCTGCCGAAAACCCGGCAAATACCACCGAGTGTACGGCACCTATTCGTGCGCAGGCTAACATGGCATAGGCGGTTTCCGGGATCATCGGCATATAAATGCACACCCTGTCGCCCTTTTGTACGCCATGCGCTTTAAGCATATTGGCTACCCGACAAACATGTTCGAGCAACTCTTTGTAGGTAATGTATTTTGATTCATCCTGCGGATGGTTGGGCTCCCAAATAATGGCTGTTTGGTTAGCCCGTTCTGGTAAATGCCGGTCCAGGCAATTTTCGGTGATGTTCAGTTTACCGTTTATAAACCATTTTACTTCGGGTTTATGAAAATCCCATTGTAAAACCTTATCCCATTTTTTTCGCCATGAAAAATCATTCGCAACTGCGGCCCAAAAATCTTCAGGGTTTGCTATGCTCGCTTTATACTGGGTTGTGTAATCCTGAAATGATCGGATGATGTTCATGGTTTGAAAATAGCGGTTATTTGCTTTCTCTGCCATCATCAACATAAAGAATGTGAGGCAAATGATGAATAATTGGTTAACGATTTTCCATCTTCATTATAGTATGTCAAAGGATGTACTCAACCGCTACAGCAGCTAAAGCCCCAATAATGGCCACGGCCAGCTTGCGTGCATTAAAGTGGTGCTCCGGACTGCTTTCAAAAACAATGGTAGTCGAGATGTGCAGAAAGTTTCCACTTACCAGAGCGTAGAGAAAGGTGAGGCCGGAGGTAGTCAGTACTTCCGCTTCTGTCAGGTAGGTACTTATCAGCAAACCTGCTGGTGCGGCAATAGAGAAAACTGCCAGGTAAGGTAAGGCTTTACGTGCGGAATGCAGTTGAAAGGAAAGAACCGTCATCAGCGCAAAAGCTGCCGGGGCGCGGTGTAAGGCAATGCCCAGCAAGATGGCATTTACATCGTAATTAAAACCCATGGTTGCCGGTTGTGCGAGCATGGCACCTTCTAGAAAAGCATGAACACACAACGCCAGCAGCAGCACAATGGCCGAAACCTGGTGATGATAATGCGAGTGAGTATGGGCATGATCCTGCGTATGAATATGGCCGTGCTCAATTCCGGAGGTAAAGTATTCGAGTAGCTGCTGCAGGAAAAAACCGGCCAATACGAATAAGCCTATTAATTCTACTTCACCGTTGTTCCGGTAAAGTTCCGGCAGGATGTGCACCACGGTAATGCCAAATAAATACGATCCGGCAAACACCAGCAGCAGCCGGTAGTTACGGTTTCGGCCTTCAGGTAAAAAATAAATAAGCAAGCCTGCAAGCAGGGGTGTAAAAAAAAGTACCGAAAGTTTCAATGCCATGCGTACTTTTTTAAAGTTACCTGATCCTCAATTCCCGGAGTAATAAACATCTCAATTAAACCATTGTCGCCAGAATACATTAACAGAGCGTCCAGTTCCGGGTGATGGTGGAGTACCTCCATGGCCTTTTCAACGCCCATCACCATCAGTGCTGTAGCCCAGCCGTCAGCTGAAGTAGCATCGGCCGAAAAAACAGAAACACTCAACAGCGGATTGTTTACCGGATAACCCGATTGTGGATCGATGGTATGCGAAAATTTCTTGCCGTCAATTTCGCGGTAGTTAAAATAATTACCGGACGTAGTAAACGACTTGTTCTCGAGTGATACATATGCTTTGAAAAACTGATCTTCGCGGGTGGAGTTGGGATCCAAAATGCCTATTTCCCAAGGTCTGCCGGTTTTCCGGTTACGGCCTACTGCCATTCCCTCTCCTCCGATTTCCACCAGCATATCGGTTATGCCCTTGCTTTTCAGAAACTCGACAACCACATCAGCTCCATAACCCTGGCCTATGCCACCAAAATCCAGCTGGGTGCGAGCATCGGTTTTCCACACACTGTCGGCATTGAAGCCTACTTTTTCGAAACCGATAAACTCACGGATGGAGTCTATCTCGAGGTTATCCGGATTAAGCGGTTCGGCCGGGCCGAATCCCCATGCATTCACCAGCGGCATCACGGTTGGATCAAACGCTCCTGAAGAGGCGCTTACAATTTCCTGTGAGCGTTCCAGCAACTGCTGCAAATAAGGCAGTTCAAATTTTACGGGCCCAGTACCTTTATTGAACCGTGTTACTTCAGACTGTGGCAAATAGGTATTAATAGCCTGATTAACCCCGTTAAGTATAGAATCAACCTGAAGTTTAAAGTCTCGCCTATCTGTATCAAAATAGGTAATGTGATAGGTAGTGCCCATGGTTTTTCCTTCAATGAAAACCGGATGCTGTGATCGATTCCGATACTGATAAACGATAAACACACTTAGTAAAAGAATACCTGTGTAAAGAATGTTTTTAGTACGATTACTCATAAGCGAGTGGCAAGTTAGCCCAATTCAGCTAATGCAACAATGTTGCTTATTAAGGAAGTTCATGAAATACGTACTTTTGCAAAATAACCAGTATGCGTGAAGACTACCTGAAGGGCGACAGCGAATCATTAACAGCGGCTGATAAGGAAATGGAGAAGGCCTTGCGCCCGCTCACCTTTGCTGATTTTACCGGCCAGCATAAAACCGTTGAGAACATCCGTGTGTTTGTACAGGCCGCCAAACAACGGGGCGAATCGCTCGACCACGTATTGCTGCACGGCCCCCCGGGCCTGGGCAAAACCACGCTTTCCTACATTATTGCCAACGAATTAGGTTCAAACATTAAAATTACCTCAGGCCCCGTACTCGATAAACCGGGCGACCTTGCCGGTTTACTTACGAACCTTGAAACCAACGATGTGCTGTTTATTGATGAGATTCATCGCCTCAACCCGGTGGTGGAGGAATACCTCTATTCAGCCATGGAGGATTTTAAAATTGACATTATGCTCGACTCCGGTCCGAATGCACGATCCATCCAAATCGGACTGAACCCTTTCACCTTAATTGGTGCCACCACACGCGCGGGCTTGCTTACCGCCCCCCTGCGGGCCCGGTTTGGCATCAATTCGCGGCTGGAGTATTATGATTCTGCGCTGCTCACTAAAATTATTCACCGGTCGGCCGGCATTCTTAATGCGCCAATTGAAAAGGAGGCTGCTTTTGAAATAGCCCGCAGAAGCCGCGGCACACCGCGCATTGCCAACAACCTGCTGCGCAGAACCCGCGACTTCGCCCAGATTAAAGGCGATGGCACCATTACCTTAGCCATTGCCCAACTGGCACTGAAAGCCTTGGATGTGGATGAAAACGGCTTGGATGAAATGGATAACCGCATTCTGCTAACCATCATCGAAAAATTTAAAGGCGGGCCAGTGGGTATTTCCACCATAGCCACAGCCGTTGGCGAAGAAGGTGAAACCATTGAAGAGGTATATGAACCTTTCTTAATTCAGGAAGGATACATTAAACGTACTTCACGCGGAAGAGAGGTAACCGAGCGTGCCTATAAGCATTTGAAAATTGTTCCTCCCCGAAGCAAGGGGCCGGGATTGTTTGATTGAAACTCCTATACCTGAGCTGATTCTAAATCGCTGTCTTTCCCTATGCGAAACAAACTGATTTCATACCGTAAAGATCTGCGCAACCAGGCGCGTGAATTGCGAAAGTTTGCAACAGCATCAGAAGTTATATTATGGAATGAAATCAGAAGGAGAAAACTCGCTGGTTACCAGTTTCACCGGCAAGTACCCTTGTTAGATTATATCGTGGATTTCTATTGCCATGAACTTATGCTGGCTATTGAAATTGATGGCGAAAGTCATTTAACAAAAGAAGCCAAAAGCAGCGATCGAAAACGGCAGCAAAAACTTGAAACAACCGGTGTCCGGTTTCTGCGGTTTGATGACCGCGAAGTTCGCAACCGAACTGAAATGGTTGTATCAAAAATTGCAGATTGGATAAAGTTAAACGCCCCCCCTGCCCCCCTCAAAGGGGGCGGTACTATTTCCCCCCTTGAGGGGGGACAAAGGGGGGTGTCTTCCCGTACAACCTTCATCAAACACACCGCCACCCAACTCGGCTTCAGTTATTGCGGTATTTCCAAAGCCGAATTCCTTGAAGACGAAGCGCCCAAACTCGAAGAGTGGCTGAAGCGCAACTACCACGGCAAAATGGCTTACATGGCCAACCACTTTGAAAAGCGCCTCGACCCTACCAAATTGATTCCCGGGGCAAAATCCGTGATCAGTCTTATCTACAATTACTTTCCTGCAAAAGATCTAACGGATAGGCACAACCTGAAAATTACCCGGTACGCCTATGGCGAAGATTATCACTTCGTGATTAAAGACAAGCTGAAGGAGTTCATGTTACGGCTGCGCGAAAAGTTGGGCGATATAAACGGTCGCGCCTTTGTTGACTCAGCTCCGGTGCTGGAGCGGGCCTGGGCAAAGCGTTCGGGCATCGGGTGGATTGGAAAAAATTCATTGCTGCTAAACCGGTCTATGGGCAGTTTCTTTTTCCTGGCCGAACTGATTGTTGATCTTGAACTGGAATACGATGGCCCAATAAAAGATTACTGTGGCACCTGCACGGCCTGCATGGATGCCTGCCCCACAGAGGCTATTCCTCAACCCTATGTGGTGGATGGCAGCAAATGCATTTCATATTTTACAATTGAACTAAGGGAGGAAATACCGGCTGAGGTAAAAGGTAAATTCGAAAACTGGATTTTCGGGTGCGATATCTGCCAGGAGGTATGCCCCTGGAACCGCTTTGCACAGCCACACCACGAGCCGCGCTTCAATCCGCATCCACAAACAGCCGGAATGAATAACTCCGATTGGCTGGAGCTAACCGAAGAAGTATTTCAAAAGTTGTTTAAAAAATCAGCCGTTAAACGAACAGGTTTCAAAGGCTTAAAACGTAACATCCAATTCGTTTCCACATCGGCACATTAACCCATTAACTTCCAAACGCCCACTTCAAAAACGCAGGTAACGCCTGCTTCCAGGTTTCGAGGTTATGTTTGCCCCCTTCAATTTCGTAATACTGAATATCCTGAAAAGGCCGGTAACCCTTTTTTGTCAGTTCAGCAATTAGATCAAGCGTATCGTCAATAGAATCAATGGTTCCGTTCTCGTTGCGGTCACTCAGCTCATCCTGTGTGCCCGTTTGAAACCAGAACTTTAATCCCGGCTTGAACTTTCCATTTCGAATCTGCAAATGCATCAGTCGATCACGCTTATCACTGTAGAGAATACTTTTAGCATCGCGCTTACGCCACCAGAACGATCCGCTAAACGCCCCGGCTTTTCCAAAATAATCGGCATTATTCCATGCTATATCAACAGCCGAAAGACCACCCATCGAAAATCCGGCAATCACGTGATCGGTCTTATTTTCCGAAACAGGATACCGGTAGTGAATATAGGGTACCAGTTCGGTCATGATAAACCGCGTATAGTCTTTAGCTTTAGACCCGCGGCCTTTATAATCTTTTCGTGAAGCAACTCCGTATTCCTGCAGGCGATCTCCGGCATGCACAGCCACCACGATTACATTGCGAATAGCCTGCGACTTGCTCAATTCTTCAAGGCGCTCCTTCAATTCAATGGCTTTACCATCCTGGCCGTCATTGAGAATCAGCAAAGGATATGGATTATCTGCCTTTTCAAACGCTTGTGGAAGATAAATATCCACAATCGTATCGCGCCCCAGTAACTTAGAATGGACATCAGTTAACTGTTCAAGATGGTACAATTGCGGGGTATCCAAAACCGATATTGAGTTGAATTGCTTATTTTAAGGCAGCAAAAATAAAATTTTACCAAAACCCTCCACAGCCGCTGCCATGCCCCACGAGCATTTTCATAAATGGTACAGCCCCAACCTTGGGCGCGAGATCGGCACCCTGGCGTTTGGCACACGCGGATACCCGGTTATGCTTTTCCCTACGTCCATGGGCAGCTATTACGAAAACAAAGATTTTAAGCTGATTGATAGTGTGGCGTGGTTCCTGGATGAAGGCCTGGTAAAAATTTATTGCCCGGATGGAATTGACTCAATGAGCTGGTACAACAAAAACATTCATCCGGCCGACCGGGTAAAGAATCACATCTGGTACGACCAGTTTTTATTGCACGAACTGGTGCCGCTTATGCAGCGGGAAACCGGTGTGCACCGCATTGCCACTGCCGGCTGCAGTTTTGGCGGATACCACGCCACCAATTTTGCATTTCGCCACCCCGAAGTAGTGAAGTATGTTCTCAATATGGGCGCAGCATTTGACATCAAAAGCCAGCTTGACGGCTATTACGATGACAACGTGTACTTTAATAACCCACCCGATTTTCTGCCCGGTGCCCAAAACCCGTTTTTCAATGACATGTTTGTGGTGCTTGGTACCGGCACTCACGATATGTGCTGGGAAGCCAACGAAAAAATGGCGGTCATCCTGAAAAACAAAGGTATCAGCCACTGGTTGGATGTACGCCCCGAACGCCCGCACGATTGGCCCGCGTGGCGCGAAATGTTTCCGCATTACCTCTCACTGATAAAATAACAACTATGAAAAAAATTGGAATTCTGTTTGGCATGGAGCGCTCTTTCCCTGAAGCTTTTATTGAGCGTGTTAATAAAGCCGGCCTGAAAGACATTAAGGCCGAACCGGTATTGATCGACAAAGTTCAACAAGGCGAACCGACCGATTATGCCGTGATTATCGACCGGATTTCGCAGGATGTTCCTTTTTACCGGGCCTACCTAAAAAATGCCGCCATTTCCGGAACAGCCGTAATCAACAACCCGTTTTGGTGGAGTGCCGATGAAAAATTTTTTAACAACGCGCTGGCTGTGAAAATCGGGGTACCTGTACCGAAAACGGTTATCCTTCCCTCGCACGATAAACCAACCGACACTACCGATTCATCGTTCAGCAACCTGAATTTTCCACTGTCGTGGGAAAAGATCTTTGAATACATCGGCTGGCCGGCTTACATGAAGCCCCATGCCGGTGGCGGTTGGAAGAGCGTGTACAAACTCAACAACATGGACGATTTTTTCAGAGCCTACAAAGAAACCGGCCAACTCGTAATGATGCTGCAGGAAGAAATTATTTTCGAAGAATACTTCCGCTGCTACTGCCTTGGGCGCAACTATGTTCGTGTAATGCAATACGAGCCGCGCAACCCCCATCATTTGCGGTACGTGGTAACCAGCGGCCCAGCCTCGGAAAAGTTGGTTAAAAAAGTACGCGACTATGTACTACAACTCAACCAGGCACTTGGCTATGATTTCAATACGGTAGAAATGGCCGTGCGCGGAGGCATTCCGTATGCCATCGATTTTTGCAACCCTGCTCCCGATGCCGATGTCAATTCCGTTGGCCAGGAAAATTTTGAATGGGTGGTTGAACATGCCGCGAAAATGGCCATCGAACGGGCGCAACAACAAAAACCGAATTCAGACAACCTGACCTGGGGAACATTTGTTTCCGACTCAGTGGCAACTTTTCTTAAAAGAAATTCCAGGACTACGTCAAAAGCAAAATCTAAATAACGTTTCTCCCTCTTCGCTGGAGAGGGGTAGGGGGTGAAGCTATGGAAAAATTTACATTAGGCGTTGAAGAAGAGTACATGGTGATTGACCCGGTGAGCCGGGAACTCACCTCGCACGACCAGAAGATTGTTGAGGCGGCACAACAGGTATTGAAAGACCATGTAAAAGCCGAAATGCACCAGGCCGTAGTTGAGGTTGGCACCGGCATTTGCCGCAACATTGAAGAAGCCCGCAGCGACATCAGCAAACTGCGCAAACTGGTTAGCGACATTGCCCGCTCCATGAACCTGCGCATTGGCGCATCCGGTACACACCCCTTCTCCCACTGGTCAAAACAACTGATTACGCCCAACCCGCGCTACGATGAGATTGTTAATGAAATGCAGGAGGCCGCCCGTTCAAACCTCATCTTCGGTTTACATGTGCACGTGGGCATTTCCGATAAAAACATGGCCATTCACATTGTGAATACTATCCGCTACTTTCTGCCGCACGTGTATGCGCTTTCCTGCAACAGCCCGTTTTGGGAGGGCCGCAACACCGGCTTCAAATCCTTCCGTACCAAAGTGTTCGATAAGTTTCCGCGCACCGGTTTACCTGATTATTTCAATGATTGGGACGACTTCAAAAACTATGTAAACCTGCTTATCAAAACCGGCTGCATCGACAACGCCAAGAAAATCTGGTGGGATATACGCGTACATCCCTTCTTCGATACCATCGAATTCCGCATCTGCGATGTACCCATGCGAGTGGAAGAAACCATGGCCATAACGGCCTTGTTTCAGGCGCTGGTGGTAAAATTGTATAAACTGCGCAAGCAAAACATGAGTTTTATTGTGTACAACCGCGCACTTATTAACGAAAACAAGTGGCGGGCAAGTCGCTATGGCATTGATGGCAAACTGATTGACTTCGGCAAGCAGGAGGAAGTAGAAACCCGTGCATTGATTAATGAGCTGCTTGAATTTGTTGATGACGTAGTGGATGAACTGGGAAGCCGGCAAGCAATTAATTATGTTTACACCATGCTGAAACAAGGCACCGGAGCCGACCGACAGTTAGCCGTGTTTAAGCAAACCGACAGCCTGGAAAAAGTTGTTGATTATATTACCGAACAAACCATAGCAGGATTATGAATGCCATCCGCATTGCCATACTGGATTTATACGAGGGTGAAGAAAACGAAGGAATGCGCTGCATTGTGCAGTTGGTCGAACAATTTAAGGCCGAATCATCATTTCCGGTGGAGTACGAGGTATTTGATGTGCGCCTAAAAAATCAAATCGCTTCACCCGATTACGATATCTACATTTCCTCGGGCGGGCCGGGCAGCCCGCTGGCCAGCGAAGGCTCCGAATGGGAAGCCAATTATTTCAGGCTGATGGATACTATCCGGGAACACAACCGCCAGCACCCGCAACAAAAGAAGTTTGTTTTTCTCATCTGCCACTCTTTCCAGATTTACTGTAGGCATTATAAATATGGTAAGGTAAGCAAAAGACGCAGCGAAGCGTTTGGCATATTTCCCATCCATAAAACTAAAGAGGCCCGCCATGAACCGCTATTTAAAAACCTGGACGACCCCTTTTATGCCGTAGATTCGCGCTTTTACCAGGTAACCGAACCCAGCCCCCGCATGCTGGCCACCGGTGCACACGTACTGTGCATTGAAAAAGAACGACCTCATGTTGATTTGGAACGGGCCGTGATGGGCATCCGGTTTGACGATGCCATCGTGGGTATGCAGTTTCATCCCGAGGCCGACTATGACGGCATGTTTAAGTACCTGCTGCGCGAAGACAAGAAAAAAGGGATCATTGAACGGCACGGTGAAAAGAAATACGTGGAAATGCTGAAGTACCTCAACGATCCGGATAAGATCAAACGAACTTACAAAACCATTATTCCCACCTTTCTTCGCCAGGCAGCCGCAACCCGACTAACGGTGTTATGATCAAAGCCCTGCGCGAACAGTACAACAAATTTTTCTCAGAAGAGAAGTACATCGCCTTTGTTCAGTCTCTCGACAGGCACTTTAATTTCCCGATAAAATTCAGAGTGGCCGAAACCCCCGTGTTTGTTGACCGGGCCCTCAAACAAAAACTACTGCAAGCAGCCGAAAGTATTGTTGATTTTATCGTCAGGCCTGACTTCAAAAAATTGACTGAACGCGCTATCCCGGAAAATCTTCAGGTTCCAAATGAAGACAACCACATGCTTTTTCTGGCGCTCGACTTTGCCCTGGTGAAAGATGCTGACGGGCAGTTACAGCCCCGCCTGATTGAGATGCAGGGATTTCCTTCGCTATTCGGCTGGCAGGATTTTCTTTCGGAACAATACCGCAAGCATTTTCCGGTACCCGATACGGTTCAATCGCATTTTGGGCTAAACCGGAAAGAGTACCAATCGTTTTTAACATCCATTTTACTGAACGGTCATGATCCGAATGAAGTAATTCTGCTTGAAATTGATCCGCTCCAACAAAATACTGCTATCGATTTTGTTATTACCAAACACCTAACCGGTATTGAACCTGTACACATCGGTAATCTGAGGCGTTCAGGCGCAAAACTTTTTTATAAAAAAAACGGCCGCGAAATACAGGTAAAGCGAATTTATAACCGCGTTATATTCGATGAACTGATTGCCCGCAAGGATTTGACTTTGCAGTTTAACCTGACCGAAGAAGTTGATGTGGAGTGGGCCGGGCACCCCAACTGGTTTTTCCGGATTAGTAAATTCACCATGCCATTTATAAAAAGCGAGTTCATTCCCGAATGCTGCTTTCTTAATGACTACAAAATTTTCCCTGAAGACCTTGAAAATTATGTACTGAAGCCCCTGTTTTCCTTTTCGGGAAGCGGCATCATCTTTCATGTAACGCAATCCGATTTAGAGTGCATACCTGAGCATGAACGGAAAAACTATCTGATACAACGCAAGGTGGTCTATGAACCGGTGATTCAGGCACCGGATGGCCTGGTGAAAACGGAAATCAGGATGCTGTATATCTGGGGGCCGGGCAAAGCACGGCCAACACCGGTTACCAACCTGGCCCGGTTAAGCCGTGGCGAAATGATTGGGGTTAAGTTTAACAAGAACAAAACCTGGGTAGGCGGGTCGGTTTGCTTTTTTGAACAGTAACGTACTTGCTAAATAATTGCAGTCACTTCGTTGGCCTTCTTTTGATTGTATTCAAAGGCTAGTTTCTGATAGTTTACCAAATCGATGATTGTACCAATAAAGCAGAGCCCTGCAGTAAAGAAGTAAAGCAGCCCCATCCCTATCTGATCGGTAATAAACCGTTGAATACCGGCCACACCGAAAAATCCGATTATCGTAAGAATCAAAATCATTTGCGGGTCGCGCCTGCGGGTGCGGTACACATTAGCAAAATTGCGGGCTTTATCGTCTGTCCAGTCTTTCATCAGGTTCTGAACATATACCAGTTCTTCACCGGCTAATTCGGGTAATACATCAGTTACTTTGGCCATGGGGTTTAAATGCGTTTTGGAAAAGTGATATAATCCGATAAGATAAAACAATTACCGTCACAATTCCTAACGGATGCATACGCCAGGATTCAGCAAAATCACCGTGAAAAAATAAGGATATTGAACGACCCAGTCCGCAACCCGGGCAAAATGTGGCTCCGGCTTGGGCCAGCGGGCAAAGTGTGAAATGCCCTCCGGCCTGTGGATCGGTCAACGCCAATGCCAGTAAGGCCACCAGCCAGATTACAGCTTCACGGGGTATCCGCTTCACACTATATAAAAATAAAGGGTCCCGCTTTTTAACGGGACCCGGGTTAAACATACCATTCACGCTGCCACGAAGCATCGGTTAAGAATGGCTTCGTGTTGACTCCCAAACCGGGCATAACACCACTGTTTGAGCTCCTGCACTTCTTCGCGGATTAAAACTTTCAGGGCCTTGCGCAACTCCTTCTCAAAGAGTCGGGCATCAAAACTCACCTTGGTGAGGATAGACTTGAAATAATTCAGCATGTCAGCAGTTTTTTTTTGACAGGTTGGTTATTATAAAAAATTGCTGCGTTCTTGAAACAGTTAAATTTAGCACCTCACTAATTGAACTGAAAGAACATTTTTAGTTTTGTAACGATAAATCTGGTACAGAGATTGATAATGAGGCGATTTTTTTTAACAAGCGTGGTTCTACTTACCTTGCCGGCCTTAACCGGCCGGGCACAAAACATCCAGATTACGCTGGGACCTGATGAAATAGGCGAAAATCAAACCTGGACCATTACCGTTACCGTACAAAACGACCGGCTGAAAAATTTCGATAACTTCCCTGAAATTGCCGGCTTCCGCAAGCGTGGACAGTCAACCTCATCACAAACCAATATCGTTAACGGCCAGGTCTCGTCATCGCAAAGTGTTATTATGACCTATGCCCCGCTGAAGCAGGGCGTTGTAGTTGTTCCTCCTTTTAAGATGACGGTAAACGACCAGGTACTATCGTCACCGGGCAAGCGTGTAAAAGTAGGACCTCCGGTGCAGCAGCAACGCGATCCGTTCAGAAGTTTTTTTGAACGCGATGACTTCATGGGTAACCCGCCCACTGAATTTATTGACATTAAAGAAGACGCCTTCTTTGCACTCACCACCAACAAAGACGAGGTTTACGTTGGCGAAGGCTTTAATACCACCCTTGCTTTTTATGTAGCTGAGTCGAATCAGGCGCCACTATACTGGTATCAGATTAGCAAACAGGTTTCTGAAATTGTTAAAAAGATAAAACCACAAAACTGCTGGGAAGAAAATTTCTCCATCGAAAACATTGAAGGCACCCGGGTTGAATTGAACGGCAAAGGCTATACACAATACAAAATTTACCAGGCCACGTATTTTCCGTTAAACACCGAACCTATTCACTTCCCCAGTGTGCCGCTGGAAATGATTAAGTACAAGGTAGCCAAGAACCCTTCCTTTTTTGGCCAAAACCGTCAGGAAGATTTTAAAACATTTTACAGCAAACCAAAAACGGTAATTGTAAAAGAACTACCACCACACCCGTTGCGCGACCTGGTGGCTGTGGGCGATTACCACCTTGACGAAAAAATAAATGCCGGCAATCTGCAAACCGGTAAAAGCGTTTCATACGAATTCAACATATATGGCGAAGGAAATATTTCAGGCATTAATAAGCCGGCTGCTGAATCAAACAGTTACTTCGATTTTTATGAACCCAACGTACGACAAACCATCAGCCGCAACGGCAGCCGGATAACCGGCTCCAAATCATTTACCTATTTTATTATCCCAAAAGAACCGGGCAATTATAACCTGGGCGATTATTTCCGGTGGGTATTCTTTAACCCAGCTAAAAAATCGTACGACACCCTTATTGCGCAAACCACCGTGCAGGTTGAAGGCGAGAGCCTTAAAAATGAAGCCATTGAGTCGGTAGATGGCGGATCATTCTACGACAAAATCAACACGGCCGATAATTCATTGAAAAACGCTGCTGAACCCGATTGGATTAGATGGGTACTTAATGCCTTTATTCTCGTAATCATGGCCGGTTCGGCATATCTTGTCTTACGGAAATAATTCAAGGTTTAAGGTTCAATAATGAATTTTGAAATCTCTAACTTAAAACCCTGAACCTCGAACTTTGAATTAGATGAACTCCTTCGGTACACTCTTCCGCATCACCACGTTTGGCGAATCGCACGGCCCAGCCATTGGGGTGGTGATTGACGGCTGTCCGGCCGGATTGGGGATTGATGAGGATTTCATTCAATCCGAACTTAACCGGAGGAAGCCAGGGCAATCAAAAATTACAACGCAACGTAAGGAAGACGACTCATTTAAGATCCTCTCCGGTGTTTTTGAAGGAAAATCAACCGGTGCACCGCTCGCCCTGCTAATTGAGAATACCGATCAGCGCAGCAAAGACTACAACCACCTGGAAAAAACATTTAGGCCTTCGCATGCCGATTATACCTACCAAACCAAATACGGCTTGCGCGATTACCGGGGCGGTGGACGGAGTTCCGCACGCGAAACGGCCGCACGGGTAGCTGCCGGTGCCATCGCCAAATTATTGCTGAACAAAGTCGGCATCGAAATACAAGCTTATGTTTCGCAGGTGGGTGCCGTTAAGGCACCTCCGTATATGCAACTTGACCTGTCAAAAACTGAGAGCAGCATTGTTCGTTGTCCTGATCCGGCCACAGCCGAAAACATGATTGCCCTTATTGACCAGGTGCGCCTTGACCGCGATACGGTTGGTGGTGTGGTTACCTGCGTAATTAAAAACACTCCGGTAGGATTGGGCGAACCCGTGTTCGATAAACTGCATGCCCAACTGGGCAAAGCTATGCTCAGCATTAATGCGGTAAAAGGTTTTGAATACGGCAGCGGGTTTGATGGTGTTACCCTTCGCGGCTCACAACACAACGATGAGTTTGTAAACGACCAAGGAACCATCCGCACGAAAACGAATCACTCGGGCGGCATCCAGGGGGGCATCAGCAATGGCGAAGACATCTACTTTAACGTGGCCTTTAAGCCCGTGGCTACCATCATGCAGGATCAACAAAGTGTGGATGTTGAAGGGAATGAAGTTATCGTTGAAGGAAAAGGCCGGCACGATCCCTGTGTAGTGCCCCGTGCCGTGCCCATTGTTGAGGCCATGGCTGCACTGGTGCTTGCCGACTTTCTGCTCTTGTCTAAACTTTCAAAAATTTAAATGAAAAAAATTTTTACGCTTTGCGTTGTAGCTGCATTTATCACGGCTGGTTATGCGCAAACCTATACCGTAGAAACCGTTCCCAACACTAAGCTTATCAACAACAGCTACGTAAGCGATCCGGCCCGCATATTGCACGACACTACAGTTGCGCGCATCAACCAACTGCTTACCGACCTGGAAAAAAATGCGACCGCCCAGGTGGCCGTGGTTATGCTGCCGTCTATCGGCAGCGATGATCATGTTGATTTCGCCCAGCGGTTATTTCGCCAATGGGGCATCGGGCAGGCCAGTAACGACAACGGCTTATTAATCCTCTTCATTCTCGATCAGCGCACCATCCGCTTTCATACCGGCTACGGTGTGGAAGGTATTTTAACCGATGCCACCTGCAAGCGCATTCAGCAACGGCACATGGTGCCTCACTTTAAAAATGGCGATTACAACACCGGCATGCTGCGCGGTATTGAAGCCACGGTAAATATTTTGCAACAACCCGAAGCGATTGAAGAAATCATGGCACAAACTGATGCTGTTGCCGGAATTGGCGGGCTGTATTTTTTTCTGGGCGGGATTTATGGAATCATCTTAATTATCGTGGCAATCAGCCGGTTAATTAAAGGTTCATCACGGTCAATAGACCGGTTCAGGCTGTCGTGGAAGCGGTGGTTTTTATATTACGCGATGGTACCCGGTTTATATGTTATCCTTACTACCGTGCTTGAACCTCCGTTTTTAGTTTTTCTGGTGGGAATGTATATCCTGATGGTTACATTTTTTATCGAGCGCTATTTCAGGGCGATGCGGGTTTCTGAATCCATGCTAAATGAACTGGGGCAGCAGGATGCTTACAACTTTCTTAACCAGCAGAAATCGTATTGGATAAGCGCTGCGGTGGTCGCCTTCATCCCGATGATTTTTGTTTTCCTGAACTGGCGTAAAAAAAGAGATTATTACCGGAACCGTCCGCTTATCTGCAAAAAATGCCAGTCAACCATGCAGAAATTATCGGAAGCAGAAGAAGATGAGTTTATGCACTCGGGCCAGATTGCCGAAGAAAAAGCAGGCACGGTTGATCATGACGTTTGGCGGTGCGCAGCGTGCGGGTCGATAGAGTCATTGCGTTATCCAAATGCCACCACAAAATTTACGCATTGCCCGAAATGCAATTTTTTAACCTATTACTTTGGCGCCAGGCGAACCATCCAAAGCGCCACCTACAGCGCTGACGGCTACGGTGAAGAGGAGCGCACGTGCCTGCACTGCGGCCATCACCACATCGACAAGTACATCATTCCTATGCTGGTTGCTTCCTCTTCCGACAGCAGTTCATCCTCCAGCGATAGTGGTGGGAGCTGGGGCGGAGGCGACTCGGGTGGCGGTGGCGCCAGCAGCAGCTGGTAAGGTTACTATTAATCAAGTGCCGCTTCTTTAACAAATACTCTTATTTTTAAGGGTATGAAGTTTCCGAAACTTCCCCTTTACGGAAAAATTCTTATCGGCATGGCACTGGGCATGATCTGGGGCCTCAGTGCCACCAGCCTGGGCCTGGCTGAATTTACTGCACTATGGATAAAACCATGGGGAACCATTTTTATCAACGGCCTTAAGCTTATTGCCATTCCGCTCATCATTTTCTCCCTCATAGACGGCATCTCCAATCTTTCCGATGTATCCAAACTATCGCGCATTGGGGGCAGAACGATTGGCCTTTATCTGGCCACAACTGTTCTGGCCGTAACCATCGGGTTGGTGCTGGTTAACATTATTCAACCGGGAAAATTTTTAACGCCTGAAAAAAGAGAGGAACTCAGTAAAGCATATGCCTCCGATATCGGTAACCGGATTTCCTCTGCGCATGATTTGAAAGAAGAGGGGCCGCTACAGGTACTTGTTGATATTGTGCCTGACAACATTTTTGGTGCGGTATCGAACAACACCAACATGCTGCAAGTAATCTTCTTCGCTATTCTGTTTGGCATTGCCATGATCCTGGCTCAACCCGAGAAAATCAAACCTGTAAAATCATTCTTTGAAGGCGCCAACGAAGTGATCCTGAAAATCGTTGACCTGATTATGCGCTTCGCACCGGTTGGTGTGTTTGCTTTGCTCGCCAGCCTGAATATTGATTTACAACTTATGAAGGCGCTGGGCGTGTATAGCCTGAATGTAATACTGGGCCTGGCGGTGATGGTTTTTGTTACCTACCCGCTTATTCTGAAAGCATTTACCAAGATGCCCTACCTGCGGTTTATCAGGGGTATTTTTCCGGCACAGGTGCTGGCATTCTCCACCAGTTCAAGTGCGGCTACGCTTCCGGTAACCATCGACTGTGCCGAGAAAAGGCTTGGCATCTCCGATGAAGTATCCAGTTTTGTTTTGCCGCTTGGCGCCACCATTAACATGGATGGCACCAGCATTCACCAGGGCGTGTCGGCTGTGTTCATTGCGCAGGCCTTCGGGCTCGACTTAACCCTGGGCCAGCAGCTAACCATTCTGATGACAGCCGTACTCTCTTCTATTGGAGCAGCGGCCGTGCCGGGCGCAGGCATCATCATGCTGATTATTGTATTGGAAGCCGTAGGCCTTGACCCCACAGGCCTGGCCCTTATTCTGGCGGTTGACCGGCCATTGGATATGCTGCGGACCGTGGTAAACATCACCGGAGACTCCACCGTAGCCACCGTTATTGCCGGGGCCGAAGGGGAATTGAAACCGGATATTTCAGGTGCTAAATAAATCTGTTGACCGGTAGCTTGTTTGGCCAATCAAACCTATAAATTGCGCGGATAGGGTTTCTGCTTTATGAAAAAATTTCCGCTGCACATCCGCATTTTTATCGGGATGTTTCTGGGCATCGTGCTGGGCACCATCGCCATCTTTTTTAACCTGGGCCCGTTTATCACCGATTGGGTAAAGCCATTCGGGACTATCTTCATCAACCTGCTTAAGCTTATTGCTATTCCGCTTATCCTGGTTTCGCTGATCAGCGGCATATCAAACCTGAAAGATATTTCTAAACTCTCGCGCATCGGTGGCAAAACCATGGGCCTGTATCTTATTACCACCGTTATTGCCATCACGATCGGCTTACTTACAGTAAACACCATTAAGCCGGGAAATTTCCTGTCGAAAGAAAAACAGGTTGAACTTTCCAGCAAATATGCACAAGATGCTAACCTGAAGGTTACGGATGCGCAAAAACTAAAAGAGTCCGGTCCGTTGCAGGTTATTGTTGACATTGTACCCGACAACATTTTTGGTGCGGCCGCTTCAAACCGCAACATGCTGCAGGTTATCTTCTTTGCCATCCTGTTCGGCATTGCGCTTATTATGGCGCCTGAACAAAAGGGATTACCGGTAAAAGGTTTCTTTGACGGCACCAATGAAGTAATATTAAAAATTGTAGACATGGTGATGCAGTACGCACCCATTGGGGTAATGGCCTTGCTGGCTTCATTAATGGTGGATGTTGCCGGAAACAACCCCAGGCAGGCACTTGAGTTGTTCAGTGCCTTGGGGATTTACGCCTTTACCGTACTGCTGAGCCTTGCGTTGATGGTGGTGGTTATTTACCCGTTGGCTCTACGGTTGTTCACCCGCATAAAATACAGAACATTCCAGAAAGGAATTTTGCCCGCACAAATCATGGCATTCTCCACCAGTTCAAGCGCAGCCACGCTGCCCGTTACGATGGAGTGTGCCGAAAAGAACCTCGGTATTAAAGACGAAATCACCAGCTTTGTATTGCCGCTGGGCGCCACAATTAACATGGACGGCACCAGCATCCACCAGGCCGTGTCGGCTGTGTTTATTGCTCAGGCGTTCGGACATGATTTAACCATGGTTGATCAGTTGATTATTGTGCTTACCGCAACATTGTCGTCCATCGGGGCAGCAGCAGTACCCAGCGCAGGCCTTATAACGCTTGTAATTGTGCTTGGTGCCATTGGGGTTTCGCCCGAAGGATTGGCCCTGATTATCGCCATCGACCGGCCACTCGATATGTGTCGCACTATTGTAAACATCACGGGCGACACCGTTGTGGCAAGCATTGTTGCAACTACTGAGAACGGTTTTCGAAAAGAGCCTGCAGTGAACTAAATTTGCCGGCTGCTGTTTAATTTATTAAAGCCATTGGTCATGACCGCACAAAAGTATATTCATATTTATCTGGAATCAAATCCCAACCCCAATTCACTTAAGTTTGTGGTAAATGAAATGCTGGTACCCGAAGGCCTGAGTTACGATTTCCCGAATCGTGAAAGTGCGGCTAATGCGCCCCTGGCCCAAGAACTTTTCGACTATGCCTTTGTAGACCGGGTATTTTATATGAGCAATTTCGTTACGGTTACCAAAAAAGAAGGTGTGGAATGGGTGGAGATTCAGGATAAAATCAAAAACCACATAAAACATTTTCTGGAAGCCGGCCGGTTTATTATTGAAGTCAATCAGGAGGAGCCAACCTCAACCGAAGAAGAAACCGAAACAGTAAAAAAGATCAAAACCATTCTGGAGGAATACATCCGTCCGGCTGTGGAACAGGATGGCGGTGCCATTACCTATCACTCCTTTACTGATGGCATCGTAAAAGTAAAATTACAAGGGTCCTGCAGCGGATGCCCCTCATCCATGATTACACTTAAATCCGGCATCGAAAACCTGTTTACCCGCATGATGCCGGGTGAGGTGAAAGCGGTGGAAGCTTTCTAGAAAAAAACGGTTTGAGATACCGGGCAGGGTTATAAAGCCTGGAGCCTCGTAACCCGTACGCCCAAACTCACTGTGCCTTTGCTTTAAGGTGTTTATCCAGAAATTGCAAAATAGACTCAGCCGATTTAATCTGATTTTCTTTTTTAACCCAGCCGTGTCCTTCGTCCGGAAAGACGACATATTCAACCGGCACACCATTGGCTTTAGCAGCTGCTACAATCTCATCCGATTCCACCTGTAATACACGTGGATCATTGCTTCCCTGTAAAACAATAAAGGGTTTCGTAATTTTAGCTGCATGAAATAATGGCGACTTATTATACAAGGCTACCGAATCTTTCACCGGATCGCCCATTTCCGTGTATAATGCATCGCGAAAGGAAGTCCACCAGGGCGGAATGCTCTTCAACGTACGCAACCAGTTGGTTACGCCAAACAAATTAACACCCACATCAAACTCATCAGGCGCAAAGGCCAGCGCGGCCATCACCATGTATCCGCCATAGCTACCTCCGTAAATTCCAATTTTGTCGGCTTCAACAAAATCGAGTGTTTGTAAGTACTGCTTGCCTGCAATGCAATCTTTCAAATCAACATCGCCATGCTTCTTATCATCGGCTGCATAAAAAGTTTTTCCGTAACCTGAACTGCCGCGATTGTTCACGCATAAAATGGCATACCCCTGATTGACAAAATACTGATAACTGCTGTTATAGTTCAGACGGGTTTGCCCACCCGGCCCACCATGCACCTGCACCAGGGCAGGAACTTTCTCCCCTTTCTTCAATCCTTTTGGTTTGTACAACAAAGCGGGTATTTCAAGGCCGTCAAACGATTTGAAACGAACAACCGATGCTTCAACCAGGTCATCCGGGTTGATTTCGGGTGTCAGCGTATTAGTAAGTTGCTTTATCTCATCCGTTTCCAGGTTATAGAGGTATAAGTTGCTGGGCGATTTGGATGTACTTACATAAAAGGTCATCAACTTCTCGCTGTCGGAAATAGTTACCCCGGTAATATCGCCTTTCGGAACATTCTTCAACTGAACCAGTTTGCCCCCTTCGGCTTCATTATAAACCTTTATTTCCGTTCGGGCATCGTTATTGATAGCCACCACTCGATACTTGCCGTTGCGCGACAAATACGTGTACATAATATCCCATGGTGCATCTTCAATTTTTTTCTTTTCACCAGTGACCAGATCATAACTTGAAATATACATAAATTCACTGCCCTCATTAGTGAGGTAAATCAGTTGCTTTCCATCAGGTGAAAAATATTGCGGACTGTAATCTACATCCCCTTCGTGCGGGGTAATGTGTTTGCGTTCACCGGATTCTGTATCCAGGATATACACATCGGAATTGTTGGTGGTAATTGGTTTTACTAACGCGATATACCGGTTATCACGCGAAATGGCTGAAGGGTCAAGTCCTTCATTATTTTGATACACCAACATGGAAGGATAAACATTTCCTTCTTTAGGGGCAACTTCAACATCTACCCGGTACAGATCAAAAAAACGTGGGTCACGACTGTTCGAAGTATAGTACATTAATTTCTTATCATGACTCCACCCATAAAAATTCGCTTTGGCTGCGGAGTCAGAAATAATATCCGTACTTGAACCATCAGGGTTTCTTACAAAAATGTGATCAATCTCATTTCCGCCCTTGTCGCTGGTATAGACAATGCGATCATCCTTGGGGAAATATGAAGCGGCAAATACCGATTCTTCGGTCGAATTAGTCAGTTGCCTTCGATTACCTGACACAATATCCAATTCAAACACGTTGTAAATTCCGGTTTCATTCGAGCCAAGTAAAAGTTTTTTCTCATCCGGAGAAAATCCGGCACTAAAGATGTTTTTCACATCCATGAACTGTTCGATCGAATACTGCCTTGGAGGTGCTTCCGTTTCGGTTGTTTTACAGGCACCGAGGCAAACGAGCATTATCAATAAGTAAAAGGCTTTTTTGATTATCATAGTATATCGGGCTAATTCTACTCTAAATTATAATTATTATCTTCCGGCAGGGCGGCATATCCACCAGCGGTAATATGCGTAAATTGATTATACTTTTATTGATTGGAGGTTGTCCAATGGCGGAAGCTCAATCCGTTAAGGTTATGTCGTACAACATCCGGTTTGATAACCCGGGTGATGGCGAGAATGCATGGCCAAACCGCATTCAAAAAGTAGCGCACGTTATCCAAAAGTACGGCCCTGACCTAATCGGCATTCAGGAGGCCTTGCACCATCAGCTTGAAGATTTAACTCGCGTATTGCCTGATTACACCTACGTAGGTGTAGGCCGCGATGATGGCAAAGAAAAAGGCGAGTATAGTGCTGTTTTTTACCGCAACAGCCGGTTTGGCGTTTTACATTCAGAAACCATCTGGCTTTCTCCATCGGGCGAAGTGGGCTCCATCGGATGGGATGCCGCCATTACACGAATTGCCACCTGCGCCAGGTTATATGACAGAGAACTAAAGCAAGAGTTTTTGGTTGCCAACACCCACTTTGACCATGTTGGTAAACAAGCACGTATAGGCAGTGCCGTGCTTTTGGCAGGGTATTTATCTGGGATGCACCAAGTACGCCAGCCGCTACTCCTTACAGGAGACTTTAATTGTGAACGTACGGAAGAAACCTACACCCACCTGCTGAAAATTGCCAACGGCTTAACCGATACCAGACCTACAAACGATGCCACCGGCACCTACTGCGGCTTTGAAGTAGGCGCTATGGAATGCAAAGCCATTGATCACATCTTTTACTCATCTGAATGGGTACTGCGCCACTACCAGGTAATTACCGACAACGATGGAAAACACTACCCGTCTGACCACTTGCCGGTATTGGCGGAGCTTGGGTTAAGCAACTCAAAGTAATTTTCTCTTCAATGGACTTGTATTGAATAATTAACAAGCGGGGTTGATCACAACTTAATGATCATAGCTGATCACCCTTGAAATCTTCCAGGTATCCTTGTCTTTCTTCCACACATGGATAAACTTAAATGTTCCGCAATCTTCCCGGCCATTTTCAACATGGCAAAACCGGTGTGATGCGATCTGAACCGCTCCATATTCACCTATCGGATAAACCTCCATGCTGCCGGGCACAAGGGTACGCGTAAGTCCGAGTTTGCGGTCACAATTTTCCTTGATGGTATTAATTGTATGCAAATAATCTGTTAACCCACCCCTATCATGGTAAAACTCCAGTTCTTTTGTAAACATGGAACCAAATGTTTTAAGATCGCACCTGTTAAACGCTGTGAAAACGATACTATCGAGGGCAGCAACTTTTTTGTACAATTCATCCGGTTGCTGTGCAGATGCCTTTACTGAAATTGCTAAACCAAACAGCGCAACGTAAAATATACCGTTCATAAGCAGCAGTTTTATTTCTGCACGGTGATCGCTAAAAAATTGTGCCACACACTTAAACATCCATAGAATTAATTCTTTGTTCGATCGGGCCCCTCCTTACTTGTACAAAAGCGAACAGTACTGTTCACAATTCTGTCACCTCAAACTCATCCGCATCGCGCCAGGCCGGAAATTTTTCGCGGTAGGATTGTAGCATGTCAAAATCGAGTTCTATGGTTTTGATTACCTCCTTCTCCGTTTCAAAAAACAATGTCTCCCCTTTTGGCGAATACGAGGCAGAGTGCCCGTTGTAAGGTATGCCGTTACCGTCATCGCCTGTGCGGTTTACGCCCACCGTGTAACAGAGGTTTTCAATGGCGCGCGCCTTGAGCAGCGCATCCCATGCTTCCACCCTTGCCGAAGGCCAGTTGGCCACGTACACCAGTACATCATAGTCCAGGCGGCCAGCTGCTTTATCATAACCGTTTCGACTCCACACCGGGAAGCGCAAATCGTAGCACACCAGCGGGCAGATGCGCCAGCCCCTCCACTCAGCCGTTAACCGCGTATCACCCGCTGAATAGGTTTGATGTTCATCGGCCATACGAAAGAGGTGGCGTTTATCATACGTTTTGAAATTTCCGCTGGGTTCCATCCACAGCAGCCGGTTGTAGTAACTGTTGTTTTCTTTTACAATAAAGCTGCCCAGCATCAGCGCCTGCGTTTGGGCGGCCATCTGTCTCATCCATTTAAAGGTGGTCATGTTCATGGGCTCAGCCAGTTTTGCCGCATTCATCGTAAAACCCGTTGAAAACATTTCGGGCAGAACAATTACATCGGTCTCCTGCCCGATGGCCCAGATTTTTTCCTCAAACATAGAAAGGTTGGATGCAACCTCTTCCCAGTAGAGGTTAGACTGGATGAGCGTGATCTTCAGTTTTTGGTTCAATGGTAAGCGTTTTAAGATTTATGATTGATGATTGATGATTAAATTCTCAGAAATGAAAAATCGTCAATCAAATTACAGTTTTCTTAAGATTTCCATCGCCCTATCAAGCGTTTGCTCATTCTTGGCGAAGCAAAAACGCAGGAGGCCATTATCGGTTTTGTCGTTATAAAACACAGAAACCGGAATAGAAGCAACCTTATGTTTAACCGTTAGTTCTTCGGCCATTTGCCGATCGGGGGAAGAAGAGACCGACCGGTACGACAGTGTTTGAAAGTATGAGCCATGGCAGGCGATGGGCTCAAAGGATGATCCTTTTATTCCTTCCAGGAAATAATCGCGTTTGGCCTGGTAAAATGTTCCCAGGTTCAGGTAATGCTGCGGCTCTTTCATGTATTCGGCAAGCGCCAGTTGCACGGGTGTGTTTACCGAAAAGGTGATGAATTGGTGGGCCTTGCGGATTTCGCGTGTAAGTTCCTCAGGGGCAACGGTGTAGCCCACCTTCCAGCCCGTGGCATGAAAGGTTTTGCCAAACGAGAACACAGCCACGCTGCGTGCCGCCAATTTCGGGTAATGCAACACGCTTTCGTGCCGGAGGCCATCAAATATAATGCGCTCATATACCTCATCGCTTAACACGATCAAATCATATTCGTCCGCTAAGGCTTCCAGTGTACGTAAATCCGCTGCTGAAAGCACCGCACCGCTGGGGTTGTGCGGGGTGTTAATCATAATCAGACGGGTGCGCGGGGTAATTTTTGATTTTACCAGATCCCAGTCAATCGAAAAATCAGGATAAGTAAGATTGATGTGCACGGGCACTCCGCCATTGAGGCGGATGGCCGGATTGTACGAGTCATAGGCCGGGTCAAACACAAGTACTTCATCGCCCGGGTGGATGAAGGCGGCAATGGAGGCAAACAAGGCCTGTGTTCCGCCTGCGGTAACGGTAATTTCTGTTTCAGCGTTTATCGTTCGGTTGTAGGTTTTTGAAATCACATCAGCCACAACAGCACGCAGGGCAGGCATTCCGGGCATGGGTGCATACTGATTGTAACCCTCCTTCATAAACCGGTGAATTAGGTCAATCAATACCGGATCAACCGCAAAATCAGGAAAGCCTTGCGAGAGATTAATGGCACCCTGCTCGACTGCCAACTTCGACATGATGGCGAAGATGGAGGTTTCTGTATCGGGAAGGCGCGATTGAAGTTTCACCGTACCTGAATTACTTCTTTAGTGGTGCCAGAATGCGATACTCCGTATCCACCTCACCCCGGCTGATGTCGCCCAGTTTTCCTTTCAGCAGGCGTTTCTTTAATGGCGACAAGTAGTCGATGAATAATTTTCCTTCAATATGATCGTACTCGTGCTGGATGATGCGGGCTTTCATGCCATCGTATTCTTCCTCCTTCAGGTTCCAGTTTTCATCATAATAACGAATACGCACGGTGTCCTTACGCGAAATCCTTTCTCGGATGTTCGGAATGCTCAAACAACCCTCTTCAAATTCCCAGGGGGTACCCAGTTCTTCGAGCATCACCGGGTTTATAAAAGCCATTTTGAAATTCTCCATACCCGGTTCGGCTTCCTCGGCATCTTTGTTAAGGGTGGTGCCGTCAACCACAAACAGGCGCACACTTTTTCCAATCTGGGGAGCGGCCAGTCCGATGCCGTTAGCCGCATGCATGGTTTCGAACATATCGTTAACCAGTTCGGTAATGTCGGCTCCTTTTTCTATCTCCCACGCACGCTGCCGCAGTACGGGGTCGCCATAGACAACAATGGGGTGAATCATTACATACTATTAAGCTGACTGCAAAAGTACGAAATATTGAAACGGTTGTAGTACGCTTGTTAGCGGGTTGAATTCATGAACGCCTGCAACATCAACACTGCGCTGATCTTATCTACGTTTCCTTTAACCCGTCTGTCTTTCTTTTTCATCCCGCCTTCAATCATGGCCCGTTGAGCCATTGAACTGGTGAAGCGTTCGTCCACCTGATGTATTGGGATAACGGGAAACTCTGTACGAAGTGTTTGAATAAACCTCCTAACCTCTGGCGCGGTGGCCGAATCCTGGTTGCTGAGTGTTTTGGGCATGCCGATAACAAAGGCATCTACCGGCTCTTTATCACAATAGGCTTTCAGGTAGGTAAGCAGATTGGCCGTAGCAACTGTTTCCAACGCAGTAGCAATTATCCGCAACGGATCGGTAACCGCCAGGCCAGTGCGTTTTAGTCCGTAGTCAATGGCCAGGATTCTGCCCATCAGTTAAAGCGAATGCTGTCGAAGAACTGCTGCTTCACTTTGGCTTCAAGGGCCATCGCTTTAGGAAAGAGAATGTCATTCTCAATGCGCGCGTGGGTAATCAGGCTCTTCTCAAATTCCTTTAACTCGTTGTAAATAACCTTTACGTGCAGGGGGGCAAGGGGAGGCAACGTGTAATCGCTGGTTATTCTGCGGATACCCTCCATTTCGTCATCGTGCACTTCATGCTCTATGGCAAACTTCTGCACGGAATGCTTTTCGATAAGGTAGTACAGGCGAGTGGGGATATATTTTCCTTTTGAAGCGCGATCCAATGCAAGAATATACCGGAAGAGGGTATCCTCTTCTTCGTAGATGTGATGAATAAAATCTTCAACAAAAAGAGGGAACACCACTTTTAAATCGCGTTCTACCAAGCGGTAGTCATCATGCTCGGCCTTAAAATCGTTTACCAGCCTGGCAATGTAGGGCAATTTATGTTTAATGAACATAAAATGCGCGTGCTTCAGGTATTCGATAATTAAATCGACAGGGTATGTAACCAGGGGTACTTGTTCTTCGCGAAGTAATCCGGGGCTTTCCAACTCTTTTACCACTTGTTTCAGGTTCAAACCCCTTTCTGCGCATACGTTCTCCAACGTATGCTCCGGGTAGTCATCGAACCGGATGCCGAAATAGTACAGCACATACGCATGTACATAATTTTCCTCCACCAACTGTGAAATTCGTTTTAACGATAATGCCGATGTACTCATGCGCCTCCAAATATAGATATTCACCGTTAAAAAGGCACATGCCATACGGTTCAATTGATTTTTACCATTTTTGCGCACAGGCAAACTATTTGGCCTGTAAGTCGTTTACCGATATGATCGTAAAATTTTTATGAGCGAGAACATTCAGAACACCCCCAATCAAATCCGATTACCGTTTGTTCTATTCTTTGGCCTGGCGGCCGGCATTTTTCTGGGCGCCAGTTTTGGCTACCGTAAGCCTTCGGGCGATGTGGGCAAGGATGTACAGAAACTCCGCGAGGTGCTTACCTACATCCAGGATAAATACGTGGATGACATCAAAACCGACAAGCTGGTGGATGAATCCATCAAGCACTTGCTCACTAAACTCGACCCGCATTCGGCTTTTATTTCGGCATCCGACCGGATAGCCGCCAACGAAGACCTTCGCGGAAACTTTGACGGCATCGGCATTGAATTCAATGTCTTTCAGGATACCATCGTGGTAGTTGCTCCGCTAAGCGGGGGCCCATCGGAAGCACTGGGTATCCGGTCGGGCGATAAAATTATTGAAGTGGACCAGAAAAATGTGGCCGGCATCGGCATTACCAATGCCGATGTAATGAAATTGTTGAAGGGCCCGCGGGGTACCGAAGTGAAAGTAACCATTAAACGCAGTGGGGTAACCGAACCACTTACGTTTACCATCATACGCGATAAGATCCCACAATATTCGGTAGATGTGGCCTACATGGTTGACCCCGAAACCGGCTACATTAAAATAAGCCGTTTCGCGGCCACTACCTACGAAGAATTCACTAAAGCATTCAGCGAATTGCAGCAGGCCGGCATGAAGAAACTGGTGCTCGACCTGCAGGGTAACCCGGGTGGCTACATGAATGTGGCCATTGATATGGCTGATGATTTTCTGAAAGAAGGCAAGAAGATTGTTTATACCAACGGCAAAGACAAGCGGCTTAACACCAATGCCACCTCAACCAAGCGGGGCATCTTCGAAGAAGGAGCGCTGATCATCCTGGTGAATGAAGGCAGCGCATCGGCCTCCGAAATTCTGGCCGGAGCCTTACAGGATAATGATCGGGCTCTGATTGTAGGCCGGAGAACATTCGGTAAAGGGTTGGTTCAACATCCGTTTGATTTAAGTGATGGCTCTGAACTGCGCCTGACAATTTCGCGTTATTACACGCCCAGCGGGCGCAGCATTCAAAAACCCTATACCGATGAAGATGAGTATGCGCTCGATATAATGGAACGGTATAAAAAAGGTGAATTCTTCCATGCCGACAGCATCAAGTTCAACGATTCGCTGAAGTACACCACAGCCAACGGCCGCACCGTTTACGGTGGTGGTGGCATTATGCCTGATTACTTTGTACCCTTAGATACCACACTGAACAGCCATTACTTGAATGAACTGTACACTTCCACCTCCTTGCAGGAGTACACATTCACCTATGCCGAGAAAAACAAGGCCGAGTTGGAGAAAAAGGGATTCGAGCATTTCTTAACAAAATTTGTTGTGACCGACCCGATGCTGAACGACCTGGTAAAAGTGGGCCAGCGCAATAAAGTAAAGCCCGACCTGAACGAACTGAACGCCAAAAAGAAACTTTTCCAGATTCATGTAAAAGCCCAGATTGCCCGCAAAATCTGGAACAACAAGGGTCTCTACCCCATTCTGAATGAAACCAACGAAATATTTTTACAGGCTTTAAAACTGTTCGACCGCATTCCTGAGTTGGATCGGTCAGCCATGTAAAGGCTCATTTATAACAAGCGAAGGCCAGGTTAAATTTTTAGTAACTTAACCTCACTAAATTACCGTGTTATGTATTATCACAAACTGGGAAACATCCCGCCCAAGCGCCATACCCAATTTCGCCAGCCCGATGGAAGTTTATACAAAGAAGAGTTGGTCAGTTCCGAGGGCTTCTCCGGTATTTACTCCAACCTGTACCATATCAACCCGCCTACCCGCATCAAGCAACTGAAAGACCCTGTAAAATACGGGCCGAAAATCGTTGATGATTACGGACTCCGCCAGACCCACCTCAATACATCGAAAGTGGGCACAACCGGGGAAGATTACCTGGATGCGCGCAAAGTGCTTTTGAAGAATGCCGATTGTTCCATTGCCATCTGCTCTCCGAGAAAAAGGAAAATGGACTATTTCTACAAAAATGCCGAAGGCGATGAAGTGATTTTTATCCATGATGGCAAAGGCGTGCTCATTTCGCAATTCGGTAAACTGGAAATCCGGCAGGGCGATTATGTTGTTATTCCCCGCACGGTAATTTATAAGTTCGAGTTTGAAGAACAGGGCCCGCTGCGCCTGCTCATTGTTGAAGCGGCCTCTCCGATTGAAACAGTTAAGCGCTATCGCAATGACCTGGGCCAGTTGCTGGAACATTCGCCCTACTGCGAGCGCGATATCCGGCCTCCGCACGAACTGATCACTGACACCAGCAAGGGTGAGTTCCTGATGAAAATTAAAAAGCAGGGCTACCTGCATCACTACGTGTACGATTACAGTCCGCTGGATTTGGTGGGCTGGGACGGCTTCCTGTGGCCGTACGCCTTCTCCATCCACGACTTTGAACCGATTACCGGTCGCATTCACATGCCTCCGCCAATACATCAAACCTTCCAGGCACACAATTTTGTGATCTGTTCATTCGTTCCGCGGCTGTTCGATTACCACCCGCTGGCCATCCCCGCGCCTTACAACCACAGCAACATCGACAGCGATGAAGTATTGTATTATGCCGAAGGAAATTTTATGAGCCGCAGGGGTATTGAGCGCGGATCCTTCACGTTGCACCCTGGCGGATTGCCGCACGGCCCGCACCCCGGCACGGTGGAAAAAAGTATTGGCGCTAAAGAAACTCATGAACTGGCTGTAATGATCGATACCTTTAAACCGTTATACCTCACCACCGATGCATTGGAATTTCTTGATAAGAACTATCCAATGAGCTGGACAGACGTGAATCCAAATGACGGGTTTAATGAGGTAAACACGCCTTAAGCAGATTACCAGCCGCCTGCCGGCAGGATCAAGTGTAAAGTATCGTCATGACCTTTCGTACTATTTTCTTTCTTGGCGTTTTTATCGCGTTCCTTCTGGTAGCCTATTTCAGCAGGATTACCTCAGTAATAATTTGCGGGAAAAAATTCGATGTGCCCGGTGATTGCTCACCACAATCGCCAACTTACCTGAAGTGTGCAGGCTATGATTTAAGCTGGCTTCATGTTGATGAGAACACACACGATTATATTGCACAGGATCTTCTGCTTAAGCGCCAACAAGAAAAACGTTACAAGAAAACTGAAATCCAATGTAGGCTCCTGAATACTAAATCAACAGGATTTAAGTTAACGACCAGAACATCCTCCGAGCAGTCCTGTATCTTTATTGCTCACGGAAGAGTAAACAATCAATCGGTAGTTGTTACCCTTTCGATGCCTTACGAACCTCAATCAACAAAGGAACTTCCTAAGCTGGCGAGGCAAATCATCCAGTTAAACGAGTAGGCTTACAGCCGTTGCAGCACCTGGCCGCGGTGGGCATCCAACTTGAGCAGGGTAAACAGCAATATGGTAAAGCCCCAAAGTGCGGAACCTCCGTAGCTGAAGAAGGGCAACGGTATGCCGATAACCGGAAACAAGCCGATAGTCATACCGATATTAATAGCAAAGTGAAAAAAGAAAATGCTGGCCACGCTGTAACCATACACCCGGGCAAACCGGTTTTTCTGCCGCTCGGCCAGGTAAACAACACGCAACAGCAGCGTAACAAATAACCCTATCACCACCAGGCTGCCCAGCCAGCCGTGTTCTTCGCCAATGGTGCAAAAAATAAAGTCGGTGCTCTGCTCGGGCACAAAATCAAACTTGGTTTGTGTGCCTTCAAGAAAACCTTTTCCTGAAAATCCGCCACTGCCAATGGCAATTTTTGATTGCGTAACATTCCAGCCATAGCCCAAGGGGTCGGCATCAGGATTAATTAGCGCGCGAATACGATTTTGTTGGTGTGGTTTAAGCACATCGGTAATTACATAATCGACACTTTGAATGACCCCCGCCACAGCCAGCGCACCCAGGGTGAGCAGGGCTATGCGTTTAATTTTTTTCTTCCCAGCCAGGATGGAAATAATCAGAATAACACCAATGCCTCCGTATAAGTAAAGTTCATTTTCGACCAACAGCGTAAGAATAAAAATAAAAGCCGAAGCAATACCAACAATCATCAGGAAAGGCGACATCCCCTCGCGGAAGAAAACCAAAACAAAAGCGGTAAACACCAGCGCGGTGCCGGTGTCTTTCTGAGCGAGGATGACCACCATCGGAATTCCGACCATGGCAAAAAGAATAACCTGGTTACGAAAGTTATCCATGCGAAACCCGATGGAACCGATAAATTTAGCTACCACCAGGGCTGTAGCAAATTTGGCGAACTCCGAGGGCTGGCCGCCAAACGAACCAAATCCGAGCCACGCCTTATTGCCGCCCACCTCTTTGCCCACCACCAGCACCAGCACCATCAGAAAAAGGACCACACCGTAAATAAGGTACGCAGCTGCCTCATAGAACCGCATGTCCACCACCAGGATTGCCAAAATGATGATACCCGATACGGCAATAAATATCAATTGCCGGCCACTGTTGAGCGACAAATCAAAAATGCTGGGATGTACGGTTTCATCATATACTGCAGCATAGATATTGAGCCAGCCCAGCAACACCATCACCAGGTAAATGAGCACGGTGAGCCAATCCATTTTTCCGGATATATCTTCCTGCCTGCGCATGTTACTCGGTTGAAGGTGTTTGTGTAACCTTATCCAGAAAGTCGCCCTTCATAACATACTCCTGCAACGCCAGGCGTTTCACTTCACCGGTCAGGTAGCGTTCAATCATCAGGCTTGCTATGGAGGCAGCCGCCCGGCCACCCCATCCTGCATTTTCCACATACACAGCAATGGCGATTTTCGGATTATCCTTCGGGGCAAATGCCATAAATACGGAATGATCATACCCGTGTGGATTTTGGGCCGTACCGGTTTTGCCACACAATTCAATACCCGGTATTACCGCGCGTTGGGCCGTGCCGTAAATCGCATCGCTCATGGCATCCTGAACAAAAGCGAAGTACTCTGGCTTAATACCTGTTTCATGTTTGGTTACTACCGGCTGCTGCTCACTGCCCAGTATTTCCTTAACCAGGTGCGGGGTAAAATAGTATCCTTTGTTGGCCATAATGGCCGCCAGATTAGCCATCTGCACGGGGGTTATCAGCATTTCGCCCTGACCGATAGCCAGCGAATAAATGGTTGAAAACTTCCAGCGCCCCTCACCATAAATCCGATTGTACAACGTGCTGGTAGGCATCTGTCCTCCTTTTTCGCTGGGCAGATCAACACCCAGCGGTTGCCCTAAACCAAAACGGGTAACATAGCTATGCCAGTTTTCAAGCCCGATGCGCGAATCAATAAATGTATTTGGCGATTTGTTCTGGTTGATGATACGCCTGAAAGCCTGGTGAAAATAGGGGTTACACGAATACTGTACCGCCATGTGCAAATCGCACGGGTTCGGATGGTTGTGGCAATTCACCACGGAGCGGTCGCACGGGAAGCGGGTATCCGGGCGCAACACCCCTTCCTGCAAACCGATTAATGTTTGAACAATTTTAAATATGGAACCAGGCGGATACATAGCCATCAGCGGCCGGGTAAACAACGGCTTGGTGGTGTCGCTGCTCACGAGCATAAAATTAGAACTGAATTTCCGGCCTGTTAAAAGAGTCGGATCATACGATGGCCCCGAAATCATGGATAGTATTTCGCCCGTTGACGGTTCAATAGCCACCAGGCTGCCGACTTTACCTTTTAGAAGTTGCTCACCATATTCCTGCAAATCCAGATCGATGGTGGTAATCAAATCATTGCCAGGTACAGAAAGGGTGTCGAACTCGCCATTTTTAAATGATCCTTTTTCAATACCGCTTACATTGCGCAGTTTAAACCGTACACCCCGCTTACCGCGCAGTACATGTTCATACTGTGCCTCGATTCCACTCTGCCCGATGTAGTCTCCCTGGCGGTAAATTTTTGTTGAGTCGTTTTCCAGTTGTGTTTTGCTGATTTCGCTAACATAGCCCAGGGCGTTGGCCAGCGAATGGGTGGTGTATGCGCGTGTTGTACGCGGCTGGATATAGAAGCCCGGAAATTCATCGATGTGTTCCTGAATTTTGGCAAAATCGTAATTCGATAATTGCCGGATAAACAAGGTGGGCTTTACAGGCGAGTACTCCTTTCGGGCACGGAGTTCCTTAAACTTTAAACGTAATTCTTCACGGGTCAAATCAAAGATTTTGCAAAAGGCAGCAGAATCAAAATTGCCGATCTCTTTTCTAACGATCAGCAGATCATATTCCGGTGAGTTGTATACTAACAACTTCCCGTTTCTATCGTAAATTAATCCGCGAAAAGGGTACTCAATCTCTTTCAGAATAGAATTGCTGTCGGCCAGTTGCGCATACCGATCGTCAAGTATCTGAATGAAGAATAACTTCACCAGAAATACCAACCCGGTTAATACCACCAGAGCACGGATAATTTCTTTTCTCCCTTCGTTCATCGTTTTCTTCCGGCAAACAGAACTTCAACCATTACCAGCACGAGCAATGTGTATAAGATACTGGCACCGACTTTACCAGCGGTCAGCCAAAAATAATCAAATCCACCCGCTTCGATAAAGAACAATACGCTATGATGAAGTAAAACAAGCGGTACTGCATAAACAAAGAACCACTGCAAACTAAAATGTGCAACGCCCGGTATGGCTCCTGAATCATAACCTCCCTGAGGTGTAAGTACCGAAAGCCAATAAGGTCGCAAGTACATAATCAGTACGCAGGCCATGGTATGCAAACCAAGGCTGTCGTAAAATAGATCGACCAGAAAGCCCATGCCAAAGCCCACGCCCATCAAGGCCAGGTGGTTCGTTTCTACGGGTAACCGCAGCAGATAGCCAAGGTAGAAGAAACAAAATGCAGTATGAAAGAACACGGCATTCTTAAACAGCATGACCTGTACCAGCAGGTAAACAAAAAATAATACAGCCTGAAATATGCCAAACCGGTTCATTGGAAGTTGGATACACGAAGTTCAAGCGAATCTAATTCAGGAAGCAACCGGTTGCGAACCACCGTTACCCACGCTAATCTGCGGAAATCCTGCGCCAGTTTTACTATTACCAGGTTAAAGGGTGCCTCCTGGCTTAGCTGCACATCCGATACGGTGCCAATCAATATCCCCTCCGGAAAAACACCGCTGTATCCTGAGGTAATTACGGTGTCGCCTTTTACCGGCTTAACATGGCGTGGTATGTATTTAAGATGGATATAATCCGGATTGGATCCATCCCACTGTACAGTACCAAAATGACCGGTACGCTTAAGTACACCCGAGATCATCACATCAACGTTAAGCACCGAAGTAACAACACTATAATGGCGGCTGGTTGCTTTTATTTTACCCACCACACCCGCCTGGCTGATTACTGCCATGCCAGGTTCCAGGCCGTCATCACTTCCTTTATTTATTGTGAGGAAGTTGGTAAACCGGCTAACCGAGTTGTTCACCACTTTTGCGCTCACAAAATTATACTGCCGGATAATGGCTGAATCAGCTGTAACCGATTTAATATTTTCCAGTTGCCGGTTTCGCTTTTCAAGTTCGTACCGCAGCATGGCATTTTCTTCAGCGAGCGCCTGGTTAGTCTGCCGGAGGCTGAAATAATCGGCCATGTTTTTCGAAAACCCGTTGATGGCGGCCACCACTCCGTTTGCCGAGTTAAAAAAACGAGCGCCCTGGTACTGGTTGTTTTGAAGAAACAACCACACGGCAACCAGTTCCAGTACAAGAAAAGTAAAGAAGGCGCGGTATTGATAGATGAATAAAAATATCCGCTCCATGGAATCACGTCATGAGCACCGACCGGTAGTGGTGAAGATTTTTTAACGCAGCACCGGTGCCGCGAACAACGGCACGCAGCGGATCATCCGCCACATGGATGGGCAACTTGGTTTTCAGGGCCAGGCGTTTATCCAGGCCGCGAAGCAAAGCACCGCCACCGGTTAAATAAATTCCCCGTTCGTAAATATCGGCCGATAATTCGGGGGGTGAGGTCTCCAGGGCTTTGAGCACCGCTTCTTCAAGTTTCGAAACCGACTTATCCAGGGCAAAAGCTACTTCGGAATACGATATGCGGATGGTTTTTGGGATACCGGTCATCAGGTCACGTCCGCGGATTTCATAATCATCGGGTCCGTCATCCAATTCAGTTAACGCTGAGCCCACTTCAATCTTAACTTTTTCGGCTGACCGTTCACCAATCAGCAGGTTGTGCTGCCTGCGCATGTAATCCAGGATGTCGCGGTTAAACGTATCACCGGCTACGCGAATAGACTGATCGGATACAATTCCTGATAAAGCAATAACAGCCACTTCGGTGGTCCCTCCGCCAATGTCCACAATCATGTTGCCCACAGGCTGCTCAATATCAATGCCGATACCGATAGCCGCAGCAATGGGTTCGTGGATCATATACACTTCTTTTGCACCGGCATGTTCGGCACTGTCGCGCACGGCCCGCTTTTCCACTTCGGTAATACCGGAGGGTATGCAGATGACCATGCGGTAAGATGGCGGAAAGAACCTGCGGCCGGTATCAATCATTTTAATGAGGCCGCGAATCATCATTTCGGCAGCCTGGAAGTCGGCAATGACGCCTTCTTTTAAGGGACGTATGGTTTTAATGTGCTCGTGGGTCTTTTCATGCATTTGCATGGCCTCGCGCCCAATGGCCAGCACCTTGTTGTGTTGTTTATCGATAGCAATGATAGAGGGCTCATCCACAACAATTTTGTCTTTATATATAATAAGTGTGTTGGCCGTGCCCAGGTCTATAGCCACATCGGAAGTGAAGAAATCAAAAAGCGCCATCAGGTAATCTTAAATAAATGAATTCTATTTCGGGCTGAATTTACCAAAATATTGTGTTGAACCTCTTTACCCGCAATATTTTGGACGTTTTTGCTTTCAATGCTTAAAGTGCCGGATGCCGGTAAACACCATGGCCATGTGGTGGGCATCGCAGTAATCAATGGAGTCCTGGTCGCGCACCGAGCCACCCGGTTGTATAACGGCCGTGATACCTGCCTGATGTGCCAGTTCAACACAATCGGCAAATGGAAAGAAGGCATCGGATGCCATCACGGCACCGTTCAGGTCAAACCCAAACGATCGAGCCTTTTCAATGGCCTGTTTCAGTGCATCCACACGCGAGGTTTGCCCCACTCCGCTGGCCATCAACTGGCCATCAACGGCCAGTACAATGGTGTTTGATTTGGTGTGCTTGGCTACTTTTGCTGCAAACAGCAAGGCTTTTACTTCTTCGGCAGTGGGCGCCCGCCTGGTAACGGTTTTTAAATCGGCCATCGACTCGGTCTTCCAGTCCACATCCTGCTCAATAACTCCGTTGAGTAAACTTTTAAATTGTCTGGTCTCGCTCAGTGGCTTTTTTTGCACCAGTATCATCCGGTTCTTCTTTGTTTTTAACAACTCGAGCGCTGCGGCATCATAGCCGGGCGCCACCAGAATTTCAAAGAAGAGCTTATTAATTTCCTCGGCCGCCTCTTTATCCACAGGGCGGTTAGTTGCCAACACGCCCCCAAAAGCCGAAGTGGTATCAGCCTGGTAGGCTTTCAGGTAAGCTTCTTTAACCGTTGTAGCGGTGGCCACTCCACAGGCATTGGTGTGTTTAATAACTACAAAGGCAGGTTTATCAGAAAACTCCTGAACGAGGTTCAGCGCAGCATCCGCATCCACCAGGTTGTTATACGATAACTCCTTGCCATGAAGTTGCTCGATAAGTTCATCGAGGTTGCCAAAAAACCTGCCCGCCTGATGCGGGTTTTCACCGTAGCGCAGCGCCCGGCCGGTGCGGATGCTTTTCTTGAATGATGGTATTTGCTGTTTCGAATTAAACCACGAAAAGATGGCCGCATCGTAATGCGAGGTAACATCAAAGGCCAATGCCGCAAAGTGTTTACGTTCATCCAGATCGGTGGAGCAGTTCTTCTGCGTAAGTAGTTTCAGCAAATCACCATACTGTTCGCGGGAAGCAACAATAAGTACATCGTTAAAATTCTTTGCCGCACCGCGGATAAGGGAAATGCCGCCTATATCAATTTTTTCAATGATTTCATCTTCGCGGCCGCCTGCGGCAACAGTTTCTTCAAACGGATAGAGATCAACAATAACCAAATCAATCGGCTTGATGCCAAATTCAACTGCCTGCTGCTCATCTTCCGGCTGATTGCGCCTGAAAAGGATACCGCCAAAGACAGCCGGATGCAGGGTTTTAACGCGGCCGCCAAAAATGGAAGGATAGCCGGTCAGCGTTTCAACCGGTATTACCGGGTACCCGAGCTCCTCAATAAATTGCTGTGTTCCGCCTGTTGATACCAATTCAACGCCCGCTTTACCAAGCAAATGGATAATCGGCTCCAGGTTATCTTTATAGTAAACAGAAATAAGGGCACGGGTAATTTTTCGCTGCATGGGTTCAGGTAATGAAGGCGCAAAGGTAGGGGAACAACCTGAACTGAAAAAAACTACCTGCGGTTAGCCAGGTACACACCACCAATAATGGCAGCCATACCAATATAGTGCCCCATATAAAGCCTTTCGCCATCGAGTACGCCCCACATCACAGCCACAATGGGCATCACATAGGTAACCGAACTGGCAAACAACGGGGTGCTGATTTTTACCAGGCGGTTAAACAGAAACGTAGCGGTAGCGGTACTCATTATTCCTAACAATACCGTATAGCCGAACGCTGCCCACGCGCCCGGATGCTCACCAAACTTTTGCATAAAACGGGTGAAGCCAAACAGGTAACCGAGTGCCAACGGTCCCAGCAGCAACAACGCCACACTGGTAATGGTCATCGGGCTGAGATCGGCAATCTTATACTTGATGAAGTTCAGGTTTGATCCGTAGAGGATACAGGCCACCACAATGAGCAAGGCGTAGAAATTAATCCCCTCTACTTTTCCGCCCACACGCGAGAGCATCAGCATAAACGTACCGGCAAAACCCAGCACAATGCCGAAAACGGCAACGGGCCTGAATCGCTGCTGAAAAAGTATTGCCCCGATAATCATCGTGAAGATGGGTGTAAGGGTGTTGAGTATGCCGGCAACTGAACTATCCAGGCGGGTTTGAGCAACGGCAAACAGAAAGGCCGGAATAAAAATGCCCATCATGCCTGACAGCAAAAGTTTCCCGAAGTGCTTAATCCGCAGGTTGTTTAACCGGTAAAGGGCGGCCGGCAATAAGAACAAGGCAGCAGCCGACACGCGAATGGCACCAACCTCATGCGGCTCAAACACTTTTAACCCTTGCTTGATAAGAATAAAGGAGGTGCCCCAGATGAGTGAGAGCACAATCAGCAAAACAACGGCTGTACTTTTTGCGCTATCGCTCATGCAACCGGGTTAAGCTCGAGTGCCGCAAACACTTCGGTAATTTCATCGAAGACAGAAAACAATTCCTCTGCATTAAGCGCATTAACCAACCGTGTACGATACGGTTTAAACTCGGGGATACCTCTGAAATAGTTGGTGTAATGCCTGCGCATTTCAAATACACCGGTTCGTTCGCCTTTCCAGCGAATTGAAAATTCCAAATGCGCACGGGCAACGCGCACCCGTTCGGCAACTCCGGGTGGCTGCAACCGTTTACCATCCGTCAGGTAGTGTTTAATCTCATTAAAAATCCACGGATACCCAATGGCCGCCCGCCCGATCATCAGGCCATCCACGCCATAGCGGTTTTTATATTCCAGTGCTTTTTGTGGCGAATCAATGTCACCATTGCCGAAGATTGGTATGGTCAGGCGCGGATTTTCTTTCAATTTTCCAATCAACGTCCAGTCGGCCTGGCCTTTATACATCTGCACACGTGTGCGGCCGTGCACGGTTAATGCCTGTACGCCCACATCCTGCAGCCGTTCGGCTACTTCCAGAATATTTTTTGTGCTGTCGTCCCAGCCCAGGCGTGTTTTAACCGTAACCGGCAGGGGTGTGGCTTTTACCACCGCCTCCGTCATACGTACCATTTTGGGTACATCCTGAAGCAAGGCCGCACCTGCCCCGCGACAGGCTACATTTTTTACCGGACACCCATAGTTAATATCAATCAAATCAGGCTGTGCTGCTGTGGCAATACGGGCCGATTCAACCATGTGCTCGACATTACTGCCGAACAACTGAATGCCAATGGGCCGCTCGTACTCAAACACGTCCAGTTTTTGTTTGCTCTTGACGGCATCGCGAATGAGGCCCTCTGATGAAATGAATTCGGTGTACATCAGGTCAGCCCCGTTGGCTTTGCACACAGCCCGAAAGGGCGGATCGCTCACGTCCTCCATCGGGGCAAGCAGCAACGGAAATTCACCAGCTTCAATTGGACCAATCCGAACCATTACCAGGCAATCAAAACCACAAAGGTAAGGGATATTACCACGATTTGCAGATTTTGCATTAGCATTGCAGGCATGAACACAAACCTGATTTCTGACCGCCACCCGGCAGCATCCTTAATTTATATACTCTTCGTGGTGGCTATCGGCTTCCTGATTATTGGTCCTTCATTGGGGTTACTTATTGCATCACCATTTTATGATGGCGATTTATTCAGCGAGTTCACCGGCATTTTATATAATCAATCAAATCCGCAACTTTTTATTGCCTTAATGATTGTTCAGGCAACGGCTGGAATTATCGGTCTGATTGCTCTCCCTCTGTTGTATCTGAAGGCCATCGAACACAAAGCCATAAGATCACTATTCAGAAAGGAAGTAAACCTGCCAATAAGTTTAGTTTTACTGGCAGCCATTGGCACCTGCTTTACCATTGCTATCTCACCGGTTATTGAATGGAACATGAACCTCGATTTTCCTGACTTCCTCAGCGAATTTGAACGCTGGGCCAGGCAGAAGGAAATTGAACTAATGCAGGTTACCCGCTTTCTGACTACCTTCTCGTCCACCACCGACTTCCTTATCGGTGTATTTGTTGTAGCGGTAATACCAGGCATCGGAGAAGAACTTGTCTTTCGGGGTTTTGTTCAGAACGAACTGCAACGGTGGTTAAAAAATACGCACGTTGCCATTTGGATTTCGGCTTTTTTGTTCAGCGCCATGCACATGCAATTCTTCGGGTTTGTGCCACGCATGCTGCTGGGCGCCCTGTTCGGGTACTTGTATTATTGGTCGGGTAACCTGCTGGTGCCTATGCTTGCTCACTTTTTTCATAATGGATTTACGCTGGTATTACTATACACCTACCAGCAGGGCATAACAACGCTAGACCCGGAGAGCAATGAAGCAGCCCCACTGCCCCTAGTTGCGGGTTGCGTGGTTGCTGTTGTTGGACTTTTGTATTATTTCCGAAAACTTTACAAGGCAAATAACCATCCGGCAAGTTGATACAGGCGCTATCCAGATATACCAACCTTACCCAACGGCTGATTACCGGGCTGGCCGGTGCAGCCGTTATCATTAGCTGCATTGTTTTAGGCGAATGGACTTACTTTGGGGTGTTTACCATCATTTGTTTTTTTTCACTCCTGGAGTTTTATAAACTGGCCGGCCTTGACGGCATGATACCCCAGAAGTCAATCGGCATCATCAGCGGCATGTCGGTTTTTGTTTTATCGTTTTTTATTGAACAACACACGCTGAGCTACCGGTATTACTACCTGCTGTTTCCATTTATTTCGATAACCTATCTGATTAAACTTTATAAAAAATCGGAGAAAAAACCATTCACTAACATTGCCTTTACTTTTCTTGGAATTTTTTATGTAGCCGTTCCGATTGCCCTATTAAATCATGCCGTGTTTGAAAGCGGCTGCTACAATTACCAAATCATTCTGGGCTCCTTGCTGATACTATGGGCCAGCGACTCCGGGGCTTATTTTGCCGGCATAAAATTCGGAAAGCACAAATTGTTTGAGCGCATTTCGCCAAAAAAATCGTGGGAAGGTTTCTGGGGCGGAGCCTTGCTGGCAGCAGTGATGACCTTTGTGCTAAGCTTATACTTTACGTCACTCACCATTGTTGACTGGCTCGTGATTGGCCTGATCATCATCATTGGCGGCACTTTTGGCGATTTGGTTGAGTCGTTGTTGAAGCGGAGCATCGAAATAAAAGATTCCGGCACCAGCCTGCCCGGCCATGGCGGCTTTCTCGATCGGTTTGACGGCCTGCTTATTTCAGCCCCTTTTATTGCCGCTTACCTCGAGGTTTTTTGAGTTCATCGTTTAAAAACCTGTCGAACGGAAATTGTTTATCTTTGCCCGCTGATTCTGATGCCGATACTCAGAATTTCCACTTGCTGCATTAAAATTTAACATCCTTATGGCATACGTTGAACCGGCTCCTTTAACCAACAAGGAGAATCCGTTTGAGGCGATGATGTCGAGATTCCATGTAGCCTCACAAAAACTGGGACTCGAAGAAGAAGTTTATAATGTACTCAAATCACCTACCAAACAGGTAATTGTTTCACTGCCCATCACCATGGATGATGGCAGCATCCGGGTGTTTGAAGGGTACCGCGTTGTTCATTCCAACATTTTAGGTCCTTCAAAAGGCGGGATCCGCTACGATCCGCATGTAAACCTGGATGAAGTAAAAGCCTTGGCCGCCTGGATGACCTGGAAATGTGCCGTGGTGGATATCCCTTATGGCGGAGCCAAGGGCGGCATTACCTGCAACCCGCGCGAAATGTCGGCCGGTGAAATTGAGCGCCTTACCCGCGCGTACACCAGCGCGATGATCGATATCTTCGGCCCTGACCGCGATATCCCAGCCCCAGACATGGGCACTGGCCCGCGCGAAATGGCCTGGCTGATGGATGAATACTCAAAAACTCAGGGCATGACCGTGAACGCAGTAGTTACCGGAAAGCCAATTGTACTGGGCGGTTCGCTTGGCCGTACCGAAGCCACCGGCCGCGGAGTAATGGTAAGCACGCTTGCCGCGATGGAAAAAATGAAGATCAATCCATACAAAGCCACCTGTGCCGTGCAGGGCTTTGGCAATGTAGGCTCATGGGCCGCCCGCTTGCTGGCCGAACGCGGCCTGATTGTGCAGGCCATCAGCGATGTGTCGGCCGCATACTATAATGAAAAAGGAATTGATGTTGAGGCCGCTGTTAAACACAGCCAGGCCAATAAAGGATCATTGAATGGCTTTACCGGTGGTGAGAAAATTAACCGCGATGACATCCTTACGCTGCCCGTTGATGTGCTGGTGCCGGCAGCCACCGAAGACGTGATTACCGCAACCAACGCCCCGCACATTAAAGCCAAACTGATTGTAGAAGGAGCCAACGGCCCGACTTCATCAAAGGCCGACAGCATTATTCATGAAAAAGGTATTGCCGTGGTGCCGGATATCCTGGCTAATGCCGGTGGTGTTACGGTGTCGTACTTTGAGTGGGTGCAAAACCGATTGGGATACAAATGGGAAGCAGAGCGTGTAAACCGCAGAAGCGATCGTATTATGAAAGATGCCTTTCAGAACGTTTATAAAACCGCTATGGAGTATAAGGTGTCAATGCGCATTGCAGCCTATATGGTAGCCATCGATAAGGTAGCCAAAACCTACAAATACCGGGGCGGATTCTAAATCAATACAATGACCATTCACAGAGAAGGACGGACGATTCTTTTTGTGCTGCTGGTTGTCCTGGTGGCTGTTATCTGGGCGTTCGATTATTTTTTACCGGAGCAGCAGGTACTTCGGAATGTGGTTATTGGTGTGAGCCTGATCATTTATTTGCTCATTCTGCAGTTCTTCCGTCATCCGTCAATCCGCATCGAAAAAAATCCACAGCACATCCTGGCTCCGGCCGATGGCAAAGTGGTGGTTATTGAAGAGGCCGATGAACCCGAATACCTGAAGCGGAGGTGTAAACAGGTTTCGATTTTTATGTCGCCCGTTAACGTGCATGTAAACCGCATGCCGGCAAGTGGAAAAATTTCGTACTACCGCTACCATGCCGGCAAATACCTGGTGGCCTGGCATCCTAAGTCAAGCACCGAAAATGAACGCACCACGGTTGTAGTAAAAACCGAAAACGGAACGGAGATTCTCTTCCGCCAGATTGCCGGTGCGCTGGCCCGAAGGATTAAGTGTTATGTTACCGAAGGACAGACTCTGGAACAAGGCCAGGAGTTTGGGTTTATCAAATTTGGTTCACGCGTAGATCTTTACCTGCCACTCTCTGCCGATGTTTGCGTAAATGTTGGCCAGAAGACTACCGGAGGCAGAACCATCATCGCCCGACTTCACTAACCGACCAACGAACCCACGTTAGGACCTTTTCTAAAATAAAAGGCTTCAAGCTCCTTTTAGTGCATCCATCTGCGTACATTTGACGGATAGCCTTGTCGTGAATTGTGATAAACTTCACGCTGGGGTTGTTCTAATTCTAATCCAAAAACCTATGAGCCGCGCGGCAAGCCTGAAATTTCCACATACCAAACCGGATTTTTTTGTTTCTTTAAATCAACGGGTAAATCAATATTTCAAAAGCAACAACATCAGCCGGAATGCCAATGCCGAAATGATTGTGAAAACCATTTTCATGTTTATGCTGTACTTCATTCCATACGGCATTATCATCAGCGGAGCCATCACCAACGTTTGGAGTTTGCTTGCCTTGTGCCTGGTGATGGGCATGGGCCTGGCCGGTATCGGCCTGTCGGTTATGCACGATGCCAACCATGGGGCATACTCCAAAAAAGCCTGGGTCAACAACCTGATCGGGTATTCATTAAATATCATTGGCGGCCACGCATTTAACTGGAAGATTCAACACAACGTATTGCATCATACCTACACCAACGTGCACGATGCCGATGAAGACATTAGTCCGCGGGGTGTAATGCGCATGGCCCCGGAGTCACCGTGGAAACCCGCACACCGCTTTCAGCATATTTACGCGTGGTTTCTTTATTGCCTGCTTACCCTGGTGTGGGTTTTCGTAAAAGATTTTGCCCGGCTGGTAAAATACCAGCATGAGGGGCTGGTGAAAAAGCAACAGGCCTCCATAACCCGCGAGTGGATAATAATGGTGACCACAAAAGTGCTGTACCTCGGCTACATTGTAGTTTTACCGGCCATTCTGTTGCCCCTGGCGTGGTGGCAGGTGCTCATTGGGTTTGTAGCCATGCATGCGGTATCGGGCTTCATCCTGTCGGTAATTTTTCAGCCTGCCCACGTTGTTGACGGTACCGAATACCCCGAGCCCGACCAACACGGGGTACTTGAAAATACCTGGGCTGTCCATCAATTAAGAACCACCACCAATTTTGCCAACAGGAACAAAATTTTATCATGGTACGTGGGCGGACTGAACTTTCAGATTGAGCACCACCTGTTTCCGAATGTGTGCCATGTACACTACCGGAAGTTAGCGCCTATAGTGGAACAAACGGCCCGTGAGTTTAATCTTCCTTACAAAACCATTCCTACATTTATGGGCGCCATGGCAGGGCACGCACGCCTGTTGAAGAAATTGGGGCAACAGCCTGCCATGAGAATTGCCGGCAAGCATTAATTGTTTTTCTTGAACCTGCGCCCGTGCCATAAAGCCTGCATGCGGGCCGCATCATGAATGCTGGCGTTTAATTCGTACCCCACCAGCAACACAATCGTGATGAGTTGTATCCAGATCATCAGCGCGATGAGTACGCCAATGGAGCCATACACTTTGTTGTACGTTCCGAAGTGGGTGATGTAATAAGAGAACCCGTACGAGATAAGCAGGATAAACAGGGTTGCCAGAAACGAACCAATAGAAAAGAACCGCCAGTTGTAGTGAATGGCCGGCCCAAAGTAATAAATGGTGGATACCGCCAGAAAGAATACGATGAAGATCACCAGGAACCGCAACCCGAACAGCAGGTACACATTTACATTACTCATCCATACAAACTCACTGAGGTTGTTTTGCAGGTAATTAAGCACCAGTTGCCCGACAACCAGCAGGATGATGGCCAGGAACAACACAAAGGCCAGGTTAATGGTTAACCCTGTAGCAATTAACCGCATTTTAAAAGCTCCCCGCCTGTCATCTGTTTTGTAACAGGCATTAAAAGCGCCCATCAGCGCCATCATGCCGTTAGTAGCCAGGTAAAGCGAGAATAAGAACCCGAACGTTAACAGGCCGCCACGCTGGTTGCTCACAATATCCAGTACGGTTGAAGAAATCACATCGTACATACTGGCCGGCAGCATCTGTTCTAGAAACGACATAATACTTTGTGTATTCACTTCAGGCACTACAGCCGAAACGTACGGGATAAGGGTAAACAGAAAAATGACAGCCGGGAAAATAGCCAGAATAAAATTGAACGCCACCCCGTTGGCACGGCCCACTATCTCATCCTGCATCAGGTTGCGCGTAAACAACTTAATGATCTTATACAGCGAAACATTATCCCACCGTTTAAAGCGGATTTTGCGCATCCAGTTAACAACTAATTGGGCGGGTGTCCACTTAAAAAGGTATCGTCTGTATTTGTACTTCATCGGAAAAACGGATCAAGTACATCCATCATGGCTTTGGGCGGCCGTGTAGGCCGGTTGGTTTTCTGATCAATGAATGCCAGTACCGTTTCGCCTTGGTTGATTAGTTTATTTTCTTCATTAAATATTGCGTATTCAAATTTCATTTTAACAGAAGGCTTCTCCCGAATGGTGGTTACTATCCGAAGGAGTTCATCATACTTGCCGGGAGCAAGAAAGCGCGTGTGGTTTTCCAGTACAGGCATAATGATGCCCACCGCTTCAATTTCACGGTACGTAAGGCCAAGCTTCCGCAACGCCTCTACACGGGCCACTTCATAATACATGGCGTAATATCCGTAGTAAACGTACCCCATTTGGTCCGTTTCGCCATAGCGCACACGCACGGTTGTCTCCGATTGATACATTATTTTTTTGATTGTGCCCGGGCTTTTTGCTGCTCACGCGAAAGCGCCTGCTGATACCGCTGGGCGTTGCGGTTATGTTCAGTAAGATTGGAGGTAAAATTATGATAGCCCGAAAAATCTTCGCGGGCACACATATATAAATAGTTACTGGGGTTGTAGTTAAGCACGGCATCGATGGATGAAATCTCGGGCATGTTAATGGGGCCGGGCGGGAGTCCGCGGTATTTGTACGTATTGTAGGGGGAGTCAACTTCTTTGTGTTCATTCAATACCCGCTTGATGGTAAAATCGCCAACGGCAAATACCAGGGTCGGATCAGCCTGCAACGGGATTCCCTTCTTCAGCCGGTTCAGATACAAGCCGGCGATTACAGGTGCCTCATCGCGCTTAACAGTTTCGGCTTGAACGATGGAGGCCAGTATGGAAACTTCAACCGGTGTAAGCCCGATGGCTTCGGCTTTTTTTCTTCGTTCTTCCGTCCAGAATATCTCATACTCTTCGTGCATCCGTTCAATCAATTGCGCTGGTGCAATATTGTAATACACTTCGTACGTGTTAGGGATAAACATGGCAAGAACATTATCCTTAGTAAATCCATACGGGTTGCTCATAGCAAACTGCACCAGTTCAGCTTCAAATTCTTCCGGTCGCATACCAACAGTGCGTGTAATTTTCTGCGCCAGTTCGGGCAATAACCGTACGTTATTAAAAGTGATGGCTACCGGTTCCTGCTTACCCAGCCGTAAAAACCGGATGGCCTCCAGGTTGTTCATGTTGCTGTGCAGCACATAACGCCCGGGCTTCACTTTGCGGTCATACTCCATGATGCGCGCCAGAAAACTAAACGACATCAAATCCTGCACATAGCCGCCATCGTGCAACAACTTTTGAACCGTCTCGAAAGTGGCATCATTGGGTATAATCAGCAACTGACTTTCTTTGCCCACCAGGATGTTCGGAGTATAGCAAATCTGGTAAACATAAAACGTCAACGTAATCAGCAGAACCGACAATACCAAGAAAATAAACAGTCCACGTGCGCTTTTCATACGAGCATCAGAATATCAAAAATACAAAAAACGTAAAACGTGGTGGCCCGGCAAAGTAAGCTGTGTATATTAACGCCATGCCTGCCGAGTTGTTGAAAGTTCATCCCCATAATCCGGAAGGAAGAAAAATTAACCGGGTAATTGAAGTACTCCGAAACGGAGGTATCATTGTTTACCCGACTGATACGGTTTATGGCATCGGGTGCGATTTAAAAAACCGCAGGGCGGTTGAGCGGTTATGCCGGGTGCTGGACATTAGACCCCAGAAACTTGATCTGTCATTCATCTGCCGTGATTTAAGCGAAGCATCAGGATACGTAAAACGAATTGATACTCCGGTGTTCAAAATTCTTAAGAAATCACTCCCGGGCCCCTACACCTTTATTTTTGAATCGAGTACCAGTGTGCCGAAAATTCTGGGTGTAAATAAAAAAACAGTGGGCATACGCATTCCCGCTCACGCCATTCCGTTGGCTATCGTTAATGAACTTGGTAACCCGTTAATTACCGCCTCTATTAAAGATGACGACCACATTAAAGAATACACCACTGACCCGGAAGAAATTTTTGACGATGTTAAAAACGTGGTTGATCTGGTAATTGATGGTGGCCCGGGTGGCAACATACCTTCTACAGTTATCGACTGCACCGGTGATGAACCCCGGCTGATCCGCCAGGGGCTTGGCGAAAACCCGTTGTGAAAATCAACTGCCATGCTTGCTAAGCGCTGCCTCCTTGAACTTCACTACCTGCCCTGTGTGGCCTGGTTTGCAGCCGTTTCAGGTTATGATGAAGTCATCATCGAGAAACATGAACATTATATAAAACAAACGTACCGCAACCGATGCCATATACGTGGCGCAAACCGAGTTGAAAAACTGATTATCCCGCTTACCTTAAAAAGTAATCACACACGGGTTACTGAGTTGCGCATTGACTATTCGCAAAAATGGCTCAACAACCACTGGCGCTCCATCGAATCGGCCTACCGTAATGCACCGTATTTCGAGCATTATGCCGATGCCATTCATCAGGTTCTATTCAGCAAGCTCATTCATCTATATGATCTGAATTACCACCTGCTGCAGGTATGCCTGCAATTCCTTAACCTGAAACTTTTGCTTACTGAAAGTTCAGAATACAAAAAAAACTTACCCACCGGCATAATTGATTTGCGCAACCGGATTAGCCCCAAACATTCAGGCTTTGAAAAGTTTATCAAACCGGTTGCCTACACCCAGGTATTTGGCAACACCTTCATACCTAACCTGAGTATTATCGACCTGCTCTTTTGTACCGGGCCGGAATCCCTCGCCTATATTAAGGCCGTCCGAACCAGCGAATGAACAAAACGGCAATCAATTACGTTTTCACCTGCATAAAACCTGTTTTCTTTTTCTAAACCGGGCATACAGAAAAACCACTGAAAAAATCCGGTCGAAAAAGTTTACATTTACAGTAATTTCATTCACGTTTACAGTATGGAGGCAAAATTTTCGAACCGCGTTAAAGAAGTAATAAGCCTTAGCCGTGAAGAAGCGCTTCGCCTGGGGCACGATTATATCGGCACCGAACATTTGTTATTGGGGCTTATTCGCGAAGGCGAGGGTGTAGCCGTAGGTGTGCTTAAAAAGCTGGGCGTGCCACTCAGTGACCTGCGCAGTGAAATTGAAAAGGTTTCGAAAGGCACCGCCACGCACGAAGTAAAAAACCTGGCCAACATACCGCTTACCAAGGCCTCCGAAAAAGTTTTAAAGATCACCTACCTCGAAGCCAAGATATTTAAAGCCCAGCTTATCGGAACAGAACATTTGTTGCTCTCCATTTTACGCGATGCCGACAACCTGGCCACACAGATCCTCAAAAAGTTTGATGTGAATTATGAAACCGTAAAAGAAATGCTTGAATACCAGCACGAAGGCCCGCAGGCTGCATCTGATACAGATGATCCGGATGAAGAATCATCAAGAATCTTCGGTAGCGGAGCCGGCTCGCAAGGCAAGGAAAAGAAAGGCACCGAAAAATCGCGCACACCCGTGCTGGATAATTTTGGCCGCGACCTGACGCGTCTGGCCGAAGACGGCAAACTCGATCCGATTGTTGGCCGAGAAAAAGAAATTGAGCGCGTGGCGCAAATCCTGAGCCGCAGAAAGAAAAACAACCCGATATTAATAGGCGAGCCGGGCGTTGGTAAAACCGCCATTGCCGAAGGCCTCGCCCTGCGCATTGTACAGAAAAAAGTTTCGCGCGTATTGTTTGGCAAACGGGTGGTTACACTTGATCTGGCCTCGCTGGTGGCCGGCACCAAGTACCGCGGCCAGTTTGAAGAACGGATGAAAGCCGTGATGAACGAACTGGAAAAATCGCCCGATGTTATTCTGTTTATTGATGAACTGCACACCATTGTTGGTGCCGGTGGTGCATCCGGATCACTCGATGCATCCAATATGTTTAAACCCGCTTTGGCCCGTGGCGAGATTCAATGCATTGGCGCCACCACTCTGGATGAGTACCGCCAGTACATTGAGAAAGACGGTGCCCTGGCGCGCAGGTTCCAGATGGTGATGGTGGATTCGACCACTCCGGAAGAAACGCTGCAGATTTTGGAGAATATAAAAGACAAGTACGAAGATCACCACCACGTTAGCTATACCAAAGAGGCCATTGAAGCCTGTGTGAAACTGTCTGACCGGTACATCAGCGACCGCTTCCTGCCCGACAAGGCCATTGATGTAATGGATGAGGCCGGTGCGCGCGTTCACATCAACAACATTCACGTGCCGGAAGAAATCGTGAAGCTGGAAGAAGCGATTGAGGATGTGAAGAAAGAGAAAAACCGCGTAGTGAAAAGCCAGAAGTACGAAGAAGCCGCCCAACTGCGCGATAAAGAAAAGAAGTTGCTCGAACAACTGGAGATAGCCAAAGCCCGCTGGGAAGAAAAAACCCGCACTGAAAAATATACGGTTAACGAAGACAACGTGGCCGATGTGATTGCCATGATGACGGGCATCCCCACCAACCGCATTGCCCAGAAAGAAAGCAACAAACTGCTGGGTATGGCCGAGGAGCTTAGCGGCAAAGTAATTGGGCAGGAAGAAGCCATAAAAAAACTAACCAAAGCCATCCAGCGCACACGGGTGGGCTTAAAAGACCCTCGCAAACCCATAGGCTCCTTTATCTTCCTTGGTCCTACGGGCGTAGGCAAAACCGAACTGGCCAAAGTGCTGGCAACCTACTTATTCGATAAAGAAGATGCGCTCATCCGTATTGACATGAGCGAATACATGGAAAAATTCTCTGTATCACGCCTGGTGGGTGCTCCTCCGGGTTATGTTGGGTACGAAGAAGGCGGCCAGCTTACCGAAAAAGTAAGACGCAAACCGTATTCGGTGGTGTTGCTTGACGAGATTGAAAAAGCACACCCCGATGTGTTTAACATTCTGCTGCAGGTACTGGATGACGGTATCCTTACCGATGGCCTGGGCAGGCGGGTGGATTTCCGCAACACCATCATCATCATGACCTCCAACATCGGTGTGCGCGACCTGAAGGATTTCGGAACAGGCATCGGCTTTGCCCCTTCGTCTAAGCGCGAGAATGAAGAAGAGCTGATGAAGTCAACTATCCAGAACGCCCTGAAGCGGGCATTCAGCCCCGAATTTCTGAATCGCCTTGACGATGTAATTGTATTTAACTCGCTGCAGCGCGAACATATACACAAAATCATTGAGATTACCCTTAAGAAAGTGTTTGACCGCATTAACACGCTGGGCTACACCGTTGAATTAACTGATAAGGCTAAAGATTTTCTTTCTGAAAAAGGATATGACCACCAGTTTGGTGCACGCCCGCTGAACCGGGCCATTACCAAATACCTGGAAGACCCGGTGGCCGAGGAAATACTGAAGGGCGAAATTGAAGAAGGCGGTACCATCGTGGCCGACCATGACGGCAAATCCGATTCTCTTACGCTGAAGGTAAAGAAGCCCAAGGCCGCTTCGAAGAAAGAGTAACACAGTTTGTATACAAGAGAAAAGGCGGGGAAACCCGCTTTTTTTGTTTATCCCTCAAAGTTCAACAAAATAAAAATTTGTGCAATTGGTATATTCACATGTTGTAGCGCATTTGCAAAATGAGACTGAGACTCTTCTATGCTATAGTGACATTAGCTTTATTTAGTTGTCTGACAAAACCCAAGACTGGCTTGCAGACTGAGCTTCAATCAAAAAATAAAAATGACGCCACCGACATGTGCTATTGGCATGACATCAAAAGAGAGTTAACTCCTGACAATAACTATTTGGATTATAAGAAAATAGCAACCGATAAATATTTCTTAGAATGGGGAAATAAAAATTTAACAAGAACACTTCCTGACACATTTTATTGTAAATCACCACCCACCAACAAACCGATTTTTGAGAAAGAAAATAACAAATACATTGTATTAAGATTTGGATGTGGTTCTCCTTGCTGGGGAACAATATTTCTTCCGCTTAATGAGAAACAAGACCCAGAAATAATTTTATATCAATATGACATCGACTTAGAAAGAGACTTAGTAGTATATCTTGACAGTAATGAAGATGACCCAACAATTACTATTTACAACTTGCTGACAAAGAAGAAATTAAAACACAAAGTAGAATTGGGGTGTGAATCCGCAATTCCAACCTATTGCTTAGACAGCTTGTCAATCAATGGTGACAAAGTATTTTATCGGTGGACAAGTAATTTTCAGACGAATAAGCAAGACGAAAGAACAATTGAAATAGAGTAGCAAACGCGCTACAACACCAGGTTTATGCAAGCAATATTTGGACAAATGACAACTGAAAAAGAAAAATCACTTCAAGCCGTTCTAGATAAAACCATTGACAATAAAAAAGTGTTCGGGACATCTTTTGCCTTAAAAAAAGGCAATTTAATTTGGCAAGGAACATCGGGTGATTTATCCAGAGACCAACCATATTTCATTGCAAGTACAACCAAACTTTTTACAACTGCGATAATTCTTAAACTCAGAGCAGAAGGAAAACTAAGTCTCGATGACAAAATCAGCAAATACATTGACAAATCAGTGTTATCGGGTCTGCATATTTATAAGGGGAAAGACTATTCTCAAGAATTAACCATTAAGCATTTGCTTTCTCACACTTCTGGACTCCCTGACTATTTTCAAGGAAAAGGAGCGAACGGAAGAAGTTTGGAAAATGAAATAACTGAAGGCAACGACCAATTTTGGACTTTTGAACAAGCAATGGAAAGAACAAAAAAAATGACGCCACTTTTTGCTCCAGGAACAAAAGGAAAAGCCAACTATTCTGATGCTAATTTTCAGCTTTTAGGAAAAATTATCGAGACCATAACGAATAAATCATATTCAGAAAACTGCCAAGACAAAATTACTAAGCCACTTGGTTTGACAAAAACCTATTTATATCAAGATTCAACCGACAAAACACCGAAGACATTATATTACAAAAGCAATCAGCTAAATATACCCAAAGCAATGACTTCTTTTGGTGCAGATGGTGGTATAGTTTCGACTTCAAGCGATATGCTAATATTTATAGAAGCATTTTTTACAGGCAAATTATTTACATCAAGTTATATTGACGAATTGCAGGAATGGAACAAAATATTTTTTCCTATGAAATCGGGTATTGGTATTCATTTATTCAAACTTCCTTGGATTTTTAATCCGACAGGTGCTGTGCCATACTTCATTGGACATTCTGGACTTTCAGGAGCTTTGGCATATTACAGTCCGAAGGAAAATATTTACATAGTTGGAACAGTAAATCAAGTGGCACATCCTGACATTTCCTTTAAGATAATGATTAAATTAACTCAAAAATTAATGGAAAAATAAGAAGCACTGGTGGTAACACGGATTTTGTGTCAGGCGGGGTGATGTGCAAACTTGGAGCTTTCTGCTTCTATTCATGTTCCGTGTTGGTTGACAGTTTTGTGCCCCGAAATCCCTCACGAACGCCAAGCGCACAAACGTTGGCATTAATTTTAATATGACACGATGACGAAAGAAGAATTTCAAACATTATGGACTTTAAACTATCCTGACACTGTGCCGATTTCGCACTTGTTTAAACACGATTACTCAGACAGGTGGTTTAGAATTCATAGTCTACCAGAATGAAAACGATATGCAGACAATGAAAACGAATGGAAACTTCTTCTTTCAAGACAAAACGAAATAATTACAGACATGTTCGGACTTGAAACTCCAATTCTAGTTGTGACGGGTGAATAAAGTTGGGGCGACAACAGGCCTATTCACGTAACGGACAAAGAAGAAATATTCAATCACTTTTCGTTCGTACGACTTGACAATATTGAATTATATAAAATTGATCCTGAACAATATGACAACCCCGACATTTATAGACCAGCATTTGCTCAGACTATTTGGAAACCAAACTTATCACGACTGGCTTTTAAGAGAAATTGCAAATGACAAGACAAGGGCATTTTTCGTTTCATTTGACAAAAATGAAATTGTTGCGCCTTATGACGGTGGTATTGACTTTATCCTTAAAGATATTTTGACAAAAGAGAAATATAAGAACAAGTATAAACAATGGTTATCGGAACGAGAAGATGGACTTTAATAACGACATAAGAACAACTACTACCAACAGGCGTTTGGCTAATTGGCGGGTGACATGGTTAATTGAACACTCTACCTCGCACCAACTTTTGTGGTGTATTGACAGTTTTGTACTCCGAAACCCGCCCGAACGCCAAGCCCGAAAATATTGCTTTTCACAGCCCTAATACCCTCCAAAATATTTTCTTAAAAACCACTCGGTGCCTGCCAGCAGCATCAGCAGGATAAAAATCCATGGCATGTTAATGAGCGGCTGGTACCGCTCGTTGCTGCGCAAAATACCCCGGGCTTCAATAACGGATAAATCGCGCTGTAAATCATCTATCCGGTTAACTGTGTAAAACCGGCCGCCAGTATTGGCCGAAAGTTTTCGCAGCAGGTCAAAATCGGCCGTCAGGTTAAGCAACTCGAGTTGCCGGGCCGAAACGAGAAACTGGCCGCGTACTTCATTGCGCACACCATTCATTGCGGTAGCAGCGCTGTACCGGTACACACCCTCCTTCAATCCGTTCAGGGAGTATCGCATGCTTCCGGGGCCTGTGAGGTAACTGTATTGTGTGCGTTTTCCGAGTTCATCGGTAATCTCCAGTTCAATCGTGTTGCCGTAAACAGGTTCGAAAATGTCGTTGAACACCTGACTCTCAAACACCACTGCTTCCGATTCTGAAAACTCCTGCTTCACCGGAAAGCACCGGAATTTACGCTTGTCATCGGCCGTAGACAAGAACTGAATAAGCTTGCCAAAAAATTCATCAAACATAGCCGTGTTCCCGGTTTTTGAATATTCATGCAGGCGCCAGCGCCACAAGCCTTCACCAAGCATTACACCCATCTTGCGAGGCTCCGAATTTTCAACCACCAGCAGCGGCTTGTCGGTAGCCAGGCTGCCCACCCTTTGCATCAGCAGGGGTATGGCCTGTGCCACCGGTTGCATCTTTCCAAAGTGCACACTAACCGGTGGAAATGTGTTGAACGTTGAGCCTGCTTCAGCCGAAAGAACAAACAACATAAAATCCGGGTTGATTACCGGTGTCACCTCATCAAATTGCCGGGGCGGTTGTTCAAACTTTACCGGCAGGCTGTATTGACCAAGTTGATTCCAGTCGGTTTGGCTGCCCAGAATCAGTAATACCGGTGTACGGCTGGTCATCGCCCGCTGAAATATCTCACGGTGGCGGCCGCGCACATCAGGTACCTGGTGGAAAATAACAAGATCAACAGCAGCGGGTTGCAGCAGTGAAGGTTCTGCATCGCTTGCGGGCGGTATGTGGAGAACCAGTTCGTAGTTGGTATTCTTTTCAATTACTGAGCGTAACGCTTTCACATCGGGATGGGGCGCCCCGCCCACCAGCAGGATTTTTTTCTTTCCTTTTACTACTTCGATGAACACCGAAGCCCGATTGTTTTTTGAGTTGCTTTCACCGGGCTTATTTTCCACCACTACATCCCATCGTTGTATGCCCTCGTCTGCAGCAACAGGTTTAAACTCTGCCACCAGAAAACCATTATCGGTAACCGTCTTCGTTTGGCGGTCAATTACTTTCCCGTTGTGCACCAGCGAAACCACAACAGGCTCCTGACGAAAGCCTGTAGCCGAAATTTCAGCACGCAACAGAAACTGGTTTCCCTGGTAAGCAATTTTGTTGTACAACAGATCTTTCACAGCCAGGTCGGCCCGTTGTAACGTATCGCCAAGCCCAACCGTATACACCGGAAAGTTGTAATCGCCATAGAGCGGAGAAAGTCCGGTATTGTAAATACCATCTGAAATCAGCACTACCCCTTCAATTCTCCGTCCTTCAAGCCGGTTGGAAACTTTACGCAAAGCTTCATGGATGTTGGTGATTGGCGAAGTGTACTTGGCTCCGGTAAAATCATCACCTTGCAAATCGAGCAGTACCGGTTCGAAATCGCGCTTGCTTAAGGCCTCCATTAACCCGGATATTTTGACAGCGAGCGCTTTTAAAGCAACCGAATCAATTACTTCGGCAACCGAAACAGAGTTGTCGTGAAGAATAGCAACTACCGGTTTTTCCGTTGTAGTTTCAACCTGTTTAACAATGGGGCCCAGCAGCAGAAAGAAAAGAAATGCGGCAAGCAAAGCCCGTAAGGCAAACAATAGCCGGTTTACCGGGTTGTTCCACGGGTATTTAACCCGATAATACATGATGGCGGCATACCCGAGCCCGCCAGCCAGGCACAGCAGAATAAAACCGGAAGAGGTATCAAGCAGAATTTGCTTCATGATGGCCGTTAAGATAACAATTGAGGGCCCTTAGTAACCATATTTTTCTTTCCACAGGCCGCGAAGGTATTTTCGCAACTCTTCTTCGCGCGGATTATTGCCCGGTTCATAAAGTTTTGTTCCGCTCAATTGCTCCGGCAGAAATTCCATGTTGGCAAAATTTCCCTCAAAGTGATGCGCATACTTGTAGCCTTTACCATAACCCAGTTCTTTCATCAGTTTTGCAGGTGTATTGCGGATCGACAACGGCACAGGCAAATCACCGGTTTCATTAACTACACGAATGGCGTCTTCGATGGCCATATAGCTTGCATTACTTTTAGGTGAACAGGCCAGGTAAGCTGCACATTGCGCCAGGATAATCCGGGCCTCCGGGTAACCAATCACATCCACCGCCTGAAAGGTACTGGTGGCCAACACCAGTGCATTGGGGTTGGCATTGCCAATGTCTTCCGAAGCAAGGATAACCATCCTGCGCGCGATGAATTTTACATCTTCTCCGCCCTCGACCATCCGGGCCAGGTAATAGATGGCAGCGTTTGGATCGCTGCCGCGGATGGATTTGATAAACGCAGAGATGATATCATAGTGTTGCTCACCGCTCTTATCATAAACAGCAATTTTCTTCTGGGCTACCTGTGTAGCCAGTTCATCGGTGATGATTACCGGGTCAGGCACAGCATCAACAATCAGTTCAAGCAGGTTAAGCACTTTTCTTGCATCACCACCCGATAGCTGAAACAAGGCGGTGTGCGCTTTCAGGTTTATTGTTCGCTTTTTCAGTTCTTCGTCTTTGCTCATCGCCTTGTTGACCAACAAAAGCAGATCATCCACGGCAAGCGGATTAAGTGTGTACACCTGGCACCGCGAAAGCAAAGCAGAGTTCACCTCAAAGGATGGATTTTCGGTTGTGGCCCCGATTAATGTAACAATTCCTTTTTCAACGGCACCAAGCAGTGCATCCTGCTGGGATTTATTAAACCGGTGGATTTCATCAATGAATAGAATGGATTTACCCGATTGCCGGGCGCGATCAATCACCTCGCGGATGTCCTTAACACCCGAACTGATGGCACTAAGCGTGTAAAAAGGTTTTTTCACTTCATGGGCGATGATGTTGGCCAGGGTTGTTTTGCCTGTACCGGGCGGGCCCCATAAGACCATCGATGGGATATTGCCCGACTGAATGGCTTTTCTGATAATTCCTCCCGAACCGGTTAAATGCGGCTGGCCCACCAGTTCCTCCAGTTTTGATGGACGCATGCGTTCTGCTAACGGTGGTTTCGATTGAAAAATCATCAGAGCAATATTAGGGTAACCACCGCATTAATAACGAATGCAAAAATGAGGCAAAAGAAAAAGGTAGAGATAAGCACAAAAAATTTTACCATTGTCTTAAGTCGCGACTGTCCATACACCTTTCGCATGGCCCGATACAAATAAAAGTTAATGTAGATGAAAACAAAGAAGTTCAACCACTCCAGCCAGCTGACCTGCGAAAACAGTATGCCCACTATTCCGGCCAGGAAAAGAAAATCATAATAAAACACAGAAAACACCAAATGTTCTGAAAAATAGAAGTCTCTTCGAATATAAAGTAACTTCAAAAGCAACGCGAAAACCGGCAGCAGGAAGAAAATCATTTTGGGTATGTTGTTCTGAAAACTTTCACCAAAACTTTTCCAAATGGTTTTATCGTCCCAACCGCGTTTTTGCTTTAACAAGATGTATTTTTCCTGGTAGTAGCGTTCCAACTTCCCATCGCGCTTGTTCAGCGGTTTGGTGTTTTGAATCGAATCGTATTCGGCAATCGTTTTGGGGGAATAGCTCTGCCAGGGAACTGTCTTTAATGTATCAAGTACCCGGGCAGTTTCTTCCTTACTTAGTTTACGCCCATCTTCAGTCAGATTAACTTTCTGTTCGTCAGGCATCAGGGCAAACAGTAAAAAGAAAATGAAACTGTGGAACACATACATTCGTGCAGGATGGTAGTAACGCTCGCGCTTACCCTCGTTATACTCGTTTATGATCTTCCCTGGTTTTAGCAGTAGTGTTCCAAACGTCTTAAAGAATTTCGACTCGAAACTAAAAAAGGAACCGATAAAATTTACGAGCAAATCGCCAATGGCCTGTCTGCGGGGCAGGTCCTTCTGCCCGCACTGCGAACAATACGAACCCAAAAGCGGAGTTCCACAATTCAGGCAGTGTGTGTTGCCCGGTGGTTTAGCTGCATGCTCTGTCTCAATCAGACTTTCACCGACCGGTATTGATTTGCCTAATTCGTCCATACACAAAATCGAATTTTGAAAATTACGAAATCAAACCTGTGTTTAGTTGGTTGAAGGACCTTATTTGGTTTTTAGGGCCGACCGTTCTACTTTTGTGCACCAAATCGCGGGGTGGAGTCCCGCCACAGGCGGGAGAAGCTCGTTGGGCGTATCATTCCCAAGGGACTCCACCCGCAACATTACATCGCGGGGTGGAGCCCCGCCACAGGCGGGAGAAGCTCGTTGGGCGTATCATTCCCAAAGGGACTCCACCCGCAACATTA
>JAKLJG010000019.1:17784-38768 GCA_023151255.1 Cyclobacteriaceae bacterium | reverse complement strand
TTGGTCTGCCGCTCGTCCATGGGTATAAAGATGTAATTGGCCACCGCCACCCTTATAACAAGCAACAACCCGAATAAAACCGCTGCACGCATGGTATTTTACTTACTTTTAAAACCGAACGTCAAAGTTACCGGTTATAACTTCAAAAAACAGGGCCGCATTGTAACATTTGGCTGTTCTTTTCAACGTATAAGCACACTACATCCGTTTCATGAATCTGCTTGAAAACATAAAAGAAGGACTGCGGTCGGTACAGGCCAATATGCTTCGCTCGGTTATTACAGCCCTGATTGTGGCCATTGGTATCACTGCGTTAGTGGGTGCCTTAACCGCTGTTGATGGTATTGAAAAGTCGGTTACCGAAAGCCTCACCTCGCTTGGGGCCAATTCGTTCGACATTGAATCGAAATCCAACCGGGGGCAAAGCCAGCAGGGCGTGCTTGAAAAAAGCTACCCGCGCATTACCATGCGGCAAGCGCTGATATTTGCCGATGAATTTGAATATCCGGCCAACGTCAGTATTTCGGCCATGTTAACGATGGTTGCCGAGATAAGCCGCAACTCAAAGAAAACAAACCCGAATGTTAATGTAATGGGGGCCAATGCAGATTACGCGCTGATTAAAGGACTTGAATTTGTGCAGGGCCGTAACATTTCGGAATTGGAGTTCAACTATGGGGCCCAGGTAGCCATTTTGGGTGATAAGATCAGGCAAGCATTGTATGATGAGAATGAACCGGTTGAAGGAACTGAGATAACCATTTTAGGTTCGCGCTTTCGCGTAATCGGGGCGCTTGCTCCGAAAGGAGGATTTGGCGACCCGAGTTCGAACTTTGATAACATGATTATCATCCCGCTAAAGAAAGCTAACCAAATGGCTAAGGGTCGTAGTTTATGGTACCGGATAACCGTGGCTATTACAGACCCTGCGCAGGTTGACTTTGCGATGGGCGAAGCCACCGCGCTGATGAGGCGCATACGGGGCGACCAGCCCGGCCGGGAAGATTCGTTTGTGGTAGATAACAACATTACCTTGTTGGAGCGCACCTCCGAGATTGCCGGGTACATCCGCACGGCCGGTTTTGGGTTAGGGTTTGTTACCCTGTTGGGTTCGGCTATTGCGTTAATGAACATCATGCTGGTGTCGGTTACCGAACGTACCCGCGAAATTGGTGTGCGTAAAGCGCTGGGCGCCACACCGCTCCGTATCCGGCAACAGTTTGTTATCGAAGCTATTGTAGTATGTGTGCTGGGAGGATTGTTGGGAATTTTGCTGGGCATTTTAGCGGGCAATGCAGGGGCCAAGTTTATGGGCATGAAGAATTACATTATCCCTTGGTTTTGGATTTTCTTCGGCCTGTTTGTGTGTGTGGTAGTGGGCCTCCTTTCCGGATACTACCCGGCTCATAAGGCCTCTAAACTTGATCCGATCGAATCGCTTCGCTTTGAATAAGTAAAAAAGTCATTTAAGTAAAACTCCTGTCTTCGGGCAGGAGTTTTTATTTTTGCGCTCCCGGAGAGATGCCAGAGCGGTCGAATGGGACGGTCTCGAAAACCGTTGTACGGGCAACTGTACCGAGGGTTCGAATCCCTCTCTCTCCGCTAACTGTATTTCTGTTTGATTGCCCCTCAACTCCGGCAGCAGTTTGCCGATGCGTTTAAATGTTCACCGCTTATCGTTCGGGCACCCGGGCGGATAAACCTGATTGGCGAACATACCGATTATAACGAAGGCTTTGTATTGCCGGCCTCCATCAATTTGGCTTCCCATGTTGCAGTTGCCAGGCGGAATGACGGCCGCATTACACTTTACTCGCTTGAGTTCAATGAACGTGTTGAAGCCGATATTGATCAGTTGAAACCTCATAATCGCTGGACTGACTACGTGCTGGGTGTGGTTGATCAGTTGTTAAAACGCGGTTACCTGCTGGGCGGATTTAACCTGATGCTCACCAGCGATATTCCGATAGGAGCTGGACTATCTAGCTCGGCTGCTGTTGAGTGTGCTGTTGCCCTGGCGTTAGACAAACTTTTCGATCTAAACATCGATAAACTTGAACTGGCGCTGATAGCCCAGCATGCCGAACACCAATTTACCGGAACCATGTGTGGAATTATGGACCAGTTCGCCAGTTTGTTTGGCAGAAAAGATCACGTAGTAAAGCTGGATTGCCGTTCGTTAGAACACCAACACCTGCCATTTAATTTTCCGGGAATTGAAATTGTTTTATTCGATACGGGTGTGAAGCACACGCTGGCCTCATCGGAATATAATACACGCAGAAAAGAATGCGCGGAGGGTGTTTCAATGATTGGAAAAAGATATCCGCAGGTGAGCAGCTTACGCGATGCAACTGCCGCAATGGTTGACGAGTGTATTCCAATCGACTCGGTTATCTATAATCGTTGCCGGTATGTGGTGGAGGAAAATGAGCGCCTGCTGGCCGCCTGTGATGATCTTAAGAACGGAGATATATTTGCGTTTGGCAAGAAAATGTTCCAAACACATAGCGGTCTTTCCAATCTCTACGAAGTAAGCTGCCCTGAACTGGATCTTCTGGTTGAAAAGGTGAAAGATATGCCCGGAGTTCTTGGCGCCCGCATGATGGGCGGTGGGTTTGGCGGCTGCACCATTAACCTGGTAAACTCACTAAACTCTGAAACAGTCATTAACAATACTTCGGCTGCTTACCGTGAGGCAATGGGCAAAGCATTAAGCATTTACCGGGTTTGGTTAAGTGATGGCGCCTCGGTTCTGGTTTGATAATTGCCTGAATTGTGTATTTAGTATTAAAACGGCATATTTAGCGATTATGAAGGATGCACCTCTAAGTATAGGGCCCCGGTTGAAAGGTATGTTGCTTGTGTTTTTCTGCGTATGGGGCAGCCTCTTAAATCAGTTGTATGCGCAAAAAAAGGGGGAGACTTCTTATTTCAAGGTCTCCGATGTTAAATATTCTCAAAAAGCGAAAGACGCACGGTTCAATTCGCTTGATATTTATATGCCCCGAAAGGGCAGCAATTCTCCGGTTATTATCTGGATTCATGGGGGTGTATGGACGTTCGGTGATAAAAGCGATGTGGATAATAAGCCGGAATATTTTACTTCGCGCGGCTACGTTTTTATTTCTATTAACCACCGGCTTTCGCCTGATGCCAGATTTCCGGCTCATGTGCAGGATGTAGCTGATGCCATTGTTTGGATTCATAACAACCTGCCTCATTACAGTGGCGATCCATCAAAAATTTTTTTAATGGGCTATGCTTCGGGCGCGCACCTTGCCGCGCTGGTATCGCTTAATGAGCATCTGCTCCGGGAAGCAGGCGGCTCTCAAAACATTGTTAAAGGGGTGGTGCTGCTGGATGGCGTGGGTTTTGATATGGTATCTACCATGCCTGATGCGGTCAGCAAAGTACGCGAGTGGTGTATTGATACATTTGGCGATTCGCCTGATAACTGGGCCGATGCGTCTCCGGTTACTTATGTAAAGCCGGGTGTGGCCGCTCCTCCGCATTTGATTATTTATGCCGGCACGAAAAGTCCGACCGAAAAGGATGCTGTATTACTTGCCAAAAAACTAACAGAGGCCGGCATCAAAAACAAAGTGATGAACTACAGCAAGAAGAGTAATTTATCGATTAACAAAGAACTGGGCAAGGATGATGATAAGGTTGCTGAGGATATCCTTGTCTTTCTGCACGAGTGTCTGCGGTGATTGTCAAAGCAGCGGGGCAATAATCTTTACCAGGTTCGTTGCAACGATTTTATGTCCCTCAACATTAGGGTGAATGCCGTCCGGCAGATTGAGTTTTTCGTTGCCGGCAACGCCTTCAAGCAGAAAGGGGATAAGCACCGCATTGTTTTTTTTAGCTAAATCCGGGAATAGTGCTTTAAAACCTGCCGCATACTCCGGTCCCATGTTGGGCGGAACCATCATGCCGGCTATAACAATTTTTGCTTTCGGGAATTTTGCTTTCACTTTATCAATAATAGCCTGCAGGTTGGTGCGTGTCTGCTCAAGCGGCAGGCCGCGAAGGCCGTCATTAGCGCCCAACTCCAAAATAAAAATGTCAACGGGTTGCCGTAGCATCCAGTCAATACGGGTAAGCCCGCCTGCCGAAGTTTCACCGCTCAATCCGGCATTGATTACTTTGCAGGATTTGCCTTTGGCATGGAGTTGCTTTTCCAGAAGAGCCGGAAACGCTTCTTCGGGCGAAAGCCCATAGCCGGCAGTCAGGCTGTCGCCAAAAAAAAGGATGGTCCGTTTCGGGGTAGTATCCTGCAACAACATCAGGCCCACAATAAACAACACGGTTTTTACGACCATAAATCAAACTTAAGCCCCAACATTGAAACAATTTTAAGACATTACCCTTTTATTATTGAATCCGATAAGCAAAAACCATGACACAACCCATTCTTCAGGCCGATAACCTTACAAAAACCTATATATCGGGCGCTACTCCGCTAACGGTACTCCATAACGTAAGTTTTGCTGTTCGGCAGGGCGATACAGTGGCCATCATCGGCCCATCCGGAAGTGGTAAAACCACCCTGCTTGGGTTGTGTGCAGGCCTGGATGTACCCACCAGTGGCACCATAACACTTATGGGGTTAAAGCTTAATTCCATGACAGAAGACGACCGGGCCTATATCCGCAATCAGTACCTAGGGTTTGTATTCCAGAATTTCCAGTTATTGCAAACCTTAACAGCGCTTGAAAATGTGATGGTGCCGCTGGAATTACGTGGTGAAAAAAATGTAGCCTCCAGGGCTATTGAATTGCTGAAGCGTGTAGGGTTGGCTGATCGGCTCCATCATTATCCGTCACAACTATCAGGTGGGGAGCAGCAGCGGGTAGCCATGGCGCGGGCGTTTATCACAAACCCTAAAATGTTGTTTGCTGATGAACCAACCGGCAATTTGGATGATGAAAATGCCCGGCACCTTACCGAATTGTTATTTAAACTAAACCAGGAGGAAGGCACTACATTGGTATTGGTAACGCATAACCTGGAACTGGCTCAAAAAACCAACCGCATACTGCGTATGCGCGGTGGCGAATTGATTGAAGATTCTTCGGCTGTTTCAATAGTTCAATCATGATCGAATATACCATCCGGCTAAAACGGATATCAAAAACTATACTGGCGGATGGCTGGGTTTGGCGCATGGCCTGGCGTGATGCACGCCATAATGGTTTACGCCTGGCACTTTTCATGGCTTCGTTGGTGGTCGGCATCATGGCCCTGGTGGCGCTCGATTCACTAAACAACAGTTTGCAGAATGACATCGACCGAAATGCCAAAGAATTACTGGGTGCCGATATCCTGGTAAATGCCAACCGGCCATTTGAAGCGGAACTGAAAAGCCTGTTTGATTCTATCCCCCATCCGCAAGCCGATGAAGCCGATATGGCATCCATGGTTTTATTTCTCCATTCCGGAAGTTCAAGATTAATCAGGCTGGTTGCCCTGCGCGGTGCATTTCCTTTCTATGGAAAGATTGAGACACAACCTGCTGATGCTTACGAAAAGATGAAAGACGGAGGTTGTGCCTTGCTTGATGAAACCCTGGCCAGCCAGTATGAAGTGAGTTCGGGCGACACAATTAAAATCGGGAACTCCAAATTTCCGGTGGCCGGTGTGGTAACCAAAATCCCGGGCGGGGGAGGGATATTATCAACCCTCACCCCATCGGTATATATCGCATGGGCCGAATTGGATTCAACCCGGCTGGTGCAGTATGGCAGTCGGGTTAACTACCGCAAGTACATTAAAACAGCCAGCGATGAACAGGCAGTTGAATTGGCCGGTAAACTTAAACCGCTGGCGCGCAAATATGGCCATGGTTTTGATGACGTGGAGGAACGCAAACGCGAACTGGGCGAAGCGTTTCAATCGGTCTATCGTTTTTTTTCGTTACTGGCATTCATAGCGCTTATTCTGGGCTGCATTGGTATTGCCAGTTCGGTGCACCTGTATGCACGCGAAAAAAGAGCCGAGGTAGCTGTGCTTCGCTGTATTGGTTCTTCGGGTTGGCAAGCCTTTAATATTTTCTTTATTCAGATATTTTTTCTTGGCATACTTGGCAGTTTTATTGGTTCACTGCTCGGTATCGGCATTCAACAACTACTTCCTTTCCTCTTTGGTAACCTGGTGCCGGTTGAAATCACTTTATCTGTTTCATGGCTATCGGTAATGAAAGGTATGCTGCTGGGTACGGTTATGGGTACGTTGTTTTCTATGTTGCCGCTATTGTCGATCAGGTTTGTGCCTCCGCTCACGGTGCTTCGGGCAGATTTTGAGGAAGTAAAAGTTTTTTCCAAGGCAAAAGTTGCAGCCATTGCCGGTGTTGTATTGTTTCCGGTGGCCTTTGCAGTTTGGCAAACCGGTGAAGCGGTAACGGGTTTACTTTTTGTGGCCGGTCTTGTTGTGGCGCTGGGCATGCTGGCGTTGGTAGCATTATTGTTGTTGCGATCTGTACGAAAGTTTTTTCCGACCCGGGCCTCCTTTATCTGGCGGCATGCGCTGGCCAATCTGTTCAGGCCAAATAACCAGAGCCGCGTGCTGATGGTAACTATTGGCCTCGGTGCATTTTTAGTGGCTACACTTAACATTATTGAGAAAAGTTTACTGAGCCAGGTTGAATTCAGTGGTCGTGAAAATCAATCGAACACCATATTGTTCGATATACAGCCTTGGCAAAAAGAGGGTGTTATTGCGCTGATGAAAGAAAATAACCTTGCGGTGAACCAGGTGGTGCCAATTGTTACCTGCCGCCTTGCCGAGGTAAAAGGTGAACCAATTGATGTGTTACAGCGCGACACCACAGACCGCGTTCCAAACTGGGCCCTAACGCGCGAGTACCGCGTAACGTATCGCGACAGCCTGCATCATTCGGAAGAATTGATTCAAGGTGAGTTGCAACGGAAATCATCAGGCAAGGATTCGGTGTGGGTAACTATTTCGGAAGGTATGCACGAAAATCTGGAAGTAACTGTGGGCGATTCGCTGGTGTTCGATGTGCAGGGTGTTCCGGTTAAGGCACGCATCAGTGGTATTCGCAAAGTTGATTGGCCGAAGGATCCGCCTAACTTTATTTTTGTTTTTCCGGCAGGAGTACTCGAAGAAGCTCCGCAGGTATATGTTACCTCCACGCGTATTGCAGATCAGCAACAGGCTAATCAGTTTCAGCAGCGGTTAGTGAATGAATACCCCAATATTTCACTAATTGATCTTCGGTTGATTTTAAGCACCGTCAACGAATTGTTTGATAAACTGGGCGCGGTAATTCGATTTATGGCATTGTTCAGCATTATCACCGGCCTGGTAGTTTTGGCCGGATCGGTCATTAACAGCAAGTTTATCCGGATAAAGGAAAATGTGTTGCTGCGCACGCTGGGTGCCCGTACCAGGCAAATCAACCGGATAACGTTAATTGAATATGGCTATGTGGGGTTATTCTCTGCCTTAACGGGTATGATCCTATCGCTGGGCGGTGGCTACCTGCTTACTACTTTCTTCTTTAAAATTACCTTTGCTTTCAGTTGGCCGGAGTTGGTTACTACCATTGCAGGAGTAGTATTTCTTACCATACTCATCGGCTGGTGGAATTCCCGCGAAGTAATTGCCACACCCCCGTTGCAGATACTGCGCAAGGAGGTCTGACCGGTAGGTGAAAATGATTATCTTGGTTACTGATGTTGGAACGGGGTATTGGTTGCCTGATTTTTATATACATGCTGGCTTTTTACGGCCAACAGGCCGGTGCCCAGCCTGGTTTACGTTTTATTGAAAACAAAAACCAGTGGCCGGCCGATGTGCATTTTGCGGCCCGGGTTCCGGGGGGGCGCGTATTTATCCGACCTGATCAATTTGCTATAACCCTGCTTGAAGAGCAGGCCGATCATCATCATGTTAATGGACATCCATTGGCAATAAGTGAATCAAGCGGAAAACAGGTATCAGTAAACCATCCGGTAAAAGGCCATAGTGTACATATTAATTTCATCGGTGCCGATCAATCGGTGAGACCGGAGCCCTTTGGTGTGATAAAGACGTATTACAATTTTTTTCTTGGCAATAATCAGGCAACCTGGGCTCCGCGTGCAGCCGCTTACAATGGTGTTTTGTATCCGTACGTATATAAAGGAATTGACCTGAGAATCTCATCGATTAACCAGCATCTGAAATATGATTTTATTGTAGCGCCCGGGGCCGACCCCTCACAGCTTTTGCTTCAATATTGCGGAGCCGATGCGCTTACACTCGAAAACGGTAATCTTGTTATAGAAACTTCAGTAGGCACCGTAATTGAAAAAAAGCCTTACACCTACCAATTGATTGGCGGCAGAAAAGTTGAAGTGGTGAGCCGGTACCGCCTTACTGAAGATGTGCTCCGGTTTGAGTTCCCTAATGGTTACGATTCCTGTTACGAACTGGTTATTGACCCATTGCTGATCTTCTCCACCTTTTCGGGCAGCACAGCCGATAACTGGGGAAGTACGGCCACGCCCGGAGAAAACGGAAATCTGTATTCAGCAGGCATTATGCGCGGGGCTCTGGGAGGAACATTTCCGGCAACACCTGGAGCGTTTCAAACATTTCATGCCGGTGGTTATGATGTGGCGCTACTGAAATACGACTCCACCGGCAGCCAGTTGTTGTATGCCAGCTACCTGGGCGGGTCCAGCAACGAAACTCCGCACAGCATGGTTATGGATAGCAATGGCGACTTGCTGATGTTTGGTACTACCAGTTCGGTTAACTTCCCGGTAACCGCGGGTGTGGTTACGCCAACATTTCAGGGTGGCTTTTTTGTGTTCTCCGATGTTATCGAGCAGTACCCGAACGGATCGGATTTGTTCGTAGCACGCATCAGTGCAACTGGTGATGAACTTAAGTCCTGCACCTACCTGGGCGGCTCTTCAAACGATGGGCTTAATACCTGGCCCAGTGGCCCGCTTACGCGCAACTATGGCGATGAGATGCGAGGCGATATCATTACGGATGATCAAGGCAATGTGTACATCAGTTCCGTTACATCATCATTAAATTTTCCAATCGTGAACGGCTTTTCACCGGTATATAATGGCGGTGAAACCGATGCCGTGCTGGTAAAACTTAATCCTTCGCTTACGCAGATTGAGTGGTCAACCTTTGTTGGTGGCAATGGGCACGATGCTGCGTACACAATCAAATTTGATAGCCTTGGTAATATTTACACGGGTGGAGGCACAACCAGTTCCAATTTTCCGGTTACGCCCGGTGCATACCAGACGGCCTATGCCGGCAATGCCGATGGCTGGATGGCTATGATTGATGCTTCAGGCACGATGTTGCTTCGCTCAACACTTACCGGTACCAACCAGTATGACCAGATTTATTTTTTGGATGTAGGCACTACAGGCGATGTGTATGTGTACGGCCAGACGACCGGCCCCATGCCGGTAACTCCGGGTGTTTACAAAAATCCAAACAGCGGACAGTTTGTGCAAAAACTTTCAGCCGACCTGACCACCCTTGTCTTTTCAACTGTTTTTGGTTCGGGTATTGGCATTCCGAATATATCGCCAACGGCATTTCTGGTTAGCGATTGCAACAACCTGTATATGTCAGGCTGGGGTGGAGCTGTGAACATATCGCGCGGATATTGGCCGGCCACCAGCCGAACCACGGGCATGCCGGTAACACCCGATGCCCTGCAGTCAACCACGTTTGGCTCCGATTTTTATTTCATCGTGCTCACCGAAGATGCTTCGGAGTTATTGTACGCTACTTTTTTAGGAGGCCCGCAAACCGCTACGCACGTGGATGGCGGTACCAGCCGTTTTGATAAAAGCGGAATTGTTTACCATGCCGTTTGTGCCGGCTGTGGTGGCAGCTTCGATGATTTTCCCACCACACCGGGTGCCTGGTCAAACACCAACAATAGCCTGAGTTGTAATAATGCTGCATTCAAGTTTGATTTGGCCTCGTTGCGCGCACGCCTGCAAACCAATAAAGTTGATTTTTCAATGCCCGGCATTGCTGAGTTATGTTACCCGGATACTTTGCGGCTCGAGAACTTCAGTACCGGAGGCGAAATCTTTGAATGGGATTTAGGTGATGGCACCAGACTTACAAAAACCGACAAGGAATCATTTCTTCATCAGTACCAGCAAGAGGGCACTTATCTGATAAAATTAAAAGCTATTGATTTAAACACCTGCACCGCTGTTGATTCGGCACAAAAGCTGATTATGTACTATAAAAATGATGGCGCTGCCCAGGACGATGCCACTATTTGCCAGTACACCAATTACCAGCTCGATGCTACCGGTGGAGTTCAATACCATTGGATTAGTACGGACAGCGCTTTCCAATCCAATTTGCAACGGCCTTTTATTAATCCGCAGGATACAACAATGTATATCGTTACAATTATCGATGCCGATGGTTGCGTAAAAAAAGACACGGTGCTGATAAATGTTGTTCCCGGAATTGACTTGAAAATTCACTATGAGTTTGTTACTAACTGCTTTTCACGTCTGGCTATCCGGCTAACTAACAACACCAACCAGCAAGCCGGTGAAACGTTTTTCTTTGACTTTGGCGATGGATTTACTTCTGACCAGCCAACTGTGATACATGCCTACGATTTTGATGGTTTTTATGGTGTAAAGCTGGTAGGAGTAAAAGAAACCTGTGTATATGAGCAGGTTGTTACCGTACCAATCTTTACATTAAAAGTTCCTAACGTAATTACACCTGAAGATACCCCGGGGGATAACGATACATTTTTTGTTCAATATGGCGAAACGCTTCAATCGCCAGCTGATTTTGATATACCGGTTCGGCTGAAAGTATTTAACCGCTGGGGCAGAAAGGTTTACGAGTCAACTGACTACCGGAATACCTGGGCAGCAAAAGATTTAGACAGTGGCATTTACTTTTACGAAGTGAGTGTGGGTGATTACGCCACTTGCAAAAGTTGGGTGCATGTAATTAAATAAAACCCGGATTGTGCATTTGTGAATTAATGCGTAGTGCAACGCATAAGGTCTCTTCCGTGACCAGCGGCTGTTTTAGCACCTGATTGTAAGACAAACAGCCAGACCAAAGGCATAAAATGGCATAGCAAAACAAATGAAAATCATGATTTACGCTCAGACCTGAAACGGTATTCGGAATTAATTGATAAACCGAAATCAAAATATTCAGATTGGTAATTATTGGTCTTATCGCTAAAATTGCACTCCCTTTTTGGGCCCATAGCTCAGCTGGTTAGAGCACCTGACTCATAATCAGGGGGTCGCAGGATCGTGCCCTGCTGGGCCCACCACCATTGAGGACTCAGAAAAATGAGTCCTTTTGTTTTATGAACAGAGAATTCCGAATACGCCTAATCCAGGCACTTCTTTTCCTGGCTACGTTTATTACTACTACTATTGCCGGTGCCGAGTGGACGTACGGTAAATCGGTTTATGTTGAGTTTACCTGGCAGGACTTTTTAAGCGGCATGCACTTTTCGGTTCCGTTTCTGCTCATTCTTACCGTGCATGAATTTGGTCATTATTTTACCGCCCGGATAAACCGAATCGATTCCAGCCTTCCGTATTATATTCCCATACCTCCATTTCCGCTGTCCATTGGCACCATGGGGGCTATCATCCGGTTGCGCACTAAAGTACCTTCCATGCGCATCAACTTCGATATTGGTATTGCAGGGCCGCTGGCAGGTTTTATCATGGCGCTGATTGTATTATTTTATGGTTTCATTAATCTGCCTCCAGCCGATTACATATTTCAGATTCATCCGGAATATGAACAATATGGATTAAACTATGCTGCTCATGTTTACGAACCCAATGAACAGATACTGGACGTGGTTATAGGTAAAAACCTATTATTTATGTTCTTCGAAAAATTTGTGGCCGATCCGGAGCGCATGCCTAACCCACATGAAATTATGCATTACCCGTACCTCTTTGCCGGGTTTCTTGCACTGATTTTTACAAGTCTTAATTTATTACCTATCGGCCAGTTGGATGGCGGCCATGTACTGTACGGATTGGTTGGTTACAGGTGGCACCGGATGATTGCCGCTTCTTTTTTTATCGCCTTTATGTTTTATGCAGGCCTGGGCATGGTGCATCCCGGTCAGCCTGTAAACGACCTGATGATTTATATACCAGCGTATGTGCTGTTTCTTTACCTGTGCTTTACCGGATTGGCTTTGCCCTGGCGCGATACGCTTATGTATGCGGTTGTTGTTTTTGCGTTGCAGTTTTTACTAAGCTGGAGTTTTCCGCATACTCAGGGCTATTCAGGTTGGTTGGTATTCGGTTTTGTGTTGGGCCGTTTTATTGGTGTACAACACCCGCCATCTGAAATTGAAGAACCGCTGGATACCAACCGGCAGGTGCTGGGCTGGCTTGCGCTGATTATTTTTATTATCAGTTTCAGCCCCAACCCAATAGAATTGAAATAAAACTTAGTGTGTAATAAATATTTTTTTTGCCTGAATAAAATTTCCCGTGCGGTAACGCACCAGGTAAAGCCCCGGTTTCGGGTTTAACGCTTTTACTCGTGTTTTCGAATTAAATTGTTCGGTTTGTATTTCAAGGTGTCGTCCTGTTACTGATAAAACTTCAACAGCACTGACATCGCCCGTCAGATAAAATTCTCCGGTGTTCGGATTTGGATAAAGATCAACAACCGGTTCAGTTACTTCGGGTAAGCTCGTTACAATTTCGCCTGTTCCGAAGCGGGGGCGTATCATCAGGCTGCCGGTAACCAGGTCATTCTGCACCCACGTTCCATTGGTGTTTACATAAATCTGATCACCGGTATCGTGGCTGGTATCGAGCCCGATGCGAACAAGCCCTGCATTCCCTTGCGCCCAACCAATAAAAACAGTGTCTTTTACAAGTACAGCAGGATTTAGTGTAAACGAGGTGAATTTACTGTTGGCTTCGCGCCTTACTGGAATTGTTTGCTCGGTAAGCAGCGTGCCGGGCTTACCGTTTCTACTTGTCCATACCAGTAAGGTTACAATATTTGGGCTGGCCGAACCTGTATATGGATAATGTATATATCCGCCATTGAGGGTATCTTGGTTTGCTGTTTTGAGTACGAACCTGCAGGCAGCTAAGTTTCCTGGCTGAGTTAAGCCTGCAGCATACTCGGCTGTACCGTCATCGTATGCATAGTAATCTTTAAAAACGGTTTCTGTAAAACTGGAATCGTTCAACTGAAAGTCGGGTTTGTTTACGAGCGTATCGCGTGTGTTAACACGGAGATATACTTTTAAGAAGGCAGAATCCGCAGAAACGTTAAACAAAGTTTTAGGAGGAAGGTCGGGCAGGGTAAAGAATTTTCGCTCCAGGCTGGCCAGCGAGGAGGGCACTGAATCGCTGAGTAGTCCGCCAGTGACGGCCAGCCCACCATTTTCAAAAACCCGAAGGTTATAAAAAGAATCAAAGTTCATGGGTTGGTTTATTGCTGACAGGTTATACAAGCCAACCGAAGGATTGGTAAATGCCGGATTAGTTACCGGATCGGTAAAATGCTTATAGGGTATGGCATAGTATGGCCCAAGGGGGCTGCTGATTTGTTTAAATACGGCCCGGTCAGGATAAAACTTATTGCTTGCTGATCGGTTTACATTTAAGTACACATAATCAATATGCCAGGTATCGTAGCGGCCTGATTGCCTGCCGAACGAACGAAAGCGAAACTGAAAGTCATTATGAAAAAACCTGTCCTGGTTTAGTTGGATGAGTGTGTCATAAAACAAATCTGGCTGCTCTTCGTCATTCGAAGTGAGTTGTGCAATTGTTTCCCAAACTCCGGTGTTGGTTTTAAATTCCAGTAAAAAAAAGTCGTTCCCGTCAGGAACCTCGCCATAACCACCCCATTGATAGAAGAAGCTAAAGAATACTGTATTTCGAAGGGCCAAAGGCACATCGGCCATTCTGATTTTTCTTGATACCAGGCTGTCGGTGTAGCCTACGGCTTGCGGGTCGGTAAGGTTGTAGGGTAATCCAAGTTCATTTAATCCATCAAAACTGCAAACCTGTACTGTTGGCGGATTGATACCGATATCTGAGTTAATCCATACAGTGGTATTACTATCCCACAGCGTATCGGTATTGGAGTGGACAGAAAAATCGTCCCAGAAGGGTAGGGCCATGGCCGGCAGGCTTTGCTTGCGTGAAGCGTTGCTTATGGATGTTGGCTTGGATACTGGCGTTACAATAAACTGAGCGTGTAGTGCGACCATCGGCATGGCCAGCAGAACATTAAAAATTACTTGTTTTACCACCTTACCGGAGGTTGTTATTATTTTCGTCCTCGTCCTCATCCAGAATAACCACGGTACCTTTTTTACCTACCCATAACTCAACGACATCGCCTACTTTAATATTTTCTTTAGGTGCAGGCTTTTGCTTGAGTACGACAACCGGTGATACAGCCAGGGTATCGCCCACCAGGTGAATTTGCCCCAGGTTGAGGTTAGAGCCAAAGATGGGAATTTTGGCGTCTTCAAGGGTATATCCCACAACATCGGGCATGGGCACCACATTACTTCCACCATCTTCCACCACCAGATCAATTACCGAACCTTTTGGTATGCGGGTGCCGGGTTCAATCTTTTTACCTTCATACCGCATTTCTTTTACCAGATTCAGAAAGGGGCCTCTAACCAGTTGTATTTTACCCCGTTTCAATTCGTTTCCGCGCAGCACGGCCTCGGCATTTACCAGCGACCCATCAATTAAGTTAGGAACGGGCACACTGGGCGGGTTCACGCGGTTAATAGAGAGGTATATAACACGGTTCTCTTTTACTTTTGAGCCGGCCTGCGGGTACTGCTTTAATACTGTAAGCGGTGCATACTCCTCCGAATAAGAGCTGTCATTCACTTCGAACCGTAGGTTACGTTTACCAAGAAATTCCTCCAGATCGGCCAGGTTCATTCCTTCAACATTTGGTACCGTAATGGTTTCGCCATGGTTGGTTGAAGCCGGCAGGTATATGTAAAAGTAGAATAGCAACAAAATAAGGCCAGTGCCTATTGTGATAACCAGGCTGAGGAGTAAGCCGCCAGCCGTTGAAGTATAATGCTGTAACCGTTTTATCATGGGCAGTTGTACGGATTGTGAATGAAATTAATACTGTAGAGCCGATGTAAAGTCACGAGTTATCCGCTTGTTTGCTTCATACCGATCCTGAGCCAGGTTGATGAGTTTAGTAATTAATTCGCTAAAGCCGATACCCCGTTCGTTCCACATCATGGGGTACATGCTCGAATTGGTAAAGCCTGGGATGGTATTGATTTCGTTTACGTACACTTTACCTTTTTTCGTCAGAAATAAATCAACCCGTGCGAAGTCCTGACAATTAAGCACTTTGAATGCCTTTACCGAAATTTCACGAATTACTTTTACGGTTCTCTTATCCAACGCAGCGGGCACCTGAATCGTTACAGCCTCCTTATCAACGTACTTGGCATCGAATGTGTAAAATTCATACTCCCCTTTCACAATAATTTCACCGGGGTTGGAGGCCTCCGGTGGTTCGTTGCCAAGAATGGCGCACTCAATCTCACGGCCGTTAATAAATTCTTCGAAGATTACTCCCTGGTCGTAAAGAAAAGCCTCTTCAACAGCTTGCTTAAACTGGTTTTTGCGGCTTACTTTAGTGATACCAATCGAAGAGCCAAGGCTGGCTGACTTGACCATAAACGGCAGGCCGAATCGCTTTTCGATAACATCAAAGCGGATTTTATTCTTTTCGCTGTAGTTGTAGGCTAAAAAATCGCATACCGGTAATCCGGCCTCTTTCAGTATTCGCTTGGCTACGATTTTATTCATGGAAAGCGATGAACCGAGTACACCGGTGCCTACCATAGGAATATCCATTGCAGCAAGCAAACCCTGTATGCTTCCGTCTTCGCCATCGGTACCGTGCAGGGCAGGAAAGACAATATCTACTTTAAACCGGTCGCCACTGGCTAGTAACATAAAGCCCGCGTTTTTAGGATCAAGGATCAATCCAAGGGACTTGCCTTGTTCAATTTCTTTGTTTACGGCTTGCGTAAGAAACCATTGCCCCTGGCTGCTGATGCCAATAGGTACAGGTTCAAACATGTTTTTATCGATGAACTCATAAATATTTTTGGCCGAATTAACAGAAACTGCGTGCTCAACCGAACGTCCTCCGTAAAGAATGGCTACTTTCTTTTTTACCGACATGCAGAGAAAATATTATCTTCAAAGATAATCATTTCCACCGCATCAACCGGCTACTAAGGTGACAGGAAAAATTTGGTAGCATAGAATTTTGTTCCAATCTGAACGCGCAGGATGTAGATGCCTGCCGCTACAGTGCCGATATCAATCGGAAAGGTCTGATTTAGAATATCGGGTGCAATTGTGCTGATATACAATCGGCCCATGATGTCCATAACGTCAATGCGTACCGTGCTACGTTCAGGCAGATTAAACGTAACCGAGGCCTCAAAATCAGAATGCCAGTACACCGAATACAGGTCATCACCAATGTCAACAGGTTGAGGATCATCCGAAACAAAAAACTCGATATTATCCAGGAAGATGTTATTCCCATTTTTATTGGAGAAAACAAATGCTAAGCGTATGGCCTCCTGGCCGGCATAGTTTGACAGGTTAATAAATTTGCGCAACTGCCAGTCAGATTCAACAATGGGTTGCCAGAATTCCGTGGAGATGGTATTGGCCAGTTGCAACCCGCTTTTATCAAATGGAGTGGGGCTCAGGTTGTAATAGGTATTGCCGCAATCTTCTGATATCAGAATCCGTAGCCGATCGTTTTGACTGCCATTCCAGGCATAGGATAAATCAAAAAATAGGCTGGCTGCTGATGTGTTTGAGAAATCCAGCACCGGTGTTGTCAGCCAGGCTTCATTGGGGCCATCGGGTGCATCGAAGGCGCGGAAGGATGCCGACTGCTCAAAGTTGGTGGGGTTGAGTGTCCATAAGGTTCCATCGGTAGGGTTAATTACAGGCCACATTAGTTGATCAAAGTTTTCGCGTAAAGGTATACGGTCGCCTGTATTATCAACGAGTATGTTGGTGGTTAATGTACTGTTGTCTGGCCGGCCATCGGGTGTTCCATTTACTTCTGTAATTGTAGTTGTCAACGAATTTAAACCAGATGTAAGCACAACAGTGCCCAGTGTAAGTTCGGCTACAGCATTCGGGCTAAGATTAAGCCCGGTAAAAATGGTGGTGAGGGGTGAACTTCCGTTGATGGAATAATTTAACTTTAATGTTGTAATTGGATCACAACTGTAATTTCGGACTTTCAACCTCAGTTGGGCATTGGCGCCACAGGTAACCGGGCCGGGTGAAATTTTTTCAATAATGGCTGCATCTATCACACCGCAGTCCGGTGGCAGCAGGCCCGGGGAGGACAGCAGGCTGTTCCTTCGTGGAACGGAAGGATCATCCAGAATTAATTCCATGCGTGTAACTTGATTCTGTGTGTACAAATTCATGCAGGCATCGTCTGTATAATCCATATAATTTTGAAACATTTTTATGATTGAGGTTCCACAAACTGTGCTAACGGGATGAACCGGGCACCCCGAAGTTTCACTGCGTTGTGTTGGTGTATCATCAACATAATCGGTACCGCAAAGATTATCACCCCAAATGTGCCGTAACCCGACTCGTGCGTAAGTGTACGGCCTTTGTTGAAATTGGGGTCCAGATCAAAACTACCATCATCAATGGATCCGAAGGCCTGGTAATCAATCACCACACCATCGGTTTCGGCTATGCCGTCCTGATATTCTTCCAATCCCGGCAAAGAGGAAACCGGAAATTGCGCATAACCGATAAATCCACCGGAGAAGTTTAACACCCAAATGTTCAGGTAATCTTCAGCCGGCCAGTAACTCAGCGCCTTAAAAATTGTTTCCTGTGAAAGCGACCATGATGTCTGACCTCCGTTTACCCGAACGATGCCGGTGGTGGGCAAACCGTTCGGATCGCGTTGTGCCAGCACAAACTCAATATCCATGCTGCCGGCAACCGGTGCAAACAAGGCTGGGGTATTCACGGCATCGCTGTTCTGGCGCTGAAAATCTTTGTTGATAACATTAATTTGTGAAAGTATCTGTGCATCCGAAATATTTCGTCCCACTCCAATTGGTTCTCCATTGTGAATTACATGGACAACAACCGGTATCTGGTACGGTCCTGCTTGCTGACGTGCTCCCTGCTGTTGCTGAAACTGTAAACTTTTCTTTCGTTCCAGCCAGTGTTCAAACTGGGCATCGGTTTGTTTTATCTTTCCTTCTTTGCGCAACCACTGCATGTACTCTACCGTGCCACACCGTTGTTGCGCCCAGGTTGCTACATTTAATGATAATAGAAGAAGGATTATGTATATGGAAGATGCTTTTAACACAAATTACCTGTTACATACTCTGGATTAGCCAAAGATAAGCAGAGTAACCAAATTGGAAGTTAATTTTAGGTGAGGTTAATAACCTCAATGGCCTTAATTTCAGGAACGGCTTTTTTAATAGCTTCCTCCACACCGGCCTTAAACGTCATGGTTGACATCGGGCAGGTGCCGCATGCACCTACAAACTCCAGTTTTACAATGTGGTCATCGGTTACCTTGGTAATTTTTACATTACCGCCATCGGCTTCCAGGTAGGGCCGGATGGTGTCCAGCGAAGCTTCGATGCGTTGGGTTAGTTCGGTAATGCGTTTACTCATACAGTTTTCAGTTCAACGCGCTTTGTTTGTTCAAAGGTAGCATTTCTGATGGCAATTTGCCGGGCCAGGGTTTCGGCAAGCGAACGGAATGCCTTTGCTGTTTCACCCTCTTTCATCACGGCCGGCAAGCCCGTATCACCGCTTTCGCGGATTCCCTGCACCAACGGAATTTGACCCAGTAACGGAACGTTGTGCTTTTCGGATAAGTTCTTTCCTCCCTCTTTTCCGAAAATATAATAGCGGTTTTGCGGAAGTTCTTCCGGTGTAAACCACGCCATGTTTTCAACTATACCAAGCACGGGTACGTTGATTTGCGGCTGCCGGAACATGGCCACCGCTTTTTGTGCATCAGCCAATGCAACTTTTTGCGGTGTGGTAACAATAACGGCCCCGGTAACCGGCACAGTTTGGACCAACGTCAAATGAATGTCGCTTGTACCGGGAGGCAGATCAATTAACAGGTAATCCAGTTCGCCCCATAGTGTTTCACTGAAAAATTGCTTCAGGGCCGAGCTGGCCATCGGTCCGCGCCACACCACGGCACTATCAGGCGGGGCAAGAAACCCGATGGACATCAACTTTACACCGTATTGCTGCAAGGGCACAATCATGTTTTTGCCGTTCACCGCCTCTACACCGGGTTGTTCATACTCGCAGTTAAACATGGTGGGTATGGATGGCCCGAAAATATCTGCATCAATTAAACCTACGTTAGCTCCGCTTTGCGCCAGGGCTACAGCCAGGTTAGTGGTAACCGTTGATTTACCCACACCTCCTTTGCCCGATGCGATGGCCACAATATTTTTTACCTGGGGCAACAACGGTTCCTGGCTGCGCGAAGAGGTAACAGAAGAGGTTATTGTAATATCCACGGGCAATGCTCCGGCAATGAGCCTGACGGCATCGAGGCAATCCTGCCGGATTTTTTCTTTGAGCGGACAGGCCGGGGTTGTAAGCACTACGGTAAAGGAAATCTGGCTTTGCGATACGGACACATCCTTAATCATCCCCAGGCTTACCAGGTCGCGTTTTAAGTCCGGGTCCTGAACCACACTCAATGCCTTTAAAACGTCTTCTTTTGTAATATTCATGCCGTAAATTTGGCTGTGAATTTAGGTCGCATTCTATCCTAAAACAAAGATTATGCACCGAGGTTTCAGGCGCGGGTTGGAAAAGGTATCTTTGAAGCCATGATTTCGAGAATCACCATTGACGAAGTTAAAAACCGCATGGATATTTATGATGTGGTGAGTGATTTCGTGTCGCTGAAGCGCTCAGGCCAAAATTATAAAGCGCTCAGTCCGTTTACCAATGAAAAAACACCTTCTTTTTATGTAGTTCCTTCTAAAGGCATTTTTAAAGATTTCAGCAGCGGTAAAGGAGGCGATGCCATCACCTTTGTTATGGAACACGAAGGGCTGGGGTACCTGGAGGCCATCCGGTACCTGGCCAAAAAGTATGGTGTTGAAATAAAGGAAGAGGCGCGCACCGAGGAAGATCAGGCTGCACAAAATGAACGTGACAGCTTATACATCGTCATGAATTTTGCAAAAGAGTATTTTAAGAATCTTTTGCATAAGAGTGAAGAGGGGCACAGCATCGGGTTGAGCTATTTCCGTGAACGCGGCTTCAACGATCGCACGCTCGATAAGTTTGAGTTGGGCTATAGCCTCAATGAGTGGGATCATTTTGAAAAACATGCCCTGCACAGCGGGTTCAGCGCTGAGGTTTTGGAACGAGCCGGGCTCATCATTTCAAAAGAAGAGGGACCCCATAAGCGCTATGATCGCTTTCGCGGCAGGGTTATTTTTCCGGTGCACAACCTGGCCGGTAAAGTTGTTGCCTTTGGTGCCCGGATATTAACCAAGGAAAAAGATCAGCCTAAGTACATCAATTCGCCCGAAACAGAAATCTACCACAAGAGCAATGTTCTTTACGGGCTGTATCAGGCTAAAAATGAAATACGAAAGCACGACTTCTGTTACCTGGTTGAAGGTTACACTGATGTGATTTCGTTGCACCAGGCTGGTATTGAAAATGTGGTGGCCTCATCGGGTACAGCGCTTACCGAAGAACAAATACGCCTGATGCGAAGGTTTACTGAAAATGTAACCGTATTGTTTGATGGCGATGCAGCCGGAGTAAAGGCGGCTCTCCGTGGGATTGATTTGATTCTCAAAGGCGGGTTGAACGTACGCGTGGTGTTGCTGCCCGATGGTGAAG
>JAKLJG010000019.1:0-17774 GCA_023151255.1 Cyclobacteriaceae bacterium | reverse complement strand
CTCGCGCAAAATGGGCAGCACCGAGTTTCAGCACTACCTTAAAACCCACACACGCGATTTCATCTCCTTTAAAATTGATTTGTACTCGGCCGGTTCGGGCAACGATCCGATAAAGAAAGCCGAGGCTATACGCGAAATCGTAACCAGTATCGCCCTGATACCAGACCCGATTAAACGCTCGGTTTACATCAAGGAAACCAGCGACTTGCTAAGCATGCAGGAGACTGTTTTACTTACTGAGTTGAATAAAATTCTGATTCAGGAAAGGAAAAAGCGCGAGCAGGAACGTTGGCGGGAAGAACAGCCTGAACCGATTGAGGCGTTGCACGAGGTGCAGCCGCTTGCCCGGGCCGATGCACAAACCCTGGTACAAATGCAGGAGCGCGAAACCATCCGGTTACTGCTTAACTATGCCGAAAATAATATAATGGATGAAAGCGGTGAGCAGACAGTACTCGATTTTTTACTGAACGAACTGGATGATGTGGAGTTTACCAACCCGGTGTATAAAGAGATATTCACCGTCTTTAAAAACGGCTCGGCCACCGGTGAGCGGATTGATAACTTTTACTTTCTGGAAAACGGTTCGGCCGAAGTGAAGAAAGCAGTAGCCGACCTCATTACTTCGCGCTACGAAACCAGCCCACACTGGAGTGATAAATACCATATTTATTTTCCGCATGAGCGGGATGTCATGCACGAGGTAACGTTAAGTAATGTATTACGACTTAAGTTCAGAATCATTCAAAAGATGATGGAGGAGAACCTAGCTCAAATGAAAGGAAAGGACGATAGCGATATTGACCAATACCTCCTCCGGCATGAACAGCTTAAACTGGCCGAAAAAGAATTAGCCGATGCACTGGGTATTGTGGTGCCCCGGTAAACCGAATGGCAGAAAATATTGTTTTGAAAAAAATGTAAAGTAGATGCAGACCGATTTTAAACTGGATACCATTGAAGAGGCTATTGAAGCCATTAAGAATGGCAAGGTGATTATTGTGGTGGATGATGAGGATCGCGAAAATGAGGGCGACTTTATCTGCGCGGCTGAGTGCATCACCCCGGAGATTGTGAACTTTATGGCTACCCATGGCCGCGGGCTTATTTGTGCTTCGTTGATTGAAGATCGATGCGATGAATTGAAACTCGATTTAATGGTGGGGCAGAATACCGCAGCCTTTGAAACCCCTTTTACCGTTTCGGTTGATTTGATCGGTCATGGGTGCACCACCGGTATTTCGGCACACGATCGCTTCAAAACTATTCGTGCCCTTGTGGATCCGGAAACCAAACCGGAAGATCTGGGCCGGCCGGGTCATATTTTTCCATTGCGTGCCAAGCGTGGAGGTGTGCTGCGCAGGGCGGGGCATACCGAGGCGGCCATTGACTTTGCCCGGCTGGCCGGTTTTAAGCCGGCAGGGGTGCTGGTAGAAATATTGAAGGATGACGGCACCATGGCGCGTCTTCCTGACCTGAAAAAAGTAGCAGAACGCTTTAACCTGAAATTAGTCTCCATTAAGGATTTAATCGAGTATCGAATTAAAGCCGAATCGCTGATTGAACGCGAGGTAGATGTGGACATGCCCACGGAGTACGGCCATTTTAAACTGATTGCCTACAAACAAACCAGTACACAGGAAACTCACCTGGCCCTGGTAAAGGGAAGTTGGAAAAAAGACGAGCCCGTGCTGGTGCGTGTGCATTCCTCTTGTGTTACCGGTGATATTTTCGGTTCGTGCCGGTGCGACTGCGGTTCACAGCTTCATGCGGCAATGCAAATGGTTGAACGCGAAGGTAAAGGTGTGGTGCTCTACATGAAGCAAGAAGGCAGAGGCATTGGCCTGATAAATAAACTGAAAGCCTACAAGTTGCAGGAGAGTGGCATGGATACGGTCGAAGCCAACCTTCAGCTTGGATTTGATATGGATGAGCGCGATTATGGCGTTGGGGCACAGATACTTCGCGATCTGGGAGTTACCAAAATCCGACTATTAACCAACAACCCGAAGAAGCGGGTGGGCCTGATGGGGTATGGCCTGGAAATTGTTGAGAATATTCCAATAGAAATTGCTCCGAATCCGCATAACGAAAGGTATCTTAAAACCAAGCGCGACCGGCTGGGGCATACTATTTTAAAAGAGTGATGGATCGGATACCCGCAATTTTTGTACTGATATTGGTAAGTTTTAAAGCCTGGGCACAGGAATGGCCTTTTGAACTCTGGCACGATGGTAAGGTTGTTCTTACCTCAGGTGATACCCTGCGGGGTGTTGTAAAATACGATATACAGCAAGACCTGCTGCAATTTGCTTATAAAAACGATTCACGCGTTGAAGCATATACGCCCCGTAAAGTTTTAATGTTTGAAATTTTTGATGCCACAATAAAACAGTACCGCAATTTTTTTTCACTTCCTTACTCATCAACGAGTTCGTATGGAACGCTGATGTATTTTGAGTTACTTACTGAAGGCAAACTTACGTTGTTAAGCCGCGAATCGTTGGAGTACCGCACCTATAGCTCGCCATACTACTACGGTTCGTTTACCCGCCAGGTATTGGTTTACCGGTACTTCTTTATGGATGAAAAAGGCAAAATCACCGAGTTCAGCGGAAAACGCCCGGAATTAATGAACCTGATGGGCCGACAAGCCCAACAGGTTGACAAGTATATACGGGCAAACCGGCTGCGGATGGAAAACAAAGATGATTTTATCAAAATCATCGCTTATTACAATTCACTCTTTGTGGATTGACAAAACTTTTCGATTTGGTAACTAAGGTTTAGCTTGCGCTACACCGTAAGATTTTTTGTTCGTATGAAAAGACCTCTTATCCTGGTTTCAAATGATGATGGGATTACCTCTAAAGGCATTCGCACGCTGGTCCATCTGATGAAAAAACTTGGCGATGTGCTGGTGGTAGCACCTGACAGCCCGCAATCGGGGATGGGGCATGCCATTACCGTTGGCGAGACCCTGCGGCTTGAGGAGAATTTTATCTTTGAAGGCGTTAAAGCCTTTGAATGTTCGGGTACACCCGCTGATTGCGTAAAAATGGCCAGGCATTATGTGTTGAAAGGTAAACTGCAACCTGATGTGGTAGTAAGTGGGATTAATCATGGAAGCAATACGTCAATAAGTGTTTTGTATTCCGGAACCATGTCAGCAGCCATTGAAGGTGCTATCGAGGGTACACCGGCTATTGGTTTTTCGCTGTGCGATTATTCGCATGATGCTGATTTCTCGCACACCGAAGAACCTGTTTTAAGAATTACGGAGCAGGTGCTGCGCAAGGGGTTACCCAAAGGTGTGGCGCTCAATGTTAATTTTCCGCCAAAACGCAACGAGAACCTTAAAGGCATTCGCATTTGCAGGCAGGCCAATGCCAAGTGGGTGGAAGAGTTTGATGAACGCTTTGATCCAAACGGCAGGCGTTATTTTTGGATGGCCGGCAATTTCGTAAACTTTGATAAGGGAGAGGATAATGACGAGTGGGCCATAGCCAACAACTATGTTTCGGTGGTGCCCTGCCAGTTTGATTTAACGGCCCACATGGCTATACCGGTATTAAACGAAGAATGGGATATCCTTCGGTAATATGCGGCTTTTTCCGGTATTTCTTTTTATCAGCGTGTTATCAATGGGGCAAACAGATTGCGACCTTAAACGTTCGCAAGACAGTATTTTTGTTTATGCCTGCAAGGTACATGATTCTAAAATAAAAGCTATCCGTGCTTCATTTATGTTGCCTACAACCCTTTCAGCACTCGCTGCTCATATTCTGAATGTGGAGGCCTATACAGAATGGCAGTACAACATTATTAAAACAGAAGTTCTGGAGGTCATCAGCGATCTGGAGTTGATTTATCGTGCTGAGGTAAAGGCACCTTGGCCGGTATCCAACCGCGACCTGGTAGTACGACTGAAGATAACCCAAGACCCTGTTACCCGGGTAATGACATTTTCTATAGTAAGTGTGCCAGATTATATCCCGCCATATGAGGGTATCGTTCGTGTTCCGAAATCCGAAGGCAAGTGGGTTATTACCCCGGTGGGTGATCGGTTACAAATTGACTACAGTTTTATTGTTGATCCGGGTGGCTCAATTCCCTCCTGGCTGATTAACTTTTCAATAGCGGAGGGCCCCTATCGGACGTTTTATAATCTTTCTAAAAGGATAAGATCAAAAGATCCGGTCAAATCAGTACAGGTTATTAAAGATTGAATTTTACAGCGTTTAATAAACTTTTTTTGAACACATCTGGCTCCTTTCTTAACAAACGCTATAGGTGCTGTTATTTGTGAGGCCGATTAATTGAAAATAAAATTTTGGAGTCGATTTCTCAAAAAAATATTCTTCAAACAGTATCTCAATTGAATGAAAGTATGTCACTCAAATCCTTGTCGAAATTTCCGGTATGTTTTTATATGTCGCCTGCTTATGGGCTTCGGAAGCCGTCATTGTCCACCGTGGGTGAACGAAGTTAGTAAACAAAACTACATTTTAGTAGTCCCCGGAGTTGGTATGAACACGTTGTTGTTAATAGTGCCTTTTTACGGTTTCTTTTTTCCTTTAATAATGTTGTTAAGGTCGTTTACTAAATTTGACGGCAATACATTTGTCTTTGAATTTAGTTCTAATGCTTTTTTAAAGTCCGCGATTGCTAATTCTATTTTATTGTCTGCATTGTACAAAAAACCTCTTTGAACATAAGCCTCAATATGGTCCGGTTTTAGTCGAATTAACTCTTCTAAAGTCTGATAGGCTTTGTCATACTTCTTCTGCATAGAAAGCATTACTGCTTTATTTTGTCGTGGGAATGCATTTGTCGGATCAAGAGCAATCGATTTGTCAAAGTATGTTGCTGCATTTGTTGTGTCCCCGCTCCTTAAATATGCGTAACCAAGTTCTCCGTGTGCGTTTCCTTTGATTCCTGTCCCACAGTCTCCTGTTGGGTCTAGCTCAATTGCCTTTAAAAAACTTTCAATTGCAACCGGATAGTTTCTTTGGTTAATCATGTAATAACCTTTGCCAAAAAATTCTCTTGCATTGACTTGTCCTAATGCTGTAAGTCCGGTAACTAAAAGTCCAAGTGTGATTAGTTGTCGTTTCATCTGTAGGTTTAGTAAATTTTTGTTAGGGCATTGCGCAAACATTATGTTGCCAGACGTAGGGTTAAGTCTGCAATATATTGAAGTTTAAGTTATTGTCTATTTGCGAAGTTATATTGAAGTCTAAGTCCGATATTTAGATTAGAAGTTTTTAAAATATCATTAATTTCTGGGTTAGGTGAAAAACCAGGAATGACTCTTGTTGTCATCGAGTAGTCAAAGTTTGAACGTTGATAAGATAGCTCAATCCCCCAGTTGAGTTTTGAAAAACTTTGATAATCGATATTTATTGAAGCTCCTAATAGAAGAGCTTTCAAATTTGGACGATCACCATCATGCGCCCATTTTTGATGAGGATTTGTTGTTGTATATGTCAGAATGCTTTCATAGTATGGATAGTTTGTGATTGCAACTCCTGAATATAAACCAACTCCAAGGTTAAAATTCCCTATTTGTTTTTCGTATCCTATTCCTGGGGCAGCATGAAATATTTTGTAGTCATCATGTTCAAATTTTTGATCTCCGTAATTTGTAGAAAGGAACTGAGTAATGCCGTCAGTCCAAACGCTATTAAATGTGTATCCTGTCCGTAAGCGTAGCCCAATAGGTTTATTCAGCATGTATTTCATTTCAAGATTAGCAAAGTACCCCACCTCTGCAAACCCGCTTTTTGATTTATCTATGCCAATCACCCATGGGTTTTGTACATCCTCTGGGGTATAAATAGCTGAACTAAATATGTCTTTATTCCCAAATGAGCCGACAGGAATAGCCCGTCCTCCACTAACAGAAATGCTAAATCTGTTATGAATATCTTCTTGACCAAATAAGTCAAGATATAGTGTTAAAATTAACACGCTTAGTATAATTAGGTTTTTCATGGCCTGTCCTTGTATCAATTTTTTTAGAAACTATAACCCTTTGCTTATGGATTACTTTTCCCTCAAAGGAAATAGGTAGTACATAATCACCCGTTTTAAGGTCAGATATGTCAATGGAAGAGCCGCCCTTATATTTTAGCACCTTGCCTACAACGTATGGCGGCTTGGCGTAGTGGCGGCTTTTTAGCACTGCACTTGATACGAAGCATCCGCCATTAGGCCAACTGTAATGCAATCTCGAATACTTTTGAAAGTAAATAAAATTAATGAGTAAACCGCTGTTATGGGCTGGGCTTCTTATCAATTTAGTTCTGCAAGTATTGGAAATTTTCCACTTTCAAGTAATTGCTTTATTTCGTTTACGATTTTTTCAGGCGTGTCGTAGATGGGTTGTGTTTTGTAAAGTGTTGCAACAGAAATGAGTTCTTCAACCTGACTAACTACTTCTTGTTCCGAAAATTTATCTGCAAAATTGAGTTGTTTAGGATTAATGCGTCCGCTTTCCAAACCACTGTTTATTCTTTTATTACATCGGCAAGGGTTGTCGGTGTTTATAAGTCCACAATGACCTTGCATAAAACTTCTGATTTTCTCACGTGCCAATGAAAGTCTTTTACGGAAGTTTTCAGCGGTACTGTCTGTAATGAATGCCCCTTCACGGCTATCTACTTCAAAAACTTCTCCTAATAAATAGGCTACTCGTTGTTCTCTTGTCAGACAAAGCAATAATCCTGTTGAGCAAGATAATTTTACTTCTAATGCCAATATATCTCGGTCGGGCTTATTGTAATCCGTTTGGTCTAAACCGGTTTTAATATAGGTTGAAAATTCATCTAATGAAAAACTGTGCTTTTCCGCCAAACTTTTCTTGACATTTATTAAATAGTTTGTGGCAATTTTATACGACCACGTTTTTAAACAGCTATTTCCTTTAAAGGTAGATAAATGCGTTATGATTTTTATTAAAATCTCTTGGGTTGCATCTTGTGCATCTTGTGGATTCCATAAAAAACGAACAGACAAATTATAGACGTCACTTTGTAAAAACCGTATAATTTTTTCCAAAGACTTCTTGTCTCCATTAATAGCAGATTCAATAGTCAGTTTTTCATTTTCTAATTTCATAAGGATATGAATTTTTGAATGTCATCAACGAATTTACTTGTTTCTTCAATGTAACAATAATGACCAACACCTTCATAAACGATTAGCTTGGCATTTTTCATTTTTTCTTTCATGCGTTCTGCGTGTGATACCGGAAAAAATGGGTCTTTGTCGCCCCAGATAATGAGTGTTTCTATGGCTGCCTGTTCTGCAATTTTCTCAACAGGCATAAAGTACCCGCTCATATTTTCTAAGGCAGTTGCGAAGATAGTCTTTAAGGCTTGGCGTTCCGTTTTACTGTTTTTCACTGGATAGATTTTACCTTTTTTCGTCCCCATAGTTCTCATCATATTGATGGAAAATTTTGAGAATAAAAATCCTTTTGCGATACCACCAATGATAGGTTTAGGGACGGCTTTCATGACTATGTTTAGAGGCGGATCGCTCAATGTATTACCTGCGGTGATGATTAATTTTTTCACTTTACCATTGAGTTTATCCATTAAGGTGATGGCAATGGGTACGCCAAAGTCGTGAGCAATAATGCTGAAACTATCCAACCCTGCTTTTTGTACGACTTTGATTAAATTTTCGGTTTGGGCACTCAGCCATACCTGGTCAAATGGCAAGTCTTTCTGTGCATTGTTGCCAAAGCCAATCAAGTCGGGGACAATCACCCTGTAATGGTCTGATAAGCCTTTTGCTGTGGCTTCCCAGTCGGTAGCGTTGCCCGGAAAGCCGTGAATGATGAGAATGGCAGACTTGTCGGTTGAGCCATATTCTTTGTAATGCCCTTGTGCTGTTGCACTCAATAGAGTTGCTGTCATTGCTGCTGCGGTTAAAATTGATTTTTCCATTTTGTCTAAATTTTGGGTTATATCTATTTAGACAATCGACAAAATCAGGTGTGAATTTTTAGTGCAAGTTTTTTTGAGATATAGCCAAAATCATCTTCATCACATCAGTAGGCACTTCCAATGGACTTACATGCCCCCCTTGTACAATTTTGGTTTCTTTAATCGGGGGAATGCCCACATAATCTTCTTTCCCTACAAGTGCGATAGCAGGAATTTGAAGGCTATTTATCAAATGGGTGCCATCTTTGGCATCAATTCTTACGGCTTTGTTGGTGTGCCTGATTTCTTTTTTTGATAGCTTACTCATTGGAGCAGTTAATTGTTGGATTAACCCGGGGTTTTTATCACGGCTTTCTTTTGCCATCAAAGCTTTGGCAGCCTGCTTCATGTAAAAGGACTTGAAAATCAGTGCGCTCTGTTGAAGTTTAATGATTCTTTTTTCCTTAGCCGATGCTTCTTTAAAAGGCATATTACACAAGCCAACTGATTCAAACTTATCAGGATTTTTATTTGCCGCTCTCAAAATGGTCATACTACCCCACGAATGTCCAACGGCTATTACTTTTTTCAAACCGAGACTATCCATAATTTCTAACAGCATATCGGCACAATCGTCCAAAGTCCAGTTTCCTTTTATATTGCTTTTGCTCTCACCGTGCATAGGCATATCCATTGCATACACAGGTCTGTCAGAGATGGCATTTATTTGATTATCCCATAAGTGATGGTCAAAGAACACGCCATGTAGAAAGATGATGGGTGTATTATTTGAAGTAGTTTGCTTATGAAATACTGCAATCTGCCCGATACTTGTGTTAATAAATGTTTTTTCCATTTTTGTTGTTGGTTGAGCCATTATGGAATACGCAATAGCGCTCAATAAAAGCAGGTTTAATAATTTTTTCATGAATTTTCTATTTCAGTTGTTTGCCTAATTGTTCAGTTTTTGATATCCATTTCATGCGTTGTTTTTCGGTAGAAGTGCGTACTGCTCCGAAAGTGGAGAACCTGACAGGATCAAATCCTACATAGCCAAAAATCAAATCTCTAAGCATTCTGTATTGAGCAGCCCGATATACCAGATAAAACCACCATTTTGGAGCATCCATCGTAACCAAAAGCCTGATGCTTTTTCCTTTGAGCAACTTTTCAGGAAAGTTTTTTCCCTTATGGTGTTTGAAAGCAAAACCAGGAAGAAACACCCTGTCAATGAAGCCTTTGGTTAGAGCCGGCATACTTCCCCACCACGTTGGGTAAGCCATCACAATATGGTCAGCCCATTGAATTAATTTTTGGGACTGCAAAACATCATCTTCCAGAAGCACTGCTTCTCTGTTTTTATAGCCTGTTGAAAGATTAGGATTGAAATTCAGCTCCGAAATGATAATCGTTTTGCAATTGGCGTCTGAATTTTTTGCACCTGTCTGATAGGCGTCAAGAAGGGCTTTGCAAAGTGAATTTTGAACGGGGTGTCCAAGAATATGTAAAATATTTTTTGCCATTGCAGTATTGTTTTATTTTGATACTGCAAAGTTGTTGTGTAATAGAATCTATTATCTGACACAAATGTGTCAAAATTATTTGCGGGCTAATTTTTGCCTGATACGTGTGAGTGTTTGCCGTTCAATGCCTAAATAGCTGCAAAGGTGAGAAAGAGAAACCCTATTATAAATTTGAGGGTATTGTTTGATAAAGTCTAAGTATCGCTCTTCTGTTGACTGAAAAATAAAACTCTCAATGCGGTTTTGCTGCATTTTTAAAATTTCTTCTGCAACAAGCCGTCCGTATCTTTCAAAGGCAGGCATGTGCTTGTAAGCCCATTGCATATTTTCATAACTCAGCAATACCAATTCTGTATTTTCCAAACACTGAAAGGTGTACTTGCTGGGTTGTTGCGTAATAAAGGCAGTGTAATGTACAGCATAATCGTTTTCAGCATAAAATCTTACAGTTATTTCGTTTCCGTCTTTGTCAGTGTAGTAAGAACGAATAAGTCCTTTCGTGATAAAACCGATTGATTTTTGTACTTGCCCTGCTTCAATAAATAAGGTCTTTTTATCAAATGAAATGGTATTAAGCTTTTCTGAAAACAAAATAAGTTCCTGTTCTGTGAATTCAGGGCAGATTGACTTAACTGAGATTAGAAATGCATGGAGTTCATTTTGCATTGTTTGATGTCGTCTTTTTTAGACTTACCTATGACGTTTGGGTTTGTGCAGTGGCGGGCATAGGAGCGCCAAAAAATGAAGCGTAGTGGAATGTTAAGCCCGACTTGCTCCGCAACTGTCCGCCTACAGCGGGCTAAATTAAGAAACCGACTTAAATATTAACACAAAACCCCGCAATTAAATAAACACGGTGTTGTGGGGCGTAGGTTTATCCTAATTTTTTCTTTGGGTCTTGTCTAACGTTAAAGAATGAGAGGATGATAATCTTGTTGTTCCTTAGTCTATAAAGTATTCTTGTCTGCCGGGATAATTGAAATCCTCTTATGTCGTTGTTTTCAACTTGTCCCATTAAAGGATAGTCTTTAAGAAGTCTAAAAATTTCATCGACTTTCTGAATGAACTCTTTAGCTGTCCTTTCTCCCCATTTTTGTTTTATGTAATCTACAATTGAGTCTAAATTCCTCTCGGCTCTTGGGGTAATATAAACTTGCATTAATACTTTTTCTTAACAGTCTCCCAGTCAATCAAATTTTTGTCGTCTTGAGATTCTTCGTATGATAAATAAACTTCCTTCTTTTGTTCTTCGGTCAGGGTTTTCCATATCTGTCCCTCTTTTGCAGTCTCTCTTTGCTTAAGAAAGTCATAAATTGTCCGCAATAGCTGTTCGTTTTCAATCCTGTCCAGGATTTTATGTAGGTCTGACTTCAACTCAATTGTCCCCATGTCATTCTTTTTTTAGTAGATCAAATTTACGTCTTTTTACTCAATTTTTTCTCCGTCCACCTATGCCCTATAACGGTTTCGGGCTTTGCGTTCGGGCGGGAGACCTGACGTAGTCAGTGTCGCCTGAGACGAACGCTAAACTAAGGTAGTAAATTGCAATTTAGCAGACAAGCCCGCCTGACGCAAAACCCGTGTTAGCAGGTTGTGCTATTCTCGGATAACTTTCTTGTAAAACTTTTTCTCTTTATTTGTTACTTCAATCATATAAATACCTTTAGCGGGTAAGTATATTTTCTCTACTGATTGACCGTAATTCGCAATTAACACTCCTTGAATATTGTATAGGTTAATACTTTCAACTTTATCAATATTCTTTAAATCAATAAGAATATAGTCAGTTGTGGGATTAGGGAACACTACGATATTGTGTGCATCAAAGCTTTGGTTAAGTAATCCGGTGGTAATATTCAAAGTAGTTCGCTGAGTGTAAAATATGGTATCTCCATTACCTGCCATTTTAGAAATATTGTATGTAGCTCGCATAATACCATCATTTCCAACTTTGAAATTGTGTAAAGCTGTTTCTTCATTCGAATGGTCGCATAAAAATTCTTGGGTACTAATGACTGGTGTTCCCGTATTTACAATATAGACAGCCTTTAAATCTGCCTGAGGATTATTGGGGATGCTTCCAAAATCCATTTCATCTTTCCAGGTGCACCAAACGGCATTATTCGTGTAATCGTATGCGGTTTTGATTAAGTGACTACGAATATTTGTCGTAGATAATTGAACAGGAGTACTCCACGAATTACCACCATTTAATGAGTATTCATACATAATATTGGCATTATAATCAGGTATTGTATTATTATGATAGATATGATAGAAGGCGTGAATAACTCCGTTTTTATCTACTATAATATTGGGGTCCCATTGGTCGTCATCTGTTGGATTAGTGCTTCCTTCCAGTGTAAATACAGAACCCCATGTAGCGCCAGCATCGTAAGTTATTCTGGCTTTAACATCCCAATTCCAATTATTTGGGTGATTACCACCATTAACATTTTCTCTCCAAGCAATCATTAAAGTGTCGTGTGCTGTTCCCCCAAAATCAGCAACCGGAAAGGCAGCATGATAATTATTTCCTTGTGATAACAACACCGGAGTTGAGAAGGTATTTCCGCCATCAATAGAACGAGCATACCAGCAAGTGGCCTTAATACCCATACTGTAATTTTGATGGTTTCCTTGTTGCCACATCAAATGAATTCTTCCCTGCCTGTCAGTCGTTATTTGAGAAAATGAGATGGTATCAGAGCTTGTTTGTGTTTGGGTGTTTATTGTGTAGGTAGTACTCCAAGATGTTCCATTGAATTTAGAGAAGCCCAAAGAAAAGTTGCCCGATTTCCACGCAGCATAGATATTGTCGTTTTGGTCAATATCTGCGGTAATAGAAGATAGACCGTTGGCAATTGGTGCAGGTAATGTACCGGGAGATGTCCATGTGTTTCCATCGTCCGTAGATTGAATCCATTTATTCTGACCGCTTTGTCTGTAAAAAATAATAACTGTCCCGTTAGATTTTACAACCATACTGTTCGCAACGCTGCCCTTAACATAGTTTGTCAGTGAAACGCTACCTGTTATGGTTGCAGCTGCTTTAGGAGTTTGATACCAATGGGAGTCAATTCCGTGATTGGTTGTTTGTGCTGAAGCTTGTAGGCAAATTAAAATGTTTATTAAAGTAATAGATGATTTCATATTTGTATGTTTTTTTATCGGACACTTTTTTTGTTTAAAGGTTTAATCAGCATGCCTGCTAACGTGAGTGCTTGCGCAGTGGCCGGGCTAGGAGGGCTTGGCAATGAAGTGAAGCGGAATGCCAAGACCGACCAGTTGCGACTTGTCCCACATGACAAATGTAAATAATGAAACCCGAACTTAATGCGGACACCGAACCCCGGCCATTGCGCAAGCACATTGTTGTGGCCAGTTGGGTTTTCGTTCTATATCGTCACGGGAATTTAATATTTAATTTGTCGATTAGGTTTGCAGTGACTACCTGTCCGTAGTCACCGAAACTCCGTGAACGTAGGCTAACGCCTACTTGAGGAGATGATGTCTTTTAGCCTTGGTTAATTTCGTTCATTAGTATGAATGGTTATCGGATGATCAGAACCTTTGCGTAAACGCCATTCCCTGTTGACAAAAGATAAAGACCCGCTGACAGATGGGAAACGTCAACACGACTTCCTCCGCTATGTGCCTCGGTTGGCAAATGAAACTGCTCTCCTTGTGTAGAAGTTAACGTTATCTCACGCACTTCTATCCCATGAAGTAGAAGTGAGCTAGATGCTGGATTTGGCGACACAAGAGCTTTCATGACTTCTTCCTCTATTCCAGTAACAATGTCGGGCATGGATGTCGCGCTACAGCCACCATAATCTACTTTGACCGTATAGATGCCGCTGGACTCAACTATGTAAGACGCATTAATTGCGCCAGGTATCGGTTGCCCATTTAGCATCCATTGATTGTTCGAACCGCTGCTCGAGGTAAGAATTGTCTGGGTTCCTGATTCTGTAATGGTAATTACCGGTTGTTCGGGGTTAACACAAAATGTCCGGCTTACATCCGGGGCTGGCATATAGTCATCATTGCCCCCTTGGGAGGCTACTATGGTAACTGGACCTGGACCTAAAATGCTTACCTGGCTTAGGGTCAACACTATATTTGTGCTTGACGAACTAAATGCAACGGGCAACCCAGATGATGCTTGCCCGATTAATTGAAACGGAGGATCGCCTTCGATTTTAGAATCTATTGGTGAAAAGGAAATGGTTTGATTGATTTTCGTTTTGAATGCAACCTCAGGATAAGGAGCTGTCAGGTAATTGTTAATCATCTTTATGAGATCTTCGCGGTAATCAAATACACTGGCAACATAGTCTGTGCCTGACTGAAGACCAGTTATGGTTACTTCTGTCTCGTTGCTTCTCATGACCACGAAATTGTTGTTTCCGATCGTTGCTCCCTGACCGAATTGATTGTTGGCGGAATAGAAGACATCGTCTTCAGGTAGCTCGGCAGGAAAAGTATTTCTTCTTAACAATACGATTCTCCCATCACCTGTACCCTTTACGAATCCCAGCTTAACTGTTACGTCTGTGCGATCAAGAATATTGATTGGGCCTGCCTGAGTAGAAGGTTCAGCAATGAAAAAGCCGGCAAAGACTTCAATACCTCTAGAAACAGAAAATAGGACGAGTTCTTGTCCGCCATCATTGTTTAAGTCTGCCGAAACCATATCTTGTATCCCATCTGACTCACAGAGCAGCTCGCTTTTGAGTTTGAATGAATTACCAGGCCTCTGTACATAGATCGCAATTTCGGGAGTATTATTTCGGTCGACACGAATAGCAAAGTCTCCACGGCCATCGTAATTGAAATCAGCTACAGTAAACACATTCACACTGGAGACCGTAAGAGGTTGTTGTACAGGGAAAGTATATTCCTGGAACGTTCCTGCACCTGTATTTTTGAAGACAGAAAAAGTATTGATGTCCGAGATGGTGAAAATATCAGTGAGGCCATCGGTATCGTAGTTACCAACATCTAGTCTTGCTATCCGCTTAGTGGTGTTTAGGATAACCGGAGCTGCAAAATTTCCATCTCCAGAGTTTATAAGAGTCCAGGCATTCACTGCGTCTCCTACCACCATGTCTGGTACACCGTCATTGTTAAGATTTGCGATTCGGGCATAGTAGGGATACACACCAAGCGCACTAAGGGACAACTGTAGGTGACTAAATGAACCAGCACCGTTTCCAATGAAAACTCCAGTCGAACAAAAAAAATCCTGTTTGCCGTCCATATTGAAGTCACCTGCCGTAACTGTGGTACCTGACGCTTGACTTATTTCAAAAGGAGTCTGATAATGCCCCTGGTTATCAGTAAGGGAAAGCTTGACCTTGGTGGTACCCGATAAGTACAGTTCCCTAAAAAGTAAGTCATCATATCCATCTGAATTAAAATCAGCCGTCTCTACATATTCTACCCTATAGCCTGTTCCTAACAGGTATGAATTACTTTCGAATGTCAAATCACCGTGACCACGCTTGATGGTGGCTGCACCATTTGAAATCGATGCGCTAACAAGATCAATGTTTCCGTCATGATCTACATCGCGGGCCAACCCCTGGAGAGGTTCGTTTCCGAGAATTTCTTTATGAATCAATTGAAAGCTGCCACTTACTCTTTTGAGTATAGATAGACTAGGGAACCCTGAAAGGCTCACCAGTTCTGGACCTCCATCGTTGTCAAGGTCCGCAAACGCAAGATTCAAGATTTCATTGACACGCTCATCTGAGAATGTTTCGCTTGTATATGATCCACCCGTGTTCAATTTAAAAACAGGACCTTTGCCATCGTACGTGGCAACAGCCAAATCTTGTTTACCATCATTATTATAATCGGCAGTCGCGAGACGTGAGGAGGCAGATGTGGAAGAAGGAATCAGGGTTAGACTCGAAAACCCGCCCGCCCCGTTATTTGTCATGCCGGCAATGTAAACTGTGCCACTAGCAGAAAACGAACCTACAATGTCCTTACTATTGTCGTTGTTGATGTCTGTCGAAATTAAATACAATGGAGAGGTCCCGAGATTGAAAGTTGTTTTTACTAACGTTGCACCAGAAGAAAGGTAAACGTCCATTTGTTGATCTCGCCCTATAGCTAAGTCTTTTTTAGAGTCATTATTAAAGTCGGTTACTATCAGGCAATTTCCTCCTATAATGTTGTTGTTGGTTTGTTGGGAAAAACCGCCTAGCCCATTGCCTTTATACCAGGTAAGGGCCTGACCGATATTTGGAACCAGCACGTCAGCATGTCCATCGTTATCGAAATCTTCAGTGGAAATTGCATAAATATCAACAGGACCAGGAATACTAAAATTAGACTTGGTAAAGGAAGCACCAGTTGATATCAAAATGACGAGTCGCTGATCCACAGAATTATTTCTGTTTACGATGGCGAGATCGCTCTTCCCATCTTCATTAAAATCCGCTGCCGCAAGACTATAATCATAATTTACTCCACCCGCATCTATCGAAGAGGTTGTGAATGTGTATGTACCAACATTGTAGAGAACATGTAATTTGCCATCGTTGGAAGTAACGTAGGCAATATCCTTATATCCGTTATTATCAAAGTCACCGATTGCCAGATCTTCTGGGAAGCCGACTCCGTCAACTTTTATTGAGGTGTCGAAAGTGAATTGGGCCCTTGCATCCCGGCAGATAGCGGCAAGGAATAGAGTCATCGTGAGTGATATAATTGGACTAGCAGAGTTAAACCAAAAGTAATCCTTCAACCAACTTTGTAGTGTGTAGAAGATAGTTCCGTTAAATCGGGATTTATAAATATTTTCCATTGTGTTACAAGGTTCAACAAGTTTTAAAATCATATAATTACTTAAAGAGAAGTCAAATTCTACTATTACAATTTAAGTACAGTCAGATGTTTCTTTTGGATTCAGTTTAAAATTTTCTTTAAGCCTGGTATTATCTGTCCACGGAGCCAACCCAATTGGCCACAACGTTTTCGGGCTTTGCGTTCGGGCGGGTTTCGGAGCACAAAACCGTCAACCTGCACTGAACTTGAATAGAAGCACAAAGCTCCAAATTTGCACGTCACCCCGCCTGACGCAAAACCCGTGTTAGCGGTAGTTTTTACTTTTTTAATGTGTCAATACTTTGTTCCCAAATTAGGTTTCCAGCACTATCAAAATACTTTATACCTATGAATTTATCTTTGTTCTTAAAAAATTTTCCATTTGGCTTTGACATCCCGATGAGCATTCTTCCATTTTCGCCATTAATAACCATTGCTTTTGTGCCATCTTCTAAAGCAACCAAATGAACAGCCTCACCATCTTCACTGTCCACACCAATTATAGATCTTGATTTACCCTCTTTGGTTGTGTTTACACCTGCACCGCCTAATTCCCAGCCTTGCTTATCATTCCATAGGATTCCAGCAAGTTCAAACATCCTTTGTCCTGTGTTTGGGTCAGATAATTTGTCTCCTAATAATACCCGGTCAAATCCTTCTTCATTCATTATTACTATGCCCTCTGCATCGTTTTTGTATTTTTTATACCACGTCATATATTGATTCTCCATATTTCCATAACTTTTAGCCCAGAATTTTCTAACTTTTGTTGAATCAGTTCTTACTCGGTCATCTGAATGCGGTATTGGTGAACCAATTAGAATTCTATCCCTTCCCTTTGAATCTTCAACTATTATTCCTTTAACTCTTATTGTTCCAAAATTTTCATTTTGAGTAAATCCCAAAATGAAAAGTGGTACTAATGCAATACAGATGGAACACCAAAACAACCGCCTTAAACTCTTATAACGATTTTCCAAGTATTGTATTCTTTGCAAAATTTCTTTTTCCATATTATTTTTTGTCTTGAATATTGCGTTTGACTCTTAAGTCCGCAGCAAAAATACCGCTAACGTTTGGGTTTGTGACGGCTTGCGGAATAGGAGGGCTTGCTAAATGAGGAACGAATGGCAAGCCCGACCAGGAGCAAACTGTCAACCGAGACGAAGTTAAATAAAGAGACGAAAACTTCATAGCCACACATCACCAGCAAGCTGGCACAAACCTGTTGTTAGCGCCAGTACGCGTCCACCGTTATTTTAATTTGGACTCTGATAAGAGTCCACCGAGAACTATTTTTTGGACGCGTCTGGCTCCACTTTTACAAAACGTTGCCGGGTTGGTCAGTCTATGTGGGTTAAAATGTCTAAAAAATATTTTTAAGGTCGATTTTTCAAATTTTCCTTCATCAAACCGCAAAAAAAATTTCGCACTTCGCGCGATTCTCTTGTCTACGGTAAGATGGGGGCTG
>JAKLJG010000018.1:12276-45630 GCA_023151255.1 Cyclobacteriaceae bacterium | reverse complement strand
GTTGTAGCGGCCCTGTTCTGCATACAATAGGGCTAAATTGTTACAGGATGTGGCGTAGTCGGGGTGTTCTTTGCCCAGCACTTTAATCCGGATCTCTTTTGCTTCCTTATACAGCAGCTCTGCTTCGTTGTAGCGGCCCTGTTCTGCATACAATAGGGCTAAATTGTTACAGGATGTGGCGTAGTCAGGGTGTTCTCTGCCGAATTCTTTTTCTGCTTGTTGAAGGGCCTTTTCAAATACCTGTATGGCTTCATTATACCGTCCTTCTTCGTACAACTCTAAACCTTGCTGGTTTAATTTTACCCATTCACTTTCGGTATTACTTTGCTCGCCATCTTCTGATGCAGGTGTTGGGTTTTGAGGCAATGGCTTTCCTTTTTCATCGTAAGCAATGACTTTCATTAAATTTCCTACTTCATCAAACCAGGCTTTTTGTGACACTTTCCCGCTTTCATAGTACCAAATACAACGTCCTGTTGCTATCTCGTTTTTGGGAGTGTCGTCTAACATAGCTCCCTCAAACTGCAGTTTGCCATTACGGGCATAATAGTCTTTTACTTTGCCTGAAGGTTTTCCGTTCTTGTAAGTAATTAGCCGGTAATAATATACCTGCTGAGGCTCATCGGTTACATTCCACTCTTTATCAAAACTAATCACCCACTTTCCCTGTTTAAGTCCGTTAACATCGGTTTTATTAAGGGCGGTGGGTATTTTTTGGGCGGCAGCCTGGAGGCTTAAGAAGAGAAATGAAAAACAAATGTACTTTTTCATGACTTCTTCATGTTAAGAAATATGCAAGGTTCTCAGTAGCTAATAAGTTAGACCTGTCTTTATTAGAAAAATACGCAACCCAACGTGTAAAAAACAAATACCCGATGGAGAAAAAACTACGCCTTCCGGCTGGATCGATTAGCTGTCCACGGCTAGCTGAATATTTTTGATTTAGTTTCTGCCTGTGGGGAGCTTAAGTTGTTACAGAAACCTGCGATGAAAAATGTTTGAGGAAAAAAGTTGCTGCCAGTTTAAAAGTTTACCGGCCGGTTTCAACCGGCCGGTAATAGGTTAACAATACTCATCAAACACTTCCACCAGGTGTTCGCCAATCATCTGGGCGTTGCGGCCTTCAATGTGATGACGTTCAACGAAGTGCACCAGTTCGCCATCTTTGAACAGCGCAATGGAAGGCGAGGATGGCGGGTAGGGCAATGTGTATTCGCGGGCGCGGGCAACGGCCTCAATATCCGCACCGGCAAATACGGTGGTTAGCTGGTCGGGTTTCTTAGAGCTGTTTTGCAAGGCCCACTTGATGCCCGGCCTTGCTGCACCTGCAGCACAACCACAAACGGAATTAAATACCAGCAGGATAGTGCCTTTGCTTTCCTTCAGGGTTTGGTCAACATCGGCAGGGGTGCGCAACTCTTTAAAACCTGCACTGGTCAGGTCGGAGCGCATAGGGGCTACTAGTGGTTCGGGATACATAGTTCATTTATTTTTATGGTTCGACATTCATTTCGGGTTCAAGGTTCTAAGTTCTAAGTTCCAAGATTTATGGATCCGGGCTCAAGGTTGCAAGTCAAAATTCGTGGTTTGAAGATTGAGGTTTATTCTGGATTACCATAATTTTCAAATGGTTCGTTTACGTATTTCGGGCCTTTAAGTTCAGAACTCTTCAAATAATTAATTAATGCAGATAATTGCCTGCTGATGGTTTCTACCTGACCCTTCAGCAACTCAAATTCGTGGTTCTTTAAATGATTTCTATCGAAGGCACGATAGAGCTGAGACCTTACTTCTGAGGCTGAAGCTTTGGCGATGGCCAGAAATTGAATAAACTCCCTGTTTCCTCCACGGTCAAAACCCTCCGCTATATTGTCCATTATTGAGCCTGTTGTTTTATTTATAGCTTCTTTAAGCGAATAATCTTTGCTTAAACTCTCCCGCTTGGTGATAAAATAAATGTCCTTTGCCAGAACCCTGGCCTTTTTCCACACCTCCAGATCTTCGAACGAGTTAATTTTAGCCACTTATTCTTTATTAAACGTTGAACCTTGAACGTTAAACCTTGAACTATAAAAATCCGAGTTCCAGTTTAGCGGCTTCGCTCATCATGTCCTGCGAGTAGGGCGGATCGAATGTAATTTCAACTTTCACATCGTTTACGCCTTCTATGGCTTTTATCTTCTGCTCCACTTCACCGGGTATTACTTCTGCCGAAGGGCAGGAGGGTGAGGTAAGCGTCATCAGCACATACACGTTGTTTATTGGATATACATTTATTTCATAGATTAAACCAAGTTCGTAGATATCAACGGGTATTTCCGGGTCATACACGCTTTTAATCGCGTTTATCACCTTCTCCCGAAGGTTGGTTATTTCGGTCTGCTGCACGTCTGTTTGATTTTCTTCTTTCATGCTTCTTGTTTTGTTTTAAAAGCCAGCGCGTACAACTTCATTTGTTTAATCATGGCGGCAAAACCGTTTGACCGCTGCGTACCGATAAACCGGTCCATTCCGATTTTGTTCATAAAGTACAAATCGGCATTTAATATGGCTTCCGGAGTTTGCCCGTTGAAAATCCGTACCAGTAAACTTACCAGGCCTTTGGTGATGGCCGTGTTGCTGTCGGCTTCAAAGTAAACGCTGTCGTTTTGTAACCGGGCTGTGAGCCACACCTTTGATTGGCACCCTTTTACCAGATTTTCATCTGTTTTATCCGATTCGTTCATTGCCGGCAGTTTTTGCCCAAGTTCCATGATGTAAAAAACGATCATCTCCATATCGCCATCTAACAGCAGGAATTCCTGTATAATCTCGTTTTGTATGTCAGCGATGGATTTCATTTCATAAAGTTAATGATGCGGGTAAGTCCCTCCATCATATGATCAATTTCATCTTTGGTGTTATAAACTGCGAACGAGGCGCGAACAGTTCCTTCAACACCGAACTGGTCCATCAGGGGTTGTGTGCAATGATGCCCGGTGCGGACGGCTATGCCGCGGGCATCCAGCATTTGGCCAATGTCGAACGGATGAATATCATCAATAATAAACGACAGAACACTTACTTTGTGCGGTGCCTGGCCGATGATTCGAACTCCGGGTAAGGCTCCTGCTTTTTCGGTAGCGTAAGCAAGCAGGGTGCTTTCATGAGCAGCTATGTTTTCCTTCCCGATCTCATTAATAAAGTCTATTGCGCTTTTAAAAGCAATGGTATCGGCAATGTTGGGTGTGCCGGCTTCAAATTTATGGGGCAGGTCATTATATGTTGTTTTTGCGAAAGTAACTTCTTTGATCATTTCCCCTCCGCCCTGGTAGGGAGGCATTTTTTCAAGCACTTCTCTTTTGCCGTAAAGAATGCCTGTACCGGTTGGTCCGTACATTTTATGCGAAGAGAGGCAATAGAAATCACAATCGAGTTGCTGAACGTCAATGGGCAAATGCGCGCCTGCTTGTGCCCCGTCAATCAATACTACTGCGCCCGCTTGATGGGCCAAGTCAATAATCTCTTTAATCGGGTTAATCGTTCCCAAGCTGTTGGATGCGTGATTGACGGCCACAATTTTGGTTTGCCGGGTTAGTAGTTTCTGGTACGCATCCAGATCAAGTTCGCCATTTTCTAAAACCGGAATGATTTTAAGATAAGCCCTCCTCTCTTCGCAAACCAATTGCCACGGAACTATGTTGGAGTGATGCTCAAGGCCGGAGATAATTACCTCGTCACCAAGCTGTAAAAAAGTTCTTCCGTATGAAGAAGCAACGAGGTTAATGGCCTCGGTAACTCCGCGAACAAATATTATCTCTTCCGCAAAATTGGCATTAATGAAGTCTTTTGCTGCCTGCCGTGTTTCTTCATACGCCCGGGTTGCTCTTTCGGCCAGGGTATGAATGCCCCGGTGTATATTGGCATTATAGCCCGTGTAGTACTCGATTAACGCATTGATTACACGAAGCGGTTTTTGTGTGGTGGCGGCATTATCAAAATAAACCAGGTTACGGCCATTTACCTGCTGGTTCAGTACCGGGAATTGCTTCCGTATTTCTGCAACATTAGCAACAGTAACCTGACTGTTCATCTTCAGAAGTTTTTATGCAGCCTCTCGCTGACAAGGTTATCGATATAGGTTCTCAGTGAAGTGTCAGTTATTGTTTCAAGCACTTCGCTGGCAAAAGCATAGAGTACCATGGCCCGGGCAGTTTCGTGGTTAATACCGCGCGAACGCAGGTAAAAGATGGCCTCTTCATCCAGTTGGCCGGTGGTGCAGCCGTGCGAGCACTTTACATCATCGGCCCAGATTTCAAGCTGGGGTTTGGTATTGATAGTAGCTTTGTCGGAAAGTAAAATATTGCGGTTGGATTGAAAGGCATTTGTTTTTTGTGCATCCGGTCGTACAAAGATTTTCCCGTTAAATACGCCTTTGGCCTGGTCTTCCAGGATTCCTTTATATAACTCATTACTGTTCGAGTTCGGCTTCCGGTGATCAACCACCGTATGATTATCGGCTAAGGTACTATTATGCAGCAGGTATAATCCGTAAAGGTGGCTTTCACAATGTTCTCCATCGAGGCACACGCGTGTATTGTTTCGGATGAAGGCACCCTCTAAGGTAAATACATGGCTGTTCAGGCAGCTTTTGGTGTGTTGCCAGAACTGGTTAAAGAGGTATTGGATATGTGTGAGGCCATCGTGTTGAATAACCAGGTGATTGACCTGTGCATTTTCGTGTAATACGATTTCTGACAGGGTATTTGAAATGACTGGATTATTCCCAAACGATTGCCATTTCTCAATTATGGTAGCCTCGCTTCCTGCACCGGCTATTAGCATGTTCCGGCTTACCGATTTAACCTGCCCTTTGGTGGAATCGTGGAGGTAATATATAATGAGTGGTTTGTCCAGTTTAATGCCCTCAGGTATTTCCAGATAAAGGCCGTCACTCCATACAGCCGTGTTCCAGGCTGCGAAGGCATCGGTTTTGAAGTCGGCATACCTGCCGATGTGCCCGTGCAGTTTTTCAGCTGCCTGCAGCATGGGTTTCACCGTTACGTTACTGGGCAGGAAGGATTTATCCGTAACAAAGTACCCGTTCAATAATACAACCCGGTAAGTATCCTGTACCGGGATGATCCATTTTTCTTCTGCAGGTGTACTACCATCGGTTACAAACAAGTTGCTTAGCTGCAACTCTTTTTGCAGCACGCGGGTAATCGGTGTGTATTTGTACTCTTCGGTTTTATTGTTGGGTAAACCCAGTTGACGAAATACGCGAAGGGCTTCCTGGCGGAGATTACTTTGATTGCTTGCTTGTCCGGCAAGCACTTCAAGCAATTCGGTATTTGTTGAAGCTGCGTTCATACGACTTCTGCCTCACTTTTAATCCAATCGTATCCTTTGGCTTCCAGTTCCAATGCCAACTCTTTTCCACCTGATTTTACAATTTTTCCTTTGTAGAGCACGTGTACAAAATCGGGAACGATGTAGTTAAGCAGTCGCTGGTAGTGGGTAACCACAATAATGGCGTTATTCTTAGACCGCAATTTGTTGACACCATTGGCTACAATTTTCAAGGCGTCAATATCAAGCCCGGAGTCTGTTTCATCCAGTATGGCCAGTTTGGGTTCGAGCATGGCCATCTGAAAAATTTCATTGCGTTTTTTTTCTCCGCCTGAGAAGCCTTCGTTGAGGGACCGGTTCAATAGCGACTGGTCGATTTCAACCAGTTTCATTTTTTCTTTCATCAGCCCCAGGAAGGAAACGGCATCCAGCGGATCCTGTCCGCGGTGTTCGCGCACCTGGTTCACCGCTGTTTTCATAAAGTTGATGGTGCTCACCCCTGGAATTTCAACCGGGTACTGAAATGCCAGGAATACGCCTTCACGGGCGCGTTCGTCAGGCTCCAATTCCAGCAGATTTTTTCCAAGGTATTCCACTTCGCCACCGGTTACTTCAAACTCTTCGCGGCCGGCCAGTACTGAGGCCAATGTGCTTTTACCCGAACCGTTGGGCCCCATAATAGCGTGAACTTCTCCGGCTTTAACCTCCAGGTTTATCCCGTTAAGGATTTGCTTTCCGTCAATCTGTGCACTTAAGTTTTTTATTGATAGCATACGTATAGTTCAAAGTTCAAGGTTTAAAGTTCAAGGTTATTAAGTATGTGTGTGCTGAATCGATCACCCGACACTTCCTTCCAGTGTTAGTGCAAGCAGTTTTTGTGCTTCTACTGCGAATTCCATCGGTAACTGGTTAAGCACTTCTTTGGCGTAGCCGTTTACAATCAGGGCCACGGCTGATTCTTCATCAATGCCTCGTTGAAGGCAGTAAAAAATCTGGTCTTCACCAATTTTTGATGTTGTTGCTTCGTGCTCCACACGAGCTGTATTATTCTCCACATCAATATAGGGGAAGGTGTGTGCCCCGCATTTGTTGCCCATCAGCAGCGAGTCGCACTGCGAAAAGTTGCGGGCATTTTCAGCACGTTTTAATACATGCACCTGGCCACGGTAGCTGTTTTGTGAATGGCCGGCTGAGATACCCTTTGAAACAATTCGCGATTTGGTGTTGCGGCCGATGTGAATCATTTTAGTTCCGGTATCGGCCTGCTGGTAATTGTTGGTAACAGCTACCGAGTAGAACTCACCGCTGGAGTTATCGCCCTTTAGTACACACGAAGGATATTTCCAGGTAATGGCCGAGCCGGTTTCAACCTGCGTCCACGATACTTTGGAGTTTTCTCCCGCACACAAGGCCCGCTTGGTAACGAAATTGTAGATGCCTCCCTTGCCTTCCTTATCGCCCGGATACCAGTTTTGCACGGTTGAATATTTTACGTGGGCATCTTTCATCGCATAGATTTCAACCACTGCGGCATGTAGCTGGTTTTCATCGCGCTGAGGGGCTGTGCAGCCTTCCAGGTAACTGACGTACGAACCTTCATCGGCCACAATCAGGGTACGTTCAAACTGGCCGGTGTTGGCCGCGTTGATCCGAAAATAGGTTGACAATTCCATGGGACAGCGAACACCTTTGGGTATGTAGCAAAAGGAGCCATCGCTGAAAACAGCCGAGTTAAGAGCCGCGAAGTAGTTGTCATTCATCGGCACAACCGAGCCCAGGTATTTTTTTACCAGTTCCGGGTGTTCGCGTACCGCTTCGCTGAATGAACAGAAGATGATGCCCAGTTCGGCAAGCTTTTCTTTAAATGTTGTTGCTACGGATACGCTGTCCAACACGGCATCAACCGCAACCCCGGTAAGGCGTTTTTGCTCAGTAAGCGAAATGCCCAGTTTTTCGAAGGTTTTTAGTAATTCAGGGTCAACGTCTTCCAGGCTTTTAGGCTTTGCTTTTTGCTTGGGTGCCGCATAATAGATGATGTCCTGGTAATTGATTGCCGGGTAGGTAACGTTAGGCCATTTTGGTTCTGCCATCGTTGTCCACGTACGGTATGCTTTCAGTCGCCATTGCAGCAGCCAGTCGGGTTCATTCTTCTTGGCGCTTATAAACCGGATGATGTCTTCATTAAGGCCCTTTGGAGCCGACTCCATTTCAATATCGGAAGTCCAGCCGTGCTCATATTCCCGGGAGGTGAGTTCTTCCAACAGCTGATTGTCTTTGCTCATAGGGCATTATTTAGACTAATTTCAAATAAAGCTCAAAGATAAAACAGAAATGTGGGAGATTGGTTCTATTTTCAGCCTTTGTTTAGAGAAGATTCAGGTTTCGGTCCAGGCTTTCTTCCAGTGAAATCATTGTTTCAGTTCGTTCAATGCCATCAACCTGCTGGATTTTATCATGTAATACCTGCTTGAGGTGGTTGGTGTCTTTGCAGTGGATTTTTACAAACATGCTGTAGTTGCCGGTAGTATAATGGATATTGGTAATTTCAGGTATGGCTTTAAGTTTAGCCATCACGGAATCGTATAAAGCGCTCTTTTCCAGGAAGATACCTATAAAAGCGGTGATGTCGTACCCAAGCTTTGTGTAGTTCACTTTAAGTGTAGTTTTCTCAATGATTCCGGCTTCGCGTAGCTTGTTGGTTCTTACATGCACGGTGCCTACTGATACATGTACCTTATTGGCTATTTCAGTAAGCGGCCTGCTTGCATCGCGCATTAAGATTTCAAGAATCTTTAAGTCCGTATTGTCGATTTTATAAAACTGTGGCATTAATCCCTATTTTAATTGAAAAATATTTACTATAAAACAATTTAACTAAAAATATTGTAAAAAATATACCATTATCTTGAACAAAAACATAGCCATTCTTCTCTTTGTCAACGATTTTACACTGTAGGGTGTTGAAATTGGCAGACAAGCCCTCCTGTCTCGGGGGTGGGGAGTCAAGGATAAACGCAGGATATAGCCTGCCGCAGGTATTGTGGCAGACAGGGGTTGACCACCACTGGTTGTTCTGTAGCTAACTTCCCCGTGGAGGTTCGAGCCCTCCCTCTACAGCCACTTTTTCGCGGTTATTATTTAGGGTAAAGTCCTGACCAACGGTCAGGACTTTTTTGTTGCGATGCCTATATTTGGAAACAAACAGTTGTTTGGCTAAAACCTGCTTCAACCATGAAAGACTTTCCCTGGATAAAAAATTACCCGACCGGTGTTCCTGCTGAAATCAATCTGTATGATTACAACTCGATTATTGAGTTGTTTGAGGATGCTTTTAAAAAGTATAGCAACCGGGTTGCGTACGAAAACATGGGTAAGCAATTAACCTTTGCCCAGGTTGATAAACTTTCGAAGGATTTTGCGGCCTATCTTCAATCACTGGGGCTTCAGAAAGGCGATCGCATCGCCATTCAAATGCCTAACCTGCTCCAGTTTCCTGTGGCTTTTATCGGTGCGCTTCGTGCCGGACTAATTGTTGTCAATACCAATCCGCTCTATACACCACGCGAAATGGAGCACCAGTTTAAAGATGCCGGTGCCAAGGCTATTGTTATCGTAGCCAACTTCGCCAATAACCTGCAGCAGATCATTCATAACACACCAATAAAGCATATTATTATTACTGAATTGGGCGATATGCTTGGCGGCCTTAAAGGTGCTTTGGTAAATTTTGTTGTTAAACGTGTAAAGAAGATGGTTCCTGCTTACCACCTGCCGGGCGCTGTTTCATTCAATTCAGCTCTTAAAAAAGGTGCAGCGCTTTCATTCACCAAACCAACATTTTCGCTTACCGATGTGGCCGTGTTGCAATATACCGGTGGTACCACCGGGCTTTCAAAAGGAGCAGCGTTAACACACGCCAACCTGGTAGCGCACAACTCCATGATTACGCAATGGTTTAAGCCGTACCATCGGCAATCAGATGAACAGGATATTATTATTACGGCCATCCCCATGTACCACATATTTGCCCTTACTGTAAATGGTATTTTAAAACTGAGTGTTGGTGCTAAAAACGTGTTGATTACTAACCCCCGCGATATACCCGGATTTATAAAAGAACTTAGGAAACATAAGTTCACCATAATTACCGGAGTGAATACACTATTCAATGGCTTGTTGAATAACCCGGATTTCAAAAATCTCGACTTCTCGAAACTTAAAGGTGCTGTTGGTGGTGGCATGGCCGTTCAGGATGTGGTGGCAAAGAAATGGGAGCAGGTTACCGGTAAACCATTGGTTGAAGGGTACGGTCTTAGCGAAACTTCGCCTGTGTTGTGCTGCAATCCGCTGGATGGAACGCACAAACTGGGCACCATCGGCTTGCCTATGCCAAGTACCGAGGTGGCCATCTTCGATGATAATGGCAACCAACTGCCGCAAGGGCAAACCGGTGAAATTTGTGCAAGAGGTCCGCAGGTGTTTTCGGGTTATTGGGAAAAGGACAATTCGGATGTGTTCTATCCGGGCGGGTGGTTCAAAACAGGAGACATTGGCCTGATGGACGAGCAGGGCTTTTTCAAAATCGTTGACCGGAAAAAAGATATGATCAAAGTTTCCGGCTTCAATGTATATCCCAACGAAATCGAAAATATCATTGCTGCCCATCCCAAAGTGCTGGAAGTAGCGGCCATTGGCGTGCCGGATGAACGTTCAGGCGAAGTTATTAAAGCGTTTGTGGTTAAGCGCGATCAAAGCCTTACCGAAGAGGAACTCAAAGAGTACTGCCATAAAAACCTGACAAACTATAAAGTACCCCGCTACTTTGTATTCAGAACAGAGTTGCCCAAATCCAACGTAGGTAAAATTATTCGCAGGTTGCTGCGTGAAGAAACTTCTTCACAGGCGGCATAATTATTTCATATAAGGATATATTCGCTGGCATAAAAGAACCTATTTTTGCCAAATTTTTGGTATGAAGCGCATTTATTCTGTTTTCCTTCTGCTTGTTGTTTTGGTGCTCAGTTTGTCGTTTACTGATTACACGATTGCCTTTATTAAAATCCCCATTGATTCATTACGGTATCCGCAGGAAACGCACCTGAAAAATCTGCGTCAGCTTACCTTTGGTGGCGATAATGCCGAAGCCTATTGGAGTTTTAACGGCAAAATGGTCGCCTTTCAATCCAACAACAAGGCATGGGGCCTTGAGTGTGATCAGATTTTTTACCTTAATGTTGACGGCCCCATTCTGCCGCCAGGTAAAAAGCCACCGTTAATCAGCACAGGCTTAGGTCGCACCACCTGTTCTTATTTTCTTCCGGGCGACAAACGAATACTTTATGCTTCAACACACCTGGGCAACAAAGCCTGCCCGCCAGAGCCCGGGCGAACTCCGGGCGGCAAATACTTATGGCCAATCTATGATACCTATGATGTTTTCGTTTCAGACCTGAAAGGAAAGATAAAAAAGCAACTGACTTCAACACCAGGCTATGATGCCGAAGCTACGGTTTCACCTCAAGGCGATAAGATAGTGTTTACCTCGATGAGAAACGGTGACCTTGATTTGTACGTGATGAACATTGACGGTTCGGGTGTTAAGCAAATTACCCACGAGCTTGGCTATGATGGCGGAGCATTTTTTTCACCCGATGGATCTAAAATCGTGTTTCGCGCCTCGCGCCCTAAAACAACTGAAGAAAAGCAAGAATACCTCGATTATTTAAAACAGGGGCTGGTGGCACCTACAGCCATGGAAATTTTTGTTTGCAATGCCGATGGTTCCGGATTAAAACAAGTTACCAACCTGGGTAAAGCCAACTGGGCGCCTTTTTATCATCCTTCAGGGAAAAAGATCATATTCAGTTCGAACCATCACAGCCAGCGGGGCTTCCAGTTTAATCTTTTTATGATTAATGAAGACGGCACGGGCTTAGAACAAATTACTTACGATAAGGTATTCGACTCCTTTCCCATGTTTTCGCCTGACGGGAAGCGAATTATTTTTTCAAGCAACCGTAATAACAACGGCACCCGCGATACCAACCTGTTCGTAGCCGATTGGGTTGACTAACTGCAATTGGGCTTTAAGGATTTGTTTGATACTTTTGAAGGTCAGTTTCTAACACATTCACCTTTATGATCGGTTTCTTCGAACACCAGTACCTGTCGTACAAAAAAAATCATATCCGTAACCTGCTGGCCTTAGCCAATGCCGATGGGCACATGCATAAAAAAGAAGTTGAGTTACTTTACAAAATCGGGCAACGGTACGGACTTAAAGAGTGGCAGGTAAAAAACCTGGTTGACAGCAAAGAGAAATTTGAATTGAACATTCCTGATAATTTCAATGATCGGATGAACCTGCTATACGATCTTATTCTGATGGTGTATGCAGATGAAAAGGTTGAGGAAAGAGAAATTGAATTTTGCCAGGATGTAGCCAAACGGTTTGGGATGAAAAAGGAAATTGTGCTCTGGCTGCTCCGGGTATTCGAAAACGGAACCCCGCCACCGCCCGATGAGTGGGTCGAAATAAAACGCGAAGCACAGGAAAAATATCTTAGTAAGAAGAAAAGCTAAAAGAACACGCCCAGACCAAAATACCGGTCAATTATCAATACCGATAGTCCGCCTAAAAGTACCGGGCAAACCCAGGTTATCATAACATGCAGGTACTTCCGCATAAATGAATTCATATAACCGGGGTTTCCGTTAACCAGTTCTGCATCCATGTTATGAATCTTCCATTGCCTGACGATGAAAATGCACATCAGGCAGCCCCCCACGGTTAAACTGATGTCGCACATATCCGATACAAACGACAGCCAGTCGCGGTTAAGGTAAAACGGAAGTTTATTTAACGCGGGTATCATGCCCTGGCTAAACATGGTGGGTAAGCCCAGTATAAAAATGAGTAATGCCAGAAACCAAACCACGCGTGTGCGCCTGAATTTCAGCTGGTCAACCACGTAGGTGGTTGGTACTTCCAGTAATGAAATGGTAGAGGTAAGCGCAGCAAAACATAGTAACAGAAAGAACGAGCCACCAATAATTCGTCCGAGCAACGGCCCCATATCCCTGAATACATCGGGTAGCACAATAAAGACTAAGGCAGGTCCTTCCGTTGGTGAAATGTTTTGTGAAAAGACCATCGGGAAAATCATAAATCCAGCCAGAAAAGCCACCATTGCATCGGCCACTGAGATAATGGCAGCCGATTTAATTATGTTTTGGGTTTTGCCAACATACGAACCATAAGTTATGAGGCACCCCATTCCCAGCGAGAGCGAGAAGAAGGCTTGTTTAAGGCCGTCATAAATAGTTTGCGAATTAATTTCATTCAGTTCGGGTACCAGGTAAAACCGTACACCGGCCCAGGCGTTGGGTAAGGTTAGGCTGTAGAGTATGAGCAGGATTAGAATAGTATAAAGTGCCGGCATCATGATTTTGTTGGCTGCTTCAACACCTTTTTGAATGCCCCGTGACACGATCAGGGCTGTGATAACCATAAAACCAAGTGAAAACCAGAGGTTGTCGCTGATGTCATTAACATAATTGCCAAAGAATTTTCCAAAATCCGGTTCGCCCAGCAGGTTGCCGAATGATATCTCCAGAAAATAGCCAAACGCCCAGCCGGCCACCACGTTATAAAAGGAAAGTATAAAGATACCGGCCAGTATGCCGAATATACCCAGGTAACCCCAACGTTTGCCCCCTAACAGGCTGTACGACCCGTAGGCATCGCGCCCGGCCGAACGACCGATAGCGATTTCGCCAACCAGTACCGGGAAGCAAAGCAAGAAGATGAAGATTAAATAGATAAGCAAAAAAGCCGCACCACCATTTTGGCCAGCCAGATAGGGGAACCGCCAGATATTGCCAAGCCCAACGGCCGAACCCGCAGCGGCCAGTATAAATCCTATCCGACTTGTAAAATTGCCACGTAACTCCATGCAGTGAAGGGGGTTGAATTTCGAAAAATAGACCTTAAACCTTAATTATCAAAAATGGGTTACTTATACAGTAAACTTTGTATAGCCTTTTGATGGCCTGATTAATTGATTTACTTTTACTGTCGCAGTTGGATATGGATGAATTCAGGAAACTAACCACGCAGGAGAAAGCCCTCCGCATCAATCTGAGAAAAGACATTTACGGAGCCTTTGCCGAAATCGGGGCAGGGCAGGAAGTAGCCGCAAACTTCTTTAAGGCAGGTGGCGCCTCCGGTACCATTGCTAAAACTATCAGCGCTTACGACATGAAATTCAGTGATGCCATTTACGGCTATTGCGAGCGCTATGTGTGCGAGGAGCGGCTTTTTAAAATGCTTGACCATGAGTACGAACTACTGCCCGAGCGCTTGCCCCACCGGGTTAATGATACCCGCTTTTTTGCCTTTGCCGATACGGTTGAGGTTTTGAACTTCGAGCGTACCAACCAGGCACATGGCTGGATGGGCTTGCGCTTCCAGTTGCGCCCGGAAGCTGAACCTAATGATTGCATCATCCATGTGAAGATGCATGATAACGATTCGATACAGCAGCAACTGGCATTAGGCATTGTTGGGGTTAATATGATTTACGCCTGCTCTTTCTACACTGACCCGGAGCAGATTCTGATGGCCTTAATGGACGGGTTGAGTACCCGCAGGATAGAGATTGACATGTTTCGCATTACGGGTCCGGATTTTAAACATGTGGATAACCGCTTGATGGCACTGAAGCTGGTGAAGAACGGCCTTACCCGTGCCGCCATGTTTGGCCCTGACGGAGAGGTGATGCAGCCATCGGATGAATTGTATAAAAAGAATGTACTGGTTTTGCGCGGAAGATTTCGTCCGCCTACCCATGTTAACGTGGATATGCTGCTTACCTCGCGCAGGCATTTTAAGAATGAGCCGGATGTTGATCGTTCTAAAATGGTACTCCTCACCGAACTTACCTTGAACGACCTGGGTCCTGATGGCGCCATTGATGAACGTGATTTTCTGAACCGCGCTGATATACTCTGTTCGCTGGGACAGAACGTGCTGATTTCAAATTACTTTGAATACTACAGGTTGATGGATTACCTCTCGCGCATTACCAAAGGAAAGAAAATCGGCATCGTTATGGGTATTAACGCCTTACAGAAAGTATTTGATGAACGCACCTATGTCAATATCCGGGGTGGTATTCTTGAGTGCTTTGCTTCATTATTCGGTACAAATGTTAAGCTGTACATTTATCCGGCTCTGATTAATGAAACAGGTAAATTGTTCACCCTCCGCGATTTTGAACATACGCTTCCAAAAAATCTTAAAAACCTGTTCCGCTACCTGATGGACAACAACAAGCTTGAAGATATTGACGATGCCAACGTGAATAACCTCCACATCATTAGCGATAACGTGCTGGCCATGATTAAAAAGGGCGAACCCGGCTGGGAAAAGTTTGTACCGCACAAGGTAGAAGAAGCAATTAAAGAAAACGGTTTATTTGAGTACCCGCTTAATAAAGCAGATAAGCCGACTGCAGTTGATTATTTTAAAAAATAATCAATCCGCGTTACCCTTACCCCCTGATTTACAAGTAGTTTTCCCGATTGCAACCATTGGCCAGCGGGCTACGGGGTTACTTTTGAGTAATTGGCAGGATGGACGACCATAAATGTTAAACCAAATTTTAAACCTTATGCGAACAAAAATTTCATCGTTGTTTTTATTACTATCACTACTTGTTTACACGGGTTGTGGCGATGATGAGTCAGGACCCTCTTTTGTAACCACACCGGAAGCAAACCCTGATAACGACACCAGCGGCAAAGGGGTTTACAAAGGTGTACTTATAGGTTCATCCGGTTTCATTAAAGTTAACCTCGATAACCTTGGCGATGGCGTCATCACATTAACATTAAATCTGGATGGTGAAACCTATGATTTGGAAACTGAGCAAACATATAATCCGGATGTTGGGTTTCAGGGATATTTCACCGGGGCAGTTACCGGTGGTCTTGCTACCGTTGGATTTTACACCAATACCACGGGTACCGAATTCGGATTTTTCGGTATAGAAATACCTGGCCATCCTGATGTATCCTTCATTCTTGTTAAGGAAAAATCCTCTGAACTGGTGCGGTGCTTTGAGGGAACCTTCTCCGGCTCAGACTCCGGTATCATCAATTTTTTAGTTGTAGGCGATGAATGGAAAGCCTTGGCCCGCCCCAATGGCGGCTCAGCAGATGATGAGGCTGAACTGGATGGTGACTTGAATGGAAATACACTGGTTTGCGATTGCGATGTGGATGGTGATGGTACTGACGATATGGAATTTACCGGTACAATAAACGGTAACTCGATGAGCGGTACCTGGGCTGATGGTGAAGGCAGCGGTACATGGAGTGCAAAGCGCACGTATTAATTTAAGTTGATATTCAATACGGAAAGGGTTGTTTTTTCAAACAGCCCTTTCTTTTTTTATTGAGTGGCTGATTTTAACCTGGCAAAATACCGTTTTGCTTCTTCCATAACCTTAGGCGCAAGGATAAACCCTGAGATCATGGTTGGAAATGCCATGATGGCGTAAGCAATATCAATAATATTGATAATGGTCTCCATGGAAACTACAGCCCCGAAAATAATGGTGGCCAGGTAAAAATAGTTGTACAATTTTCCCTTCTTAACGCCAACAAGAAACGACATGGCCTTGCTTCCATAGTAGCTGTACGAAAACAGCGAAGTAACTGCAAAAAAGAAGCAGCACACGAGTAACAGGTAGTTGCCAAAGCCGGGCAAGGCACTTTGAAACGCGGTAGCCGTTAGTGTTACTCCGTTTGAGCCGCTCGATTGCCATACACCGGTTACAAGTATGGCGAGTGCTGTAAGCGTGCAAACCAGCAGGGTATCAATAGCCGGACTTAACATTGATACCAACCCTTCGCGGATAGGTTCTTTGCTTCGCGAAGCACCCAACGCCATGGGTGCTGTGCCAATTCCAGCTTCGTTTGAGAAAGATGCCCTGCGTACTCCGGTTTGTATCAGTCCGCCAACAACACCCCCGAAGAGCGGCCCTTTGTAATAATCGGCTGAAAAGGCATCGGTAAAAATCATCCACAGGTATTTGGGCACAACTTCGATGTTTAAGAGCAGGATGATAAGTACGCACAGAAAGTACAGCACAATCATCAGCGGCACCATTTTGCCGGCCCAGTTACCGATGCGTTGAATTCCTCCCAGGATAACAATCCCTGCAAAAACAGTCAGCAGCACGCCAATCATTAATTTAAAGTTGTTAACCACAAACTCACCGATTACAAATTCACCGAATGAAACCGTTGGAAATCCAATGTCAATAATGGCCTGCGTTAGCTGATTGGCCTGAAAGATGGGTAAACACCCGATTAGGCAACATACACTAAAAATTACGGCAAGAGGATACCAGCTTTTTCCGAGTGCCTCGCGGATAACATACATTGGCCCTCCCTGGATGTTACCCTCCGAATCTTTTCCACGGTACATAACCGAAAGCGTACTGGTAAAAAAGTTTGATGACATACCTACAAACGCAGCAACCCACATCCAGAAGAGTGCCCCCGGCCCGCCAATGGAAATGGCAAAGGCCACTCCGGCAATATTCCCCATGCCTACGGTTGAAGCCAGCGCAGTAGATAATGCCTGATACGCATTGATGTAACCCGGATCGTTCGGGTTATCGTATTTGCCGCGCAGAATGGCGATAGCATGAAAAAAATATTTGTACTGAATGAACCGTGAGTAAAAAAAGAAAAACAAACCACCAAGTATCAACAAGAAGAGTACCGGTGTCCAGATTCCGTTTGCAAGGGTTTGAATAAGTTGGCTCATGCAGAGGTGTTAAGGCAGCAAAATAGGAAATTACCCGTTAGCATCAGCGTGTAGCTTTTGCTTTGCCTTGCGAAACAGCCATCCAGTTACACAATTGGTATAGCATACGGGCGCCTACGTTAGCATCCCACTCGCCATCGCCCGGAGCTACTTCGTTTAAATCAAAGCCAATGATTTTATGCCCCGACCGGACCAGCTTCTTTAGCAGGTAGGTAATCTGATGAAACTCAAACCCTCCGGCAACCGGAGTACCCGTGTTGGGGCAAAGTTTCGGATCGAGGCCGTCAATATCAAAGCTTATGTACACCAGTTCAGGCAGTTCGCGGATGATCTCATCACACAGGGTGTCCCAGGTTTTACCGGCAAACTGCTGGGCTTTAAGGTCTTCATCAAAAAATGTTTTTATCCGCCCCATTGATCGCTCCATCACCTGCACTTCTTCTTCACAAAAATCGCGGATTCCTACCTGTACCAGGCGGTTTACTGCCGGAAGTTTTAGTGCATTGTACATGATGGACGCATGCGAGTAAATAAATCCTTCGTACGCTTTTCGCAGGTCGGCATGAGCATCAATCTGCAAAATGCCAAACCGGTCGTACCGTTCGCTCAACGCCCTGATGAAACCAAGCGGTGTGCTGTGATCGCCACCCAGCAAAGCAACCAGTTTGCCTTCCTTTAAGTACTTTAAGGTGGTGGCTTTTACATATACATTCAGGTTTTCACATCCTTCGTTGATTTTTTTGAGTAGCGGATTGTTGCTTACTGCTTCGTCTTCGCCTTCTAGCGATGCAATGTGCTGAGCAGCCAATTCACGAAGGCGGGTGTTTTCTTTTAAGATTTCATCATTTACCGGGAGCATGGCAATTCCGGTCTTCCAGGCATCGGCAATGTTTTTATCGTATAAATCGACCTGCGCTGATGCTTGTAAGATAGCTTGCGGCCCCTGTGCTGCACCGGTTTGGTATGATACGGTTACTTCCCACGGAACCGGTACAATAATAAGCGCTGCATTTTCTGGTGTAAAAGGCAGTCCAAATAAATTACCCGTCAGGCCTGGCGCATTTGGATCGAATGATTGTATTGACTCTTCGCGTGTCATACGAACAAAAATTTAGCGTGAATATACTATATCTTCTGTGCACAGTCCGCGAAATACGCAATTGAAGAATTTACCTGAAAAGCGGATGATACGTACTTCAAAAATCAATAAGCAAACACAACCATAAAGTTGCAGTAACCTTGGTGTAATTCAGTTACTTAGTTATCCTGTTGAAATACGCAATACACCAGGCAAAATTTGATTATTTAAAATTTTACAGATATTTGAAACCGTTCATAAACACAAAGCATGGCAAAGAACCTTGTAATTGTTGAGTCTCCTGCGAAAGCAAAAACAATAGAAAGCTACCTGGGAAAGGAGTATAAAGTTGCATCCAGCATGGGGCATGTGCGCGATTTACCCAAAGGCGGTGATGCCATCGATGTGGAGAACGGCTACGAACCTACTTACGAAATCAGCCCCGATAAAAAAGAGGTTATTGATAAACTTAAAAAACTTTCTGAAGATGCTGAGATGGTCTATCTCGCCAGCGATGAAGATCGCGAAGGAGAGGCCATATCCTGGCACCTGAAAGAAGTTCTTAATCTTAATGATAAAAAAACCAGGCGAATTGTTTTTACCGAGATCACCAAAAAGGCTATTCTCAATGCCATAGAAAATCCGCGTGGCATTGATATCGACCTGGTTAATGCCCAACAGGCCCGCAGGGTGCTCGACCGGCTGGTGGGCTATGAACTTTCTCCTATACTCTGGAAGAAAATTAAAACCGGTCTTTCTGCCGGCCGGGTACAGTCGGTGGCTGTGCGCCTGGTGGTGGAACGCGAACGCGAAATAGCCGACTTTAAAATTAAAAGTGCTTACCGGGTTACTGCCCAGTTCAATCTAAGCAATGGTAAGCAATTGCAGGCCGAATTAGGCGAGCGTTTTGAAACAGAAAAAGAAGCTCTTGAATTTCTTGAATCATGTAAAGGGGCGGTTTATACTATTTCTGATTTACAAACCCGGCCGGTAAAGCGTTCGCCAGCGCCACCGTTTACAACCTCAACCCTGCAACAGGAAGCAGCCCGCAAGCTGGGTTTTTCGGTGTCGCAAACCATGGTGGTGGCCCAGAAGTTGTATGAAGCCGGTAAAATCAGCTACATGCGTACCGACTCGGTTAACCTGTCGGACGAAGCGCAACAGGGGGCCCGGCAGCAAATCAATTTGGCTTATGGAAATGAATTTGTTCAATTGCGCCAGTATAAAAACAAATCATCTTCGGCCCAGGAGGCACACGAAGCCATCCGTCCTACGGATTTTTCGGTGTTGGACCCCAACATGGACCGAAACGCCCTTCGGTTGTACGAGTTAATTTGGAAACGTGCCATCGCCTCGCAAATGGCCGATGCCGAACTGGAAAAAACCACCGCCACCATTTCAATATCCACCAACTCGCGAACGCTGACGGCTACTGGCGAGGTGGTGAAGTTTGAAGGTTTTCTGAAAGTATATATGGAGTCGGGTGATGAGGATGATGAGCCGGAAAATGGAAAAGTATTGCCGCCTCTCACCATGGGGCAGATTCTAAACCTGAATGAAATGCTGGCGCGCCAGACGTTCTCTCGGACACCGCCACGGTATACTGAAGCCAGTCTGGTTAAGAAGCTGGAGGAAATGGGTATCGGCCGTCCATCAACGTATGCACCAACAATTTCTACCATTCAGAAACGCGGGTATGTTGTGAAAGAGAACCGCGAGGGCGTTGAGCGCGAGTACAATGTGTTTGTTTTGAAAAACAATTCGGTAAGTAAAACGAAGGAAACTGAAATAACAGGCGCTGAGAAAAATAAATTGTTTCCGACCAACACCGCCATGGTGGTTAACGATTTCCTGGTTGAGCATTTCCCCGATATTACTGACTACTCGTTTACTTCAGAGATCGAATTGGAGTTTGATGAGATAGCCGAAGGAAAACTGGAATGGCGCAAGATGATTGACAACTTCTACAAACCATTCAGTAAAAAGGTGCGCAAGACCGAGCAGGTTGAGCGTTCCTCAGTAGGCAAGAGTCGTGAGTTGGGCGTTGACCCGAAAACCGGCAAGAATGTGTATGCCAAGTTGGGCAGGTTTGGTGCGTACGTGCAAATAGGAGAGAACCCCGATGATAATGGCGGTGAAAAACCAAAATTCGCCAGCCTGCGGCCGGGCCAGTTTATCGAAAGCATTACGCTTGAGGAGGCACTGGAGTTAATGAAGATGCCCCGGCAGATGGGCGAGTTTGAAGGTAAGCCTGTGATGGTAGGCATCGGTCGCTTCGGTCCTTATGTATTGCACGATAAAAAGTATGTCTCTATCCCAAAGGAAGATGATCCTTACACTGTTACGTACGATCGGTGCATTGAGTTAATACAAAATAAACGCGTGGCCGATGCCAATAAAACCATTAAGGTATTTGATGAGAACCCGGATATCCAGGTATTGAATGGCCGGTTTGGTCCCTACATTAAAGCAGGGAAGAAAAACGTAAAGATTCCTAAGGATAAAAACCCTAAAGAATTAACCCTGGAGGAGTGTGTAGCCCTAGCTGATGCTGCACCCGAAAGAAAGGGCCGTGGATTTGCACGCAGGAAGAAAGCAGCTGAATAACCATGAAAAGACTTGTGGTGCTTACCGGGGCGGGCATCAGTGCCGAAAGCGGTATACCCACCTTTCGCGACAACGGTGGGTTGTGGGAAGGCTACCGCGTTGAAGATGTAGCATCACCTGAAGGTTGGGCCCGTAACCCGGCCCTGGTGTTAGATTTTTATAATCAACGCAGAAAGCGCGCACGTGAGGCTCAACCAAACGATGGTCATCGTGTGATTGTTGAGCTTGAGAAATATTTTCATGTAACAGTTGTTACGCAGAATGTAGATGATCTTCATGAGCGGGCGGGTTCAACCTGTGTCATCCATCTGCACGGAAGCCTTTTTGAATCCCGCAGTACAGCCGATGAAAACCTGGTTTACCCCATAACCGGCTGGCAGCTTAACTTGGGCGATTTGTGCGAAAAAGGATCGCAATTGCGGCCCAACATTGTCTGGTTTGGCGAACTGGTTCCGCGCATGGAAGAAGCGATACGATGGGCTCTGCAAGCCGATGTCTTTCTGGTAGTGGGTACTTCACTGGTGGTTTACCCGGCTGCCGGACTCATTCACTACGTTCCTTATGATACGCCTAAATTTGTTGTTGATCCAAAACTTCCGGATGTTTACGGAATTTCCCAACTAACCGGTATAGCCGATAAAGCCAGCACCGGAATGAAAAAGTTAAAAGAACAACTCATCAACCTGGCATGATACTCGTAGTTGATATTGGCAATTCTGATGTAACCATAGGCCTTGCCAAAGGCAATACCTGGCTGCATGTATGGCGTATTCCTGCCGTGGCCGATCGGCCCGAGTTGTTCTATGGCATTAAAATTCGTGAGTTCTTTTCTGAAGCCGGTATTGCGACTACCGATGTGGCCCGTATCATCATGAGTAGCGTGGTGCCAAACCTTACCGGCAAAATAATTAACGTAACCGTTACTCTTTTTGAAAAGAACCCGGTTGTGCTTGGCCCTGAAGTATATCCTAAGCTTAATATTAAGGTTCTTAATCCCTATGAAATTGGCAGCGACCTGGTAGCCAATGCAGTGGCCGCTTACGATAAATACAAAGCCAACTGTGTAGTGGTTGATTTCGGGACGGCACTAACCTTCACAACCATATCGGAGGCGGGCAGCATTGAAGGTGTTGCTATAGTACCTGGTTTAAAAACGGCTATACGGGCGCTTTCGCAAAATACGGCTAAGCTTTTTGATGTTCCGCTGGAGCTGCCCCAATCTGCACTTGGTAAAAATACGGTTCATGCCATTCAGGCGGGTATTCTGATGGGTTATGAGGGACTTGTTAAATCCATGCTTATGCGGATCAAAACTGAGCTCAATGATCCGGAAATAAAATCCATTGCCACAGGCGGATTATCATCCATTATCACCACACTAAACGGAACGTTTACCGCGGTTGATCCGAACCTGACACTTGACGGACTCCGGCTTGTTGGGGAGCGTGTTTAATGGTTATTCAGCAGCCAGGTCTTCCAGAAACTTTTTGAATTTCGGTGTATCGAAATTGGTGGTACCAATTTTTTTCTGTACCACCATGCCTTGCTTGTTAATAATAAACGTGGTAGGGATGGACGGTACTGACAACTGTTGCGTTAACTGGCCGCTGGGCATGAATACAGGAAACGAGAATCGTTTATCCGCGATATAATTTTTCACTTTGGCCTGTTGTCTGTCCTCATCAATGGAGAGCATAACAAAGCGAATATTCTCGTTATCGATTTTGGAATACAAACTTTGGATACCCGGCATCTCGGCCCGGCAGGGGCCGCACCAGGTAGCCCACAGATTAAGAAAAACAACTTTACCTTTGTAATCGCTAAAGTCAATCCGCTTACCCTCAAGGTCTTTAACCTTAAAGTCGTAATTAAATCGCTCCGTAGCGCTGCTTTCTTCTTTAAAATCGCGATGGCCGGAACTCATCAGCAGATTATTTGCAATGCCCGATACCCCGGCCAACAACCCGGTGATGTGGAGCGTCAGCACAATAACCAGTGCCGCCAGCCAGGGTTTAGCATAGCGGTATAAAGCATCAAGTTTATTTTCTCCTTTTAAAATTTTCATTTTGGCGCAGTTGTTGGTACAAATTAGGCAATATTCAGAAAATACTTAATTTCGACCGTAAACGATTAGTAAACGAATGACCAGATTCTTAAACATTCTACTTTTTGTTTTGGTTTCGGTTGCGGCCTTTTCGCAGAAACTGAAGTATAAGGATATTTTTTCCCTGCTCAGCACCAACCAGTACGAGGCGGCTGAACCCTTTCTTAAAAAGTACCTTAAAGAAACTACCGACAATCCAAACGCTTACCTGTACCTGGGCTTGATTTATGAGCAAAAAGCCTTTAAAGAAGATGTGCTGAAAAATACCCAACAGGCCCTGATCAATATGGATTCAGCCATCTTGTTATTTAACAAGGCCAACGCCATGATTACGGATAAGGAGATCAAAAAGGAGAAGGATTACTATGCCATGTATTCGCAGCGCGACCTGCGCACCGGTGTTATGGAGATAAAACTGGCCCATATCCAGTTCGATTTGCAAAACCGGATTAACGGAATGCGCGAGCGGAAAGATAAGGTAACTATGGTTAAACATTACTTCACAGAAACACAAACTGCCTATACCCGATGCCACGAGTTGTTTGTGGGCTTGCAACAGGGTTATCCGGGTTTACGTGAATTTTACCTGAGGGCCGATGATCGTGTGGTGGCTCAATTGAACGAACTTTCAACTACGTTTGATGCAGCCTCAAAGTCGTTTGAAAATTACAAAACGAGTATCAGCAACCTTGGAAAATCGTCCTACAATCAGCAATGGAATCTTAATGAAATAAAAGATTTCAAAACGGATGGAACCGAGATGACGGATTTTTACCAAAACAACCTGCTGATTTGGAATTATAAATCGTTTGCTGAACAGGCCATTAAGATTATTGACAAGGAACTCAAGCCGGTAAAAGCTGATCTGGTTACTTATGATATCGAAATCAATAAGCTAGCCGATAAGCTAAAGGCCGACTCGGTATCGGTGCAAAGCGGTTTAGCCCGGTTGGCCGAAAGTTTACTGAACGACAAACTCAAAAAGCTGGATCCGGAGCCGTTGCCCATGGATGTTTTAGCGCTGAAGATGGCTGATTTGGAATATAAATCGGCCCTGATGGATTCAAGAAAACTAAAAGATTCGGCCGATGTTTTTCTGCAGCTTGAACTGACCAAACACGAAATTAAACAAGTGAAAAAAGTGGATAGTCTGGCTGTTAAGCTGTTGATGCGCAATGTCGATGAAGAAGCCCTGAACTACCAGCACTTTGTTACCACCACCTACAGTAGTACTGCGTTGCTTAAAAGCTGGATAAAAGCTGAACGTGAATTTGCTGACCGCGAAATGAAGAAAAAATTTGAGGAATTGGCACAGCGTACAGAAGCCATCAACTGGCTGATAACCGGTTCAGATTCTATTCCGCTCAACACACAGCGTAAATCGAAATTCAAGCCCCTGCTTATTGAACCGAAATACACGGCAGGCCTTGTTTTTACAGATTCAGTTAATGGCGAAGGATATTTTTACAATATTACTCCCTCGCGTAAACCCACTATAAAAGTTAAGTTTCCTATTGATAACGCAAATCTGAAAGAGCGCAGATTGGACGGTATTCGGGCGCGGCTTACGGTGGATCAGGGTGAAAATATATTTTTTGTACTTATTTGGTGGGGTCAGAAGGTTAACGAAAAGTACCCGGCCACACTTACAAAAATTTATCGTTCTGATGGATTATCGTGGGCTATTAACCTGCCGATAGACTTTGTTCCGGAAGAAATGGTATTTCAATCTGAAAATGGCGATTTAATACTGCGGGCTGGCGAGCAGCGAATCGTAGTTGATAAATCCGGTAAGATTAAATAATCAGTTGCCTACCAGTTTTTTCCAGTCCTGAAAGCGCATGTCAATACGCGTTTTCATTTTTTCGTAATTCTCCCAGCTATCGGTAACGTGGTAAATGGAGGGCAGTGATTTTACAAGGATCTCATCATAATCATTACGATACAGGCCGCCACCGTAGTAGTAGTATGTAAACATGTTGCCTTGCCGGTTAAATAATTCATAACCAAGGTAACCGTCCCATATCTCGCTTAATATCGTACATGAAATTTCCCTTCGCTTAAACCGGAAAATCTGGATCGAGGCTTCTTCTTCAAAGTATTCTGAATAAAGGTCGTTATCAATAATCCAACCCAGGTACATGCCAATGTGTACATAGGCTTGTTCGATTGGCAGCGAGTCGGGAAAGTTTCCTAAAAAGTGCGACTTGGCGTTGTCGTAAATGGTTTTTTGAATTTCGGCTTTTCGTTCCATACCACAATGTTACTTAGAAACTATGACATCCTCCATGGGCAGTATATTCATTTTCATGGCTGTGTAAGGTTTTGGTTCAATTGCCTGTTTATCAGACTGATGGTGAGGCAGGCCGTCAGGCCTGCTGTTTCTGTACGCAGCCTGGAATTACCCAATGAAACAGGGATAAAACCGGAATTTTCGGCCTGCAAAAGTTCATCATCGGTGAAATCGCCCTCCGGACCAATCAAAACCGTATAAGCCTGGCCGGCCCCAGCACTATCCATCAGATGGGTGTTACCATGATGACCTTTTGCAATAAATCGCTGGCCGCTAAATATGCTGCTTATGAACTGACCAAAGGAAAGCAGCGGATCAATGACCGGACAAAACGGTTGTAGGGCCTGCTTCATTGCACTGATGGCAATTTTCTGCATGCGTTCCACATTTACTTTTGTTCGTTCTGAATGTGCAGTTTGAATAAACGAAATGCGATCAATCCCAATCTCCACACATTTTTCAATAAGCCACTCCATCCGTTCAGCATTTTTTGTTGGGGCTATAGCCATCCGTAATGAATATCCGCGGTTTGGCTGGTGATTTACGTACTGTACGTTAAACACGCACTTATCAGGCGAAGCGTTTGTAATGACGGCTTCAGCAAGTACTCCCGCTCCATCAGTAATAAAAATGTGGTCGCCATTTTTTTTGCGGAGCACTTTAATACAATGCCGTGATTCTTCCGGGGTAAGGTAATTGAGTCCTGCTAAAATGCCCGGCTGATAAAACAGGGTTTGCATACCCGGTTACCGATAGGTTTCCTCTAACTTTTTTACCAGGTCGATGTACTCTTGCATGGCCTGTTGGCGGGTTTTACCTTTAAGTTGTGCCCATGCATCGTATTTTGCAAGCGCCTTAAAATCAAAACCACCGGGACGCTCTCCGTTAACATCGCCCTCAGATCCTTGTTTATATAACGCATAGAGCCGAAGCAACTCTTCATTGGTCGGCCGTTTGGTTAATTCTTTCGATCGGGCTATGGCCTGGTCGAATTGTTCGGTTAGTTCCATAAAAAAATAAGGCTGAAAGTAATCCTTCAGCCTCAGAAATTCAAATGGATGGTATTGCCTAACGTTTATCGATGGGAACAAACGGCCGGAGGGTTTTACCGGTATACACCTGGCGCGGCCTGCCAATGGGTTCGCCCTGATCGCGTAGTTCTTTCCACTGGGCTATCCAGCCGGGCAGGCGGCCCATGGCAAACATAACGGTGAACATATCTACCGGAATGCCCAATGCCCGGTAAATGATGCCTGAGTAGAAATCAACGTTAGGGTATAGTTTACGCTCTACAAAATACGGATCCTTTAATGCAATCTCTTCGAGTTGTTTTGCGATATCCAGAATCGGATCGTTTACGCCCAGCTTTTTCAATACATCATCAGCTGCTTTTTTGATGATTTTGGCGCGGGGATCGAAGTTTTTATAAACCCGGTGACCAAAGCCCATAAGCCGGAACGGATCGTTTTTGTCTTTTGCTTTGGCGATCCACTTGTCAATGTTTCCGCCATCTTTGCGGATGTTTTCCAGCATAATGATTACTTCCTGGTTGGCGCCTCCGTGCAAGGGGCCCCACAGGGCATTGATGCCTGCGGATATGGCTGAATAAATACTTGCTTTGGATGACCCTACAATCCGAACCGTAGAAGTGGAGCAGTTCTGCTCGTGATCGGCATGGAGGATGAAGAGTTTATCAAGGGCATCGGCAACAACCGGGTCAACTTCATAATCCTGCCCGGGAAGGGCAAACATCATTTTTAAAAATCGGGCGCAGTAATCAAGCTTGTTATCCGGGTAGTTCACCGGGTGGCCTACCGCATTTTTGTACGACCATGCCGCGAAGGTGGGCATTTTACCCAGCGAGCGGATGATGCTCAGGTACACGCCATCCGGAGGCCGGTTAGGATTAAGCGACTCAGGGTAAAAGGCCGTTTGTGCACAGAAAAGTGATGAAAGCACACCCATCGGGTGTGAGGTTGACGGAAACCCGTCCAGTATTTTTTTAATGTCTTCATGCACCAAGGTACGCTTGGTAATATCAGAAGTAAATTTTTCGTACTCGGCCTTGGTGGGTAGTTCACCGAAAATCAACAGGTAAGCTACTTCCAGAAATGTTGACTTTTCGGCCAGTTCTTCGATAGCATAGCCCCGGTAGTGTAATACACCCTGCTCACCGTCCAGAAAAGTGATGGCACTTTTGGTTGAACCGGTGTTTTTGTATCCGATGTCAAGCGTTATGTATCCGGTTTTATCGCGAAGGTCACTGATGTCGATAGCCAGTTCCTTTTCGCTTCCTTCAATAACAGGGAAGGTGTATGATTTACCATCGATAATAAGTTCAGCCGTTTTTGCCATGGTGTATGTATTTTCAGGTGCTTCTAAATATAACAGGTTGCCTATTTCTAAAAAATATGGGTTATGCAATTAATTATTTCCCAGTATCATCGGCAAGCCATCTTTGCCTGAGCCCACTACTACAATTTTCGAGTTGGGCGATTTCGCCAATTCAAGAGTTGCTTCTATCCCTCTCATTTTTAGCAGTTTATCGGTAAGGCTGTTATTAATAATATTGTTTGCACGGGCTTCACCTTCGGCCTGAATGCGCTTGCGTTCGGCTTCACTTTTTTCTTTTTCCAATCTAAACTGATATGCCAGTGCCTCCTGCTCCTGTTGCAATTTGTTTTGGATAGCCACCCGAATTTGTTCAGGCAACTGGATGGACCGAATAAGCAGGGCGGCCATGTGTACATTGTTTTGGCTGAGGATGTTTTCACATTCCGACTTGATGGTGTTTTCCACTTCGGCCCGTTTGGTTGAATAAATCTCTTCGGCTGTGTAACGGCCCATCACCTGGCGTACGGCAGAGCGGGCTTCGGGTATAATGAGGGTATTTACGTAACCGCGGTTAAACTTTTCGTGGATGTATCCTATTTTTTCCGGAACGGGATAAAAACGAACGGTTACGTCCACATGAATAGGCAAACCATTTTTATCCAGCACATCCATATTCTCATCGGTGGCTGTTTCGCGCACCGTATAGATGTACACATCGTTCCAAGGGGCCTTGGTGTGAAATCCTGGCTGAATAACGTTTTCTTTATCCAGTCCGCTGCCAAATTTGTAAAAAATTACAGCCCGCTCATCGGCCTGAACGGTGTAAAATAAGCTTGATGAAATGCCGGCTATTACAAACAGGGCGATAACACCAAGGATAATAAAGGGTAAGAAACGGTTTCCTTTCATAGTGGTACTTTAATTTTGGTTTATGTGCATGTTAATTTTTTTCACTGGGTTTGGGTAGCCCCAGCAATTTGCCAATAATGAGTACGGTAAACAAACTGCCCCACAGTCCTTCAATTACGCCCAGGTTTTTAATCAGGTACGTGGCATCCGGATAACGCGAGTCAATACCGCCCAGCAGGCTCAGGCTATGCCCAACGCACTCGGCATAGTTGGGTATACCCAACTCCAGTTCAATACCCAGGTTGCCGTAGCCACTAATACAGATTAAATCGTACAAACTGCCAAATGATATACCCGTCATTAAATAAACACAAGCCGAACCCCAAAGTTTATCAGGGGTAAGGAATTCTGAACCGAATATATCCCGTATGGTAAAGGCAATTACGGTTACTTCAATAGGGAAGAGCAAGCCGTGAATGATCAGCAGGGCGCCCCGCCTGTTTTCAAGTTCAAGAAGTTTATAGTAGGGGAATTCAATCAGAATGCCGAACACCACAATGCCTATTAATATGAAAAGAATGACCCTGATAAGCAGGTTGCTGGTAGTGAAATTCCGTAGCAGGTCCCATAACAAAAAGGCGTACAGCGCTCCGAAAAAGGAGAAAATCGAGATGATGAGTTTGGAGGTTTCGCTTCGCGAGTCCTCCAGCAGGGGGCCTGACAGGAGCAACCCCATGGTAATGATGGCCACCTGGATGAGCACTACATTACGGTAATCTTTTTGCTTTTCCTGCTGAAGGCTTTTACTGCCAACAAACGATAGTTTCCCGAGCATATGGCCGAAAGTTACTAAGGATTTCGGTGTGAAATTAAATCTATTGATTGAGCCACGTAAAACTCTTAGCTTGAGGTCATTAAATTGTCTGCAGTGAGGTTAATTATCAGGTTTTTGCAACTGAGCATTTTTGCTCTGCTCCTTACCGTCCGCTTGGGGGCTCAAACCCCGGTGGCCGACAGCCTTCGCACGGTACTAACCATCGAGCGAAATCCTGAAAAACGGGTTGATATTCTCTGCGATATAGCCTATGAGCTCTATGATTTTGATGACTCGCTGGCGCTTGAATTTGCCGAGAAAGCTTTAAAGCAGGCACTGGCTTTAAATTATGGTAAAGGTATTAAGCGTAGTTACTGTTATGTGGGGATTGGCTATGTCAGCAAATCCGATTTTCCGATGGCCTTCCGGTATTATCGTCTTGCTGATTCTGTAAAAGTTGAAAATGCAACTGAGCTCACTGTTTATAATTATTCCATGATGGGTAGTGCTTACCGCGATTTGTCCAACTTTGATTCGGCCGGGTATTACTATAACCTGGCTCTGAAGGAGGCGATGACAACAGACGATAAAAAATCCATTGCCACCGCCTATAAAAACATTGGCTTAACCAACGTGATCAGGTATCGCAATGTTGAAGCACTGGAGGCGCTGGCATTAGCCCAGCAATATGTGGATGAAATTTACGATCCTGTTCTTCAAATAGGCATCTGGTTATATACCGGAAATGCCTATGCCAATTTGTTGCAGTATGATAAAGCAAAGGAGTACTACCTGAAGGGCATGGCGCTGGTAGATAAAATTTCGAACCGGTACCAGCTCATTCAATGTCACCTTGGTCTGGCTGGCCTGGCGCTGCGCCAAAGCAATTACTCCGAAGCTCTTGAAGAAGCCTTTGAAGCATTTGAAATCCTTAAACAATACCAATATCCACCACAACAAGCCGAAGTGCTTCAACGCATTGGTGAGATTTACGAGGACCTTGGCCAGTTTGAGATGGCGGCCAAATATTTTTACGAAACGCTTAAAATCACTGAAAAGCACAACCTGCGTTTGCGTACGGCAACTGCTTATAGCGAGTTGGCATGGGTATATAAGGAGTTAGGAAACTATGACCTGGCATTAGATTATGTAAATCGTTCGCAGACAATTAACACCGCCATTGGCAACCAACATGGTGTTTCATACTGTCACAATGTTCGCGGCCTTATTTACCTGTTACAAAAACGGCATGCCGAAGCCATTCAGGAATTGGAGAAATCAAAACAAATCAGAGAAATAATAGGCCATTTGGAAGGAATATCTGCGGTCATCTTCAACTTATCATTAGTCTATGAAGATATGGGTCAACTTGAGAAAGCCCTGGCGCTTCAAAAACAGGCTATAAGCATTGAAGAACGGGTAACCAATAAGCTTAGTCAGGGTATTTCGTATAATGCCATTGCAAAAACGCTAATGCGCCTTAACCAGTTTGGAGAAGCCGAGAAGTATCTGCGTTTGGCAAATAAAGCGGCCCTCGAAACCAACTCACGGTTGCTGCTTAAAAATAACTTTGAAAACTATGCGGAGTTTTACAGTAACCGTGCCGATTACAAAAAGGCGTTTGAATACCAGCGAAAGGCAAAGGTGTTGAGCGACAGTATTTATACTACCAGCAGCCGGGCAAAGATGGCCGAAATGCAGGCCATCTACCAGATTGAACAGAAAGAACAGCAGATACAACTGCTAAACCAGGAAAAACAAACAAGAGAGAACCAACTGTTATTACAGCAGGCGCAAATTCAAACACAGCGATTGGTTATCGCATCTACAATTTTTGCCTTTATACTGATAAGTGCATTGGCCTGGAACATTTACAAATCAAAACGCACAATTCAACGCGCTCACCTGGAAATAAAGGAGCAACATGAAGAGATACAGACTCAAACCGAAGAGTTGACCGAGGCGAACAGGGAACTAACCAAACTTAACCAACAGTTGGCCGAGAAGCAGGAAGAAATCCAGGCCCAGTCGGAAGAACTGATGGAGGCCAACCAAACCATTAATGAAATTAACCGCGGCCTGGAAGAAGAGGTGAACAGGCGTACTAACGAATTAAAGCAAGCCTATAAAGAGCTGGATACCTTTTTTTACCGGTCATCGCACGACTTCAGGCGACCACTTACTACGTTTTTGGGGCTGGCCGAGGTGGCTAAAATTACCGTTAAAGATCCGGCTGCGTTAGAACTGTTTGAACGGGTGCGTGAAACAGCCATGAACCTGGATAAAATGCTGGTGAAACTTCAATCCATCAGCGATGTGGGCACCCTGGAGTTGTATTATAAAGAAGTGGCTATCCGTGAACTGTTTGATTCGGTTTGTGACAGTTACCGCGAAGAATTAACACACAAACATTTTCTGATAGACTGCACCGTTAACCTGACAACCCCTTTTACTTCATACCCGGTACTGATAAAAGTTATTTTAGAAAACCTGGTTGAGAATTCTCTTCAGTTTGCTTCGCCCGTAAACCCCAAACTTAGTTTACAGGTTTATGAAGAAGGAGACAAGGTGGTGATGGAATTAACCGACAACGGCCATGGGATAGATGCGGCCTACCACGATAAAATTTTTGATATGTACTTCAGAGCCAGCCATTATTCTAAAGGTAATGGACTGGGCTTATACATTGTAAAAAAGGCTGTTGAAAAGCTGGATGGCCAAATATCCTTTACCTCGCAGATTGATTTGGGTACTACTTTTAAAGTGGTTTTGCCCCGTAGCACCAAACTCAGCATGATCTCCGTATAAGCATGTTTCGCTGGCTTGCAAAATTTATTTTAACCATATCAGGCTGGAATCCTGAACCCCTTGGGGCCTTTCCGATACGCGAAAAAAAATATGTGGTTATTGTAGCCCCGCATACAAGTAATTGGGACTTTGTAATTGGCGTACTTTACCGCAGCGTGCTTCGGCTTGAGCACGCCCGCTACCTGGGTAAGAAAGAGTTGTTCAGGCCACCATTTGGCTTCATATTCCGGTGGCTTGGTGGTACGCCTGTTGACCGCACTTCAAATCAGAATATGGTAGATGAGGTGGTCAAAATCTTTAATTCAAAAAATGAGTTTGCCCTGGCCTTGTCGCCCGAGGGTACCCGTAAACGGGTTGAGCGGTTGCGCACCGGTTTTTACAACATTGCTAAAAAGGCCGATGTGCCCATTGTTATGGTGGCACTGGACTTCGAACATAAACAGGTAATTTTTTCAGAGCCTTGGAAAGCCTCGGATAACCAGGCTGCAGACTTTGAAAAGATACTATCTTTTTTCAGGCCCATTCAAGGTAAAATACCCGATAAGGGCCTGGGGCATTTATAAGAAAAAAAAAGCGACCACTTGCGGTCGCTTTTTTTGTGTCGGGAAACCCGGCATTACATACCTGTTCCGCTTCCTTCGCTCGTACCGAATAACGATGGCGGAGCAGCAGGTGCGGCAGGCTGCGGAGCGGGTGCAGGGGCTGGCGCAGGTTTAGGAGCCGCTTTTTTCTTCGGGGCCGCCTTTTTCTTTGCAGCTTTCTTAACCACTTTCTTTTTAGCCGGTTTTGCCGCTTTCTTACCCTTGGCTTTGGATTTCTTCACAGCCTTTTTGGGTTTCGCTTTCGACTTTTTGGTAGCTTTTTTCTTAGCCATAGCAACTTAAAATTTAGACTGAAAAGTATAAAATATTTTAGTGTTGCGTGAATCGAACCCCGTTAATTTTTTTAGTTGCTTATCCAAACGGTAAACGAGACTAGTACAAGCTGGTCGCTAATGAAATTGATAATGGGCTCTTCAGGATCAAACTGATTGCCGTACTTTTTGCGGATGGCTTTCAGTTCTTCTTCCGTTACCCATTCGGTAACCATCAGTTTGGGGGCGGGGTCCACTTTCTTTTTAAGGGTTACAAGGATGCGTTTCATAAGTTCATTTTTAACAATTAAGGTAATCCCTTAATCCACAGGCAGGTATGAGTAAAATCAGGTTGCGTGCCGTAAATTGTCAGAAAATACAGTGAAGATGTTTTTTTGGAAAGCTACCTCTTCATACACCGAAACGCAGCCGGTTAAGGCA
>JAKLJG010000018.1:0-12266 GCA_023151255.1 Cyclobacteriaceae bacterium | reverse complement strand
CGTATTGACCTTAATGAACTGTTCTCAGAAAGACCGGATTTACTGAATGAAGCCTACATCTACATCCATTGCCACGTTCCTGTGTCAGGGCAGGAAATGCTTATTCGGATATGGAAAAGCACCTACCTCATTGATCAGCATTCAGTAAACCGTGCCGCCCTTCTCCATGCTGAAAATATTACCTATGCCCCGGTTTGGACGCTTGTACCGCCTGGTCAGGCATATACCTTTCTGTTAATATTCGAGGGCCTAAGCAAATCCTGCCGGATTTTTAATCTGGTAGAGGATATCCCCCAGCCGGGAGGTTTTTTTGTTTCCGGCATTTGCCGAAACCGCCAGGATGTATATCATGTTGACGTGGTTTAGCCAGTCTGGTAATGTTTCCGGTTAACGTTTCTTTTCTTCTTATTTTTTCTGCCCGCCCTGCCGTTGGCTGCTGATTTTCGATCATCGGTTAATTCTACCCGAACGGGCCGGTTTCTGAATTCAATTCCGTTTAATCCGGCTAGTATGTCATCAGCTTTGTCGGGTTCAACCTCAAAAAACGAGTATGCACCTTTGATGTCAATTTTCCCAATGTTCTTTTTGCTAACTCTGCAGCAGTCGTCAAGCATTTCAAGCAGGGTGGCTTTGTCCAGGTTATCCAGTTTGCCCAGATTAATAAAAAAACGCGTGCCTGTAGTATATCGTTCTGCGGCCTGGGTTTCTCTTATTTTAACATTCAAATCCGGGGCATCGCGGTAGTAATCCAAAAACCGGTTAAATTCAATAGAGGCGAAGCGTTTAATGAGTTCATTTTTTGAAAGGTCCTTAAGTTCCTCATATACAGCAGGTAAGAAAGACTCTATTTCCTTTTCATTAATCTTCACCTCATGTACTTTTCGCATCAACGCCAATAACTGTTTTTGGCATACTTCGGGTCCGGTTGGAATAGGTATTTGACTGAAAGGGCTTTTCAGCCGCTTCTCGAGCTGCCTGATCTTGCCCAGTTCTTTCGGGGTTATTAACGCGATGGAAATTCCCTTTTTACCGGCACGTGCCGTACGCCCGCTGCGGTGCGTATAAAACTCCATCTCATCGGGTAAGTTCATGTGGATGACGTGGCTGATGCTTTCTACATCAATACCACGGGCCGCAACATCGGTGGCAACCAGTATGTTTAGCGAGCGGCTCCTGAACTTCATCATCACCTTATCCCGTTGTGCCTGGTTTAAATCGCCATGTAGTGAATCGGCATTGTACCCGTCTTTCAGCAGGTTTTCGGCAATGCGCTGGGTGTCAATGCGGGTGCGGCAGAAGATTAATCCGAAGATATCGGGAGTAAAGTCAAGCAATCGCTTTAAGGCGCTATACTTGTTGCTTTCATTAACCACCATATACTTATGTTCGATGTTGACATTACCTGTATTCTTCTCGCCAACGGTTAATTCTACCGGATTGTGCATGTAGTTGCTGGCAATGCCCCTTACTTCGGCAGGCATGGTAGCCGAAAAGAGCCAGGTTATTTTTTCGTTTGGAGTTTTTGACAGGATTTCGTCAATATCTTCTTTAAAGCCCATGTTAAGCATTTCATCGGCCTCGTCAAGGATGACATAGCGGATGGTATTGAGGTTTACGGCTTTACGGCCGAGCATATCAATCAGCCGGCCGGGTGTGGCTACAATAATCTGTGCTCCGCGTTTAACCTTTCGGATTTGTTCGCTGATGCTGGCCCCACCGTAAATGGCTACAATGCTAAGGTTTTTGAAATTTTCGGTAAAGTTTTCAAGGTCACTTACAATCTGAAGGCCCAGTTCGCGGGTGGGTGCAAGAACCAGTGCCTGGGTAGCTTGAATTTTTTCATCCACAAGTTCGAGTAACGGTAAGCCGAAAGCGGCCGTTTTGCCGGTTCCGGTTTGGGCCAGCCCGATAAAGTCGCGATTGCCTTTAAGCAATACCGGAATGGCTTTTTCCTGGATGGGTGTGGGTGTTTCAAAGCCGATGAGTTGAACGGCTTGGGTTAATTCCTGGGATAGCCCCAGGCTTTGGAATGATTTCATGTTTTACTTTGTGTTAAGTCGGGAACTACAGTCTATTTCCCAATTAGAGGCCCTTGGGCCGCAAAGGAGGGGCAATGGAGTTGTATTTGTCAGCCTCAAAGATACGGTTTAATTCCTTATACTCATCTTTTTGTGGCTACCTGCCAATAATCATCAGTTTCATCTAACAATTATCATGAATTAGTTTTTTTTGATGGAGTAAAATCGGGAAACAAATTTTTATGGGCCCTTTTTATGAACCAAAAAAGTATAGCGGGGCCGATTTGGAAAAAATAAAGCCCCTGTTATTAAGCGCAAGTTTAACCATAACTATGCTGATGGTGGTTTTGGCTTTTGAGTGGAAAACCATCGATAAGCCTGATGTAAAAGCTATTTCCCGCAGCAGTAACACGTTTGAGGAAATGACCGAAATCCCGCAGACTGAAATACCACCGCCACCACCTCCTGTTTTGCAACAGCCCCGGATTGTGGAGGTGCCCAATGAAGAGGAGATAAAAGAAGAAATTAAAGTAGAATTTGATATTGACGTTACCGATAAAACCGTCATCCAGGAGTTACCGGTTATCGAAACCCCGAAGATTGAAGAGCCCGAAGAAGAAGCGGATAAGATCTTTCTAGTGGTTGAGCAGTCGGCATCGCCACAAGGTGGTATGGCCGCATTCTATAAATATGTCAGCGATAACATCCGCTACCCGGCACAGGCCAGGCGCATGGGTATTGAGGGGAAAGTATTTGTTGAGTTTGTGGTTGATCGCGATGGCACCCTTACCCAGTTTACCGTGGTAAAAGGCATCGGGGCCGGTTGCGATGAAGAGGCGGTACGCGTGTTGAAAAATGCACCACCGTGGAACCCCGGCAAACAACGTGGCAGGCCCGTACGCCAACGAATGGTTATCCCCATCTTTTTCAAGCTGGCTGAAAGCCCGGGCAGCTAGCGGCCGGATTACTGTAAGGTAAAATAGTTACCTTGGAGTTCAATTTTTTCAAGACTTATGATTAACCGCTACGCGGGTGAAATTCACCTGAACCCCGTTCCGATATTGCGCCACCACGATTTTAATAATGAAGGTGAAATACCCGATATAATCAAAACCCTTGATGAAGCCATCCTGCTTACCACTGAGATCAATACCCGGTTGGCACAATTAAAAAAACTGGTTAATGATGCCGGTTTGTTTGGCCGTGCCCGCTTTAACTTTTCACCGGGTGGGTACATTTCGATAACTGGTTTGCCTGATGAGGAGTTAAAAGAACTTTATAGCCAAGGGTTAATAGAACTCTTTGATTTTGCCACTGACCGCGATTGGGTGAAGCGATACGGGCATCTTTTCGGACTGGTTTGGGAGAACGGGCGGGCCGTGGAAGTAGAATAATGCAACGAATAAAGAGCCAAAATATCGCCCATGAACTTCATTTTGTAACCTCGCGCAGCAGCGGCCCGGGCGGACAAAACACCAACAAAGTTAATTCGCGTGTAACGCTGCGTTGGAGTGTGGTAAACTCAACAGTATTGACCCAAGAGCAACGGGCATTGATTATGCAAAAACTGGCACGTTACATTTCGCAGAACGGTGACCTTGTTTTACACGCTCAAACCAGCCGGTCGCAATTTCAGAATAAAGCAGAAGTAATTACTAAACTCGATGCCCTGCTTCAAAAAATTTTTGCTGTAAAGAGGAAGCGGGTGGCAACCCGGCCAACAAGTGCCTCCCGCCTTAAACGTTTGGAAGGCAAGAAGCGTAATGCCGAAAAGAAACAGTGGCGTAAAAAACTTAGCTGATATGGTTAAAGGTAAGTTGGTAGATGAACAAACCCGATGTGTTCATTATCATTCCGAACGAGATGTTATCGCCATCAGGTTTAAATGTTGCAATACCTGGTATGCATGCTACAGTTGCCATAAAGAGTTAGCCGGGCATCAGGCACAGGTATGGTCTTTTAGAGAATACGGTGAGCATGCTGTTCTGTGTGGAGTATGTAAACTAACCATGACCATCAACCAATACCTGGCTTGTAATAACCAATGTCCGGGTTGCGGGGTGTCATTTAATCCGGGTTGTGCCAACCATTATCCGTTGTATTTCGGGTCATTCAGTTGATTTTTACAATTGCGTAGCCGTATCTATTTTTGCGCTGAGATAAATGACCCTTTTATGCGCCTCGGACAACTTGCCCGAAAACTGAATCTTAGCCCTTCAGATGTTGTAGCCGCGTTACCACCGGGTAGTGTCTTATCTGAATATAATTCAAATATTCGTTTAACGGATGAACAAGTAAGGGAAGTGATCCAGTTTTTCAGGCCTGACAACTGGTCAACGCTGCTGCAAGAGTATCTTGAAGAAGATATTTTGGAAATTGCTAAAAAAGATGAGGTGCCGGCAGCGAAACAATCCGAAGAGATGCCGGCTCCGGATACTGTTTTGGAGGAGCCGGTTAACGAAGAAAACAAGCCGGAGCTTATCAAGGCGCCAAAAATTGCATTGCCGGGGTTAAAAGTAGTTGGTAAAATTGAGTTGCCTGAAAAGCCACCAAAAACTGAAGCTAATCTGGACGAGCCAGCTAAACCCGAACCTGCTTTCAAAAGGCGCACCCCTCGATTAAAAAATGATCAGCGTCAGGGTTACTTGCGGCACCGCAAAAATCCAGTGGCGCTTGCCCGTGAGCGGGAGCAGCGCGAACTTGAAAAGCAAAAGCAACTTGAAGCGGAACAGGAGAAGCAAAAACGGACACAGAAATACCACGCTAAAGTTTCTGGTTATAAGCGCGTAAAGCCGGTTAAGCCTACAGCTAAACGGGTTGTTCAATCCCAACCAGTTACTTCTATACAGCAACCGGCTACCTTGTGGGGTAAATTCAAAAAGTGGTTGTTCCGCGAGTAGCGATTTTGTTTTTACGCGATTACTTAACGCGAAGGTCAACCCCGACCGAAATGGTATTATCGGGTTTATTCTTATCCCATATTTTCATTTCCACATGGTAGGTTTCTCCTGATACCATCGGCTCTCCAACCGTTATTGTGCCCTGCAGCACGGAAGCATCTTCGGCTGAGTACCCGATGTTACTTTCAAACATGTCGCGTTCTGCTATAACCTGGTTTCCGTTTTTGTCAGTAACGTACAGGCTCATACCGGGGTAGGCTTTTTCATCAACCAGCGTGTAGTTTTCGATGCCCTGTACAACCAAGGCCACTTCGCTGTTCAGGTCAACTTCGTTTGTGCCTTTAGGGATGTTTTCTGCATCAACAAAGTAAACTTCTGAAACTGTAAAACCATTGTAGGAATAGGATAGCCCTGTAGCTAAGTCTTTCTTCGTTCCGGCACTAAAGGAACAGGCTGTAAGTAACCAAACCGTTAGAATAAGGAGGGGGTGAGTCGCTTTCATGATTTATCGGGTCTGTATTAATAGTCAGTCAAGTTATTCATTAATTGAATAAATCAAAATAAGATAATTTCATTGGGGTAGCACTTGTTGCAAATTGAAGAATTCTTTGTGCATCAAGTTATAAGTGCCTGCTTTTTAGCGGGTAATAAGGCTTTATGTCGAGCAATTAATCCGTTAATACATTAATTCTGTTATCTGTTGAGGCAGTGGCTTAATATGAAAGTTGGAAAATCTGCCCCTATGAAAAGGTTCATGAGTCGGCAATCGCCCGATTTGATGATTTTGATGGTTGCTTTGGCGTATTACCTGATGGCCGAGCTGGGTTATTTCTTGTCGTTTGGTGATTCGGGTGTGTTACCCCTGTGGCCGCCAGCCGGCATTGGATTAGCCCTGGTTGTGCTTCTCGGCCGCAAGGTTTGGCCCGGCATTGCCATCGGTTCGCTTATTATTGTTGTACGGGCTTTCTGGCATCAATCAATTACTTCGGTAGAAATGATAATTGCTGTTAGTGCGGCTGTAACGGCCGGACGTGTGGTCGAACCACTGGCCGGTGCGTATTTACTTAAAAGACTGGTTAAAAAAATCAATCCTTTTTCAACAACGCTGCACACCTTTCAGTTTGTGCTGGTTGTTTTGTTGGTATCCATTATAAGTTCATCGATTACTGTTCTAATTCTTCATTTCGCATCGGTTGTACCTGCTGAACTGGTGTTAACCCGTTTTTTTGAATGCTGGCTCAGCAATGTTACAGGTATGGTGCTATTTGCCCCGCTATTGATTTCGATGGCACAACCCCTGACGATGAAACTGGATCTTTACAAGGCGGGTGAACTGGCTTTACTTGTACTGAGTGCCGTTGTTGTTTTTATGATGTTATCGGTTGAACCTGTAAAATCGGTTGCTCAATATACATATCCGTTTGTTATTATCCCTTTTCTGCTTTGGCTGGCCTTTCGGTTTCACCCCTTCATCTCAACCACGGCCCTGGTAGGCGTTGCATTGGCTGCGTTTTATTTCACAGGTAACGCAGTGGGTCCGTTTTTTATGGAACATTCAACTGCTCATTCAATTTTTCTCGTGCAGGTTTATGTTGGTGTAATCAGCCTGTCGGCCTTGGTACTTTCTTCAGCTGTAAATGAACGCCAACAGGCACAAAATGATTTACGGAAATTTAATGAAAACCTGGAAACGATGGTGAATGAACGTACCCGGGCTCTGCAACAGGAAATAAATGCCCGGCATGAAGCCCAACTAAAACTACAACAGACCAATGTGGAGCTAACCAAACGCAATACCGAACTCGACAATTTTGTTTATAGTGTTTCGCACGATTTACGGGCCCCGATTTCATCCATACTCGGATTAATAAACCTGGCTAAAAAAGATCAGGGAGCCAACTCAATGATGTATTTAGAGATGATTGAAAAAAGCGCAAAGCAGCAGGATTATTTTATTCGCGAGATCCTCGACCAATCACGCAACGCCCGGCTTGAGGTTAAACCTGAATCGGTTCAGTTAAGCCAGTTGGTTGACGAAACCTTTGAGCAACTTAGTCATGCCAACCTGAAGGGCGTTCAATTTGAACGCATTATTGAAATTAATCAACCGACTGAGTTTTACTGCGACAAATGGCGATTGAAGATCATTCTGAACAACCTCATTTCAAATGCTATACGCTATAAAAACGGCAGACAGCCTGTCATCCGTGTAAGCGGGTCGGTTCAGGATCATACCATGCAACTTTCAGTTGCGGATAACGGACGTGGAATAAGCAAAGAACATTTGCCGAACCTGGGCAAAATGTTTTACCGGGCAACTGATGAAGGAGCCGGTTCAGGGCTTGGACTTTATATTGTAAAAGAGACCCTGGCTAAACTAAACGGCTCGATGGAAATAACGTCAACTGAAGGAGAGGGGACTACCGTTACCGTAGAAATACCGGAAGCCACCATGCCAGCCAACTGAAGACGCTGAAGTCGGTTAGTGATGAGATAAAATCCAAAATCTCCTTGCGTATTAACGGGTTAGCGCCTGATGCAAGCGCTACTGATATAATCAGCCCGATGGTGGCATAAAGCAAATCACGGCCAATTTGCCTGAGCGCTTTGCGTTTGTGTTTTATGCCCTTTTTATTCCGTGCAATGTTAACCGCAATTTCGCGCCCGCCAATCACACCTAAAAATACCCAGGTAGTGCTTAGTGGAACGGTACTGTCGAGCAACTTGTAAATTAGTAATAGCACATACGTAAAGTCAACCAGTGTAGCTGCCCGCACATCCGATATTCTTACTTTTTCACTTACAATTTCCTGGATTTTATCACCGCGCAAATAAAATAACAGTCCTAAGCCGAAGAATATGGTGCCTGTAAAAATCGCGAATTGGTAGAATTCCAGTTTACGAGGTAAGAAAACCGCAATGTTGGCTCCGTCCTGCATCAACCAAACCGACCACAACGCTCCACTAACTGCCCATTGAATAACTGGCCAGGCAACATGGGCTTTTCTCTTTTTAAAGTATTTCCGAATTAGATCAAACCCGGCATACCAGATAACAAACGAAAGTACAAACGAAATCAGGTAGCCTGAAATACTTTTGGAAACAATGGAAGTAATGCCTCCGGCAGAAGCACTGAAAACACTAAGAAGTAAAAACGTGGTTGACACCGGCATGCGCAACCGCGTAAGGATTAACAAAACAATAGGGGCGATGATCTGGAAGAACGAAAAGGTTTCCGGGTGGGGGTAAGCCGTATTGCCCTGGTCGTCAAGCAGGCGCTGGTAGGTAACATCACCGTTAAAATAGAAATAGCTAAACGAGATGGTAACTATCAAAATCAGCCCTGTGAACAGCCAAAGGATATACCACTTTTGTTTTTTGTTGCTTTCAATAAATGTGCCCAGCGATTGAATACTGTCGTTCGCTACTGCCGAGTAGGCGGCAAATGTAAAACCAAGCCACATGGCAAAGTGCCAGTTAAGGGTTGCAAAGGCCGCCAAGATAAAAGCAAATCCGATGATTATTAGAAAGGTGCGTTCCCGTGTGGCAAATTCAAGCAGGTTTAGGTATGGATAGGTAATCCGGTTTTTTCTGCGGTTATCAATCAATTCATTGGGTGGCGCCATCGGGTTTTAAAAATAATACGTGCCTTAGCAGGCAAAAATGCCTGAAAAATCCATAAGGGCATATTACGCCAATGTTAAGAAATTCCTGTACGGACTTCTACCCGGAAATTCAACGAAAGTGATACAGAAAAACAATAGTGGCCGTGAAGGCCGGTTTGGGGTTATCCCTGATTTCCAATGTTATCAGCATTTCAGCTTTGGCTATACCCCGGAGGTCAGTAATGCTTTTCAGTTTCACCCGTAACCGAACCTCCTGGTTAACCAGAACCGGCTGGTTAAATCGCAGGTTTTCAATACCGTAATTCACCAGCATTTTACTGTTATTCACCTGGGCGATTTGTTCCCAAAGATGCGGTATAAGCGAGAGCGTAAGGTAGCCGTGGGCAATGGTGCTTTTAAACTGGCTCTCCGTTTTTGCTCTTTCCGGGTTGGTGTGTATCCACTGGTAGTCAAGGGTGGCTTCGGCAAACTTGTTGATTTGTTCCTGGGTGATTTTATGGTAATCGGATACACCGATTTCAAGACCCGTGAACTTTTCAAATTCAGAAAAACCATTGATGATAACTTTACTCATGAAGTGGCAGGGTTGGCATGAGTAAATATAAGGTTTACCTCTGTTACCGGAAAGCCGCTATGCTGCTGTATCAAACTCCTCAGGAGTGTTTACAGGAGCCTTTGAGTTGGAGGTAAATTCATTCAGGTCAGTAAAAAATCGTATCCGGTGCTTCCAAATTAACTTTCCGCCAATGGCCTTTTTGTAATCGCGAAGGTTAACCTGCTCATCAACCCATAGCATTCCGTAGTCACCCGAAAGGGAGTTATCAAATAAGTAGCCCGGCATAAAGGGCAAGTTGGACCGATCGAGTGCTTCCAGTACCGGTTGCTGAAAGCAATCGCGCCCAATCAGGTAAACAGGAATCCAATTTCCTTTCTTTGTTTTCATTTTGTTCTCAGTGCTAATCGAACTAATAAATTTTTCAAAACAATCCTTTAGCAAAACATTTTGTTTGTCTTATGCCCTCTACAACCGTAAATGTTTTGCTGATAATAATAAGGCTATAAAAAAAATATCAGCACATCGCTATGTACGCATACGGGTTAAAGGAGTTACACCATTTACGCAACTTATTTAATCCCGGTTGTTCCGGATGGTTTTCAATTTTTTAGTTTTACTTTATGGAGGTACCCTACCCGGTACATGATGTACTGCCTGTTCTTAAAAAACAGTTGCATAACCAACCTGTGGTTATACTCCAGGCTCCGCCCGGAGCGGGCAAATCAACCATTGTTCCGTTGGCGCTGATGGGCGAATCCTGGCTTGCCGGTAAAAAGATGATTATGCTGGAGCCGCGCAGGCTCGCTGCCCGCTCGGTGGCTATGCGCATGGCATCTTTACTGGAGGAGGAAATTGGTGAGCGCGTAGGGTATCGCATCCGCTTCGATGCCTACGTGAGTTCTCGAACTGAAATAGAAGTAGTTACCGAAGGAATACTAACGCGCATGCTGCAAAAGGATAATGCGCTAACGCATGTTGGCCTGGTTATTTTCGATGAGTTTCACGAGCGCAGTTTGCAGGCTGACTTGGCCCTTGCACTATGCCTGCAGGTGCAATCCATTCTTCGGCCCGACTTACGGATACTGATCATGTCGGCTACAATTGATGCAGAAAAACTTTCGGCACAAGTAAACAACGCGCCCGTTATACGCAGCACAGGCAAATCATACCCGGTGGAAGTTTTTTACTTGGGCGATGACCCGTACACCCCATTACCGGTAAGGATGGTAAAAGCTGTGCGAAAGGCAATAGCAGGGCATTTGGGCGATATTCTTTGTTTTCTCCCGGGCATAGGTGAAATAAAGCGTACGATGGAATTACTCGAAACTGAAAATATTCAGGGCGTGGTTGTTCCGTTATATGGCGACTTGTCGTTTGCAGTACAGCAGCGCGCCATCATACCCGATGCAGACGGACGAAGAAAAATTGTACTGGCTACTTCCATTGCTGAGACTTCGTTAACCATTGAGGGGATTACCGTAGTAGTTGATTCAGGGTTATCGCGGGTTCCTAAATTTGATCCGCGCAGCGGGCTTACGCGGCTGGAAACCGTGCGGGTTACCCGCGATGCAGCCGACCAGCGTGCCGGCCGTGCCGGCCGGCTAACTGCAGGAACCTGTTACCGGTTATGGAGTGAAGCTGCTCATCGGAACCTGGCGGCACAGCGCAAACCCGAAATACTGGAGGCTGATTTGGCTTCGCTTGTGCTTGAATTAGCCGCCTGGGGCATTCATGATCTGAATAGCATCAACTGGATAACACCCCCACCTGCAGGCGCAACGCAACAGGCTATAGATCTGTTGATGAAACTTGAAGCACTGGAAGAAAACAGAATTACGGAATGGGGGCGGAAAATGGTTGCCTTGCCCACGCATCCAAGGTTAGCACATATGCTTACGGCAGTTGATAATGATAAACGAAGACAGGCTCTGGCAACCGATATTGCCGCACTGCTGGAGGAACGTGATCCGATGGTGAATGAGCGCAGTGCCGACCTTTCACTACGGGTTGATCAACTTCGAAAATGGCGCAATGGTGAGTTAACAGTGGCCGACAAAGTGGTTCTTAAACGCATTGAACGATTGGCCCGCGCCTGGCGCAACTTGTTTTCGCTGGATGTTGACAACGCCCCTGTTTCGGCAGGAGAGGTGGGTGCTTTGTTAGCGCTGGCTTATCCTGAGCGTATTGCCCAACGCCTGAATAAACACAGCGAACGATATAAGCTGACGAATGGAAGGATAGCCAGTCTTCCTGAACACGATCCGCTTATGCATGCAGCGTGGATTGTGGCAGCCCAACTGGATGCCGGAAGCAGCGAAGGAAAAATTTTTCTTGGCTCGGCTATAGATGAGGAGGATTTGATGAGATATATCCAAACCGTTGACGGGGTGCGATGGGACAAAGAGCGCGGGCTGATTGAGGGTGTCCAGGAGAAACGAATAGGTAACCTCGTAGTGACCAAGAAGGCCTTACCTGAAGTTAATGGCGAAGTTCGGGCAACCGTACTCTGTGAGGCTGTGAAGGAGGAGGGATTACGCATACTCAACTGGAAGGAAGCGCACACCCAATGGCAAAACCGCGTGCTGAGCCTGCGGCAATGGCGCCCGGATGATGGCTGGCCGGATGTTTCGGATAAGGCGTTGCTGGAAAGCGTCCCTTCCTGGTTAACGCCCTTTGTCAGTCAGGCAAACTCACGTGCGGATCTGCAGCGAATTGATGTGAGCGAAGCGTTGTCGGCCTTATTGCCATGGGAACTCCAAGCAAAACTCGAAAAACTGGCGCCCGTAAAATTGGAAGTTCCCAGCGGCTCGTTAATACCGGTAACGTATTTCAGTACGGGTCAACCTCCGGTAATGGAGGTTCGCTTACAGGAAGTTTTTGGATGGCCCGATACACCAACCGTAAATGAAGGACGTATAAAAATTACTATGCACCTGCTCTCACCGGGTTATAAACCGGTTCAGGTTACACAGGATTTGAGAAGTTTCTGGAACAGCACGTATCATGATGTAAAGAAGGAATTAAAAAGGCGTTACCCGAAACATGCCTGGCCTGATGATCCATGGACAGCCAAGGCGGTACGGGGCGTTGTGAAAAGAAGGTAAGTTGAGGGTTTAACCAAAGCTGCCGCATTCGAATACGGCACAAAGGGTATCCGAATCAACTC
>JAKLJG010000017.1 GCA_023151255.1 Cyclobacteriaceae bacterium | reverse complement strand
GTTTTCAATCAACATGGTAATCGTATCGGCCACCATTTGGTTTCCTTCCGTCCACAGCACGGGGTTTCGGTAAAAAATCAGGGTGGAGTCGGCCTGCCGGTATTCCACCGAATCGGCCAGGCCCTGCAAATCGGATTTATAGATCTTTACGTTATTGTAAGCCAGCAGTCGTTTTTTTGTTGGTTCCGGATGATCAATGGAAACCAATGTATCGGCCGAAAGAAAAAGTGTATCGCCTTCATCGGTTACCTTGGCCATCCAGGCGTTGCCAAATACTTTCCCGGTGTTGCGCTGCCGGTCATACAAAACATCATCTCCGTAAATAGTAAGGTTCTCTTCTTTGGAGGTCATCACGGCATTACCTTTAACCCGATAAAATTTCCGGGCATCATCCAGCGAAATTTTTATACCGCTCAGGGTGTAGGTCTTTGTTTCGGCCTGTCCCTTTTTTAGGTCGGATTGCTTTGTTCTCGTGTCATATTCCCCACCTTCATAAATTGCTTTACTATTATCTTTATCCACAACAGTAGTTTCGGTTCTGAAGTAGATAATCTTCGTTCGGGAGTTATATTGCAGGCTGTCGGACGTCATCGTGTAATCCGGGTTTTTTACATGAACATTCCGTTTAAAGGAAGCCATGCCGGAGTTCACATCATAATAGCCCTTGTTGCTGGTCAGTACATTAATGCTGTCAACCAGTCTGCCGTTATTAAAGTAATATGCTTCATTCTTTTCTCGATCGAAATCCAGAAAATCGGTGTACAGGGTGGCGGTTGCCAGTTTTGTGAATACTACATTTCTCCGAAGCCTGGCCACCCGTTTATCGCCATCATACTCCGCACGGGCTGCCGTAATCGTTACCGAGTCGCCCTCGGTGATGCGCACCCGCCCGTAGGCTTCAACGGTATTTCGGGCACGAAAGAAATGGGCCGAGTCGCAGTAAATGGTAGTGCGGTTTTGAATAAAGATAACGTTGCCCAGCACGCGGTCATACCGTTCACCATCCTTCAGGCCGCCTTTCAACTGGTCGGCCTGCTTCAGGTTCACTTTGCTTTGGGCAACCACTGAACCTGCAGTCAGAACAAGAAAAACTAAAATGAATACACGCATGCTCGTTCAAAATTAGCTAAAATCAAAGGAACCCGGGTTTACCATTATATCTTTGCACTGTGCTTGAGCAATTTCTGAACCATATCGAACAGCACCAGCTTTGCAGAAAGACTGACCGGATACTACTGGCTGTAAGCGGTGGTGTGGACTCGATGGTGATGCTGGATTTGTTCCTCGCGGCAGGCTACACGGTTGGCGTAGCGCATGCAAACTTTCAACTCCGCGGTACAGATTCGGAACATGACGAATTGTTTGTGAAAAGCGTTTGTCAAGGCAAAGGTATTCCCTTCTTTGCCGGGCAATTCAACACCACCCACTATGCAGCACTTAACAACCAATCCATCCAACTGGCTGCACGCGAACTGCGCTATGCGTGGTTTAATGAATTATTGGAAAAAGAAAAATACACCCACCTGGCTACTGCACACCACCTGAATGATTCCATCGAAACCGTTTTACTGAACTGGATCCATGGCGGTGCTTCCGAAGGGCTGCTCGGTATACCGGTAAAGAACGGCCCCATCATCCGGCCGCTGTTGTTTGCTTCGCGTAAGATGATTGAAGCATATGCCGCTGAAAAAAAAATCGCCTGGCGCGAAGATGCCAGCAACCAGACGGATGACTACCCGCGAAATTTTTTACGACATCAGGTGATCCCAAAACTGCAGGCGCTCAACCCTTCGCTGGAAGAAACTTTTCAACACGGACTCGAAAAACTGAAGGCAAGTTATGCGTTTGAAGCGTTGGCTATTAACCAACTACGTGAAGCCTACTTTAAACGCGAAGGAAGCAAGATCATTATCCTTAAAAAAATATTCGAAAAAATTCACCATCCGCTGATGTTGTGGTACCTCCTCCGCGAATATCATTTTACAGCGGCCGTTTGTAACGATATTGTGCAGGCCCTTCGGGCACAGCCGGGTAAGCGATTTCTTAGCCCAACGCACCAACTTGTTATTGATCGCACAACGCTCATTATCACCCTGCATCAAAATTTCTGGAAACCGGTGCAAATCACATCCAAGCAAACGTCAGCCTCACTCGGGCCATGGGATATGACCATCGAAACCGCTACCAGTCAAGCTATCTCTGCTGATGCCGATAGCGCCCGGCTGGATAAAGACCTGGTAAAATTTCCGCTAATATGGCGCCCCTGGAAACCGGGCGATTACTTTTACCCGCTGGGAATGACTAATAAGAAGAAAATCAGCGACTTTCTGGTTGATAACAAAGTGCCGCTTTCCGATAAACCCCATGTAACCGTACTGGAGTCGGCCGGGCAAATTATGTGGGTAGTCGGTTATCGTATTGACAATCGCTTTAAGGTTACATCCGCCACCAAACAGGTCTTGCAGTTTGCCCTCCATCCACATTTTATATAATATCCTTTTTCTTTGCCGACCCGATTAATAAATTGGCAGGCTTTTTCAAGCAACCGCTAAATTGATTATTCATTTAAATAAACCTTACCTGATATGAAAGTTACCGTTGTTGGTGCCGGTAATGTTGGTGCAACCTGTGCCGATGTACTGGCTTATCGCGAAATCGCAAATGAAGTTGTATTAATTGATATTAAAGAAGGCCTGGCCGAAGGCAAGTCGCTCGATATCTGGCAAAAGGCGCCTATTGATCTGTACGATACACGGACCATCGGCTCAACTAACGACTATTCCAAAACAGCAAAATCCGATGTGGTGGTTATCACCTCAGGCCTGCCCCGCAAACCTGGCATGAGCCGCGATGACCTGATTGGCACCAATGCCGGTATTGTAAAATCGGTTACCGAAAATATTATCAAGCACTCGCCCAATGCCATCATTATTGTAGTTTCCAACCCGCTGGACGTGATGACCTACCAGGCTCACCTTACCTCCAAATTACCACGCACAAAAGTTTTTGGCATGGCCGGCATACTGGATACCGCCCGCTACCGCGCTTTCTTGGCCGAGGCATTGAACGTATCGCCCAAGGACATTCAGGCCATGTTGCTGGGCGGCCATGGCGATACGATGGTGCCCCTGCCCCGCTACACTACCGTTGCGGGCATTCCGGTAACTGAACTCATCGATCGCGATAAACTTAACGCCATCCTTGAGCGTACCAAAGTAGGCGGTGGCGAACTGGTTAAACTGATGGGCACCTCAGCCTGGTATGCACCCGGCTCGGCTGCTGCGCAAATGGTTGAAGCGATTGTGCGTGACCAGCGCAGGGTATTTCCGGTGTGTGTAAAACTAGAAGGCGAATATGGTATTAAAGACTGCTACCTGGGTGTGCCGGTTATCCTTGGCAAAAATGGCGTGGAACGTATCATTGAGCTCGACCTGAATACAGAAGAAAAAGCCTTGCTCGAATCCAGCCGCAAAGCCGTACGCGAAGTAATGGACGTGCTAGAAAAATTAGGCTGATACCCGAAGTATTTCTACAGACCTTGCACAAGGCACTTAATACCGGCAACTGTTAAGCCGGTGAAGTTGCTCACAGCAAGGTCTGTTTCTTTTAGTTCAGCCGCTGCGTGCGTTGTTGTGATACCGATTACTTTACAGCCGGCAGCCCGTGCTGACTCCACTCCCGACAGGGAATCTTCAAAGACAACACATTGCCTGCCAGGTAAGCCAAGTGCACGGGCCGTGCTCAGGTAAATTTCAGGATGGGGCTTACCGTGCGTTACCGAGCGTTCATCCAGTATCACTGTAAAGTATTTTCTTATAGGAATGTGCTTCAGCACAAAATCAACATTGGCCGCGGGCGCTGAGGTAGCGATGGCACAGGGCACATCGGCTGCACTTAATTGCTCAAGTAATTCAATCAGTCCCTCGACCGGCTTAATATGCGGTTCGTATAAATGGCGAAAAAGTTGTTCCTTCTCATTCGCGTAGTGTTCCAGTTGCCTGGGGGTAAGCGCTCCGAATAAATTCGTAATCCAGTCCTTATTGGTTCTTCCGTAAATTCTGAAGCGCAACTCGTCTTCGGTTAACCGAAAGCCATACTTTGCGCAAAATTGATCAATAGCTTTTTTATGAAACGGGTTAGTGTCTACAATAACACCGTCCATATCGAAGATAACCGCAACCGTACTCACTTTATACCTGTGTAAATAATCTCACTTTTTGTAATACCGAATTTCCGTGCTTCATCACTTGAAAATTGAGTTGCAAAGCTATCTTCAATAACCTGCAATCCGGCCTCGCGGATGCGCCCGGCATAATCGCTTCCATACCTGCGCACATGGTCGGCCTGGCCAAACAATCGTTCACGCTCACGCTTATCAGTAACGGTTTTATTCTCAACGGTTTTATCAGGCACAGGATTAAAAAAAGGAACCTGCAAAATGGCAAAGCCGCCCGGCTTAAGCACACGCCTAATTTCCTTCATTGCGGCAATGTCATCATCAACGTGCTCCAGTACATGGTTACACAGTACAACATCGAATGTGTTTTCGTTAAACGGGATGGCCAGAATATCCATTTTAACTTTCGCTAAAGGCGATTCGATGTCGGCCGTGATGTAGCCCTCGCCATGAACATTTTCAAACCGCTTTATAAAGCAGGCTTCGGGCGCAATGTGTAAAACCTTCATCGGTTTTTTAAAAAAATCAGTACGTTCATACAGATACAGCCAAAGGAGGCGGTGCCGCTCAAGCGATAAACAATTCGGACACAAGGCATTTTCGCGCGGGCTGATGCGCCCGTATGGAAGAAATTTTCTGAAACCGGCCGAACAAATCGGGCACACCACAGCGCTCCCGCGATAAAAAAGTCCGATAACCTTTAAACCAAAACCACCCGCGCGCTGCAACAAGGTACGCGGAACAAACCGAATCAACCAGGAAATAACCCTTTTCATTAAGGAGCGCTAAGATAAAGCCTGTGCTACTACAGCCAAACTTACAATCGGGTTAAAACTTTTTTAACTTTCAAGTCATCTTACTGCCGTAAACGGCTTTAGGCAGCCTGACCCGAATACCATGCATGCGAAAACGTTGCCGGATAGCACTATGATGCACGCTGACAGCCTGATAACCCGCGCCCGTGAAGGCGACCAGGTAGCCCAGGGCCGGCTTGTGCAACTGTGGTATAAACGGATTTACAACTATTGCTATAAATTCTTTATGGACCACGACCTGGCTATGGAGGTATCGCAGAAAACATTTATTGCCATGTGCCGCAACATGCACGCCTTGCAGGACACCGGTCGGTTTAAAAGTTGGCTGTACACCATTTGCGTAAACGGATGCCGGGAGGAGGCACGGAAACTAAAAAAATTGCGGGCCATACCGCTTGATCAGGCTTCCAATCCGGATGATGAAAACTCCCCGCGGTGGGAAAAATCTTCGCGCAGGTACGAAAACCCCGAACGCCAGTACCAGCAGCAGGAACTGGCCGACCTGTTGCAACAATGCCTGCTGGAACTGAGTGCCGAACAACGCGAAGTGGTGATTATGAAAGAATACGAAGGGCTGAAATTCCGCGAGATAGCAGAAATCCTGAACATCTCAGAGAACACCGTAAAATCGAGAATGTATTACGGGCTGGACGGACTGAAGCGCATTTTAGAAATGAAAAACATTACCAAAGAAACATTAAGTTATGAACTTTAAACCCGATGAAGGCTTGCTGACGGCTTACCTGTATGGTGAGCTCGGCACAGACGACAAGAGGCGCGTAGAAGAATACCTGGCCACTAACCCCGAGGTTTTAAAAGAAATTCAGGCACTTCAACAAGTAAGAAAGGGCCTTTCGGCTATAACCGATAAGGAAGTAATTCCTCCACCGATGGTGTGGGAGCCGGCCGGCAGCCGGTTATGGCATGCTCCGTACTTCAAAACAAGTATTGGCATTGCGGCAAGTCTTACCCTGCTGATCATGGTTGGCTGGCTGACAGGCCTGAACCTGAGGCTTGCCGGTGGCGAACTGCACATTGGCTTTGGAGAACAAACTCAAAAAATTGAATCGCTTACTGCCCAGGAAGTGCAACGCATGATTACTGCATCATTACAAGAAAATAACCGGGCCCTGACCTCCGACTGGACTTCGGCCGAACTGCGACTTGCAGAGTCCATCAGGCAATCGCTGGCATCCAACGGCATCGCAAACCGCGATGCCCTGGTAAAACAGGTAGCAAACGCCACACACGATCAGGTACGTAACTATGTTGCTGCCCTGCAGGAAGAAAATGCGCGAATGATGAAAGAATACCTTACCCTCTCAGCCAACGAGCAACAACAGGTAATTGAAGAACTGTTAATTGATTTCAGCCGGTACCTTAATCAGCAACGCGCCACCGACCTGCAAACCTTACAAACCCGACTGACCGCCATTGAACAAAATACCGACCTGTTTAAACAGGAAACCGAACAGATTTTAACCAGCATTATTGCTTCGGTTGAAGGAGGAAACACCAAAGAAATCAGAAATTAAAGAAGTTAACATCCCATGAAAAATCAAATAAACACTTCCATAAGCTTTTTATTTATTGTGCTGGCTGCTTCCGTTTATGCCCAGAAGATTGACCTGGCCCGGATGGACCGCGACATTGAAGTGGCCGAAAATGCTTTGCAAACACTTATCAAGCAGCAGTTCGTTTCGCAGCGTATGTTTTTCCCGTTGGAAATTGAAGGCAGCTACCAGGAAGGATTTGGCGTAACCTTCCGGCTGCCGCCTGATTACACCACGCCTATGGCCATCTCCTTTTCAGGCGATAATGACAACATTGTGATTCTTGACGGTAACGCGGCCGGTGGCGGAGTTTGGCAATACACCGGTCGTGAACGGCATGATCGTGCCCGCGTTGAAATCCAGGAGGATGCCATCCGGCTAAAAGAGAAAGCCAAGGCCGCCAACAGGCGCATCAACCTCGATAGCATGCGCAATGATTATAACCTGAAAGTGATTGAAGCGGCTAAAAATTTCATCCTTGATTACAACGAATTGCTAAGCCAGCTTGCCCCTAACGAACGCATTATGATCACTAACCAAGGCGACCAGCCCCGCATGTGGGTTAACCGGTACTTCACTTCATCAAAACGCTCGCATATTTCGGTGGAGGCATTAAAATCGGACCTCCTGCAATACAAACAAGGTAAGCTGACACGCGAGCAAATGCTATCCAGGATTTCCATAGTTAATACCGAATCGGTAGAGGCACCCGAGCCCGACCTTGAATTGTTGTCCAGCATTTTTAACCGGCTTTACCGATCCGATCTCTCGAAGACCTACTTTACCGATAACAGCATTTACTACGAACGTCTTAAAAATTTCGGAGCAGTATATTACATGAAAGTGTACAGCAGCAACCAAGGCGATATGTTTAAGTACTCGATGCCTACGCTTAAGCTTGATGATCTGGACCAGGCCACGCGCGATAAAAAAGTGAAGGAACTCTATCCGGCCTTTGAGAAGGAATTAAAAGAGAATATGATCGAGTACGGACGGACTATCAAAAGTTTGAATGACGATGAACACTTGATCTTCAATGTTAAACTCACCCGCTGCGATGGCTGCGGCATCCCCTACTCCATTGAGGCCTCTGTTAAAGCCAGTGTGCTGAAAGACTATGCGTCCGGTAAACTGTCGAAGGAAGCCGCTGCTTCGAAGGTGGTTATTAAAAAAGGACCTATCCAGTAACATGCTGTACGTTGTTGGTTATTCGTGAGTGTCATCCAGTCAACGAATAACCAACAACTACAACCAATTAGTATTTAGCGGGTTGTCCTTTCTTCGGCATAGTCTTCAGAATGAAATCGCGCAGGTGATCGTTCGATGATGCCAGATCCTCTTCACGCAGATACATCATGTGGCCGCTGCGATAGCCCTCAAACCGGAAGCGATCGCGAAACTTACCGCTAGGATCAATCTGCCACATAGTATATTTCGCTTCGAAGTAAGTAGTGGCTCCGTCAAAATAGCCGCATTGAAACATCACATTCAGGTACGGGTTCTGCGCCATGGCTTGCCGCAGGTTTACACCGGTGTTGTCGTTGGTGCGGTCCCACGGGTGCACCGGGCCGAACATGTTGTATTTCACATCAGTTTTGTATTTAAGTACTTCACGCAGGTAATAGTTTATAGCCGGGGTAAAGGAATGAAGCCAGGAGGTTAGTTCAGCGGCATAATCCGGGCGCTCACCGGCCTCTTTGCGATCAATGCCCAGGTAACGTGAATCCAAACGACCAACGGTGTACCCCTTATCGCGAAGCAGTTCTTTCCAAAAGAAAGAAGTGGGCACATCCAGATTATGCTGCAGAATTACTTTTTCGGAGATGCCCGAGTAGTAGGCCATTTTAGCGGCTACCTGTTTGCGTTTGGCATCATCCAGAAATCCGCCACGGGCAATAGCGGGTATCACTTCATTTATCGTGTATTCCTCTACCTCGGGCAAGAGATCTTTCAAGTCTCTGCGTTGCAGTTCAGCGGGTAGTGCCTTTTGGTACCAGGCGGCCGCTGCAAAATATGGTAACCGGTTTGCAGCTTCTACCTGCGGACCGCGCTCAAGTCCAAGTTCGGTTGGCGATACCAGAATTACCCCGTTCAGGTACATCCACTGTGCATTTTGCAACTCCAGCGCCAGGCCTGATACTCGCGTGGTACCGTAGCTCTCACCTATCAGGTATTTGGGTGATGGCCACCGGTTTTTGCGGGTTACAAAAGTAGTCATCCACTCCGCCAAGTATTTGATGTCGGCATTTACGCCAAAAAATTCTTCGCGCTTGGCGTCCTTATCGAGAATACGTGAGTAGCCCGTATTAACCGGATCGATATAAACAATATCAGCAACATCCAGGATGCTGTGGGGATTTTCCTTTACGCCATAAGGTTGTACCGGGTAACCTTCGGAATCAATTTCCAACACGCGCGGACCTGTGTACGCAATGTGCATCCACACCGAAGCCGATCCGGGGCCTCCGTTATACGAAAATACCAGCGGCCTGGAGGCACGATCTTTTACATCCGAACGCTCATAATAGGTATAAAACAGGGAGGCAATTACTTTCCCTTCGGCATTCCATACCGGTTGCGTACCGGCCGTGGCTGTGTAGGGAACCAGTTTACCCTTAATGGTAACGGTGTGGTTGGTGGTTACGGCTGACTCGCCCTCAAGAACGCGCTGCGCAAACGTGCAGGTGGCTGTAAGCAAAATAAACAACAAAAGCGTAAAGCATGATTTCATAGATTGTATGGGATTATCTGGCGTGTAAATTAATGCAATCACAAGCATAACCATAAACTTTTTGCTGAACGGTAGCTTTTTATGGCAAACTGGCCGGAAGTGCACCATTAACCAATACCTCAATAGTTTATGTAACTTTAACAGGTAATGGATGAATCTGGCACATCGGATACAAACGCCTAACGCTATAACCAAATGGCCACATCAACAAACGTTTATTATCCGGTAAACAAAATTGAAAAATCCATTTTCAACTGCATCTGGCAGTTGTCGGAAACCGATACGGCCCACCGGAAGGAAATTATCCTGCCCAAAGGTACGGTTGAAATAATCTTCAATTTCTCGGATGAAATTTACTACAACATTTCTTCGAACCTGGATTTGAAGAAACTTCCGGTAGTGTTTGTAAACGGAATCAACTTTAAACCTGTTGAATTGAACAAAACCGGTAAACAGCATTTCTTGGGGATCCAACTCAACAGCATCGGGCTGCGGCTGCTTTTCCGATTGCCGGCCGAAACCTTAAACGATGGAGTTTATGATGCGCACCAGGTGTGCCCTGACCTGGCTGACCTGGCACCTGTTCTTTTCCTTAAAAAAATATTTCATCACCGGGTAGAAACCATATTGAAATGGATTTATCGCCAGCTGCCGGAATGTTGGCATCAGCAGGAAGTGGGGCGGGCAGAAAAACTAAAGTGCCTGATGCACGGAACTGATCTGTCGGCAAAAAAACTGAGTGAAGCCGTTTGTCTGTCGGATCGCCACCTCAGGCGGTTTTCGCGCGAATGGCTGGGTATGAATACCGAACAGTTTATCCATTACCATAAATACCTGTTATCATTAAGCCTGCTACACAGCACAAAGCAATCGCTTACCGAAATTGGCCATTTAGCCGGTTACTACGACCAATCGCATTTTATAAGAGAATTTAAAACCTACACAAACCTTACCCCCGGACAATATCGGCATGCCGCCAGCGATCTTCCCGGGCATATCTTCTTATGAATGTCCGATTTATACAATTATATTTTTCTGCTGCTTCGAACTTCGTGCTGTTAAATAACCATCCTGCCCAGCAAGGTGTAAATGAAACCCAAATAAAGCTTCTTCGTAAACAGTACACATCATGAAAAAAATAGTTAAATACTTAGCCTACGGGCTTGGCCTGATTGGCCTGTTGCTCATCGGCCTGCTCACTTATGTAAAAACCATGCTGCCCGATGTAGGGCCACCACCGGATTTAAAAATTCAAACCACCAATGAACTCGTGGAGCGTGGAAAATACCTGGCACACCATGTTATGCTGTGTATGGATTGCCATTCCACACGCGACTGGCAATCTTTTTCTGGACCGATCATTGCCGGAACAGAAGGCAAGGGTGGAGAAACTTTTGACCAGAAACTCGGCTTTCCCGGAAAATTCGTTGCACCCAACATTACCCCTGTTGCATTGCAAAACTGGACAGACGGTGAAATTTTCAGAGCTATTACAGCGGGCGTTTCTAAAACCGGCAAAGCGCTGTTTAACATTATGCCTCACCATAACTACGGCCAACTCGACCAAAGAGACATTGAGGCTGTTATTGCTTACATCCGAACGCTAAAGCCAATCGAACACAAACCAGCCATCTCCTCGGCCGACTTCCCGATGAATTTTATAATTAATACGATTCCTAAAAAACCGCAATTCAGCGCCCGGCCACAACCAACTGAGGCAATTGCCTACGGAAAATACCTGGTTACAGCGGCAGGCTGTATGGATTGCCACACCAAACAGGATAAAGGCAAATTTGTAGGCGAGCCCTTTGCCGGAAACTTTGCATTTCCGTTGCCTGATGGTTCGGTGGTTCGTTCCTCCAACATCACACCCGATAAGGAAACGGGACTGGGCGCCTGGACAGAAGACCAATTTGTGGCGCGTTTTAAAATGTATGCCGACAGTACCTACGCACCCCAAACAACAGGGCCAGGCGAATTTCAAACCGTTATGCCGTGGACGATGTATGCCGGTATGAGCCAGGAAGACCTTCAGGCCATTTACACTTACCTGCAGAGCATAGCCCCGGTAACCAATGCGGTAGAAAAATTTACACCCGTAAAATAGTTTAAGCGTTTCTCTGTTAGATTGGCACCTCCGGGCCACGGCCCGGCAGTTGAGTGCTTATATAAAAAGCGTAGCTTTAAAGTCTTCCTCACAGCCAGAGGAAGCTTAAAGTTGGCTGCAACATCATTAAAATACAGAATGCCGGGAACAAAAAACTCCAAAAAGAAGAACAAGACATTGCCAGTAGTGTTGCAAGAGGAATTACTCGCAATCCTTAAAAACCGTTTCGAGAAAAACATGAAACGCCATCAGGAATTAAAATGGGATACCGTACAAGCCAGGCTAAAAGCACAGGCCGATAAACTCTGGTCGTTGCACGAGATGGAAAAAACGGGTGGCGAACCCGATGTGGTGGGTGTTGACAAAAAAACGGGTGAGTACATTTTTTATGATTGCTCACCTGAAAGTCCGGCCGGGCGCAGAAGTCTTTGCTACGATCGGCAGGCTTGGGAGTTGAGGAAAGAACACAAGCCCAAAAGCAACGCTACAGATATGGCTGCAGCGATGGGCATTGACTTATTAACCGAAGCAGAATACCGGCAACTTCAACAACTCGGAACCTTCGATACCAAAACCAGCAGTTGGATCAAAACACCCGAGGCCATCCGTAAGCTGGGTGGCGCACTCTTCTGCGATTACCGCTACGGCCAGGTGTTTGTATACCATAACGGGGCGGAGTCGTATTATGCCGTTCGGGGCTTTCGGGGTATACTCAGAATTTGACTCTCTTTATTACATTTATCTGCTTACATTTTAAAGAATTTTGGACCGCAGCTATCCTATCTGATCAAAATCAATCGGACGAGCAGCTTTTGTCAGGATGAATACCTATTTCTTAATCTACATTTCCAAAAGCAATAGTTGTGAAATTCTCCACCACAATCAAACTGACTCTGGTTGTAATCGGTTTGTTAATCAGCCCACTGATTTATTCGCAAAACCGCGAAGTAACGGAAGATAGCCGCATCTGGTTTGGCTACATGACTTCCACACAAATTAACAGCCGTTATTCGTGGTGGAATGACTTTCATTATGTTCCGGAAGGATTTTTTGTACTGCGCACAGGCATTACCCGCCATTTAACCAACACAGCCATTACAGCAGGGTATGGTCACCTGTGGCTTCCGGTTAGCACAGCTAACACGGTATTACAGCGACATGAGTACAGGCCGTGGGCCCAGATACAATTTAACCTACCTGTAACCCATCATTTTGCATTATTGCAACGGGTGCGATATGATGCACGGTTTATTCAGGATATAAGAAATGAACAACCGGTAGATGAGTTTACATTTACTAACCGCATTCGCTTTCTTACCAGCTTAAAACTAACATGGGGTAACCCTGCTAATGAAATAATCATCCCGTATGTCGCAGTAAGCAATGAAGTGCTTCTCAATTTCGGAGAATCAGTTACCTGGAACACATTTAATCAAAACAGAGCATCGCTCATGGTAGGGTTGCAGAAAAAGAACATACAACTGCAGAGCGGTTACATGAATATGTTTATCCAAACCGGTGATAACCGGTTTACAAGTTATCACACCCTGGTATTATGGGTGTTTCATAAATTTAAAATGACTGAAAAAAAGATGAAGAGAGGAGAGATCATTCATAACTGAGGGGATATTCCTAATGAATACTGCATTTTCTTTAACGTTCAGCAGGAAATCCAAAAGCATTAAGCCTGGATATCCGCATGGCCGACTGGTGCGCCTTGAAAGGGTACCAAAAAGAAGAGGCACCTATTTATAAAGGCGCCTCTTTACCGGTACTAAAGTTGAAAAATCACTTTAAATCAAACCTGTCCAGATTCATTACCTTATTCCAGGCTGCTACAAAGTCGTTCACGAACTTTTCTTTAGCATCCTCGCAGGCATACACCTCGGCCAAAGCACGCAATTCAGAATTCGAACCAAAGATAAGATCAACACGTGTGCCTGTCCACTTCGAAGCGCCTGTTTTGCGGTCGCGACCTTCAAACACATCCTTCGCCTCCGAAACGGGATGCCACGTGGTACTCATGTCAAGCAGGTTTACAAAAAAGTCGTTGGTGAGCACTTCTGGTTTTTTGGTAAATACTCCATGTTTACTGCCATCATAGTTTGTGTTCAGTACTCGCATACCGCCAATTAATACAGTTAATTCAGGTGCTGTAAGGGTAAGCAGTTGTGCCTTGTCAATCAGAAACTCCTCGGCCGATACGGTGTATTTACCTTTCAGGTAATTGCGGAAACCATCAGCAAGGGGTTCTAACACGGCAAATGACTCCACATCAGTATGCTCCTGGGTAGCATCACCCCGTCCGGGGCTGAACGGAACAACCACATTATAGCCGGCATTTCTTGCGGCCTGCTCAACACCGGCACAACCCCCCAGCACAATCAGGTCAGCCAGCGATACCTGCTTTCCTCCCGTTTGTGCTTTGTTAAAATCAGCCTGAATACCCTCCAGCGTCTTTAATACTTTTGTCAGTTGAGGCGGATTGTTTACCTCCCAATCTTTTTGAGGCGCAAGCCGGATGCGTGCACCATTGGCGCCACCCCGTTTATCCGAACCGCGGTAGGTTGATGCCGAAGCCCACGCAGTTGAAACCAGCTGGGAAACAGATAGGCCAGAAGCCAGGATTTTTGCTTTCAGCGCTGCGATATCAGCACCATCAATCAGTTTGTATTTAACGGCCGGTATCGGATCCTGCCAGATAAGCGCTTCATTTGGAACTTCCGGACCGAGGTAACGGGCTATGGGGCCCATATCGCGATGGGTTAGTTTAAACCAGGCACGAGCAAACACATCGGCAAACTCGTCAGGGTTTTCCATAAAGCGCCTTGAAATTTTTTCATAAATCGGATCAAACCGCAAGGACAGATCGGTTGTGAGCATCCTGGGTTCATGCTTCTTTGATTTATCATGTGCGTCCGGTACGGTACCCGCGCCCATGCCATTCTTAGGGCGCCATTGGTATGCACCAGCCGGGCTCTTGGTAAGTTCCCACTCGTAGCCGAACAAGTTCCAGAAGAAGTTGTTACTCCATTTCGTTGGTGTGGTTGTCCAGGTTACTTCAATACCGCTTGTAATGGTATCGCCACCTTTACCTGATCCATAACTGCTTTTCCAGCCTAAACCTTGTTCTTCAATAGGGGCTGCTTCCGGATCAGGACCAACATGGGTTGCCGGGGCAGCACCATGAGTTTTACCGAAAGTATGTCCACCGGCAATCAGCGCAACGGTTTCCTCATCATTCATGGCCATGCGCTTAAATGTCTCGCGAATGTCGCGGGCAGCAGCAATGGGATCCGGGTTTCCGTTTGGTCCTTCCGGGTTAACATAAATCAACCCCATTTGCACGGCTGCTAAAGGATTTTCCAGGTCGCGGTCACCGGAGTAACGCTTGTCATCAAGCCACTTTGTTTCAGAGCCCCAGTATACATCTTCCTGCGGTTCCCAAACATCTTCTCGGCCACCGGCAAAGCCAAAGGTTTTAAATCCCATGGATTCGAGGGCCACGTTACCGGCAAGGATCATCAAATCAGCCCACGAAATTTTCTTTCCGTACTTCTGTTTAATCGGCCACAGTAACCTGCGGGCTTTATCCAGGTTCACGTTGTCGGGCCAACTGTTAAGAGGTGCAAAGCGTTGCTGGCCTCCTCCTGCACCCCCTCGGCCATCACCGGTGCGGTAGGTACCGGCAGCGTGCCAGGCCATACGGATAAACAACGGACCATAGTGCCCGAAGTCGGCCGGCCACCAATCCTGTGAGTCGGTCATCAGCGCATGCAGGTCTTTCTTCAACGCCTGATAATCAAGCTTTTTAAATTCTTCAGCGTAGTTAAACTTTTCGCCCATCGGGTTCGACAGGTTGGAGTGCTGCCGAAGGATATTGAGTTTTAACTGATTAGGCCACCAATCGCGGTTGCGGGTACCACCGCCAGCAGTTTGCCTGCCGGTATGAACCGGACATTTGCTTTCACCATTTGTTTTGTTTTCCATCTTTGTGTCGTTATTGATTAAAGGATTTAAGTATAGATGCCACTTAATGCTTTCGCAATGACCATTGTCAGGTTTAATCCTGATGGAATACAATGCTACCGGAGATGTATCAATAAATCAAATTGATTATATTTATAAAGATATAATCATTATCTATGTCTTTAACTCAACTCGAATACCTGGTGGCTTTGGATACGTGGCGGCATTTTGTGCTCGCATCGGAAAAGTGCTTTGTTACACAGCCCACACTTAGTATGCAGATTCAGAAACTGGAGGATGAGCTTGGAGTTAAGTTGTTTGACCGGACCAAGCAACCGGTTATACCAACTGAAATAGGCGAGCGCATTATTGCACAGGCACGCATTGTGTTGCGCGAAGCCGGCCTTATTAAAAGCTTAATTGCGGAGCAACAAAACACGATGGCTGGCGAAATCCGGCTGGGCATTATTCCGACCCTGGCCCCTTACCTGCTTCCAGAACTGATAAAATCTATCCGTGGAAAATATCCCCAGGTAGCTCTTACCCTTAAAGAACTCATTACTGAGGACCTGCTGCAAGAACTGAAAAGCAACCGCCTCGACTGCGGGATTGTAGTAACCCCGCTGGGCGACCCAGCCATTAAAGAAGAAATCCTGTTTTATGAAGAGTTGTTTGTTTATGTTTCAAAAAAGAATGCTTTGCATAACAAAAAGTATGTTCTGCCTTCAGATATCGATCCCAACCAGCTTTGGCTATTGGAAGAAGGCCATTGCTTCCGATCACAGGTACTCAACTTATGCGAATTGCGCAAACATGCTGAACTGCATATTCGGTACGAAACCGGCAACATTGAAACACTTAAACGGATGGTTGACAAAAGTGATGGCCTGACGATTCTACCTGAACTGGCCGTTATGGAGTTTGGTAAAGCACAGCAAAAGCAGGTTAAGCGACTGAAAGAACCCAGTCCTGCGCGGCAAGTAAGCCTGGTAACACACCGGGATCACATCAAAACCAGGCTGATTCAAACCATAAAAGAGGAAATACTCCAACTTGTACCCGTGTCCATGCGTAAACTTCAGAACAAAAAAATTGTTGAGATTACTTACTGATTGATTAGGCTACAATCCTGGACTTATTGTAATACCTTATGTAACTTTAATGATTAATCAGAACCATATCATTTTTTTTACACGACAATGTAAAGCAAAATGAAAAACAGGTTATTTCAGGTTTTAATTTTTGTGTCAAGTATTTCAGTAGCACATTACACCCACCTATAGTTCTGTAGATCAGCAGACAGCCGATGTTTGGAGGCGCCTCTGCCTGCTTTGGGCAAAGGGAGCCGAGGTGGTCTGGCATACCGGCTGGAGCAATTCGGATTTTACAGATTGGGATGAATTTGGGATAATCAGTAATGCAGGCATAAAGAAAAAATCATTTCATACGATGAGTTGAGCAGACCGGTGTACCGCAGGCACATTCAACCTGCATATGGTGAGCATGATGTGTTTATTAACCTGACCGGTCAGGCGAAAGGAATTTATATTTGTAAAATTAAGGTGGGTAACCGGGTTGTTGTTAAAAGAATCAGCAAGATATAACAAAAGGAATGAACGGATTCTGGATAAATTCTGCACACAAACATTTTGCAAGGTTAGGCATTGTTGGGTGCAATCTTCGCCAGTCTTTTTAACAAAGGCGGATGCGAGTAATGAAAGAAAACGTATGCCGGATGCGGATACAGATTGGACAGGTTATCAACCGAAAGTTTTTTCAGCGCTGAAGCAAGCGCTTCGCCATTAAAGGTTTCTTTGGCAAAGGCATCGGCTTCATATTCGTTTTTGCGGCTGTACATATTCATAAGCAAACCAGTAATACCAGAAATTGGTGAAAACAGGATAGTAAAGGCCAGCAGGTTGAGATGGACAGCCAACTGGCTGCCCCCCAGAGCCAGCGACACATGCTCATTAAACACCAATAGCGAAAGAATAAACAGGGTAAAACCAACCTGAACAACGGAGAACACATAACTCCAGATGATGTGCCTCTTTTTGTAATGCCCTACTTCGTGCGCCAGCACAGCCACCAGTTCATCGGTAGTATGGTTGGCTATCAAGGTATCGTACAAAACAATCTTTTTCTTACGACCGATGCCTGAAAAAAATGCATTTGCCTTTTTCGAACGTTTCGAGCCGTCAATAACAAACACGTTGGTTATCGGAAAATTGATTTTCTTCGAAAAGGCTTCAATTGCAGAACGAAGTTCGCCTTCCGGAAGCGGAGTAAGTTTATTAAACAGCGGCACGATGAGCGAAGCATAAAACATGTTCATGAATAACATAAACAGTGCAGCAATAACCGCAAACCAAATCCAGAATTGTTCACCCAGTGTTTCGATCAGGTAAAGTAATGCCGAAAGAAGACTTCCCCCGATAAGCGCACCTAAAACATAACCCTTCAGTTTATCGGTTATAAAAGTTTTAAGCGTTGTTTTGTTGAACCCGTATTTCTCTTCAATAACAAAGGTGCTGTACCACTGAAAAGGAAGGGTAAGCCAGTCAGAAGCAACACCAATTACCGCAAAAAAAAGTAAAGCCAGTACAACGGTATTGTCGGTTACCGTGCGCAACAACCCGTCAATCCACCCAAAGCCGCCCAGCAGGAGCATGGCCATTGAAAGCACAAAGCTGAATGAAGAGGTCAGGAAACCAAAGCGGGTGAGTTCGCGATGGTAAGCCTGTGCACGCGCGTATTTTTCTGTATCATAAAACAAGGCCACTTCATCGGGTACCTTGGTGCGCATGGCTTTCAGGTTGAGGTAGTCCAACACCTGGTCGAACAGAAAGCTTATGGAAATGATGCCGATGATGAGGTAAAGTATTTCCTGGGGTTGCATGGTAATTTCAGTCCAGCAGCTTTTCATAAGCCCGATGGACCGCGGCAAAATTAAACCGATTCAGCACATCCTCCATCATCCGCTGAATTTCCGGAAGGCATAAATTACCGATGCTCCCTTCGTGCGTATGACTGAGCTTGCGTTCAGGCCGATAAGTGCCTTTTTCAATATCCTGCCCAACTTTTTTGTACGCATCCCGAAACGGCACCCCGTGAAGTACAAGTTTGTTTACTTCTTCCACACTGAAGAGGTGTGCGTATCGCTCATCATCCAGAATATTTTCCTTTACCCGACATTCGGAAATCATCAGGCACATCATCTGCAGGCATTCCTTCAGGTGTTGAATGGCCGGAAACAGCATCTCTTTAAGCAATTGGTAATCACGGTGGTAACCGGAAGAAAGATTGGTTGTAATCGCGGTAATTGTAGTGGGTAAAGCTTGTAACTGATTACACCGCGCCCGTATAATTTCAAACACATCGGGATTTTTTTTGTGCGGCATGATACTGGATCCGGTAGTAAGTTCATCCGGAAAGCTGATGAATCCAAAGTTCGGATTCATCAACACAATGGCATCGGCAGCCAGCTTGCCCAGGGTTGCGGCTACACCTGCCATCGCACCGGCAACGATGCGCTCGGTTTTGCCCCGGCCCATTTGGGCATAAACCACATTGTAATTCAAATCATCAAAGCCGAGTAGTTGGGTTGTCATCTTCCGCTTTAGCGGAAACGATGAACCGTATCCTGCAGCCGAACCCAGCGGATTTTTGTTTACCACCCGGTAGGCGGCCTCCAGCATCACCAGGTCATCTACCAAACTTTCAGCGTAGGCACTAAACCACAACCCGAATGAAGAGGGCATGGCCGGTTGAAAATGGGTGTAGCCGGGAAGGAGGTCGGCCTTGTGCTTTTCACTCTTAGTTATCAACACATCAAAAAGCTTTTTTGCTTCGGTAACAACCTGTTCAATCTCAAACCGCACAAACATCTTAATATCAACCAGCACCTGGTCGTTACGCGATCGGCCGCTGTGTATTTTTTTACCGATGTCGCCCAGCTTACGGGTTAATTCAATTTCTATTTGCGAATGAATATCTTCGGTGCCTTCTTCAATTCTTAGTTCACACCTGTTAATGCGCTCATAGATGAGCTTTAGTTCATCCGATAGTTTTCTTAATTCCTCGTTGGTGAGCAGAGCGATGGATTCAAGCATGCGGATATGTGCCAGCGACCCCAGTACATCAAATGCAGCAAGTTGCATATCCAACACACGGTCGTTACCTATGGTAAAGGCCTCTACTGATTTCAGTGAATCTTTGTCTTTTCTCCAAAGCTTACTCATGAAAAACTGGTTACCGGTTGCCTGCTACCGGTGCGGGCAACAATGTTGAACATTGATTTAGTAATCGAATATACATGGCAATACCTTCTTTAATCTCATCCACATAAATAAATTCATCCGCCATGTGCGAGCGGGCCGAATCGCCCGGTCCGATTTTCACTGACGGCACCGGAATCAACGCCTGGTCAGACGTGGTAGGCGAGCCATAGGTTTGAATACCCAGCGCCATCGCAGCTTTAACCAGCGGATGGCCCGGCTCAATGCCGGAAGGTTTTAACCGCACTGATCGGGGTTTTATTTCGCACAAAACATGTTTTGAAATTTCTGCAAGCACTTCATCGAGGGTGTAGGCGTCCGTTACACGCACATCAACCGTAAACCGGCATTCTGCCGGCACCACGTTGTGTTGCTTACCGGCTTCAATAAGCGTAACCGTCATTTTAACCGGGCCCAGGGTTGGCGAAATACGCGGAAACTGGAACGTTCTGAACCACTCAATATCCTTCAAGGCCTTATAAATGGCATTATCGCCTTCATCGCGTGCTGCATGGCCGGCCTTACCTTTGGCAACACAATCCAGTACCAATAATCCTTTTTCGGCTATGGCCATTTTACATAATGTGGGTTCACCCACAATAGCAAAATCAATATGCGGAAGCAAAGACCAGATGCTTTCAATGCCGCCAAGTCCGGTAATCTCTTCCTCGGCAGTTGCTGCAAGTACTAGATTAACCTTCAGATCGGGCTGCCGATAGTAATGCAGAAAGGCTTCAATCATGGTGGTTAATGCGCCCCCGGCATCGTTGCTGCCCAATCCGTACAGTTTACCATCAATCATCTCAGGCTTAAACGGATCGCGTGTGTAGCCGGAGTTCGGTTTAACGGTATCGTGATGAGAATTGAGCAGGATGGTTGGCCTTGAATTGCTATAAAATTTGTTTACAGCCCACACATTATTACCTGATCGATTAACTTCCACGCCTTCCTCTTTCAAGTAATGATAAATAACATCGGCCGTACCGGCTTCTTCCCGACTGAAAGACGGGGTTGAAATCAGTTGCTTTAACAACTGCACGGCCTTGTTCACGGCAATTTCGGTATCGGTGTTAAGTATCATTTGATAACCAGGGTGCCAATTGTTTCCTGGCCGGTATTACTGGTTAAATGCGTTGCATCGCCAATCAGCACTTCGCGCACGCCCGAACGAATGGCAGCAAACGCATTTTCAAGTTTGGGCAGGATGCCATCGGCCAACGCACCCTGCATTAAAAGTTCATGGTATAAATTAGTTGTCAGTGTTCGGATAACTGAGTTTTCATCATGAATATTTCGCAAAACGCCTTTTTTCTCAAAGCAAAAAATCAGCCGCACATCAAAATGTTTACTTAATGCAATCGCCAATACCGAGGCAATGGTATCGGCATTGGTGTTGAGCATTACGCCATCGGCATGAGTAAGCGAAGCAAACACCGGCACCGTATTTTGCTGCAGTAGAAAATAAAGCAGAGTTGAATTGACACCTGCTGGATGAATGTCTCCAACAAAACCGTAATCAATTTCGCCCACCGGTCGTTTGGTTGCTTTTAGCAGGTTACCATCGGCACCGGTTACGCCCAGTGCGTTGCAGCCCAGTTGCTGCAACCGTGCGACCAGTTGTTTGTTTACCAGGCCACCGTACACCATGGTGACCAAGTTCAGCGTTGGCGCATCGGTTATCCTGCGGCCATTGACCATGTTGGCCTTTATCCCCAACAACTCACCGGTTTTTGTAGCCAGTTTCCCTCCTCCGTGCACCAGTATTTTTGGCTCTTTAATGGCAGCAAAGTCAGCTAAAAATTTTGTTAACGAAGCCGGGTCATCCAGCACGTTCCCTCCGATTTTTATAATGAATAGTTTATTCATACACTCCCCTTGCCCCCCTCACGGGGTTAAACTTACATTGTAAAATTTTGGCCAGCACGGCCTGTGCAGCCCACACGCGGTTGGCTGCCTGCTGTGTTACTATACTTGCCGGACTATCGAGTACTTCGGCACTCAGTTCAAGGTTTCTGCGCACGGGTAAGCAATGCATAACGCGCGCCTTATTGGTTAGCTTCAGTTTTTCAGCGGTCAGCATCCACGACCTGTCGGTATTCAAAATTTTACCATACTCGGTATAACTGCTCCAGTTTTTTACATATACAAAATCGGCTCCGGCAAGGGCCTCATCCTGGTTGGTGGTGATGGCTGCACCATTGGTAAACTTTTCATCCAATGTATATCCTTCCGGATGCGTAACAACGAACTCAGCCCTGCCCCACACAGTCATCCACTGGGCAAAACTGTTGGCCACACATTGCGGTAGTGGTTTGATGTGTGGCGCCCAGGTTAACACTACTTTTGGTTTCCTTTTTTCGTTGAATGTTTCGGTAATGGTGATCAGGTCGGCCAGGCTTTGAAGCGGGTGCAGGGTGGCGCTTTCCAGGCTTACTACCGGAATTCCGGCATAGTTTACAAACTGTTGGATAACCAGTTCGCTGTAATCCTCATCACGGTTTTTCAAAGAAGGAAAAGTGCGGAGTCCGAGCACATCAAAATACTGACCCAGCACCGGGGCCGCATCTTTAACATGTTCAACCGAGGTACCATCCATTACGCCATCGCCAAACTCAAGCGACCAGCCGTCTTGCCCAACATTGAAAACAATGACCTCCATGCCCAGATTCTGAGCGGCTAGCTGCGTACTGATACGGGTACGCATACTGGGATTTAAGAACACAAGGCCTAATCGTTTACCATTTCCAAGGGTATGATCGGCTAACGGGTTGTTTTTGTAATTCAATCCCATTTCAATCAGCAACTGAACATCGGCAACATCAGCTATGGAAACAAAATTTTTCACGGCATTTTATTTTGATTCCGGTTCAAGGGTTGTCAGGCACGATTGTAGTGCTTCGATAAAGATTCGGGCTTCTTCTTTTGTCAGTGCAAGTGATGGAAGCAACCGGATGGTATTGGGTTTGGCTTCACCGGTAAATATTTTGTGTTCATTTAATAAAGTCTGGCGAACTGAATGATGTTCATCGGGCAGGTCAAATCCAATCATCAGCCCCATACCCCTAACTTCAGTAATTATGGGCAATGCTTCCAGTTCATGGATAAGGTAATTTCCTGCCACGGTTGCATTGGCCATCAGGTTTTCGTTTTCGATTACGTCCAGCACGGCAAGCCCGGCAACGCAGGCCAGGTGATTACCGCCAAAGGTGGTGCCGAGCATGCCGCTCCAGGGTTTGATATCCGGATGTATGAGCACGCCCCCCATCGGGAACCCATTACCCATGCCTTTGGCCACGGTAACCAAATCGGGTTTAATACCGGCATGCTGGTGGGCAAAGAATTTACCGGTGCGGCCGTACCCGGATTGGATTTCATCCAGAATCAGTAGTGACCCGTTTGCCTTACAACGCGCTGATATAAGTTGTAAAAAATCTGTATTCGGAACATGAATACCGCCAACGCCCTGAATACCTTCAATGATTACAGCGGCAACCTGATTATCCAACGCCCGAAGAAAGGCAAATTCATCATTCAGCGGAACAAACACCACTTCATGACCTTTATTAAATTCTGCCATGATTTTTGGATTGTCGGTTGCTGCTACTGCCCCGGAAGTGCGGCCATGGAAGGCTTTTTGAAAGGCTATGATTTTTTTTCGATCGGTAATAAACGATGCTATTTTTAATGCATTCTCATTCGCCTCGGCACCTGAATTACAAAGAAATAACTGGTACTCCGGATAACCCGAAATATTGCCGAGTTTCTCGGCCAATTGTTCCTGTAATGGATTTTGTACACTATTAGAGTAAAATCCCATTTTCCGAAGTTGCTCCTCCAGTCTATTTATGTAGTGCGGATGAGAGTGCCCGATGGAAATTACCGCATGACCACCGTACAAATCGAGGTACTTATCTCCATGATCATCCCATAGCCAACTGCCTTTGGCCTTTATTGGTGTGATTTCGAAAAGCGGATATACATTAAATGGTTTCATATAACCTCAGCCCCAAGCCCCTCTCCGGTGGAAGGATGATGTTTTAATTTGTCTTTAATATCCAATCGTTTTCAATTTCAATCCTTCGGTTTCTTCCAGTCCGAACATCAGGTTCATGTTCTGCACGGCTTGCCCTGATGCTCCTTTAACCAGGTTATCAATGGCGGAGTGTACAACCAGTTTATCACCTGTCAACTCAAGAAAAACATAGCACTTGTTGGTGTTCACTGCTTGCTTCATGTTAATCATTTCATCAGCAAGAATCACAAACGGATGATAAGCGTAGTAGCCATTGAACAGTGATTTGATTTCGGTAAGAGATTTGTTAACCGTAACTACTGAACTCACAAAAATGCCCCGGGTAAAGTCACCGCGCCAGGGTACCAGGTGCAGCGAACCATCGAACGCAGGCTGAAGCTGCTTTAACGAGCGATTGATTTCGCCAACGTGCTGGTGTGTAAGCGTTTTATAAGCCGAGATGTTGTTGGCCCGCCAGCTAAAATGCGTGGTATCCTGCAACCGCTGGCCTGCCCCTGTAGAACCGGTGATTGCTGTTGCATAAACTTCGGTGAGTAATCCCTGTGCTGCCAGTGGCAACAACCCAATTTGTACAGCTGTGGCAAAGCAGCCGGGATTGGCTACGTTTTGCGCAGATCTTATTTTGTCGCGGTTCAGTTCGGGCAGGCCATAAACAAATTCTCTTCCGCTAACCGAATCACCCAGCCTGAAATCATTGCTCAGATCAATTACCTTCAGGTCAGTCGGAAGTTCATGGTCGAGCAAAAATTTACGACTTTCGCCATGACCCAGGCAAAGAAAGAGTACATCAACCGTGTGAGAAACACTCCCGGTAAATTTCAAGTTGATTTCTCCCGTCAAATCATGATGGACCATACTCACCGGCTGCCCTACGTGGCTGCGGCTGTGAACAAAAACAATTTCGGCAACCGGGTGGTTAAGGAGTATGCGTATAGCTTCGCCACCGGTGTAGCCTGCACCGCCAACTATTCCAACCCTTACCTTATTACCCATTGCTTTTGTTTTCAGCTTCTTCTCTTACCTGATGATAAATCGAAACCTGGTTACCGAAGATTTTAGTGAACCCTTTAACATCCTCACCGGTCCAGCCCAGGTTCATTTCACCATACTTCCCGAATTTTGCCGACATCAAATCAAAAGGCGACTCAATACCAAGCACCTGGTAGCGGTACGGATGCAATTGGATAGTAACTGTACCGGTAACCTGTTTTTGCGTACTGACCAGGAAGGACTCGATATCGCGCATAACCGGATCAAGGTACTGGCCTTCGTGCAGCCAGTTGCCATAAAACTGGGCAAGCTGATCTTTCCAGCTTAGCTGCCATTTGGTGAGTACGTGTTTCTCCAACGCATGATGGGCTTTGATGATGAGCACGGGGGCAGCGGCCTCAAACCCTACACGGCCTTTTATGCCGATAATGGTATCGCCCACATGAATATCGCGGCCAATTCCGTACGGTCCGGCAATAGTTTGTAAATAAGTAATGGCTTCAACAGGGTGAGCAAATGCTTTTTCATTGACGCCTGTCAACTCGCCTTGATAATAATGTAGTTTCACAACCTCACTACCCGATTTTGTTACCGGAGTTGGCCAGGCTTCTTCGGGGAGCATGCCCAATGAGCCCAGTGTTTCTTTTCCTCCAACAGAAGTTCCCCATAAACCTTTGTTGATTGAGTACTTTGCCTTTTCAAAATTCATTTCAACACCTCTGGCCTTCAGGTAGGTTATCTCTTCTTCGCGCGAAAGTTTTCTGTCACGAATAGGGGTAATTACTTCAACGCCTGGCAGGAGGATGTTGAAAACCATATCGAACCGAACCTGGTCGTTACCGGCCCCCGTGCTACCGTGGGCAACGGCATCGGCCATTATTTCTTTGGCATACCGTGCCACGGCCAATGCCTGCGACATGCGTTCAGCGCTTACGCTTAATGGATACGTGCCATTTTTCAGCACGTTACCGTAAATAAGAAACCGGATTACTTTTTCATAGTAGTTCCGCGTCTCATCAACTGTTGTGTGCGTGGCTACACCCAATGCGTTGGCATGTCTCTCAATCTGTTCCAGTTCGGCCGAAGTAAAGCCGCCTGTGTTAACCGTAAGGGTGTGTACATCATACCCCAGATCTTCGGCAAGGTATTTTGCACAGTAGGTGGTATCAAGGCCACCGCTAAAGGCCAAAACAACACGCTTTTTCATATTACCAAAAGAAAAAACTTAAGATGGATTTTTTCTTTGGCTCATCCGTACCGGTGCCATTGCTGCGGGAACGAAGCAAAACAAATTGTTTGAATTTTACCCATCGTTCGAACAGCCGGAGGTTCCCCTTAAACATCCGCCTGCGTTTGCGTTTAAGTTTACCCTGCGAATTAACAACTACCTGCACGGGTTGCACGGAGGCTTTGGCTGCTGCTTCGGCCGGGTCGTAAAGCATGGCAGTGCACATGCAGTTCTTCCGATCCTTGCTCATCAGGATTTCGTAGTTCACGCAACTGCGGCAGCCCTTCCAGAACTCCTCATCGGTAGTAAGTTCGGAATAGGTAACGGGCTCGTAGCCCAGGTCGGAGTTTATTTTCATTACGGCAAGTCCGGTAGTCAGGCCAAACAGTTTGGCCTGCGGGTACCGTTGGCGCGAAAGCTCAAATATCTTTCGCTTGATGGCCGTTGCCACGCCTGTTTTCCGGAAGGGCGGAGACACAATAAGGCCGGAATTGGCCACATACTTTTCGTGTTCCCACGCTTCGATGTAGCAAAAACCCACCCAGGTGCCATCGGGCGTAATGGCAATAACAGCTTTACCCTCCTCCATTTTCTTTTCAATGTATTCGGGCGAGCGTTTGGCAATACCGGTGCCGCGGGCTTTGGCCGACTCGGCCATTTCATCGGTTATGGTTACTGCATAATGTTTGTCGTCAGGCGTTGCCAGCCTGACAATGATGTTATGATTATCCAATGGTGCTTCGTAGTTAATTACCTGAAATAAAAAACTGAATAAAGCAGGCACAAGGTCCCTGACCTCAGACCTGTATCAACAAAAGTTGGGGGTATGCATCAAATACGCACGAAGCGCGTAGGGCGGGTACGCCTGGACACCAAACAGGCAGGGATGAAGAACGGAAGAGTTCTGTTGGGGTAGTGAGCAACCGTAGTTGCTGCAATGGTGGTCGTTGTTTTCAATTTCTTGATTAGTGGTTTAAGTTGAACGTCAGATAAAAGGCATCCGGATTTTAGTTTTAGTTTAAACAGTATTACAAAGTTAAACGATAAAATCACGAAAATGACAACTATTTTTTCAACAGAGCTTAAAAATTTATCCGAACGAGGGTTAGCCGGACCTTCGGAAACCCGGCAGCGCCAACTTAAACTTTACAGCCAGCAAGCGGATAAGGATGATAACCACAATTGATACCACCAGGTTGATGTTACGCTCAAGCGGAGTGTGCAAATCAAGCACCAGGTAAACAATGGCACCGGCCAGGCAGGCCGTGGCATAAATTTCTTTACGGAAGATGACGGGTACTTCATTGGTCAATGTATCACGGATAACACCACCCATTACCGCGGTAAACATGCCCATAATGGCGGCTATCTCCGGCCGCACACCCAGGGCGATGGCCTTTTCTGTGCCGAGAATAGTGAAGAAAGCAATGCCCAACGTATCGAACAGCAGAAAAGTTCTGCGTAGTTTGATAAATACCCGGTGGAAAAGAATGGCCATTACAACCCCAACCAGCACCGCATACAGAAAGTTGATGTCGCCAATCCACACCAGCGGATAACTGCCCAGCATGATATCGCGGAGGGTACCCCCTCCGATGGCTGTTACGAAACCGGTAAAGGCGGCACCAAACCAATCGTGGTCTTTATCCTGCATGGCCAAGGCACCGGATATTGCAAAGAAAAAAGTTCCGATGAGTTCTAACGGATACTGAAAATACATACTCCTAAAAATCAGGACAGGGAATGACCAGCTTGTCTTTAGGTGGTTTGCGCGGGTCGCGCATGGGCCAGGTGTACACTAAACTAAATTCATGCGCACCACCGCTTCCAGCGCCCAGTTTTGAAATTGTATAATCGTAACTATAGCCGATGTTCAGGGCTTCTTTAGCACCAATGTTGGTAAATCCCAATAGCAGAACAATCGATTCATTATTAACGAAGCCGTTTACCTGTTTAAACGGAACACCCCGGTACCACAAACCAAGCACCACCGGCTCGGCTGTATAGTAAACCCCTAAATCCAACTGGTCGAACTGGCCCTGGTGGCGGTACTGAAAGGCAGGGCTAATGCTTCGTTCAGCTTGTTGTGCATATAATCCCGAGCCTTTCACTCCGGACTTCATGTAATATTTAAATCCTCCATGTATTGACAGTTTAACCGGCAACGGACTATTCTCATCAATAATGGATTGATTAGGCGTATTCAGGTGAAAGGCAGCAATGCCCAGGTAGGCTATCTTGGTAAAGAAAACGCCACCCAGCGACAGATCAATAAATGTTTTACTGAAATTGGTGTTGAACGTTTCGGCCGTCTGTGGTGATATTAATTCGCCCGTAACCGGATCAAATTGATCGCCAAATGTAAGCCGGTTGAAATTGATGTCGCGGTTGTACAAGGCAACCTGCGCCCCCGGTCTGAAGCCCACATTTTTAGAAAACTGTATCTCATAAGAATACTGAAGCCCAATGTGGGTTGACCGCAACCCGGCCAATCCCTCAACATCCCGATTCAAAATAATTCCTACTCCGCTATTCACGTCCTCAATAAAATAGTCGAAGTAAGCCGACATGGTAGTGAAATTGGCATCAATAGCCGGCCATTGATTGCGGTAATTAATACCGGCACGGGCCTGACCGGTCGAACCGGTAAGCGCGGGATTCAAATATAACGGGGCAGCATAAAACTGACTAAACTGCGGATCCTGGGCAGTTACCGGCCCAAAGAAAAACAGCATTAATACCACAAGAAGTGGCTCTTTCCAAAACCGGCAACTCAATGCATTTACATCCATCAAAGCAAATTAAAGCGATTCATAGTTGGAATAAAACACCGGACTGTTTAAAAGCCGCTGTTTACAGATTCTTTAACGATATTTCTGGTCAAAATGTATATTTTCGCAAGCACTGTTTCGTTTATTGATTAACCCTGTGCGGTTTATAATTTTTAAATCAGCCTTGATATAAAGCTGCAATGAATTTGAAGAGTATGCAACGATGGATAGTGGTGGTATGCAGTTGGCTGACAATCACTGCAGGCGCGCAGGATCTTAGCCGGCATAACTGGTATTTTGGCAATGGCGGACAGGCCATCAGGTTTAACCGGACCGATAACTCCCCTGTATTGGTTGCACACCCTAACCCGTTGGGCCTTGGCGGAAGCGCAACAGCAACCGACCAGACAAACGCCAACTTGTTATTTTATACCAACGGCAACCAGGTTTTTGACGTAACCAATACCCAAATGCCGAACGGCTTCGGGTTAACCGCCAACCTGAATGGCAACCAGCATGTGGCTATCTGCCCCGTGCCCGGAGTTCCTAATCAATACTATGTATTTACCAACACGGCTAATTTTACATCCGGTGGAACTGTTGCAGTAAGCATTGTAGATATGGGTGCTTTTGGAAATTCCGTATTTCCGGCTCCGCCCATTGGTGATGTGATATCAAAAAATCAGCCGTTTGGTATTGCGGCAAACAGCCGGTCGGAAGCGATGATCACCATACCTCATGCCAACGGCACTGATTACTGGCTGATTACCCACGAAAACAATACCGACAACTACACCGTAACCCATGTACTGCCGGGCGGTACGTTTAATCATACCACATTTACCAACCTCACGGGCAGCCTTGATATTTCGGCAGCTAATTTTTCGTACGACAGCCTTGCCGGTCGGATTGCCGTTACACCACAAACAGCCAACCGCAACGTGATCATTCTTGACTTTGACAACGCCACTGGTGGTTTATCCTTCAACCAGTTCGTGTTCAACACAGCACACACAGCTGCGCAGGCCTTATATGATACAGAATGGAGTTCCAACAGCCGGTACCTGTACATATCCAGGCTTAACGACTCCGGTACGGATGCGCAGGTGCTACAATTTGATTTATTGAATCCGACTTCTTCCCTGTTGCCTGTTCTTCCTTCGAATGTTTTCCGCAGTTGGGGATTGCAAATGGCGCCCGACAGCACCATTTACCATTTATACGAATCGAGTGCCGGTATTTTCAGGCTTGGGCGCATGACCAATACCGATAGCGTGGCAACAAGTATTGCATATAACCCGGTTGCCTTTGCCGCTAACCCTAACTTCAACGCACAGCAGTTCTCCTCATTCTCTCCCGGTGTGGATATTAATCTTACGGTTTCATTCGTCTCATCGGGAAGTTGCTCCAATACGCCCATATCTTTTTATCCAACTGTTAGCCCTGCAGCCGACAGCCTCGTGTGGGATTTTGGCGATGGGAACGGCTCCAATCAGTGGAGCCCTATTCATAGCTACCAAACCGGGAGTTCCTATACGGTTACGGTTACAGCCTTTCTTAATGGGCAATCGGCTTCATCAAGTGGAGTCGTTAACATCAACCAGTTCGACCTTCAGCTTACCCTTGTACAAGACACCACCGCTTGCGAGTGTGAGTTACCGGTTAACAATGGTATACCTCCCTGCCCGAACAACACGGCTGACGACTTTTCGGTAACGGTAAACATACAAGGCGGAACACCAGCTTCTGTCATCTGGTCCAATGGCGATGTAGGGCCTGTGCTTACACCCGATTCGGCAGGTTACTATTATGTTGTAGTGACTGATGGCCTGGGTTGCTCGGCTTATGCAGGGGTTAATGTACGCGAATACGGGCTGCAGGACCAACGGGCCAACATCTGGTACTTCGGCCAAAATGCGGGTATTGATTTTAACCAGCAACCACGCGTGGCTATATCCGGTCCGGTAACCAGTCCGGAAGGGGTTGCGGTAATCAGCGACCGAAACGGAAATGTTATTCTATCCACTGACGGAACGCGGGTGTACGACAGAAATGATAATGAAATCCCACTGGCTGTACCTCCGGGCATCGGGGGTGAAAACGGCTCTACTCAATCGGCCTTGATAATTCCTGTTCCGGGCGATGAAACGCTCTATTATATATTCACCACACAGGAAGTGCATGGTGCAAACACCTATGAACTACGCTATTCGCTCTACGACATTAAACTTAACAGTGGCGATGGCGGGCTGGCCCAGGTAAACCAACTCTTGTTTTCACGGAGTACCGAACGAATAACCGGAAACGGAAACTGGCTCATTGCCCATGAATATGGCAACAATTCATTTCGGGCCTATCGGATTACACCAACAGGGATCAGCAATCCGGTTATCAGCAGCATTGGCTCGGATTACACGGTAACCGATGAAGGGCTGGCACAAGGATATATGAAACTTGGCGCACAAAACCGACTGATGGTAGCCCTAAGCAGAGCGGTAGCGCCCTCAACATATCAAATCGCAGCCCTTGAAATTTTTGATTTTGTCGACACCACGGGCGCGGTTACCAATTTCCGTTCGATAGTTCCGACTTATCCAACTGCACCAGCTGGGCAGATTTACGGGATTGAGTTTGCGCTTAATAAATTCTTTGCCACCATTCGTAATTCCGCACCGGGGCAATCCACCCTGGTTGAGTTTTATTTCGACTCCCTTGGCAGGCCACACCAGATAATGCCACCGATGGCGGCAGTAAATGAAGAGCTGGGCGCAATACAACTTGGTCCGGATGGTCAACTTTACGTTGCGGTTAATAATAAACCTTATGTAGGAACTATTACCTTCAATGCCGATACAACATTGCTTTCAGGTTTTATACCTAACGGCTTTCCGCTTGCTCCCGGAACACAAAGCCGGTTGGGTTTGCCTAACTTCATCCAAAATGTTGGTAATGTGGTTCAACCGGCAGGTATGCAGATTGCAGGATTCTGTGAAGGTTCACCCACCTCGTTCCTTGCTTTCGGCACCGACCCGATTGATGAATTTGAGTGGTCGTTTGGTGATGGTACCGGATCAACCCAATCACAAGTGGAGCATACCTATCCGACCGTTGGTATACCTACCAATTACGTTGTTTCATTGCGTGTTTTTAACCGTTGCGGCTTAGATACAACCATCGTACAAACAATTACCATCTTTCCTCCACCGGCAAACCCTACGTTTTTACCTGCCGGCATCCCTCAACCCGTACTGTGTAACGGGCCACTGACGCTCGAAGCGACACCGGTAACTAATCCGGATCTGGCCGACCTTTCCTTCTTGTGGTCAACCGGTGATACAACCCGCACTATCAGTGTCAGTCAGCAAAGTATTGTAAGCGTAATTATTACCAATAACGTAACTAGTTGCCGTTCCAGTGGTTCCATTTTGGTAGCCGATAACCGACCGATTGTTGAACTGGGGCCTAATCAAACCTTATGTCAGAATACTCCGGTATTTCCGCTCAATGCACAAAATCCGGGTACAACCTATGCCTGGACAATCAATGGCGCACCGGCCGGTACGGCACAAACCCGATCGGTTGACTCCAGCATCCCCGGAATTTTTGAATACAGCGTACAGGTTACCGATCCGATTACATTATGTACCGTTCATGATAGTGTAACCTTTACATTTAACGAATCACCTGTGTTTACGGCTGTTCCTTCGCCAACGGCAGGTTGCGGAACATTAACCGGGCAGATTGCTTTAACACTGAACACGCCTGCTTCAACATTGTTTACCTATTTTGTTACAGGACCATCAACCTCTCTCTCTGATGTTGATCGCCCTGCAGGGCCAGTACTACCTCCGTTTACCGGGCTTGGTGCCGGATCATACGGTATTACCGTAACCGACCAGATATCCGGTTGTACAAGCATCAATGTTGTAAGCATCAATGATAATGCGTTTACGATTTCCTCGGTTATCAGGCAAAACACCTGCGACCCGCTGGTACTACGGGTAACCCATACCACAGCATTGCCCTTTACCTATCGGATTATCAATTCAACCACAGCTCAGGTAGTGGCTACCGGCAGCGGATCAGGCTCGCCATTTGATACGCCAGGAGTGCCCAGCGGAACATACATTGTTGAAATGACTGCCGGTGGCTGTCTTTTTGCTTCACCCGCTCAAACGTTCAACCAGGATCCGGTAGTTGCAATCACCGGGTTTACCGTGAATCCTTGCACCAACCCCATAACGGTTGGCGTTACCGGAGGCACCGGCTGGCTGTGGAGCGGACCCAACATTATCGGGTCAGCAACCCTTCAAACTATTTCGGCAAATCCACCACAGGGAAATCAGGTGTACAATGTACTTGTAACTCAAGCCGGGTTTTGTCCGCTGGATACTGCCGTAACCGTTTTTGTGAATAATAATGTTGTCACTGATTTCAATCAAACCGATCCATGCGAAGACCAGGTTACGCTAACGGCTACGGCCACCCCGGCAGGAACCTACACGTACCGGTGGTATCGCAACGGTTTACTTATACCCGGTGGCCAATCCATTTTGGCCAGCCTGGCTGACAACGGGATAACGTACCGTGTGGAGGTGGTTAGTTCTGTTTCGGGATGTGTTTTTAGTTCAACGTCCAAAACTGTTTTTGTAGCAGGCGATTTGCAAATCACGTTTACTACAACGCCTCCATGCATCGGTTCTCCTTTTACACTTACCGGCAGCAGCACTATTCCGGGTACTGCCTTTCAGTGGGCAGTAAACGGGGTGGATATTGCCGGAGCAACCTCATCAACACTTACCCGTACAACGGCCGGTTTGTACAGGCTTACAGGCACCATACCCGGCTGTACCGAATTTGCCGAACGGGAAATTATTCTATTCCCGGTTACACCAGGATCATTACCATCAAAAGCACTTATCTGTAACAACCCGGCCAACCCCGATCCAAATTCGCGTGAAGTGCTGCTTGATGCCGGGGCCGGCTTTCAAAGCTACCAGTGGTATCAGGGGGGTGTGTTATTAACGGGAGAGACTAACCGTACCCTGCTGGTAACTGAACCAGGAGTTTTCGGGGTTGATTTGGTAAACTCGTTCGGGTGTGCTTCATTTGATCAAACCGATGTTATTGAAGAATGCAAACCGCGTATTGTTGCACCTACCGCTTTCAGGCCGAGTAGCCAATTGACTGATGGCGGGGGTAATACACCGAATAAAGAATTTGGCATCTTTTCTTACTTCGTTGATGACACCGGTTTTCAGATTTTTATCTTCGATCGTTGGGGAGGGTTAGTGTTTCAATCAAACGACCGGCAGTTTAAATGGAATGGCGGGTATAACAACAACTCCAGTCAACTACTCCCTGCCGGAACCTACACCTACATTGTGAAATACAGAAGCGCCTATCGCCCGGAGGATGGACCACAGGAGAAACGCGGGGGCGTTGTGTTGCTCCGATAGAAAATTTACCCCTATGCTGCTGGGCGGTTTTTTAAAACAGATGAACGATACCATCCGGTATAACCTGAATCTGCGCGAAAAACTCAAACGTAAGCCAACTAAAAAATTCCGTAAAGCCCAAAAAAAAATTTCTTCTGGACTCCAAAACATTAAACGAAACCGAAAGAAGGCAGTTGCTTTTACTAGTACAAGCTGAGCAAGAGAACGTAAATAGGAAGAAAAGAATAGCCTTTATAATTTCTGTGCTTCTTACCCTGCTCCTGTTTTCTTTTGCCTGGTGGATTTTTTTCTGAACACAAGCAGGTAATCCTTATTTTTGATTTCATTAACCCCTGGATAATGAGACGAATTTTCCTGTTTTCAGTGTTTGTTGGACTCCTTTCCTGTTCAACCAGACAACCAGTACAAACCGATCAGCTCATCAATATTATACCAATGCCTTTTTCGGCAAAGCCCGGAGCTGATGTTGTGCAATGGGAAAAGGCAGTTACAATCGTGGCCGGTTCAGCAGAAGAAACAGCCGTAGCAGAATTACTCAAAGCGCATCTTGAAAAGAAAGAGCTGGCAGTTACAATAAGTTCACAGTCAACTGACGAAGATGTTGTAAAACTGGAAATCAATACCGAAACAAATCATCACCCGGAAGGATACCGGTTAACCGTAAATCAAAATGGCATAACCATTCAGGCGGGTACCGCTGCGGGTTTGTTTTACGGTGTGCAGTCGTTCATACAACTGGCAGCCGATGCCAAGCAGATTCCGTTTGTTGAAATTGAAGATCAGCCCCGTTTTGCTTATCGTGGTCTTCACCTTGATGTGGGCCGGCACATGTTCCCGGTTGACTTTATTAAGAAATACATCGACCTGATGGCGCGGTTTAAGTTTAACCGATTTCACTGGCACCTCACCGAAGACCAAGGCTGGCGCATCGAAATTAAAAAATACCCGAAACTCCAACAGATTGCTGCATACCGAAAAGAAACCGTTGTCGGCCATGCCGGAAAATCGAAAGTTTATGATGGTACGCCCTATGGAGGATACTACACCCGGGAAGAAATTAAAGATGTTGTTGAATACGCCCGCCAACGCTTTATTACCATCATCCCCGAAATTGAATTGCCCGGCCATTCACAGGCAGCTTTGGCGGCCTACCCTGAACTGGGCTGCACAGGCGGGCCTTACGAGGTTGCCACTACGTGGGGCGTTTTTGAAAATGTGTACTGTGCCGGCAAAGAAGAAACGTTTAACTTCCTGCAAGATGTACTCGATGAGGTAGTTGAATTGTTTCCATCGGAATACATCCACATTGGTGGTGACGAATGCCCGAAGGCGAGCTGGAAAAAATGCAAGCACTGCCAGTCAAGAATTAAAAAAGAGAAACTGAAAGACGAACACGAATTGCAGAGCTACTTTATCCAGCGCATTGAAAAATACCTCAACAGCAAAGGCCGCCAGATTATCGGGTGGGATGAAATTCTGGAAGGCGGTCTGGCACCCAATGCTACCGTGATGAGCTGGCGTGGTGAAGCCGGTGGTATTGAAGCCGCTAAACAAAAGCACCGTGTCATTATGACGCCCGGCAACTGGTGTTACTTTGATCATTACCAGGATACCACCGCTACCGAGCCGCTGGCTATTGGCGGATTTACACCCGTGCGGGAGGTATATTCCTACGAACCCATACCGCCACAATTAACTGCACAAGAAGCAACACTTATTCTGGGAGCCCAGGCCAACCTGTGGACCGAGTACATCAAAACTCCGGCTCATGCCGAATACATGGCCTACCCCCGTGCCTGTGCCCTGGCCGAAGTGGTGTGGTCCGATGCCAATAGCCGGGATTACGCCAATTTTGTAAAGCGGCTGAAAGCCAACCGGTGGCTGTTAGACGACTTACAGGTAAATTATGCCAAACATATTTTTGAATAAGGCTACCAAACTTTGCGGCTGGCAATTACTTTTGATTAGTAAATTCACTGCCATGAAAAAAATTACTGTCTTGGTATTAATCTCAATTTTCCTATTGAGCTTTCAGATCATCAAAACCCAACTTACCGTAACTGTACGAAATGAGTTGGGCAACACCGAAGAAGGCGCAACGGTTATGCTCTTCGAACGGGAGGAGGATTACAAATCAGAAAAAAATGTTGCTGCCGAAGGGGTAACCGATAAAAAAGGTATTGCAAAATTTAAAGATCTCAAAGCCATCTCGTACTACATTATCGTTCGGAAAGACGACAAAGACAATGCCGGTGGCGGAGAGCAAACCAGCAGGCTGGAGGCAAATAAAATTAACAAGATTACCGTAGTGATTCAGTAACCGGTTACCGGGTACTGATAAGCATTACTCCAAACGCAATTACCATCATCCAGAATTTCATTCCGGCCAACGCAGGGATGATAATGATATCCAATTCCATTAACACCGCCAGCAAAACCAGCAGCACGGCAATTACCCGTAAAATTGAGCGACTTTTGTTATTCATAGCCTGATGTATTTACTTTCCAAATATAACAGTTCGCATGGCGGAAATCGGTACCCATATTGAAAAAGCCGCACACCTGCTGCGTTCAGGTGAACTGGTGGCCATACCCACCGAAACCGTTTATGGACTGGCCGGTAATGCTTTAAATCCGGAGGCAGTTGCTAAAATTTTTGAAACTAAAAACCGGCCGCATTTCAATCCCCTTATTGTACATGTACCCGATGTACCGGCAGCAAAAAAATATGTTCAGCATTTTCCAGAGCCTGCCGACAAACTTGCGCGTGCCTTTTGGCCCGGACCATTAACCCTGGTCCTCCAAAAAAAAACGATTATATCCGATTTGGTAACAGCCGGATTGGACACGGTAGGTCTTCGCTGCCCTGACCATCCATTAACACACAACCTACTTAGCCAACTTGCCTTTCCATTGGCTGCACCAAGCGCCAACCTGTTCGGGCGTGTTAGCCCTACCAGGCCTGAACACGTAAATGAACAACTGGGGCATCTCATCCCCTACATTTTAGACGGAGGCCTATGCACAGTAGGCATCGAGTCAACCATAGTAGGCTTTGAAAAAAACCGGCCCGTTATTTACAGGCTGGGCGGCATAACCGTTGAACAACTACAAGAAGTTATCGGAGAAGTTTTTATAAATACCCACTCGTCAGCAAATCCAAAAACCCCGGGCCAGCTAAAAAGTCATTATGCTCCATCAAAAAAAGTAGTTCTAGGAAAGATGGAAGATTTGCTGCAGCAGTACCCTGCTCATTGCTCTGGTATTTTAACTCTTTCTAAAAATTTTAATTCACCCTACCAGCGCATGTTGTCGACAACCGGTAACCTGCATGAAGCCGCGCATAACCTGTTTCAGGCATTACGCGATTTTGAAACCATGCCGGTAGATGTTATCCTTGCCGAATTAGTAGAAGAACAGGGGCTGGGCAGAGCCATTAACGACCGGTTAAGACGGGCGGCTGCAGCCGAACCTTGAATACCCAACTTACAACATTATGAATGGACTAAAAAAAGTGCTTGTACTGACCGGGGGAGGCGATTGCCCCGGGCTCAATGCCGTAATTCGCGGCATTGCGAAACGCGCACGCAGAGAAAAAAACTGGGAGGTATATGGCAGCATTGAGGCTTTTAATGGTGTATTGAACGAACCGCAGCAAATCATTAAGCTTACCTCGCAGAAAACTGCGGGCATTCACGTAAAGGGCGGTACCATTTTAAAAACCACCAATAAATCGAACCCGTTGAAATTTCCGCTTCCGCAAAAAAACGGAACCACTAAAGAAGTTGATCGTTCGGATGAACTTGTGGAAAAAATCAATACCCTTGGCTTTGACGCAGTAATCAACATCGGAGGTGATGGCTCCCAGAAAATTTCGAAGGTTTTGCACCAGAAAGGCCTCAACATAGTTGGTGTTCCGAAAACCATCGACAACGACCTTTCGGCAACCGACATGACCTTTGGTTTTCAAACGGCCGTGCAAATTGCTACCGACAGTTTTGATAAACTGGTTACCACTGCCGAAAGTCATCACCGGGTTATGATTATGGAAGTAATGGGCCGCGATGCCGGTTGGATAGCCCTGCATACGGCCATAGCGGGAGGTGCCGAAATTTGCCTTATACCCGAAATACCCTACGATATAGCCAAACTGGTTAAGCGGATAGACGCCCGGTACAAAGCCGGTAAAGGTTTTGTAAATGTGGTCATAGCCGAAGGCGCAAAACCCAAAGACGGTACCATCGTTGCACGCGCTGGTGAAAAAGGTTCAGAGCATGTGCGGCTTGGAGGTGTGGCGTTTCAACTATCAAAACAATTGAAAGATGCCGGATGCCAGGCTGAAATAAGGGAAACTGTACTGGGCCACATCCAACGGGGCGGTACACCTACTGCATTCGATCGGGTACTGGCCACTTTATTTGGCGTAAAGGCAATGGAGTTGGTAATCCATGGCGAATTCGGAAAAATGGTTGCACTAAAAAACAATACCATTACGTACGTATCCCTGGAAGAAGCCACCCGCGAATACAACTTTATAAATAAAGATTCCTACCTGGTAAAAGCAGCGAAGGGATTGGGTATAAGTTTCGGAGACTGAATTATTGAACCATGAAAACCATTGACCAGATTAATTTCTCAGGAAAACGCGCGTTAATCCGTGTGGATTTTAACGTACCGCTGGATAAACAGTATAATGTTACCGATGACAACCGGATACGTGCCACCATACCTACACTAAAAAAAATCCTTCAGGATGGCGGCAGTTGTGTACTCATGTCGCACCTGGGCCGCCCAAAAGAGGGGCCCGATGATAAATATTCACTTAAACATACCATTCCTGTTACTGAAAAACTACTTGGTAAAAAAGTACTGTTCGCCCCGGATTGTATTGGCGATGAGGCCTACCGGTTATCAGCTGCATTAAAACCTGGCGAAGTGCTGCTCCTCGAAAATCTTCGCTTTTACAAACAGGAAGAAAAAGGCGATGAAGCATTTGCAGAAAAATTATCCAGGCATGGCGATGTGTATGTAAACGATGCGTTCGGAACGGCCCACCGTGCCCATGCCTCCACCACCATTGTGGCAAAGTTTTTAAAAGAAAAATGTGCCGGGTATGTGATGGCAGCCGAATTGGCTAATGCCAGAAAAGTAATGGAGAATGCCGAGCGCCCGTTTACAGCCATTATGGGAGGTGCTAAAATTTCCGATAAAATCCTGCTCATTGAGCAATTACTCAACAACATAAATCATTTAATAATAGGCGGTGGTATGGCGTACACGTTTTTCAAGGCGCTTGGCGGAAACGTGGGCAACTCATTGGTAGAAGCGGATAAACTGGATTTAGCCAAATCGTTAATACAGCAGGCCAAGGCCAAAAACGTTGAATTACACCTGCCCATCGACTCTATCATTGCCGATAAATTTGATGCCCACGCCAACACCGATATTGCAAATAACAATGTAATACCAAATGGCTGGATGGGGCTTGATATCGGTCCGCAGGCTGCACAGGTTTTTGCCGGTGTAATTGAACAATCAAAAACCATTTTGTGGAATGGCCCCATGGGTGTTTTTGAAATGGAAAAATTTGCCGGAGGAACAAAAGCGGTGGCCGAAGCGGTAGTCCGGGCAACCAACCATGGCGCATTCTCACTAGTTGGCGGGGGCGATTCCGCTGCTGCCGTAAACCAGTTTGGCCTGGCTGAAAAAGTAAGTTATGTCTCCACCGGAGGCGGAGCCCTGCTTGAGTATTTTGAAGGAAAAGTCCTTCCGGGTGTACAGGCGTTGAACCAGTAAAGCCAACTGGCGTAACAAAATTTTTATTCTATATTTGTTTAGGCCGAACAGCAAAGCGGCCTAAAAGTTTGTTTTACTTAATTTCACCTTGTACCATGAACATTTTTGTTGCTAAACTGAATTTCAAAACCCGCTCGGAAGACCTGCAGAAGGAATTTGAAAAATACGGACAGGTTACTTCAGCAAAGATTGTAAAAGACCGCGAAACCGGCCGTTCGAAAGGATATGGATTCGTAGAAATGCCCAATGATGATGAAGCCCGCGCGGCCATTGAAGGATTAAATGAAAAAGAGTTTGATGGCCGTGTTATTGTGGTAAAACCTGCTAACCCAAAGCCATCGGGTAACGACTAACAAAATCTAAAACCCCGGAACCTCCGGGGTTTGTTTTTAGCTGCTAAATCAAATACAGTGCACATTTCAAACCGTATCGGATTTTTTCTGGGGCCTTTGCTCTTCGTGCTCGTCATACTGTTGTTTCCGGCCGACCTGATTTCGCCAAAAGCTCCTGCCGTACTCGCCCTTGCCGCATGGATGCTCACCTGGTGGGTTACTGAAGCGGTGCCCATTCCGGTAACGGCTTTCCTGCCCATGATAGGCTTTCCATTGATGGGGGTTATGAAAATCAGCGCTGCTACTGCGCCCTATGCTAACCCGATAATATTTTTGTTCATGGGCGGTTTTATGATTGCCCTGGCACTGGAAAAACACCGGTTACACGAACGTATTGCCCTTAACCTCATCCGGTTAACGGGCACCTCGGGTAACGGAATCATCCTCGGCTTTATGCTTGCCACGGCATTCCTAAGCATGTGGATAAGCAATACCGCAACAGCCATGATGATGTTGCCCATTGCCACTTCCGTTGTTCGGCTAATTATTACCAATCCCGCGGATGCCCAAAGAACTGAACATCCGGGCGAACGAAATTTTGCCTTGGGGCTTATGCTGTCTGTTGGCTATGCTGCTTCACTGGGAGGCATGGCTACCATTATCGGTACGCCACCCAACGTGGTATTTGCCGGTATTCTCAATGATATGTTTCAAATCAAGATTTCGTTTGCCGAGTGGTTTATTGTTGGGTTTCCGGTGGCAACATTGTTGGTTTTAGCTAATTACATTGTTGTAACCCGGATTTTATTTCCTAACCGCCTACCGAAAATTCCAGGTTCAGACCAGTTGTTACTAACACGTTTAACCGCATTAGGACCATTACAAAAGAGTGAAAAACTGGTTTTGATTGTCTTTTCAATTACTGCATTTCTGTGGATGTTCCAGCAGCCAATTAATTCCGTATTAGCCTGGGATTTTCTTAATGACACCACCATTGCTGTTTTTGGCGGAGTACTGATGTTTATTGTTCCGATAAACTTCAAACGTGGTGAATTTATTTTGCACTGGCCGGATACCGAAAAAATGGGCTGGGGTATTTTATTTCTTTTCGGTGGCGGCTTATGTCTGGCCGAAGGACTTAGTGTTTCCGGAATTATTCCGGCTGTTGGCACCTGGGTTGCCGGGCAAAGTCAGTACAGTATATGGTTAACGCTAAGCCTGATTATCATCTCCGTTTCGCTCTCAGAAGTGATGAGCAATGTGGCGTTGGTAAATGTGTTTGTGCCTGTCGTATTTGGCATAGCACAGGTTATGCAGGTGAACCCCATTTTGTTAGGACTGCCAGTAACATTAGGAGCCAGCATTGCATTAATGTCGCCCATTGCCACACCACCTAATGCCATCGTATTTTCCAGCGGTCACATCCGCATTCAGGATATGGTCAAGGCCGGAGCTTTGCTGAACATTATTTCAGTTCTTATCATCTGGCTCGTCTCCATAACAATAATGGAGTGGTATTGGTAAAAAAGTTAGTTGCAAGTTAGAGCCATTAAGCTACAAGCTCAAAGCAGTAACTTGCAACTTAATAGTTAATGGTTTACGTTCCGCTCTTCCCTGATCTTCTTCTCTTCTATCAGGTAGGCAGCGCCAAGACCCAAGCCGCCAAAAATAAAGAGCATGGAAAAATAGGCCACCTCCTCCATATTAAAAGCCCTGTCGAGAAAGTAAGCAATAAGCAGCCCCGCTCCCGCCCCGATAAATAACAGGGAGGCACGAAGTGTACCCGAACTGCTCTGCCTTGCCTTTTTGGTAAATAGCGAAGGATCAACCCCCTTCTCAATCATGGCCATGCGCTCGGCATTTTCAAACCTGCGCAGGTAAACGATCATTATAAATGCACCGATTATACCTATAATAGGTATCATAATGCCGAAAATGGGAACGATTTCCATAGTTTTTAAAATTAATTGCTGTATTTTTTCTCTTTGACGCCTCAGCAGTTTACTGGGTTACACCTAAATCGCTACTTATTAAATCTAAGCAAATACTGTAACTTATCCGTAAAATGAAACGTCAAACGGTACGTCATGACAACCGAACAGGAGTTCGCCATTATAGACCAGGTATTGGCCGGGCACCAGTTTGCCTATGCCGAGCTGGTAGACCAATATAAAAACTATGGATTCACACTGGCATTAAAGATATTGAATGACCGTGCGGAGGCCGAAGAGGCAACTCAGGATGCATTTGTTAAAGCGTACCATCACCTGAAGGACTTTAACCGTAATTCTAAATTTTCAACCTGGTTCTACCGGATTGTTTTCAATACCGCTGTGAGTTATAAACGAAAACAAAAAGGAGTTTTGCAGTCAATAGAAAAAACAGATGTGCGGCTGTATGCGGAAAGCCAAAGTCAGTTGGAAAAGGATGATAAAAAGAAATTCATTACCGCAGCGATGGCTATCTTAAACGAAGCCGACCGGCTTGCACTTACGTTGTTCTACCTGAAGGAGCACTCGCTGGAAGAAATAGCAGAAATAACCGGTATGCAACCGAACACCGTAAAAGTAAGAATACACCGTGCCCGGCAACGCCTGGCCGATGAACTTACCCGGTTATTAAAAAAGGAAGCATTAACATTATAAAAAATACGTATGGGAAAGCAACCCGATATATCTGATGATTATTTACTGAACTATCTTGACGGAAGCCTGAATCCGGAGGAACAAAATGCACTTAAACAAACCCTCATAAGCAACCAGCGGGCTAAAGAACGCCTTGAGGAACTCCGGACAATCCACACCTTCCTGAAATCAGTCCGCATAGAGGAAACTTCAAAAAATTTTACTGAACGGGTAATCAACCGGCTGCACCAACCGCAATCATCAGGTTATTTAACCCGTAACGGCATCTTGTTGCTTGCCGGTGCACTGCTTACGATTGGATTAGCCTCGTTGCTCCTATCAAGCGGCATGTTTGATACCGTTTCCTCAATCAATTTGAATCAATTGGGTATACCTAATACATATTTTGAAAGGAATCTCCCGGCTATCCCTTTTAACGGGAGATTGATTGTAAACGTGGTAATTCTTGCCAATATCGCTTTGGCCTTTATTGTGTTAGACCGGACCGTACTAAAACCCTGGTTTGAGCGCAGACGCGAAATGCATCAGATGTGACGCTAGTTTGATGTCTCTTTCTGCGGATGGCAATCTACTTTCCAATCCTTTGCCAGTGCAAGTCTGCCTTCTTTGGCCTTTTTGATAAGGGCCTCTTTTGTTTCCTTACAGCCATTATCAACATAGCGGTACGGTATACCATTTATCATAAAATTGTAATGGCAGGTTTTTGTAGAATGTTGTTTACGCATGCAGACTAATTCAACTTCATCCTCGACCCTTGATTTCATACCCGGAGAGCCCAGGAAAACAACTGCAATCAGCACATTAGCAATTAAAAATTTCATGGTACAAATATAGAAGGCTTCAAAATGAAAAACCCCGCTTTTTGCGGGGTTCATCATTCATGTAATAAAACAGACCTTAATAACGGTAATAATCAGGCTTGAAGGGCCCTTGCTTATCAACCCCAATGTAGTTAGCCTGCTTGTCGTTAAGCTCTTCCAGGTCAACCCCGATTTTGCTCAAATGAAGACGCGCCACCTTTTCATCGAGGTGCTTGGGCAAGGTGTAAACCTTATTCTCATACTTTGATGAATTCGTCCAGAGCTCAATCTGTGCAAGGGTTTGATTGGTGAATGAGTTGGACATCACAAATGAGGGATGCCCGGTGGCACAGCCCAGGTTAACCAACCGGCCTTCGGCCAACAGAATTATCTGGTTACCGTTTTTCAGGGTAATTAAATCTACCTGCGGTTTTATGGTATCCCATGATCCATTCTTGCGAAGCCAGGCCACATCAATCTCGTTATCGAAATGGCCGATGTTGCAAACAATGGCCTTGTCTTTCATTTTCATAAAGTGGCGGTCAACCACAATATCGCAGTTGCCGGTAGCGGTAACCACAATATCCACATCACCCACCACATCATCCAGTTTTTTAACGGCAAATCCATCCATAGCGGCCTGCAGTGCGCAGATAGGATCAATTTCCGTTACAATTACGCGGGCACCGGCACCACGCAAGGAAGCGGCCGAACCTTTACCTACATCGCCATAGCCGGCTACCACGGCCACCTTTCCGGCCAGCATAATATCGGTTGCCCTGCGGATGGCATCCACCAGCGATTCTTTGCAACCGTATTTATTATCAAACTTCGATTTGGTTACTGAATCGTTGATATTAATGGCTGGCAGCGGCAGTTTGCCATGCTTTTCACGTTCCATTAGCCGGTGTACACCGGTTGTAGTTTCTTCAGAAATACCTTTAATGCCTGGCACCAATTCAGGGAAGCGATCCAGCACCATATTGGTCAGGTCTCCGCCATCATCCAGAATCATATTCAGCGGTTTACCATCTTTAAACGCAAACAGGGTTTGCTCAATGCACCAGTCAAACTCTTGTTCGTTCATGCCCTTCCATGCAAAAACCGGTATGCCGGCAGCAGCAATAGCGGCAGCGGCATGATCCTGGGTTGAGAAAATATTACAGCTTGACCAACTAACCTCGGCTCCCAATTCAATCAGCGTTTCGATGAGCACAGCCGTTTGGATAGTCATGTGCAGGCAGCCGGCAATACGGGCGCCTTTTAAAGGTTTTTTTGAGCCATACTCTTCGCGGATGGCCATCAGGCCGGGCATTTCGGCTTCGGCCAGTTTAATCTCTTTGCGGCCCCATTCGGCTAACGAAATGTCTTTTACCTTGTATTTCAATGTTTCTACCATGTTTTTAAAGATTTTTCACCTCTTAAAGAACCCGCCAAAACAGTAAATGTTATGGCAAGGGGCACAAAAATACCAGAAAGGATTTAAAAATCCGTATTAGGGTACAGGTTATACAACAAACTTTTTCATCCAGGCTACCGCCAGTTCAGCGGAATCAAAATTTCGTAATTCAATATTCAGTTCGGCTGTTACGGCTTTCATTCGGGCAAAATAATCGCTTCGAATTGGATCGCTAAAACCAAGGGTACCTATCCGTTTTAGGCCATTGTCATGAGCTGTTCTAAGTACGTTATTAATAAACCACTGCTGATCTTCAATCAGTACAACCCCCTGATTGCGAAGGTCGGCAATCCAACCCGGGGTTTTGTAGGTTTTAATGGTATGCAGAACCGTTTCGAATACTTTGTGGTAATCTTCACTGGTAATATTTCGTTTCCACACAATAACCGTATTGTTGATGTTGGCATCGTAATAAAGTTGGGCTGCATCGTTTTCGAAAAATACCTGTTTGTCAACATCGGTGGGTACCGGCAATATCAACCGGAACAGGGTTCCATTATCCGGTTCGCTTTCAACCTCAATCTTTCCACCCATAATTTCTAACTGAGTCTTTACCAGGTATAACCCCAACCCTTTACCGGGTACATGGTGGTGAAATCTTTTGTATAATCTGAATAAATTTTCAGCCTGTTTATTCAAATCAATACCCAAACCGTTATCACTTATTTCAATGATGGTTTTACCGGGATGGAGCATGTGGCTGCGTGCCTGGATAGCCAAAACACGGTTAGGCGAACGGTATTTAAAGGAATTACTAATGAGGTTATAAAAAATACTTTGAATCATAGGGCGGATACCATACAGGTAAGGAGCTTTTTCAAAATTTACGGTTAACAGGGCTGATTCTGTATGGTTGCCCACCAGCGACAAGGCTTTATCCCATTCGTCCTTCAGCACAATGCGTTCGCGCACACGGTACAAGTCATTGCGAATATCAATGATCTGCGAAAGGTCCTTTAATATAGTATCCAGTTCACCGGCAGACTGGTGAATAAACCGCGTAAGTTCAGCTATTTCATGTTTATTCTCGGAATGGCGTATCAGGTTGGTCAGGCCCAGCAGGCGGGCCACCGGCCCGCGCAAGTTATGCGAAACCGTAAATGAAAACTGGCGCAATTCATTATTGGATTTCACCAATTCTTCGTTGGTAATATATAAGTCAGCGCTTTTTTCACGCACCAGGCGCTCCAACTCCACATTATACTCTAATAACTTCGCCCGTTGTTCAGTTATCAGTTGGTTAGCCTGTTCAAGCATTTCATGGCTAGTTTGCAGTTCTTCATTTTGCTGCAACATCTCTTCATTTTGTGCGGCCATTTCAGAGGAAATGGCCTCCAGTTTTCTATTCTGGTTTGTTAATTCAATGTTTACGATTTCACGATCTTCCAATGCCTTTTGAAGGGCTTGCGAAGCGTTTTGATCACGCCATTTTAAAACAAATACTGCCGCCAGTAACCCAACAAAGGAAATAAAGACCACAT
>JAKLJG010000016.1 GCA_023151255.1 Cyclobacteriaceae bacterium | reverse complement strand
CATAGAGATTCTAATCAGTATTGGTGCTGGTTTAGGTGTTAAGCGTATTCTTGATGTAAGAAGAAGAAAAAAACAAAGCTAGCCTTGTTTGCCCAGTTTATCAATCGTTTGACCATTTTACCGAGATGGATCATTATCATCATTGATATCTTGGTTATTTTTATAGCTACATCATTGGGTTATCTGCTTCGTTTTAACTTTGATTTGGCTGAGGTGTATGAGTTTCGCCCGCATTACGGTGTGATGTTAACCGTTGCTTGTGGTTTCCTAGCCACCCTGCTAACACGAAGTTATGCTGGCATTGTCCGGTATACTGGGGTAGAAGATGGTCTGCGAATTATGTATGCTTCGATTCTCAGCCTACTGCTTGCTGTTCTGGTTAACCTTCTTTACTATTACAATGTCGGAAAGAATGTCATACCTTATTCGGTATTATTTATTACCTTTTTCACTTCCTTTTTGTTCTTATTCTATTATCGTCTTTTGGTAAAAACAATTTTTGGATACTATAAAGGAGAGATAGTAAAGAAAGCCAATGTTATGATTTTTGGGGCCGGTTCCTTAGGAATGATAACTCGGACGGTTATTGAAACGGATAGCGAAAGTAAATTTAAAGTAATAGGTTTTTTTGAAGATGATAGTAACAAGACCCACAAAGTTATTAATGGTATCAGGATTTATCATTGGTCAGAGTTTGAAGGAGTTGTCGAAAGACTAAATGTCCAGGAACTTATTATTGCGGTCAAGGACATATCCAATGATCGTAAAAACGAAATTGTCGAAGCTTGTTTGTCCAGTCATGTAAAAGTTCGGATTGTCCCTGCAGCAGAAAAATGGGTAAAAGGTGAATTTCGAATTCATCAACTCAAAGAGGTTAATATTAATGATTTGCTTGGACGGGATGTAATTAAGATTGGAGAGGACTCATTGATGTCTTCTCTTTTTAATAAACGGATTTGTGTTACAGGTGCTGCAGGATCTATTGGAGGTGAATTAGCCAGGCAATTAATACAGTATCATCCTCAAGCCCTGATTCTTATCGATCAGGCAGAGACCCCACTCTATGAACTTGAACGTGAATTGCGGGATCTTAATCTAAATGTTAAGCTTTATTTTTTTGTAGCTGATATCACGAATCAATGGCGGATTGAAAATCTCTTTCGATCGACAACTCCACAGATAATTTTTCATGCAGCGGCCTATAAACATGTTCCGGTTATGGAGTCAAATCCGTCAGAGGCCGTTATTACAAATGTCTTTGGTACACGCATTGTTGCTGACCTAGCAGTAGCTGTAAAAGCAGAGAAGTTTGTTATGGTTTCAACTGATAAAGCAGTAAATCCCTCCAGTGTTATGGGCTGTTCAAAGCGAATTGCTGAGATTTATGTCCAAGCATTTTCGAATAAGATGGCCAGAGAAAACCCTCATCATACACAGTTTATTACCACCCGATTTGGTAATGTGCTTGGGTCTAATGGTTCGGTAATACCTATGTTTAGGAAACAGATTGAAGAAGGCGGACCGGTTACTGTTACGCACCCGGAAATTACACGGTATTTTATGACTATTCCGGAGGCTTGTCGGTTGGTATTGGAAGCCGGTGCAATGGGTAAGGGCGGTGAGATTTACATATTTGATATGGGCCAACCTATCCGTATTGTCGAATTGGCGAAGAAAATGATTCGGTTATCTGGCTTCGAGCCGGGAAAGGACATCGAAATTATTTATACTGGTTTACGTGATGGAGAGAAACTCTATGAAGAATTGTTAAACAATGAAGAGGATACAATACCAACTCATCACCCTAAAATCCTTAAGGCCCGTGTAAGGGAGTATGACTACACGTATATTTTATCTATGATTGAACTATTTGAAGAACTTCTTAATGATAAAAACGAAATAAAAATTCTCGCATTAATGAAAGAGATTGTGCCTGAGTATAAAAATAATTTATACGAACTACCCAGGTAAATTTAACCACGTCTTCTGTAATATGCTTTTCGTTTCCTATTATAGAGTTTACGTTGACTTTCAGTAAACTGGTAAGGAAGGTAGTATTGTAACTTTATGTTCATTATAAAGTACCCATCATTATTATTGGGGTTGCCTTTTTGTTGCCTCTCTTACCTAAGCCGGGTAATATTGGGTAATTTGGATCCCGCTCCCTTCTTCGGTCCGACATTTCTCTGGATAGATCACTTTTAAGAGATGAGGGATCGGGATATCTTTCGATGCTGACATCATCAAGATAATCTGTAAAAGTTGTACGGTACCCACCTTCAATAGTAATGTTAAAGAATGGATCAAACATGTATTTTAAGCCAAGTCCATACGGTATAACTGGTTGAAATCTACTGTATTTAATTCCCTCAGTTTGAAGAGGTTGCAACGCAACTGTTTCACCATTTTGTCGCTTTGCCTTTGGATTCATGAATAATACCCCAATCCCGGCAAAGGCAAATACATTTAGTTTAGGCCGCTGATAAAACCGCTGCCCCATAGGGAATAGGCTGATAGTGCCAACAGTACTCAACTCAATATTGCCCGAAAAAAATGATAAGTTTCTTTCTATTCGATCATCATCGGCTAATGCGTCACTTCCGGCAATTCTGAAGTAAGTCAACTCTGCTCGCCCACTTATACGATTAGTGAAGTAATACTCTGCACCGATTACAATGTTGTATCGGATTTTGCCATATTCCTTAGGGTTAACCATTTCTCCGAAATAATTGGCAGTTCCTGTTCCAATGCTACCAATAAGGCTTCTCTCTTTCCTGATAGCATAAAAACTCTGAGCGCAAGCCAAGCTTGGAAGCAGAAAGATAACTACGGGGATGGTTTTTAAAATCTTCATTCCGGGCTATTTATCCCTCTAAAATAGAAATTATAACCTATTGGTAAAAACCTTATTTGAGTACCTCTTTCACTTTCCGGGCCGCATCTTTTAGCAGGATGGCCGAATATACCTTTAAACCAGATTGTTCAATGATTTTCGCGCCTTCTTCGGCATTGGTACCCTGCAGCCGTACAATAATAGGTACGTTAATGTTTCCAATCTTTTTATAGGCCTCTACGACACCGTTGGCTACCCGGTCGCACCGTACTATGCCTCCAAAAATGTTAATCAAAATGGCCTTTACGTTCGGGTCTTTGAGGATAATGCGAAAGCCGGCTTCTACCGTTTCGGCATTGGCTCCGCCACCAACGTCCAGAAAGTTTGCAGGCTCACCGCCTGACAGTTTGATGATGTCCATGGTAGCCATGGCCAGTCCGGCACCGTTTACCATACACCCTACGTTACCGTCAAGTTTAACGTAATTCAGTCCGGCTTTTCCAGCTTCGACTTCTAACGGGTCTTCTTCGGTAATATCGCGCAACTCGGCTAAATCTTTATGGCGGTAAAGGGCATTGTCATCAAGGTTTACTTTGGAGTCAACCGCCAGTATTTTGTTATCGGATGTTTTTAAAAGCGGATTGATTTCAAACATGGAAGCATCAAGACCAACATAGGCATTGTATAATGAATGGATAAATTTAACGCCTTCTTTGAAGGCATTGCCGCTCCATCCCATGGCAAAGGCAATTTTACGTGCCTGAAAGGGCTGCAGGCCGATGGTCGGGTCAATCCATTCCTTGATAATTTTCTCCGGATGTGTTTCGGCCACCTCTTCGATGTTCATCCCGCCTTCGGTTGAGGCCATAATAACGGGCACACCTTTCGATCGATCCAGTAGCATGCTCATGTAATATTCTTTGGGTTCTGACTCGCCCGGATAATACACATCCTCGGCAATCAGCACTTTATTTACCTTCTTACCTTCCGGGCCGGTTTGCAGCGTGACCAGCGTGCCGCCCAAAATGGCTTTAACTTTTTCGGGCACCTCCTGAATACTTTTAGCAACCACAACTCCTTTGGAGCCGGTTTCTTTAATGGTGCCTTTCCCTCTTCCACCTGCGTGTATCTGCGATTTCACCACAAACCACTTGGTGCCTGTTTCGGCCTCCAGTTCTTTGGCTGCCTGTACGGCTCCATCCAATGTATCAGCAACGATGCCCCGCTGTACGGCTACTCCGTATTTTTTCAGTATTTCTTTGCCTTGGTATTCGTGTATGTTCATGAAGTTGTATTTTGGAGCAAAATACCGTATTTACCTTTTAATTCAAACCCGCCTTGGTGAGTAACGCTCTTGTTTCAGTTTCAGGTATTTATAAATCCTATGGCTCCCTGGAGGTGCTTAAAGGAATTAACCTTTCTATAAACAGGGGAGAAGTTGTGGCTATTGTCGGGGCTTCAGGGGCTGGAAAAAGTACCTTGTTGCATATTATCGGAACTCTTGACACCCCTGACAAAGGCAACGTGCTGCTTGATGGTGTTGATGTGTTTGCTTATTCGGCAGCCAAACTGGCTGCTTTTCGGAATCGCTCAGTTGGGTTTGTATTTCAGTTTCATAACCTGCTGCCGGAGTTTTCGGCTATGGAAAATGTGATGATACCCGCACTGATTGCGCGGGAACCATTAAAGAGAACAGAAGAGCGTGCAAAGGCGTTGTTGAATTTATTGGGTCTTGGCAGCAGGGCATCTCACAAGCCATCCGAACTATCGGGTGGGGAGCAGCAGCGGGTAGCAGTTGCGCGGGCGTTGGTTAATAACCCGGCTCTGGTTTTAGCCGATGAACCGAGCGGGAACCTGGATTCAAAAAATGCCAGAGAGTTGCACCAGTTATTTTTTGATTTGCGCCAGCAGTTTAATCAGACCTTCATTATTGTAACCCATAATGAAGAATTTGCGGCCATGGCCGACCGGAAGCTGGTAATCCGTGATGGCATTATTGCTTCCTGAAAACAAATCAGATTCTCCGCTTCGTATATTTCAGCTGGGCCTTTTCTCCATAGGGCGTCAGTTTGTTCTGGTGCGAATAAGCCGGGCACATGCTGGAGGTAAAGTTGCAGGATGAGAGCAGGGTTCCGAGGAGTAGTACAAGGGCGATAAGGATAACGATGCGTTTCATAAATCTTTTTACTGTTCTTTTAGTTTTGAATGATGGTTCAAAAGTAGCGTGGCGCCTGCACCTGCATTTTGCGTTGTTCGTAGATGGCTGTTATGTGTAAGAGTATAACCCTACTGGGCAAAATTCATGTCATTTTCAAGGCGATTTTGCCGGTCTTACCCTTAGCCTTACAAGGATGATTACTTAAAACTGTTATTATATAAAGCGTTGTAATTGTTTGTTTTACTGTGCGTTAGCAGTTACAGAATTGCCTGAAATTCTTCAAAAACAAGTAATGACTTACAATTGGGTTTACTTGGATAAATGATGGAAGATTTTTAACCCGTGTGTAAAAAAAAGAGCTTAGTGCAACAAAACGGGGATATGAATCTCTTCGGCTTCCATCAAGCCGGTAGCATTGATGCCTGTAAGACGCACGGTTTTAAGCTCATTTATCAAAACAGGATCGTAAGTGGCTGCCACCCGGATATAGTTTTCGGTGAAGCCGTGCATTTGCCCGTTTTCAATATCGTTTTCAAACAGCACGGTGGCCTGGCGGCCAATATTCTCTTCGTAAAATTGCCTGCGCTTCTTATCGGAAAGTATATGAAGCATTTTTGAACGTTCTGCCCGCATTTTTTCAGGTACACGCCCGGGCATCGTTGCTGCCAGCGTGTTGTCCCGTTCGGAATAGGTGAAAACGTGCAGGTAGGAGATATTCAGTTCATTTAGAAAGTTGTAGGTTTCCAAAAAGTCTTCATGGGTTTCGCCCGGAAAGCCCACAATTACATCTGCGCCTATGCAGCAGTGAGGCATTACCGATTTGATTTTACTCACCCGGTTTTCATACACGTTCCGCAGGTAGCGTCTGCGCATCAGTTTTAAGATTTTATCTGAGCCCGACTGCAGCGGTATATGAAAGTGAGGAACAAAACGCTTACTCGATGCTACAAATTCAATAATCTCATCGGTGAGCAGGTTGGGTTCGATGGAGGAAATCCGGAACCGGTCTATTCCCTCCACGTCATCCAATGCACGTATCAAACCAATAAAATGTTCCTGACGCTGGCCGTTCTGAATTCCAAAATCACCGGTGTTCACCCCAGTCAGTACAATTTCCCTCACTTCAGTTTTAGCCAGATCGCCTGCTGCTTTTACTATATTTTCGATGGTATCGCTGCGGCTGCTGCCACGGGCAAGTGGAATGGTACAGAATGAGCAGGAATAATCGCAGCCATCCTGGACTTTTAAAAAAGTACGGGTACGGTCGTGTAGGGAATACGAGGTGTTAAATGTGCTTGCCGATTCAATATCAGAAGCATATACCTCGGTCCTCGGTTTGCGTACAAATCCGTCCAGCAGTTCAATAAGCCTGAATTTTTCGGCAGCACCCAGTACGGCATCAACCCCCGGTATTTCGGCAATCTCCTTTGGTTTAAGCTGGGCATAGCACCCGATGATGGCGATATATGCATCGGGCGAAATGGCTCTGGCTTCGCGCACTACCTTGCGGCATTTTTTATCAGCATTTTCGGTAACGCTGCAGGTGTTGATAATGAAGATATCCGGCTTGTCGGTGAAGTTGGCTTTTACATAGCCTTTCTGCTCGAACATCCGCGAAATGGTGGATGTTTCTGAGTAGTTGAGCTTGCAGCCTAAGGTATAAAACGCTACTTTCTTCATATCCGGAGTGCAAAGGTACACTGCGGCTGTCGGATGAAAAAATCAGGCAACAAGCCTGCGGTGGTAGTTGATTTGTCCGAGATGATAGTTTAGGTGGCCGAACAAATGCACCAGGAAGTATGAAGTGGTCATTGGGTAACCCAGGGTTTGCAGAGGGTATTCTTTTTGGAGAGCGACTTCATCCAGTTGTGAAAGTGTTGATTTAACGGCCTCTTTGGTGGTTTGAATTTCGCGGAGTAGTTGCTCGCGGGTTAAGTCACGGGCAGCAAATTCATAATCGCGGTTGCGTACGTACCCTGAATGACCCAATACGGTGCCGATAAAGTGCTGGAGGTTGCCGCACAGGTGCAGGCACAGGTTGCCGGCCGTGTTTTTTATCTCACCACCAAGGTTCCAGATGGCTCCTTCAGTAGGGTATAGGTTAATTTCCTTTTCCAAAGTGGTGAGGTCACGGTCGAATAGTTTTATGAGTGAGGCTAGAAAGTCTTTTTCCATGGTGCTCAGATTTTCAGTAAAAATTGTTCAATGGATTGAATCTGCTGGTCAAGCTGGCGACTAACTGCATCATAATCATGAGGAGAATAAAGTCTGGTACATACACTAATGTAGTACTTGATTTTTGGTTCCGTGCCCGAGGGTCGCACGGAAATTTTGCTGCCCCTTTCCAGATAAAACTGCAGCACATCCGATGCGGGAAAGTCCAGCCGCTTCGTTTCACCGCTTACCCGGTTGGTTTCTTTTAACAATTTATAATCAAGAATCCGCACGATTTTATCACCGGCTATGGCATCAGGCGGGTTATTACGGAAGCGTTCCATCATGGCTTTTATTTCCTGTTCGCCCTGTTGGCCTTTTTTGGTGATGTTGATTAGTCCTTCTTTGTAAAAGGCGTGCTCCGCATACATGTCAATAAGCCAGTCGTATAATGATTTGCCCTCATCAGCCGCACAGGCTGCCATAGCGGCAAAGAATGCACAGGCCGACACAGCGTCTTTATCACGCACAAAATCGCCCACCATATAGCCGTAACTTTCTTCGCCTGCGGCAATAAACTTCTTGCGCCCTTCAAGGTGGCGCATCAGTTCAGCAATGTATTTAAAGCCTGTTAAGGTATTGTAGCATTCCACACCGTAGTTTTTAGCCATGATATCCACCAGTTCGCTGGTAACAATTGTTTTTACTACGTAGGCGTTGGTTTTATCGGCCAGGTTTTTCATGATGAACCACATCATCAGGCAAAAAGCCTGGTTACCGTTCAGCAGGATAAATTCGCCATTGGGTTTACGCACACCAATGCCTACACGGTCGGTATCCGGATCAGTGGCCATTACCAGGGAAGCACCAACAGCCGTACCTTTTTGAATGGCCATTTCCATAGCTGAGCGTTCCTCCGGATTTGGCGATTTTACCGTGGGGAAATTACCATCGGGGTTACGCTGCTCTTCCACTATTTGGACATTCGTAAAACCCATCTGCCGTAGGCATTCCGGGATCATCGTAATGCCTGCACCATGCAAACTGGAATAAACGATGGGGATGTTCCGGTGTCGTTCAACAGTTTCCTTGCGGGGTATAAGCTTTTTCACCTCCTCGTAATAAGCTGCTTCAACTTCAGAACCGATGGTATGAATCTTCTCCGGCCTGCCATTGAACTTCACTTCTTCAAATGAGCGAATGGCCTTCACTTCGGTAATGATATTATTATCGTGTGGTGGCACAACCTGGGCGCCATCATTCCAATACGCTTTATACCCATTGTATTCTTTTGGGTTGTGCGATGCCGTGATTACCACGCCCGAATCACAACCAAGGTAACGGATGGCATAGGAGAGGATAGGCGTAGGGCGCAAATCCGTAAACAGGTATACATCAATACCGTTGGCCGAGAACACGTTGGCTGCCACTTCGGTAAAATTCCGGCTATTGTTACGGCAGTCGTGGGCGATAGCCACTTTAATGGCTTTTCCCGGAAAACTTTTCAGCAGGTAGTTGCTCAACCCCTGGGTGGCAACACCTACCGTGTATTTGTTCATGCAATTGGAGCCAACCCCCATAATGCCCCGTAATCCCCCGGTACCAAACTCCAGGTCTTTATAAAAATTATCAATGAGTTCGCGCGGGTCAGGGCGGCTCAATAATTCAGCCACCTGGTTTTTGGTTTCCCCATCAATTACAGGGCTATCCAGCCATTGCCGGGCTTTTTGTTTTACAATTGTTAATAGTTCAGTCATTGCTTAATGCTGATGAGAAGTTTTTTCGATAAGGTAGTTTTCAGAGGTTCCCCCGCAATGCCTGCTCCCGTTCAATCGACTCAAACAATGCTTTGAAGTTACCCTTACCGAATGATTTGGCCCCGTTGCGTTCAATGATTTCAAAGAAAACCGTGGGCCTGTCCTGTACTGGTTTGGTAAATATCTGCAGGAGGTATCCTTCTTCATCCCGGTCGATAAGGATATTGAGTTTTTTGAGTTCTTCCAGGCTCTCGTTGATTTTTCCTACCCGATCAAGCACATCCTCATAATAAGTTTCCGGCACATACAGGAACTCAACGCCACGCCTACGCAATTCGCCAACCGTGTGGATGATGTCATCGGTGGCGATGGCAATGTGTTGCACGCCAGGGCCTTTGTAAAAATCAAGATACTCCTCTATCTGCGATTTTTTCTTGCCTTGGGCGGGCTCGTTAATCGGAAACTTAATGTACCCATTTCCATTCGAAACCACCTTCGACATGAGTGCGCTGTACTCGGTAGAAATGTCTTTGTCATCAAATGTTACCAGCAGGCTGAAGCCCATCACTTTCTCATAGAACTCCACCCAGGTGTTCATCTTACCCAATTCCACGTTGCCCACACAGTGGTCAACGTATTTTAGTCCGATAGGCTGAGCTTTGTAAGTGCTTTGGCGTGGTTTGTACCCAGGCAGGAAGGGGCCTTTGTAATTCTTACGCTCTACAAACGTGTGAATGGTTTCGCCATAGGTTTTTATCGAAGAGATTACCACCTCACCAAATTCATCAGTAAGCACTTCGGGTTTGCGGGCAATTTCAGCACCCCGCATTACAGTTTCGTCAAACGATTTGCGGGCATCGTCCACCCACAGCGCCAGTACTTTTACGCCATCGCCATGTTTGCGCACGTGCTCGGAGATTTCAGAATCTGGCTGTAGTGAGGTGGTCAGCACCAGCGTAATTTTGCCCTGCCGCAGTACGTACGAGGCCCGGTCGCGCACTCCGGTTTCGGGACCGGCATAGGCTACCAGGTCGAATCCAAATGCATACTGATAAAACAAGGCTGATTGTTTGGCATTACCCACGTAGAATTCAATGTGGTCGGTGCCATTAATGGGTAGAAAATCGGTTGCCATAACTATAAGGATTGCCTGCTGTAAAGTTAATGGTAAACTGGTAAGGTTATTACTGTGCCTGGGAATTTAGGAAATGGCTGTGTATGCGAAAAATTTTGTTTGATCAAAGGGCTATTTTTGGACGGTTGACCCTATAAAATTTCGTATTTGAGAATTGCCGTATAACTTCTTAAGATTGTTGCGAAAACAGGAACAGCTGATTATGGATATCAATGCGTTGGATAAGGCCCTGCAAGAAATTGTTAAAGCCCGGGCTGAGTTAAAGAAAATCGACTACAACAATCCTCAGTATGATGATTTAGAGGAAAAACTGCATGATATGGAAGACGACTTTCAGGATGCTTATGGCGAGTACCTGGAGGGTGTATTGCAGAAAGTTCACGATGAACATTGCCCTGACAGCGATGTGCTGATGCCCATTGCTTACCTGGGCGATGGCGTGCCGGTTGAACTGGAGAAATTGCCCGGCAAGGATGTTCGGCTTGCGTTAGAGGTGAACCCGCTGCGCATTTACCTGAAACTAAAAGACAAACAGCAACTGGTTTGGGAGGGAAAGTAATCGTTGGTTGTATATTATACGAATACTCAACAGCAAACAACCAACCTGCGTTATTACCTGTAGCCTAGCTTTTTTCTTACCCGCTCCAATACTTTCTGTGCAATTACCCGAGCTTTCTCTTCACCTTGCTCCAGTTTCTTATCCAGTTCATCCGGGTTGGTGAAGTAGTAATTAAAAGCCTTTCGCTCTTCGGCAAACTTCTGAATGATCAGTTCATACAATTCCTGCTTGGCATGGCCGTACCCGTAATTGCCGGCAAGGTATTTCTTTCGCATTGCTTCGCGTTGTTCAGGTGATGCCAGCAGGCTATAAATTGCAAAGGTTGTGTCTTTATCGGGATCCTTGGGCTGCTCCAGCGGTGTGCTGTCGGAAATAATAGACTTGATTTGCTTAAGCAATTCTTTATCCGGCAGGAAAATGTCAATAATATTTCCGTACGATTTGCTCATTTTCTGTCCATCCGTGCCTGGAATGGTCATAACCTGCTCTTCAATTTTTGCCTCAGGCACTACAAACGTTTCGCCATACTGATTATTAAATGCTGTGGCAATGTCGCGCGTTATCTCCAGGTGTTGCTTTTGGTCTTTTCCGACCGGTACAATGTCGGCATCGTACAGAATTATATCGGCAGTCATTAATACCGGATAGGTGAACAGTCCTGCATTTACATCCGAAAGGCGATCGGCTTTATCCTTAAACGAATGCGCATTAGCCAGCATAGGGAAGGGTGTAAAGCAGTTGAGGTACCAGGTTAGTTCACAAACTTCGGGAATGCGCGACTGCCGGTACAGAAAATTTTTTTCAACATCAAATCCGAAAGCCAGCCAGGCTGCAGCTACCGCCCGAACATTATCCGTGCGCATTTTGGCATCTTTAATGGTGGTAAGCGAATGCAAATCGGCAATAAAAAAGAAGGATTCGTTGTTAGGCTTTTTTGAGAGCGTAATAGCCGGTATAATGGCACCCAGCAGGTTGCCTAAATGCGGCCTGCCGCTGCTCTGGATGCCCGTTAAAATGCGCGTCATATTCATGCAAATAAATGAAATAAAGCGATAAGGATTTAAGTTTTACTTTTGTAAAACTTGAGTTTGGTATGAACAAAGTCGGATTGATTGGATTGCTGGTAGGGGTAACCATTCCGCTGCTTGCCCAGATGGCAAAGCCGGTACGGTTTACTGAAGAGACATTTGATTTTGGCACCATCGTAGAAGAAGATGGCCCGGTTACACATACGTTCTCCTTTACCAATACTTCCGACAGGCCTGTTACAATATTATCGGTAAAACCGTCCTGTGGGTGTACTACCCCGGAGTGGTCGAAAGAGCTAATCCTGCCGGGTAAAAGTGGAATTGTAAAAGCGCAGTACGATCCGAAGGGAAGACCTGGGTATTTTCACAAATCGTTAACGGTAACCACGGATTATGACGGCCAGCCGATAACCCTGTACATCAAAGGCCAGGTTACTTCACGGAATACATCATCCATTTCTTCGGAGTACCAGGCTACAAGCGGCATGCTGCGATTCAGAAGTTTATCGTTTAACCTTGGAAAAGTTTTTAGAAAAGATGAGTTTACCCAGCGCAATATCGATTTTGTCAATGCGGGCGATAAGGCTGTAACCTACCTCGATAAATTTGATGCCCCTGCGCACATCCGGGTGGATGTTTTTCCTAAAACAATTCAACCAGGGCAGCGGGGAGAAATCCGGATTGGATACAATGGATTAAAGAAGGGTTTGTACGGATTTCACTCCGATAAGATTACTCTTTATACAGATGATGAGGGCCAGCCGGCTAAAGCATTTACAGTGTATGCCACCCTTGAAGATTACTTTGTGCCGCTTTCAGCCCGCGAACTGGACAATGCTCCCCGGCTTTCTATTGCAGAGATGAATATTGATTTAGGTAACATTAAATTCAACACCTCAGCAACAAAGGAGATCATTTTCAGCAATACCGGAAAATCCGTGCTTGAAATTCGAAATATTCAGGGCAATTGCTCTTGTTTGCAGGCCGTAGTTGATGAAGAAAACCTGAGGCCGGGCGAGAGCGGTACTATAAAAATTATATTCACTCCCGAAGACCGGAAAGGAACTCAAACCAAAGCTGTAACGGTTTATTCCAACGACCCGCAAAATCCCGTGCACCGCATTATGGTATCAGCATATGCGGAGTAAGGGGTTAAGGTACTTACACAAACGCCTGTATGCCCGTAATTTCCTTGCCTAAAATCAGTAAGTGAATGTCGTGTGTGCCCTCGTAGGTAATTACCGATTCGAGGTTAGCCATGTGGCGCATTATGGGGTACTCACCGGTAATGCCCATGCCGCCATGTATCTGGCGTGCCTCGCGCGCAATTTCGAGTGCAACGTGCACATTGTTTCGTTTAGCTAACGATATCTGTGCGGTAGTGGCTTTGCCTTCATTCATTAAGGTTCCCAGCCGCCAGTTCAATAATTGAGCTTTGGTGATTTCGGTGAGCATCTCGGCCAGTTTTTTCTGAACCAGCTGGAAGGATGCAATCGGCTTGCCGAACTGAATGCGCTCCAGCGCATATTTCCGGGCCGACTCATAACAATCCATTGCTGCGCCAATCGCACCCCATGCAATGCCGTAACGGGCTGAGTCCAGGCACATCATGGGTGCGCCCAATCCGTTCTTGCCAGGCAGCAGGTTTTCCTTCGGCACTTTTACATTATCAAAAACCAGTTCACCGGTAGCACTAGCCCGTAGCGACCATTTGCCGTGTGTTTCGGGTGTGGTAAATCCGGGCATGCCGCGTTCTACAATCAGGCCGTGGATACGGCCCTGTTCGTTCTTGGCCCATACTACCGCAATATCTGCTTTGGGCGAGTTGGAAATCCACATCTTGGCGCCATTCAGCAGGTAATGGTCGCCCATATCTTTAAAGTTGGTCACCATGCCCGATGGGTTGGAACCATGATCAGGTTCAGTCAACCCGAAACATCCGAGCCATTCGCCTGAGGCGAGTTTTGGTAAATATTTTTTTCGCTGTTGTTCGTTGCCGAACTTGTAAATGGGGTACATCACCAGCGAACCCTGCACCGAAGCGGTTGAGCGCATGCCGCTGTCGCCCCGCTCAATCTCCTGCATAATGAGTCCATAGGAAATGTAATCCAGTCCGCCACAACCATATTCTACCGGCAGGGTAGGACCAAACGCGCCAATCTCCCCGAATTTCTTAACGATTTCGTATGGAAAATGCGCGCGTTGCGCCCAGTCTTCAATGTACGGACTGATCTCGCGTTTTACGAAATCGCGTATGGAACTGCGAATGAGTTTATGCTCTTCGGTAAGCAGCGAATCAATCGCGTAAAAATCGGGGTGGTCGAACGTATCCTGTTTCAGGGATTTCTTGGCTTTAGCTTCGGCAGTATGCGATACCATAGGTTTTTAGTTATTTAGTGCCCGCGTCCTGCAGGCAGGCGCAATTTAATCAAACCCATCGATAACCGTGAATCCGCATCAGAAACCAACCACCCAACCCGACCTGAACGAACAACTGCAAAAACTTAAGGCCAAGTATGATGTGATGGGCCAGGACTTATCGGCCTACCTGGATGGCCTGCTTTATTCGGATTACCTGACCTATTGGGATTATATTCACCTCGATACACTGCTAAGTTTGCAAAACCCCAAAACCCGGTTTAAAGATGAAACCGTATTCATCATTTACCATCAGATAACCGAATTGTATTTCCGCCTGGTGTTGTGGGAGATTGAGCAGATTGCTACAACAGAAAATTTGAATGAAAAATTTTTTACCGAACGCCTGGATCGAATCAATCGGTATTTCCGCAACCTGGCCAATTCGTTCGATATTATGGTTGACGGCATGGAGAAGGATCAGTTTCTTAAATTCCGGATGGCGCTCCTTCCTGCCAGTGGATTTCAGTCGGCCCAATACCGGTTTATTGAAATCTGTTCAACCGATATGATTAACCTGGTGAGCATAACGGATCGGCCATCGGTTAAAAATCCTGACGATATTAATGAGGTACTTGAAAAGTTATATTGGCGCAGCGGGGCAACCGAACTGGCCACCGGCAAGAAAACCTTAACCCTCCGGCAATTCGAAGAAAAGTACATGCCCGAATTTCGCAGGCTTGGCGATCAGTACCGAAATACCAATTTGCTTAGACTTTATCAGCGCAATTTTAAAGGCAATAACGAGGTTATAAACCGCCTTCGTGAATTTGATACGCTGGCCAATGTGTTGTGGCCGCTTGCTCATATGAAATCAGCTGGACGCTACCTGCAAAAAGACCCCGAAGACATTAAGGCTACAGGTGGCACCAACTGGCAAAAGTACCTTCCTCCGCGGTTTCAAAAAATCATATTCTTCCCCGAATTATGGACTGAACAGGAAAAAGCCGACTGGGGCAAAGCGGCTTTTATGCGCTAGCCTGCAGCATATTGAAATTTCGTAACTTCGCTTTCTAAATCTGCTCACCGTGAAAGCGTGGTTTTTGCTTAAGGGTTTGGTGATACTTTCAGTTGGCGCCCTTGCTCAGGGCTTTACCCGGCAAACCTGGCACGACCCGGAAAAAAGAAACCTGAAAGAAGTATTCGTGGTAAAAGATACCGTGCGTAACGTGATGCACGGACGTTATACCTCATACTTTGTTAATGGTAATATTGAATCGAAAGGTTTTTTTACCAATAACGAAACCACCGGTATATGGGAATTTTTCTATGAGTCGGGCAACCTGAAGATGCGCGGAGCTTTGCAGCGCAATACCAACTTCGGACATTGGGAATATTTTTACGAAAGTGGCACCAAAAGCATGGAAGGTACCGTGAATGGTAAAAGCCGTGAAGGCGAGTGGATACTATATTATGAAAACGGATCGGTAAAAGAAACCGGAAGTTATAAAAACAACCAGCGAAGCGGAGTATGGAAATCGTTTTATGAAGATGGTGTTCTGAAAAGCGAAGGCGAGTTTACCGATGATTACGGTCGCTGTACAGAGTACTATCATTCCGGAAAAGTAGCCGGTGAAGGCCCCAAGTCAGGCACCAAACCGGTTGGACATTGGCGCTATTACTCCGAAAAGGACGGTACACTGCAAAGCGAAGGCGATTATGAAAACGGCAAGAGGCAGGGCCTGTGGATTACGTACTATCCTTCGGGGCGGATTGCCGCACAAGGCCTGTATGCCGATGGCGAACCTCATGGCTTGTGGGAATACTATTTTGAAGACGGAAGCCTCAGTTCATCGGGCGAGTTTATTGGCGGCCAGAAAAACGGGTACTGGCGTTCACAAACTAAAGATGGAAAGAAATTAAGCGAAGTAACCTTTTCCAACGGCAGGGGTGAATACCGCGAATACTACCCGAGCGGCAAATTGAAAGTTATCGGCCTGATAGTGGATAATAAGCGCGAAGGACTATGGAAGTTTTTTTACGAAGACGGTAAAAAAGAGGGCGAATGCGAGTATGAAAATAGCAAAGGAATATACAAAGGCTATTATCCCAATGGAGCCCTTCAAACAAAAGGCGAACTAAACGATGATCTGCGGGTGGGCACCTGGGAAATTTATGAACCCGATGGTACGCTTACGGGATATTACAAACCTTTTTACGACCAGAAAAAGTTAAGCAACGAAATCGTTTCATTAAGCCAGCGTAAAACAGTAGCCCGCAAAGCAAACCGCTTTACCTACTTTGATGAACGTACCAATGAATTTCGGGGCGTAATCATTGGCGGCAATCCGATGTTTATGTTTGCAGGCCGGCTGCCGCTGGCTGTGGAATTTTATTCGCAGGAGCGACTCGGGCACGAGTTCGAATTCGTGGGTATCCGCGACCCGTTCTTTACGGCTGACGATAAAATCGCACCCAACAAGTTATTTGAACGCGGGTACTCCATGGCTATCCGTCAGAAATTCTACAATCCCATCAAGGCGGGCATGTGGTATTTCGGGCATGAAATCCGGTTTACCAATGTAGGTCATTTTATCAATCAGGAGGTAACACCTGGCAGCATCATCACATTTAGTTCATCGGAACAGCGTATTCAATATGGTGTTGTTTTGGGCTACCGGGTTATGCAACGCAATAATGCGGGAGGATTTACATTGGATATTTTTCTTGGTGGCGACCTGGGCTACCGCAACTTTGATGCCCCTCCCGGTAATGAACAGTACTTTAGTGAGGTAAACCAGCAATCACTGGTCGGCACGCTTAACTTTGGGCTTAATTTCGGTAATATTTTTTCGCAGTGATAACCTATCTTTGCAGGCCTGAAGGTTAACTCCCTTCCTCATGCAAACCAGAGAGCTAATCCTTTCTCCTGAAGAGGCCTTTCGGTCAGACCTTTTTCAAAAGGTATTGAATGATCAATTGGGCATTGAACCAAGTGGTGAGTTTTGGGTACGTCCTGTAAAGCGCTCTATCGATGCCCGCGGAAAAAAAGTGGTTGTACGGGTTGCGTGTGAGATTGTCCCTTCTACCTGCAAAGAAGAAAATATTTTTCCTGATTATCATGATGTTCGCAGCAGCCGGCAGGTGGTTATTGTGGGTTCCGGACCGGCCGGCTTGTTTGCCGCACTTCGGTTAATTGAACTGGGCATAAAACCTGTAGTAATCGAACGCGGAAGCGATGTGCGCAGGCGCAGAAGGGATTTAGCGGCCATCAACAAAAGCCATATTGTTAACCCCGAGTCGAACTATTGCTTTGGCGAGGGCGGTGCCGGCACCTACTCCGATGGTAAACTGTACACCCGATCAAAAAAGCGCGGTGATGTGCAGCGTATCTTGAAAATCCTTGTAGCCCATGGCGCCCGAAACGATATCCTGTTCGATGCTCATCCGCACATTGGCACTAATAAACTTCCTGCCTTAGTCGAGGCTATCCGAAACACCATTATACAGGCCGGGGGTGAAATTTATTTCGATACGAAGGTGGTTGATTTTAAAATTTCAGGTGATAGAATTATTGGTGTAGTTGGGGCTTCGCAGGACGTGATAAAAGGAGAGGCCGTAATTCTGGCCACCGGCCATTCGGCCCGGGATATCTACGAATTACTTCACAGAAAGAAAATTGCTTTGGAAGTTAAACCCTATGCCTTGGGGGTACGGGTTGAACATCCGCAGGAGTTGATCGATAAGATACAATATCATTGTACCGGCTTACGTGATCCATATTTACCGGCAAGTTCCTATTCGTTGGTACACCAGGCCGTAGTAAATGGCAAACAGCGGGGTGTATTTTCGTTTTGTATGTGCCCCGGTGGGTTTATCGTGCCCGCAGCCACAGCCCCTGGCGAAGTGGTGGTTAATGGCATGAGCCCCTCCAGGCGCGATTCGCGGTTTGCCAATTCAGGTATTGTGGTAGCGGTAGAACCTTCAGATTTTGGCAAGCATATTTCATTGGGGCCTTTAGCGGGTATGCATTTCCAGGCTGAGATCGAAAAACGTGCCTGCAGGGCAGCCGGCAATACCCAAACTGCTCCGGCACAGCGGCTTGTCGATTTCTTGAATGGAAAAGTTTCTGACACACTAAATGGCACTTCCTATCAACCCGGTCTTGCAGCGGTTGACCTCAAAGCCATACTGCCGGATTTTATTTCGGAAGCCCTGAAACAAGGCTTGAAAAATTTCGGAACTAAAATGAAAGGTTACCTGACCAACGAAGCACAACTGGTGGGCGTTGAGAGTCGCACCTCGGCACCCGTGCGTATTCCGCGTAACGAGGTCTTTCAGCATCCCCAGGTAAAAGGGCTGTACCCTTGTGGCGAAGGTGCCGGGTATGCAGGTGGTATTGTTTCGGCAGCGATGGATGGCGAGCGTTGTGCCGAAGCAATATACAAGGTCCTGAATGGTACACCGAAAACTATTGGATCAACCCGATAACTTTACAAGAATGATTAGTAAAAGGACAGTCATCATCGGAGCTTCAACCAATCATTCGCGATATGCTTTCCTGGCAGCTGAAATGCTTACCGAATATGGCCATGAAATTGTTCCGGTTGGAATTAAAAAAGGCGAGGTTTTAGGTAAACAAATCCTCGATATTCGGCAGCGTCCAAGCGTACAGGATGTGGATACGGTAACCCTTTATATCGGGCCACAGCATCAGCCGGAATGGTACAACTATATTTTGGCCTTAAAACCAGCCCGCGTAATTTTTAATCCGGGTACTGAAAACGCAGAACTCGAAAAACTGTTGACCCTGCAGGGTATCCAGGCCATTCAGGGCTGTACATTGGTGATGTTGCGCACCGGGCAGTATTAAATTATCGGACGGGTTGATTTTCCTTTTGCATGGCTATAACGGATACGCAAACAATTTTCCACTGTCCATTTACTTTTTCCAGTACGCGAACCTCTTCCTGTGGTGGCCGGTCAGTTTCATCCCGTACATGCTGGGTAAAGCGGGCATAGGCGCCATTACCGTAAATGCGGATATCCCGCCATGTTCTCTCAATTTTTGCTGTTGATGGCTTTGATGTTTTAAAGTAATTAGCGAAACCTTTGTTAATTGCTTCCCAACCGGTAAATGAATTTACATCGGTTGTATCGGCAAACGACCAGAAGGCGTAAGGTGCTTTCGCCCAACAATCGGCCCAGGCGGTATAATCAATTTCAAAAAATGCCTTTGTTTCCTTTTCAATCAGCGACTTGATAACCGATTCGTCATTGGCGGATGCGGAACTTTTACTTTTAGTCTTGCCCTGGCTCAGTGCCGGGTTAACGGCAAGGGCAATGCTCAGAAAAACCAGAATTGCTTTGTTCATAGGCATGCAGTTTATAGGTTAAAGGCAGCAAATCCGATTATAGCCCCGTATGTCTTTAAAAACCAATTATCCGGTCAGAACTTAGGGGTGAGGGAAGTTATAAATTTTTTATAAGGATTCCTTGAAAGACCACTGAAATTATGATCTTCGTCATGTGCCCGGTAGTGGTAATCATGTACCTTACTTCCATAAAAACAATACGCCTATGCTGTCAGATGATAAGCTGCTAAAAATCAAGGATTTTTTAGTAAAACCCGGAAAAAAAGTAAAACTGAAGGACTGGGATACAAAATATAAGGGCAAAGAATTGAATAAGCGCGATGCCGAAGCTCTGCTTGATTTTGGACGCAGGCACCTGGCCGAAATACAGGATAAGCTTTATGCCCATAATCAATACAGTGTGCTCATCATCTTCCAGGCGATGGATGCGGCCGGAAAAGACGGTGCCGTAAAACACATCATGTCGGGCTTTAATCCGCTGGGGGTAAAAGTGTACAGTTTTAAAGCGCCCAATTCCACCGAGCTTGATCACGATTTCTTCTGGCGGCACAACCTGGCCATGCCGGCACGCGGGGAGATTGCCATCCATAACCGGTCGCACTACGAAAATGTGCTGGTAACCAAGGTACATCCGGAGTGGATACTAAATGAAAATATTCCCGGAATCGATTCAGTTAAAGACATTGATAAAAAATTCTGGGAGAACCGGTATAAACAAATCAACCGGTTTGAAAAAAACCTTGCGCAAAACGGAACCCTCATCATGAAGTTCTTCCTGCATGTTTCCAAAAAGGAGCAGAAGAAGCGATTTATGGAACGGATTGACGATCCGTCAAAGAACTGGAAATTTTCGCTGTCTGATTTGAAAGAACGGGCCTTCTGGGATGATTACCAACAGGCTTATGAAGACGTGTTTAATAACACATCAAAAGAGCATGCGCCATGGTATATCATTCCCGCTGACGATAAATGGTATGCCCGCCTCGCTATTGCTTTTATTATCTACCGCCAGTTTGAGCAGCTTAAATTGAGTTACCCCACGGTTACGGAAGCACAAAAGCAGGAACTTCAGAAAGCCAAAATGCACCTGATGGCCGAGAATGGCACGGGAGGTAATGGCAAAGAGAAAAGAAAGAGTACTGGTAAGGAAAACAAGAAGAAGGAAAGCAATAAGAAAACCAAGGCCGAGGCAACAGCCTGACGGTTACTGATGAATAATCGTTCCTTGCGAGGCAAGGGTTTACAGACCAACTCCACATCAGCGGGTTCTCCCAACGGTTATTTATCAAAACCAATATTTTTCAGTTTTGAAAAGTGCTGCAGTTCAAGTGGCAAGTGCCTTAAGTTATTACCGGATACACCCAGGTTTTTAAGTTGAGTTAAGCCAGCACGGGTTCCGGAACGGTTGTGAACTGGTTATCGTTTATTTATAGCACCCGTAATTGTGTGAGTTCTCTATAATCGGTCAGTCAGGTTCAATTGGCCAATGGCCGGCCAGGGATAGACTCCAAGGTATTAACGACAACGATAAATAGGATTTTGGGCATACGGGTGCAGGCCTATAAGGTCATTTTACATGGCTCAAATCAGCCTGGAAATACAATGAACTTTATGAGTATAAACACGATAAATCATTCGTTTTCAGGGCAAAATTCCGTATTTTTGTCGGTTTATTAGAAGCTAAGGAATGAGTGCAACCAAGGAGCGGAAACCCGCCAATTATTCAGCCAGTAATATACAGGTTTTAGAGGGTCTGGAGGCTGTACGCAAGCGGCCGGCCATGTACATAGGCGATGTGAGCGTAAAGGGCCTGCATCACCTCATTTGGGAGGTGGTGGATAACTCCATTGATGAGGCTTTAGCCGGCTATTGCGATGACATCCGGGTAACTGTTAATGAAGACAATTCTGTAACTGTAGAAGATAATGGCCGGGGCATTCCCACCGATATTCACGAAAAAGAGAAGCGCTCAGCATTGGAAGTGGTGATGACCGTACTTCATGCCGGTGGTAAGTTCGATAAAAACACGTATAAGGTTTCAGGCGGACTTCACGGGGTAGGGGTATCGTGTGTAAATGCCCTTTCTGAAGTGTTGCATGCCACCGTTTACCGCGATGGGAAAATCTGGGAACAGGAATACCACCGCGGAGTACCACAATATCCCGTTAAAGTAACCGGTGAATCGGAAAGACGGGGCACTACCGTGCGGTTTTTACCCGACAAGCAAATTTTTACAGTTACCGAGTACAATTACGAAACCATTGCAACACGCCTGCGCGAACTGGCCTTCTTAAATCCGGGTATCCGGATAACCCTTACCGACTTACGTGAAAAAGATGAAAACGGCAATCCCCGCACCAGCGAATTTTTATCGCAAGGCGGTTTGCCCGAGTTTGTTGAATACATTGATGCTACCCGCGATAAACTGATTCCTAAACCCATTTATATCGAAAGCGATCGGGGTGGCATACCTGTGCAGGTTGCACTAAGTTACAACACGTCCTTCAGCGAAAACCTGGTTTCGTATGTAAACAACATCAATACACATGAAGGCGGAACCCATGTAGCAGGCTTTCGAAGGGCACTTACCCGCACCCTAAAGGCCTATGCCGATAAATCGGGCCTGTTGGATAAAGTGAAGATTGACATTAGTGGTGATGATTTCAGAGAGGGTTTAACAGCCGTCATTTCAGTTAAAGTGGCCGAACCCCAGTTCGAGGGCCAAACCAAAACCAAACTGGGCAACTCCGAGGCCATGGGCGTAGTGGACCAGTCGGTGGGCGAGGTACTTCAGTATTATTTGGAGGAGCACCCAAAAGAGGCGAAACTTATCGTAAGCAAAGTTATCCTTGCTGCTCAGGCGCGCCATGCAGCCCGCAAAGCCCGCGAAATGGTGCAGCGTAAAAATGTGCTTACCGGTACAGGCCTTCCCGGTAAACTAGCCGATTGCTCCAGTACTGATCCAAGTATATCGGAACTCTACCTGGTAGAGGGTGATTCGGCCGGAGGTTCTGCCAAACAGGGTCGCGACAGGACCTTCCAGGCTATTCTTCCGCTGCGCGGTAAGATTCTGAATGTTGAAAAAGCGCAGGAGCATAAAATTTACGAAAACGAAGAAATCAAGAATATTATCACGGCTCTGGGCGTTTCCTTCGGTACGGCTGAGGACGGCAAAGCGTTGAATTTGTCAAAACTCCGCTACCACAAAGTAATCATCATGACCGATGCCGATGTGGATGGAAGTCACATCCGTACGCTCATTCTCACCTTCTTTTTCAGGTACATGAAGGAGCTTATCGAAAACGGCTATGTGTACATAGCGTTACCACCCTTATACCTTGTTAAGAAAGGTAAGGAAGAGCGTTACTGCTGGACAGAAGAAGAGCGTGAAGCAACTGTTAAAGAGCTTAGCGGAGGTAAGGAAGATTCGGTAAATGTGCAGCGCTATAAGGGTTTGGGCGAGATGAACCCCGAACAACTTTGGGCAACGACCATGGACCCGGCCAGGCGTACCTTAAAGCAGGTAAGTATCGAGTCAGCTGCGGAGGCGGACCACTTGTTTTCAATGTTGATGGGCGATGAAGTAGCTCCACGAAGAGAGTTTATTGAGAAAAACGCCCGATACGCACGGATTGATATATAACATTTTTTTAACGAACTGCCGGTAGGGCTGCCGGCTATTTTTAGTAATCTCACAGTATGGAAGCGGTAACATCAGTTCATGATCGGATTGCAAGCACCATTGAGGAGAGCCGCTACATCAGCCGCGACTTGAGTTGGCTGCAGTTTAATTACCGCGTGCTCGACCAAGCCAAGCATACCGGGCGTAGCATTTTCGACAGGCTGAAATTTCTGTGTATCACCGCATCAAATCTCGATGAATTCTGTACGATCAGGCTTGGCAGTTTATACAATTACCTGGATTACGGCAAAGAACGTTTCGATTACAGCGGTCTGCGTGAAGAGCCTTTCCGAAGACTTTTGCTCAATGCCATCCGCAATTTCGTGCAGGATCAGAATGAATACTACCTGCTCAAACTAAAGCCCCTGTTCCAGGAAAACGGCTTCTGTATTCGTGCTTATGCCGATCTTTCCGTAGAACATACCGCACTGGCCAATCATTATTTCAGCCGCACCATCTTTCCGATGCTCACTCCAATGGCGTTTGACAGCTACCATGCATTTCCTATCCTTAAAAATAACCGGCTGTTGTTTGGCGTTGTAACCAAGGTGGCAAACGATGGGCAACATCAAAACCGGATATCGTTTATCCAGATACCCAGTAACATTCCAAGGTTCTTCGAGATTCAGGAAAACGGTATGCTGGTATTTGTGCCGGTAGAAGATATTGTGCGGCATAATATCCACAACTTGTTTAGGAATGTGGATATTCAAAGCGTTAATCTCTTCAGGATTAACCGCAATGGTGATTTTGCCCTTGATGAAAGTGATGATATCGAATCGAACTTTCTGGAAGACCTGAAGCAAAAGCTAAAAACCCGCAGAACCGGACGCGTGGTGCGCATGGAAGTGCAGGGAACTCCCGACCCGTGGATGATCAGGCTATTGAAAATTCAATGGGATATTGATGATCATAATATCTTCCATATACCCCAGCAAAGCCTGCTTGACTTTGGCGGATTAAACCAGGTGGTTGGTCATAAGGAATTTAAAGCCCGCAGAACAAAATTTCCAGACCCCATTAAACCACTTAATTATCCTGAAGAAGAGTCGCCTGACCTGTTTGAGGTGCTTAAACAGCGGGACATCCTGCTTCATCATCCGTATAATTCGATGGAGCCGGTGCTAGAACTGCTCGAAAAAGCTGCCGATGATCCGCTGGTACTTTCTATTAAAATTACAATTTACCGTGTAGCAAAAGAATCGCGCGTAACCAATGCACTATACCGTGCGGCCGAAAACGGGAAGCACGTTGCCGTGCTGTTTGAAGTTAAAGCCCGGTTTGATGAAGAAAACAACCTGCGCGAAGCCCAGCGCCTCCAAAAAGCGGGGTGCTTTGTTATTTATGGTGTAGGTAGTTTAAAAACACACACCAAGTTGCTGCTAATTGTACGAAAAGAACCAGATGATAAAGTATACCGGTATGTTCACCTGGCCAGCGGCAATTACAACGAAACCACCGCACGGCTTTATACCGATATCGGGCTGCTGACCACCAAGGAAATTTATGCCCACGATGTATCTGAGTTCTTTAATGTCATCACCGGTCATTCACAGCCTTCAGCCTATCGCAACCTCATCACCTCGCCCCGCGACATGCGCATTCAGTTGTGTAACCTGGTAAAACGAGAAGCCGACAATGCCCGAAACGGATTGCCAAGTGGTATTGTGATTAAGATGAATTCGTTGCAAGACAAGGAATTTATTGACGAATTATACGCAGCTTCGCAGGCTGGAGTGCCTATTAAACTCATTGTACGGGGGATGTGTTGCCTGAGGCCCGGCCGCAAGGGCCTGAGCGAAAACATCGAAGTCATCAGTATAGTAGGCGAGTACCTGGAGCATTCGCGGATTTATTATTTCCATAATGCCGGCCAGCCGAAAGTTTATATTGGCAGTGCCGATGCTATGGTTCGCAGTTTCGACCGGAGGATTGAGTCATTATTTATGCTTGATGAGGAGATTTTGAAAAAACAGGCCATGAATATTCTTCGGTTTAACCTGCTGGACAATGTAAATGCCTATGTGATGAAAGAAGATGGCACGTATGCCTTAAAGGAAATCAACGGGGAGCCTCCATTTAATGTTCACAAGGAATTTTATTTTGTAAACAAGGAAGCTGTAATGAACGTAAGTTTATTTTAACCTCGGCTTCATTTACTGCTGCCTATCAGATAACAACAAATAAAAAAGCCCGGAACGCTCCGGGCTTTTTTATGATTACTGATTTAATCACTTAACCACAAATACAAACTCACTGCCGGGTGCATCGCTACCAAACTTACCGAACTTTGGTTCGGGATTAAGTTTTTCAACGTAAGTAAGCAGTTCGTTAAGACTAAGTATACCATCGTTACCGCCACGGCTTTTCAGGGCTGCAATTACCCGTGAAGCAAAAGGAGAGTGGTGTCCGGGGGTTCCATCGGAAACGTATTCTTTGCCTCCACTGGTTAAATACTTGCGGGTTTTGTAGGCCAGTTTACGGGTAATGAATTCGCTTTGGGAAATTTCCTTATACGGTGATTCCATCGCTCCGCGGGAGGAAGCAATTGCGTCATCAAATGTTCCTCCAAAGCATACATCCATGGTCAGAAAGATGTGTTCGCATGGGATGTTATTGATGTTGTTACGTAACCGGTTATGCGAGATGTAGGTAGAGTTACCGGCATCGTTGATGAGTGATTCTTTAACCACCAGGTAGCCTTCTTTAAAGGTATCATCAAAGTGGCCGTGCCCGGCAACAAAAATAAAGAGTTGGTCAAGTGGCATATATTTCTTTTCGGCATACTCGCGCAATTTGGCCCAAATCTGATCCTGGGTAGGGTTTTCAACAATATCTACTTTAAACCCGAAAGCTGTCTCCAACTCGCGACCAATGGTGCGGCCGTCAAATACCGGATTGGTAAGCTTCGGCCAGTTTTCGTACTTATCGGTTACAATAATAAGCGCATAGTCGGTACGTTGAAGTTTGCCGGCATCGGCTGTCAGTGTTTCGCCCACATGCACAAAGCGTGAACTGGAGGCCTTAACGCCCTGCTGGTTTTCTGCGATGATCTCCACTTCGTTAACGCCATCAAGCAGGGTGATTTTGCGTTCGACCAGCATGTTGTATTTATCCCCTTCCTTTACTTCCACCGGCATGGATCCACGCAGGGCACCCTGCGAAACTGTGGTTCCACCGCGAAGGGAAGGCGAAGAGTCCTTCTCGCGGACGTTAACGGTTACCTTAACCAGTGGATCGCGCGATTCGATGTTGAATTTCACTTCGAATTTGGCATCCTTCTGGAAAACTGTTTCGTTTACCGGGGTTATCCAGTTTATCTTCGGGAACGAAGAGTTGGTATCATTCTTTGCATTCGTAAAATCAACCGATACCTTGTTGGTTTTTGCGCTAATCGTTTGCCCGAACAACGCGGGTGTGGTGATTAGAAACACAAGCGAGAGGGCGATTAATTTTTTCATCGGTGTTTGCTTATTTATTAGTCAGGTTAGTTTACGTATTAACAAAATCGTTAGTTGCCCGGAGGGGGGGGTGGCCCCGGTAAATCGGCTGAGGTGTTTCCGTCACCTCCGCCACCGCCACCGGCCATTAAGGCACCTGCAAGGCCACCGGCTACAGCTACGCCAATAAGTGCTTTTGCAGCCATAGGCATTTTCGGCACAATTCTAAACTCCTTTGTATAAATCACTTCTTCACGATTTTTAGTATCAGTGAACTTTAGCCGGTAATTGCTCCCAGGCTTCACGCTGCCCGGAATTACCCATTCAAACTTACCGCTGTTGGCAACGTTCCGGTCGCTGTGTACGCGGGTTTGGCCATCATAAAGTTCAATATCAATCTGGCCACCCATATTGCCGGAGGTCCATGTGAGCGGGTAGCTTTTGCCCTTTTTATACTTTTTTTCGGTGTCGAAATTCGTGAGTTTCATGAAAGGTACAAAAATTTTCCCACGCACTTCAAGCTCCAAATCGCCCTTAAAACTTCCCAATTCGGCCACTACGTCCCAGATTATCTTTTTATCCTTTCCGGGCTTAATCTCATTACCCACGTCTCCGGTAACCTTGGTAAGGGGCGCGGAGAAGTTATCTTTTGATGAAAAAAGATTTATCGTGAATTCGTGGTTAGGGTTGCTGGTTTCGAGGTCGTAGTGGACAATTATTTTAGTTCCCGAGATTTCAACCCATGAAATGGCTACGGTTTGGGCGTTGGAGGTGAACACTGAGACTAACAGAAAGGCTAGTAACACCCCCCTCACTTCCCTCTGAAGGGGGGAAATAATTGGGTTAATATATTTTAATAGCTTCATATTAATGGCTGTTTAGGAAGAGGATTTTGCCGGTAAAGGTGCGGTTGCCGGCTTTAACCGAGTACACATAAAAGCCCTGGGCATTGGCCTCGCCATCGGGTCTGCGGCCGTCCCAGGTAATGGTATGTACGCCCGGATTTAACTGGTCGCCATACGTGAATACCGGTTGGCCCATGTTGTTGCGGATAACCAGGTTAACAGCATATTTTCTATTCCCCGGATTTTCAGGCAACCCGATGGAAAATGTTAGCGGCTGCTTTAAAGCAAACGGGTTTGGGTAGGGCTCCAGCACTTGTATTTCATCCGGGCCGATTCGTTCGCGGATATCAACTCCGTAATAAATTTTGAATTGCTTGGACTGTGCGGGACTAAACACATACCGGTTGTCTTCGCGCATGTTGATGATGCGGTTGGTCTGTACATCATAGAGGTACAATTCAAGGTTATTATTGCCGAAGTGTTGGTTGCTCCACGACAACTCGGCATCATCGGGCCGGCTTACATCGGCATTGAAGCGCCACACATATTCGGCTTGCGGGTTAACAATATCGGTAGCGAAGGCGCCAAGCTGGTGCTCGGGATGGGGGAAGTTGATCTCCACAAAATCGAACAACGGTGGCGGATTGAAATCATCCGTTTCATCGGCCTGCACGGAAGCGACCGGGTGCATACCGAATTCGCTGAGTTGGTTGGTCAGTTCGCCCTGGGTGATGGTGAGGCCCGCTTTCCAGTTAGGCTGACTGATATCCGTTACGAACTCCGGTTTTTCGCGGCCACCGGGTGTGGTTTGACCGAGGAACGGAATGGTAACAGTTTGGTTACCGGTTACATTTACAAACGCACCCTGGAAGGCTTCCAGTTGTGTAGCATTTGTGTATCCACCGGCTCCGTACACTTTTAACTGACCGAGTGCTGAGCCGTTGTTACCCGTATAGGCTTTTACGTTATCCCAGTTGATGGGAACCGTGTAGGGATTACCAATCAGGTTCCAGCCATTGTGCAGGCTCATTTGATAGAGACTGTTTCGGTTGTTGTTAGGCGCTTGTTGTGAACCCATTTTAAGAACAACATTGCTTCGGTTAGCAGCTTGGATGATAAAATACCCTTTGCCGCGATCGATGGTGTTAAAGTCACCTGGTCCCTCTACGTAACTTTGGGAACTTTCATACCTGAAAATGCGATACTTAGCTTTATCAGCAGGACCAATATCCGTAAACACCTCAGCGATTGCACCGCTAAGGGTATAAGGAATACCGATTATTCGGTAGTTCGTTTGTTGGTTGCCATAAGATAGCAGTGCTGCAGGCACTTTGGCATCCGGATCCGTCATCCGCCCAAGTAAGGTACCTGAAATTGGATGCCGAGCAACATTTGGTTTGGAATCAAACGCTTTGAGATAATACTCAATACCCATGTTGTCGTATTCTGTTTCGGTTAGCGTACTCAAATCCAGCGTAAACGGGCCTGCCCCGGTGAGTTGAGTAGAGTCATACGTACCGCCACCGGCAATCGGGCGGTGATACATATACACACGGGGCGTACTTTCGGCATCGGTAGCATTAGCCGAAAGGGTACCGGTTATTCCGCCAGAAGACTTGGTAACCGTGATAGTTGGTGAACCGACAAACGCAGGGGGATTGTTATCAATGGCCACGTCCGAAAACATCAGGTCGGCTGCAACGGCAACCCCGCCACCGGAACTGGTGGCTGTTGTGCGGGGAAATACCAGCGGCTGACCGATATTACCAAAGGAGGCTATCGCGCCCATTTGGAAAGTACCCGTGCCCCCGGAGATGAAGGTTTGCATGGGTATTTGCACCTGTGCGAGTGCGTGCCATCCTCCGGCCAGGAATATCAAAATAAGAATGAGGTTTCTCATGGCTTATTATTCTTTACCTACTGAGGCCGTAGTGGTCGTTCCTTCCTTGGGCTGCTGTGCCATTACCATTTTACGGAGTTCGGCCAGTTCGGCTTTCAGACCATTAATAGTTTCGTTCTGTGCGTTAATTAGTTGTTGTTGGTCCTGAACCGCTTTGACTAAAAGAGGTGTTACGTTTCCATAGTCCATCACCCACGGATTTTCTTTTGGATCATTGTTTTTATCTGGTTGGGGAGGGGTAACTGCCTGAGGATAAACGTCAACAATTTGTTGGGCAATGAAACCCATTCTTACATTTTTCTCTTTATCGTCCTTGTAATAGTAATCGTAGACTTTGATTTTCATTAAATCGGATAATCCTTTATTCGACTCTCTTAAAATATTTTTTAACCTAAGATCGGAGGTTGTATTGTAAGCAACGGAAGTTGCTGAAGCTTGGGAGATTGTTCCAATAGATGTTCCATCATTTCGTTGGAAAAGAATAAACCAAGAACCCGAGGATGTGTTACTTCCTCCTCGTAAGTACAATACGTCAGATGCGGTACCATTAGTTGAGTTATAAAATCTTCCAGGCGTTGTTGTATTAGTTACATCAAGCCTGAAGGTTGGTGCTGCTCCTATACCTACATTACCTGTATTGGTAACAAACATACGGTCACCACCATTCCATAGTACCCAATTTCCTGTTGAACCATTATAGTAGTGCCACATTCTGGCTACCCCAGCTGTTGCATAGCCGTAGAAAGGAAAACTTGCGGCATCTGATCCATTAAGATACATACCGGTATAATTACCTGCAGTAGCAGTTCCTGAAGCAACAAATACTGAGGCACCAATTGATGTTGTTGTATTAATTCCAGTAAATCCCCTGAATACTGCAGTGCCATTAACATCAAGCAGTGCTCCCGGTGCCGTAGTACCGATACCGACACTACCACCTGTTAATGTCATCGTCTGAAACTGTGCCAGTGTTGTACCAGCGCCTAAAAACAACCGATTTGTTCCACCCTGTGAACCAATGTACGCATCGCCAGCACCGCCCCCGGAAGTTGCTATACCCATTTTTATTCGGTGTGTTGTGGATCCAATCTTAAAATCTCCTTCAGTAGAAGAGAGGTTCCACTGGTTTCCATCTGTTGCTACATCAAGAAAACTGGCAGGGGCATTTGTTCCAATACCTAACCTTCCGCTATTGGTCAATCTCATTTTCTCACTGGTAGAGGAGAAGCCTGTTGTGGTTGTTGAAAACACTATCCGACCGGGTACGCTGGTGCCCGAAACAGTTCCGTCAACTTCAAACTGGATTCCACTGCTGATGTTATAAGCTGATGCCGTTCTTCCCATAGCGCCAATGCCGCCAAGGTAATCACCATCAGCGACTGCGCTTGGCGTTGCCACACTGCCTTTTGACCGGAGAAACGTAATGCCTGGTCCGCGGCTGGAGGTTGTCGAATGTCCTTCCATTGTTGCTACGGAAGCACCTGTAACATCGGCAGCGATATGAAGAAAGTTACTGGCCGTTGCCGGGCCTATGCCAAAGTTGGTACCACTCCACGTTAGTGTTGATGAAGAACTTAGGGCACTGGTGCCTGACCAGAAGGCTACGCGGTTGGCTGCACCGCTGCCTGAAAGGGTAGAGCCTGCGGCTAATTTTGCTGCGGTAATGGCGCCATCGGCAATATCGGCCGTGGCTATTGTTCCATCGACAATTTTGGCACTAGTTACTGAGTTATCTCCAAGTTTAGCCGTTGTAATCAGTGCATCAGCAAGATCAGTTGTTGTAATAGTGGCATCCACAATTTTAGCACTGGTAACCGAGTTGTCGGCAAGTTTCACGGTGGATATTGCGCCATCGGCAAGGTCGGCAGTAGCCACAGTTGCATCTACAATCTTGGCACTGGTAACGGAATTGTCGGCAAGCAACGTTGTAGTTACACCTCCAGTAGCAATGCTGATGGTACCGGTAGTTGTTATGGGGCCTCCTGTCAGGCCGGTACCTGTGGCCACGTTGGTTACTGTGCCACCTGCTGAGGGGGTTGTCCAGGTGGGTACACCGCCCGAGGTGGTTAATACCTGGCCGTTAGTACCAGCGGCCAGTTTTGTTACGGCAATAGCGGCTGCAGCATTGATATCGGCATTGGCGATGGTGCCGTCTGAAATCTTTGCGGCTGTAACGGAGTTGTCAGCTAAATCAGTTGTAGCTACCGTACCATCAACAATTTTTGCTGAGGTAACGGAGTTATCTGCAAGATCAACAGTTGCAACGGAGCCATCTGTAATTTCTGATGAGCCCACTGAACTTAATGTTGAAAGTGAACCAAGCCCCAGGTTCGTCCGAGCGGCAGCCGCAGTAGTGGCACCGGTACCGCCACCGGCAATGCCCAGGGTTGTGGTAAGCGCAGTTGCCGAATTAGCCGTTTGCGCTCTGAATGTATAGGGTGTTGTGGTTAATGGAATACGCGGTGTTAACGTTACTCCATCTGCCTCAATTTCAACATAGAGTTGTTCGTTGAAAATGCCTGCCGGGATAGGGTCATTGCCTGCCGAACCTGACCCTATAATAAACGAGAACATCCCTTTATAGGTAGTAACCGAATTACCTGAGCCTGTTCCGGTACTGGAGTACACAGCCGTTCCACCGGTAGGAACATTAAAAAACCGGAACCTGACAAAATGAACCCCATCGTCAACGGGCTTACCGGCATCAGCTGGGGGGCTTGTCTTTACCAGAATTCCCTGATAGGAAAGCGTACCGGGCACCTGCGCAAACGCTGCGGCTGTACCCATCATGATCAAAACCGAGAGTAGAATTTTTTTCATAAGGTTGTTTGTTTTACCTCACCTTCCGCCCTTCTCCAGCGGAGAGGGAGGAAGCAAGTTTTGGTTAATGGTTAGTTTGATTTATTCCTTTATTCCGCCTTACCGATTTAGGTAAAACCGGATTCAATCTTCAAGATAGGTAAAATCATTAATCCAAGCGAATCCCTTAAAAAGGGGATTTTGTGGAAATTCTTGTATTTGCCTGATGTTCTGAAGCCAAGGCCTTGTAAATAGTTTAAAGCCTTTATCAAATTTAAATGGGACTAAAACCGAATAATTTTCCGTCCCTGGCTCTGGTCCTGCAGGTTGGCAAACTCGATTTTCTTCTGGGTGGCGTTTTTCTTGTATAAATGCAGCATTATACCGTCTTTCAGCCCTACTTCCGGAACCTGCATATACCGGGCCCCGGCCCACTCCATTACCTTAATATATATGTCGCTGGCCGGCACTATCACATCGGCACGGTCGGGATTCATCTGTAACTGGTAAATCCGCTCTTCAATGGAGTGTTTTTCTATCATTTTCTTTACCTCCTTCATTTTTTTCAGCGACATCAACCGGTGGGGCTTTAACTGGGCCAATTCATACAGCTTGCTTATGTTTCCGCCTGTACCGATGGCGGTTACCTTGCCATATTCTTTACTTACATTTTTCTTAACCCACTTTTCCATATCATCCCACATCAGCGGTGAATCGTGATGTTCCAGCACCCGCACCGACCCCACTTTAAAGGAGCGAGTTTTTATTTTCTTTCCATGAAGGTACAGGTTAAGTTCGGTGCTACCACCCCCCACGTCAATATGCAGGTAGGAGGCATCCGACAGGTAGGAGATGATGGCCTGATTGATGAGGTCGGCTTCCCGTTTACCGTCTATAATGTGAATAATCAGGCCGATTTCTTTTTCGACCTCATCAGCCAGTTGCTGGCCATTTTCTGATTCACGCATGGCCGAGGTGGCACACACCATGTAGTCGTCAACCTCGTATAGTTCTATCAGCATTTTAAAGACGCGCATCAGCTTTTTGAATTTTTCAATGCTGCGGGGGCTGATGCTGTTGCTGTTGAATACATCGTGCCCCAGCCGGAGGGGAAACCTTACGTATTCCATTTTTTTGAAGATGACATGCTTGCCGCGATCGAGTACCGATGAAACCTGGAAGCGGATGGCGTTTGAGCCGATGTCAACTGCAGCGAGTTTCATTGACTGTAAAGGTAGTGTTGTAAAAGGCAACCTCCTAATAAAACCGGCAGCCTGATCAAGTTAAGTTGTGATGAAGTGCTGATTATTTTTCTTTTTGTTGGTGATTGTGTTTCTTTGCGATTGCTTATCCAGAAAGACCGAGGGAATGGGCCCTGTGACGTCTTAGCATCCTGTCCGTAGGGGGCGTTGTGCTAAATCCCAGTCTGGCCGTTGCGTCAGATAAAGATAAGTAACCCACCCACCGGGCTCTCTGGATAATAACGAATGCACAGAGAGTCATGAGTATACGCGAAATTTTAAAAGAGCGAATTCTTGTGCTGGATGGTGCTATGGGTACCATGATTCAGCGCTACCAACTTAATGAACAGGATTTTCGGGGTGAACTGTTAAAGGATCATCCCCGACCATTAAAGGGGAATAACGACTTGCTTTCGATTACCCGGCCTGACATCATTAAAGCGATTCATCGCCAATACCTTGAAGCAGGGGCCGACATTATTGAAACCAATACTTTTAGCAGTACACGCGTTGCTCAGGCCGACTACCAGTTGGAATCGCTGGCGTATGAATTAAATTTTCAATCAGCAAAAATTGCACGCGAAGTAGCTGATGAGTTCACGATGGATAATCCGGCAAAACAACGGTTTGTTGCAGGAGCCCTCGGCCCAACGAACAAAACTGCCTCCATCTCTCCCAATGTAAATGACCCAGGATACCGGGCCATTACTTTCGATGAGTTGGTCGAAGCTTATTATGAACAAACAGCCGGTCTTGTTGAAGGTGGTGTTGATTTGCTTTTAGTTGAAACAGTTTTTGATACGCTCAATGCCAAGGCAGCCTTGTTTGCCATTGAAAAGTACTTTGAAGAGCACACCACCCTCAGTTCCCCCTTAAGGGGAGATGTAGGCCCGTTACCTATCATGGTTTCGGGAACAATTACGGACGCAAGCGGGCGCACCCTGTCGGGGCAAACTACCGAGGCCTTTATGATTTCTGTTTCGCATGTTCCCTTGTTAAGCATTGGGCTAAACTGCGCGTTAGGCGCCAACCAGTTGCGCCCGTACCTGCAGGTAATGGCTAAAGAATCAGAAACATTTGTAAGTGCTTATCCGAATGCGGGCTTGCCAAATGAGTTCGGTCATTACGACCAGACACCCGATGAGATGGCGGTTCAAATAGAAGCATATCTGAAGGAAGGTCTTGTGAATATTGTAGGCGGTTGTTGCGGCACCACACCGGAACACATCCGGAAGATTGCGGAGGTTGCAGCACGCTATAAGCCCAGAGCGGTGGAGGTGATTCATGCATAAATATCTTCGACTAAGCGGCCTCGAACCCGTTACCATTACCCCGGCTTCGAATTTCATCAACATCGGAGAGCGGACCAACGTTACCGGTTCAGCAAAATTTCTTAAGCTCATCAAAGAAGATAAGTTCGATGAAGCGCTTGAAGTTGCACTCGACCAGGTGCGGGGAGGTGCCCAGGTGATTGACGTGAACATGGACGAAGGCATGCTCGACTCAAAAGCCGCTATGGTCAAGTTCCTTAACCTGATGGCCGCAGAGCCGGAAATTGCACGCGTGCCGGTAATGATTGACTCATCCAAATGGGAAGTGATTGAAGCGGGATTGAAGTGTTTGCAGGGCAAGGGCATTGTTAACTCCATCAGCCTGAAAGCAGGCGAAGAAGAATTCATCCGCCAGGCTAAACTTGTAAGGCGCTACGGGGCTGCTGTTGTTGTTATGGCCTTTGATGAGCAAGGCCAGGCCGATACGTTTGAAAGGCGCATTGCTATTTGTAAACGCGCATACGATATACTTGTAAACAACGTAAAATTTCCTCCGCAGGATATCATTTTTGATCCAAATATTTTTCCGGTGGCTACTGGCATTGAAGAGCACCGTAATTACGCGCTTGATTTCTTTAAGGCCGCCCGGTGGATTCGGGAGAACCTGCCGCATGTGCACGTTAGCGGTGGGGTAAGTAACGTTTCATTCAGTTTTAGAGGAAATCAGAAAGTACGCGAAGCCATGCACGCAGCTTTCCTGTACCATGGCATTCAGCATGGTATGGACATGGGCATTGTAAATCCAACCATGCTTGAGGTGTATGATGAAATTGATAAAGCGTTATTGGAGCGTGTTGAAGATGTATTGCTGAACCGCAGGGATGATGCTACAGAGCGACTGCTCGAATTTGCCGAAACCGTGAAAGGTTTAGCAAAAAAGAAAGAAACCGATGAGGCATGGCGCAACGGCTCAGTTGAAGAACGCATCACACATGCATTGGTAAAGGGGATTATTGATTTTATTGATCAGGATACCGAAGAAGCCCGCCAGAAGTACGGCAAACCACTTGAAGTTATTGAAGGGCCTTTGATGCAAGGCATGAATGTAGTGGGCGATTTGTTTGGTGCCGGTAAAATGTTTTTGCCACAGGTGGTAAAAAGTGCGCGGGTGATGAAGAAGGCAGTGGCCTACCTGGAGCCGTACCTGCAGGAAGAGAAGCGACTAAGTGGACAAACCGGAAAACCTGCCGCTAAAATCCTTTTGGCCACCGTTAAAGGCGATGTACACGACATCGGCAAAAATATTGTTGGGGTAGTGCTGGCCTGCAACAACTACGATGTTGTCGACCTGGGCGTAATGGTGCCTGCTGAAAAGATTTTGGAGACAGCTAAGCGGGAGAATGTTGATATCATCGGGCTCAGCGGGCTGATTACCCCTTCGCTCGATGAGATGGTACACGTGGCGAAAGAAATGCAACGCCAGCAGTTCGAAGTTCCGCTGCTGATTGGCGGAGCCACCACTTCCCGTATTCACACGGCTGTTAAAATTGATCCCGTATATGATGGCCCCGTAGTGCATGTGCTCGATGCTTCGCGCAGTGTGCCGGTGGCCAGCGAGTTGATTAGTGGGGTTACACGTTTAGGCTTTAAAGCCAAAACAAAGGAAGAGTACCGGAAATTGCGCGAGGCGCACGAATCGCGTAAGGAACAGAAAAACTACATTTCTTTAGTGGAAGCGCGAAGCAACCGGTTGGCAATCGATTGGAACACCTGCAACCCACCGAAACCCTCATTTATTGGTAAAAAGGTGTTGCTTGATTTTCCGCTGGATGAGTTACGGAAGTACATCGACTGGACACCGTTTTTTCAAACCTGGATGCTGGCCGGACGTTACCCGCAAATATTGAATGATGCCGTAGTTGGTGGTGAAGCAACAAAATTATACAACGATGCCCAGCGTATGCTCGATAATATTATTGCCGAAAAAAGTTTGCGCGCCAACGGGGTTGTTGCTTTTTACCGTGCCGCAAGTACACCGACCGATGATGTAAAGTTGTTTGATGCCGGAGCAGATCGGCCATTTGCCACCCTGCATTTCCTCAGGCAACAAAATAAAAAGGCAGCGGGACTACCTAACTTTTCGCTGGCTGATTTTATTGCTCCGCAGGCTACCGGCAAGGAAGATTACATCGGGTTATTTGCCGTAACTGCCGGTATTGGTTTGGAAAAACTGGTTGAGCGGTACAAGGCAGCCCACGATGATTATTCAGAAATTATGGCCAAGGCGCTGGCCGACCGGCTGGCGGAAGCATTTGCGGAATGTTTGCATGAAAAGGTGCGAAAAGAATTTTGGGGCTATGCCAGGGCCGAAAACCTGACTAACGAAGAACTGATAGCCGAAAAGTATTCAGGCATCCGCCCGGCCCCCGGTTACCCGGCTTGCCCCGACCACACGGAGAAGCGAACGGTTTTTGAAATCCTGGAAGCTGAACGTAAAGCCGGCATCCGGTTAACCGAATCATTCGCCATGTATCCTGCAGCTTCGGTAAGCGGATATTATTTTGCCAATCCTGAGGCGCGTTATTTCGGGCTTGGTAAAATTAATAGCGATCAGGTTGAAGAATATGCTGAACGTAAAGGGATGAAGGTTGCTGATGTAGAAAAATGGTTGGCGCCTAATTTATCGTACGATATTTAATGTGTTTATGAAGGTTATTGATCATTTAAAGAAAGCTAACGGTAAAACGTTATTTACCATTGAAATCCTGCCTCCCCTGAAAGGCGAAAATATACGTTCGCTTTTCGACCACATGGATCCGCTGATGGAGTTCAAACCTCCGTTTATTGATGTTACCTATCACCGGGAAGAGTATGTTTATAAGAAGCAGGAGAACGGCCTGTTGGAAAAACGGTCGGTTCGCAAACGGCCGGGTACCGTTGGAATTTGTGCCGCCATTCAAAATCATTATAAAGTAGATACAGTGCCCCACATTATCTGTGGAGGTTTCAGTAAAGAAGAAACTGAAAATGCACTCATCGATCTGCACTTTCTGGGCATTGATAACGTACTAGTGCTGCAGGGCGATGCCATAAAAAATGAAGGAAGGTTTACGCCCGAACCAGACGGTCATCAGTATGCTTCGGATTTGTTGCAACAGGTGGTGCGCATGAATAAAGGCATTTATCTCGATGACGAGTTACTCAACACTGCGCCAACCGATTTTTGCATAGGGGTGGCCGGTTATCCTGAAAAGCATTTTGCGGCACCTAACCTGAAAACCGATTTAAAATATTTGAAACTGAAAGTTGACCTGGGTGCAGAGTACATTGTTACACAGATGTTTTTTGATAACTCAAAATTTTTTGATTTTGTAAAACGTTGTCGGGAAGTGGGCATTACCGTGCCCATTATACCGGGTATTAAACCGATTACCACCAAATCGCAGATCAGTGTGTTGCCTACGACCTTCCACATTGATATTCCGGAAGAACTGGCCGATGAAGTGGAGAAATGTAAAGACAATACGGCCGCAAAAGAGGTGGGCATTAAATGGGCGGTGCACCAATCGCGCGAATTAATAAATGCCGGTGTGCCTACCTTGCACTTTTATTCTATGGGCAAATCGGATCCGATTTACAGGATCGCGAAGGAATTGTTTTGAGATTGGATGCTTTTATTGTAATAAAAATCAAATTAACTTAAGCCACAATAAAACGTTTGGATTATGTCAAAATCAATGGATCGCAAAAAAGAAGGTAAAAAGCAGGCGAAGAAGACGCTGATGGAAAAGCGTGCGGAAAAGCGGGCCAAGCGCGAAGAGAAAAACCGCATGTAAATACTGCTAAAACAGCCTTGAACAAAACCCCGGCTTAGTAAAAGCCGGGGTTTGTTTTTACAGCCATTTAAACTTGCACTTAAGGTAATTCTGTTAACCGCATGATAGGGCCCTATTTTAACTACTGTGGATAATCCGGTTGAAAAGTTGTTCACTACTTTTTGGATAATTATTTTGTGATTCATACTGCGCAACATACCTTCATACCACTAAGCCGATTATTGACCGGTTGATGCGGTAGTGTCCGTAAACAAATCTCCCGTTTCCACGGAAACCGGAACACAAAAAAGCGGACAATGCCGGTTATGCACGCATCTCGCGGAAACAACAGGCGCGGGCATGAAACTCAGAACGGTAATCGAAAGAAAACCGGGGCAGGTTTTAATCGGGGCAACTTGACTTAGGGTTGCAGGGCAGCTACGGTTGTTGTGCAACAAAACGGGAATACGCAAGCAATTGATGTATTCCCGTTTTTTGTTTTTATGCATCCCGGCCTTCACTATCTTGGCAATCAAACTAAATCTCGGTTATGATAAGATGGCTGTTCCTTTTCTCATTCCTGGTGGTTGCTTGTTCACAAAAAGCAAACGAAGAGTGGATAAGTTTATTTAATGGTAAAAATCTTGACGGCTGGACACCCAAAATTTCCGGCTATGAAGCCGGGGTGAATTACAAGAACACCTTTCGGGTAGAAGAGGGCATCCTGAAAGTTTCGTATGCTGAGTATGACTCGTTTACCCGTGAGTTCGGGCACTTGTTTTATAAGGAACCTTATTCCCATTACCGGTTGCGCGTTGAATACCGCTTTGTTGGCGAACAACCGAAGGGTGGGCAGCAATGGGCTTTTATGAACAGCGGGGTAATGTTTCATTCACAGTCTGCGGAAAGCATGGGGGTTGATCAGAATTTTCCGGTATCGCTGGAGGCGCAGTTTTTGGGTGGTACCCCTGAGCGCGAACGCTCCACCGGAAACTTATGCACTCCGGGTATGCACGTGTACATGGCCGATACGCTGGTTACGCAGCATTGCATCAGTGCAAAAACACGAACCTTTTTACCAAATGAATGGGTAACGGCCGAACTGATTGTTTATGGCGACAGCATCATCCATCATGTGATTAATGGTGATACGGTAATGACCTATTCCAAGCCGGTTATTGGTGGTGGTTATTTACCTGAAAATTATCCTCAGCCAGAAGGAACCCCCGTTAAATCCGGTTACATAGCCCTGCAGTCGGAGAGTCATCCCATTGAGTTTAAGCGGGTGGAGTTGATGGCGTTGAGGGGTAAACACTGACGATAAAGACGTGAAAGCATTTGAACAGGCAATTACCGTTAAGGCCGAACACCTTGATGAATTAAATCATGTTAATAATGTAGTTTATCTTCAATGGGTGCAGGAGGTTGCCTCGGCTCACTGGAATTCACTTGCTTCCACTGAGATGAAACAACGGTATTCCTGGGTAGTACTTAAACATGAAATTGAATACTTTGCTCCGGCATATCTGAATGATGTGATAAATGCCCGTACTTGGGTGCATCATTCCGAAGGCGTACGCTCCGAACGGCATGTTGAATTGTTTAATCAAAAAACCGGCAAAATGCTGATACGGGCAAAAACCAACTGGTGCCTGCTGGATGCGCAAACGATGAAGCCCCGTAGGATTGAACGCGACATCCTTAATGTTTTTCATTAAGGCGCCTGGCGCCTGAATTTATTGTTGTGGTCTGGGCGGGAAATCCTTCAACACTTTATCGATGCCGGCCCGGATATTTTTCTCTGATAAATCAGGTGGAGTTTCCAAAAAACCTTCGGTATGACTTTCCCACACCAATTCTCCGCGCTGCCGGTCAATCAGGTGAATGATAAGGGATCCCTTCGTTACATGAATTTCATCGGTGCGGGTAAACGGAGTTTTGTAATAATAGGGCTCGTCTTCCTGGCTGTGGTAGCGGATGACTATCGTATCCTCGATGGTTACATGAAAGTCAACCAGTAAATCAGGGTTGTCGCTGTCAAAGCGAAGACCTTTGCCAGTCAGGTTATCTATAATGGATTTCCTGATGGTTTCCTGAACCTCGGGCCGGTTCAGGTAGGCGGGTCCGGTATAAAAAAACGAGCAGTTTTCTAACCAGCAAAATGTTTTATACGTGCTGAAATCAATTCCGTCTTTGTATTCAGTTTTAACCGAGTCGCAGGCAAATAACGCAAGTAAACCCAGTATACCGATTAACTTATTCATACCGCTAAGTTGTAAACTCTTCAGGTGCTTTCTGCTGGTGAAGGTCAGTACTGAAGGCTGATCTTTATCAGCCGGTCAGGCTAGTTCGCGCAAATCAACGGGCACTACTTTCGATACGCCTTTTTCAACCATGGTAATCCCGTATATCACATCAGTGGCTGTCATGGTGCGCTTGTTGTGGGTTACAATTACAAACTGACTTTCCTTGCTGAAATTGCGGATGATGTTGTTGAACTTGTCAATGTTGGCATCATCCAACGGGGCGTCTACTTCATCGAAAATACAGAAGGGTGCCGGCTTAAGCAGGTACATGGAGAAGAGCAGGGCAGTGGCGGTTAGTGTTTTTTCGCCACCCGAAAGCTGGTTGATGGTGATGGGCCGTTTGCCTTTTGGTTTGGCGATAATGTCAATCTCTGATTCAAGCGGATTGTTCGGGTCAAGGAGTTTAATGTCGCAGTCGTCTTCTTCGTTGAATAGCGATCGGAATACCCGTTTAAAATGATCGCGCACCTGGTTAAAGGCATCCATAAAGGTTTGGCTGGCAACACCTTCAATTTCGGTTATGGTATTCAGCAGCGATTCCTTGGCTTTAAACAGGTCATCGCGCTGGGCAATAATGAAGTCGTTACGTTCTTTGATTTCGGTATAGGCCTCCATGGCCATGGGGTTAATAGGCCCCATGGTATCCAGCCGCTCGCGGATGCGCGTTACCTCGTTGCGGAGTTTGTCTTCATCTGCTTCTTTCAGGTGGCGTGCATCTTCTTCGCTTGCCGGTTCTCCTAGAGTTTCAAGGTCAACATTAAATTCTACCGATAATCTTTCTTTTACCGAGTTAAGCTGCAGTTTATTTTCATTTAACTGGTTTTGCAGCTCCATCAGCAGGCTGTCAATGTTTTGCCTGGTATGCTGCACTTCACGTAATTCTTTTTCTGCCTGGTCAATGTCTCCACGCGACTGGTAATAGTGTTTCTCGGCCTCGTTGAGTTCTTTTTCCATGATCTCTTTTTGGGCGTACATGGAAATAAGTTCAGTGTCGTGGCTCTGGGTCGATTCAACAATGGCACGCGCTTCCTCTTCGTTTTTCTTTAATTCCTCCAGGTTCAGTTCAATCCGCTGGGTGCTTTGCTCCATTGCTTCTTGCTTAAACCGGATTTCCTGTTCGATGCTGGTTACCCGGTTTTCCTGCTGGTGGTAGTGAATGTTTTGTTCGTTTAATGCGGCCGACTTCTGGTTCAGGTATTCATTTTCCTGAGCAAGCAGTTCAGTTAGCTGGGCAATTTGGTTTTCCTGCTCGGCAACTTCGTGCTGCAACAAGTGGGCTTTCGGCTTCAGTTCATCCAGTTCGTTTAGCAGTGCATCAACCTTTTCTAAAATGTCTTCCCTCCGTAAATCAGCGTTGCTAAGGAATTCAGAGAATTGCTCCCGTTTGGTGCGCACCGATACGTATTCTTCATTAATCTGCCGGAGGGTATGCTGCAGTTCGTCAATCTGCTGGCGGATGGTGGTTTGCCGCAACCGTTCCAGGTCGGTTTGGCGCTGCACCAGGTTGTCGCGAATTTCGCCCAATTTAGCGGTAAGTTCTTTAATCTCTTTATCCAGTTTTTCCAGATTTTTTGCCCGCCCAATTTTCTTTCCTTCGAACAGACCGACCGAACCACCGGATATGCTGAACCGTTTTTTAGTGAGTTTACCGCTTTTGGTAATGAAGGTATTATCATCATCGGCTGGTATTCCTTTAATGTCGCCTTCATATACATACACCTTATCCAGGATGTAGGCCATAAGTTTCCGGTACTTGGGGTCGAACTCAATGACCTGGGTTGCGGGGTAGGCGTTATCGTAAATGCGGGTAGGAGTGGGCTCAAATTTCTCAAAGGCATCCAGAATGAAAAAGTTGGCTTTGCCTTTTGAAGCATCGCTCAGGATGTTAATGGCTTCATAGGCCTCGGCTTCATGCTCAACAATATAATAATTGAGGTACGACTCCAGGTAGTTCTCAATGGCTACACGGTAGTCTTCCGGGCAGGTAAGCACATCCGAAAGCAGCGGGGCGTGTTTGGTGATTTTCTTTTTCAGAAACTTGATGGCCTCGGGAAAGCCCTCCAGATTCTCGACCAGGGATTTGGTCAGGTTATATTCATTTTGTTTGGAATCAAGTTTCCGGCTGGTGGCCGTCATCTCATCGCGAATCATCTCGATGGTTTTTTCCATCGAAGAAATCCTCTCGAGGTTATCGGTCTCCTCTTTCCGGAGTTGCTCCAGTTCCTTGTTCTTTACCTCAATTTCTTCCTGTAAGAGTACCAGTTTTTTTTCAAACTCCACTAAACTGGCGCTTTGCTGACTGGTGTCGGTGGCCGTGCGGTCTAATTCCTGGCGGAACGTGGCCACTTGGATTTCACGTATCTCAACGGCTTTATTTGTTTGAAAGCTTTCTTCCTGTTTTTGCCGAAGTGCCTGTCGTTGAAGGTCAACCTGCCCTTGCTGGGTTCCTGTTAATTTACGTTGTTCTTCATACTCAGCACGCAACTGATTTAGCCGCTGCTCAATTTCTGTAAGTGTTTGGCGGGCGGCATCGCGCTCGTTTTCGAGGCTTTGTATACTGAAGCGTGCGCGTTCGTTGCTTTTCCTGTCCTGATCAATCTGATCGCGCAGCGTGGCAGCCCGGTCGTTCAGGTATTTCAGGCGCTCATTTTTTATCTGTTTGTCGCTCTCGTATTGCCGGATTTGAGCTACGAATTCGTTGATGGCTTTTTGTCGGGCTGATAGTGTTTTTTCCCGAGCGATCAGGTCGGCCTTTGCATTTTCGATGGCAGCCTCGGTTTCGGCAACGGATGCAGTAAGGGCAATTTTACGGTCATTTTCCTGCTGAATACGCTGGCTAAGTGAAGCAAATTTTTCTTTTTGCTTGGCCATTACCACCTGGGCAAGTGTTATACTTTTCTGCTTGTATTCGTCTTTTATTTTGTAATAGGCCTCGGTTTGTTTAGCCTGCTTCTCCAGGCTTTTCATATTTTTCTCAATCTCGTACAAAAGGTCTTCTACACGCTCCAGGTCGGCATCCGTATCTTCCAGTTTCTTTAATGTTTCTTTCTTTCGCTTTTTAAACTTTGAAATGCCGGCTGCTTCCTCAAAGAGCATTCTGCGCGAGTTGTCTTTGTCGTTGAGCAGGTCATCAACCATGCCTAATTCAATAATCGCATAGGTGTTGGAGGCAACGCCTGTGTCCAGAAATAAATTGGTAATGTCTTTCAACCGGCAGAGCACACCGTTAAGCAGGTACTCGCTTTCACCGGAGCGGTACAGCCTGCGGGTGATGGTTATCTGAGAATATTCAGTAGGCAGGATGTTTTTGGTGTTGTTGATGGTTAGCGATACTTCGGCCATCTGCTGGGCCGAGCGGCCACTAGTGCCATTAAAGATCACGTTTTCCATCTTTTCTGACCGGAGGGCGCTGGTCTTTTGTTCACCCAATACCCACCGGATGGCATCCACAATGTTGGATTTTCCACTGCCATTGGGGCCTACAACACCGGTAATACCCTCATCAAAATTAATTACGACCTTATCGGCAAAACTTTTAAAGCCCTTGATCTCAAGCTTGGCTAACTGCATTGAAGTACGTGTGGTTGTTTGAAGTTAAAAAATCTTTCGTTCCCGGCCAGCAGGTGAGAAACACGGCAAAGATAACTTTATCGGGGTGCCAATTCAAATAAAATTCAGGAAGGTATGAATGCCGAATTGCTTATTTTTGATAATAATTGTGTATGGACGACAGCATTCTTTATTACATCATCATCGGAGCGATTTACCTGATTTATAACTGGCTGAAAGCCAAAAAGCAACCAGATCAAAGTCCGACTGATTATGAACCCCCGGTCGGTAGGTCGGCCTCGTCACAGCCGCAATCAAAACCCAGGCCGTTAACCTTTGAGGAACTTTTAAAGGAAATAACGGAAGCTAAACAGCCGGTGAATGAACCTGTTGCAGAATACAAGCGCACAGAACCGGTTGCCCAGGATTATGTGGATTATGATGATGAAGTTACTGACGAAGAGGAATTGGTAGTTGAGGAGGCTGATCGGGCTTATGATTTCAAGAAGGAATCTACTTATAAGGAATTTGAGGAAGCCAAGCAACAGGCTTTTTACCGGAAATCACTGGAAGAAACCACCCGGCTGGAAGATGTAAAGATGGATTTTGGACGGTTTAAAGAGTTTGATAAAGCTAACCAACGAAATTTATTGGAAGAATACACCCGCGACTTACGCGACCCCGAGGGCTTTAAAAAGGCCGTTATCCTAAGCGAAATACTCAACAGAAAGCATTTTTGATTCAGAAATGTTATTTTTTAAATAAAAACTTACAAGGATAGGAGATGCCTGTTTTTATCCTAACAGATTTTTTGAAGGCAACGCAATAAACTTGATCTTTACAAATTGACACAAAAGGCCTTTTTAAGGTTACTATAATTTTTTGAAGGTTATTTATAATTGCGTAACTTTTTGAACTTATTAATGAGATGATATTATCTAAGTCACTATTAATCATATCATTGAGCACAGTATTATCCTTTCAACAGGGTTTTCCTGTATTCTATGGCTATGCCGAGGGGTGTAGCGAAATTCAGGTTACATGGAGTAAAAAGGACACCAGCGGAGGCTTGAACAACGGCAGTATTGACCTGACTTTCACCGCTGACCGTTCTCAGTTTGCCGTTTACTTACTTACCGCTTCCGGCAAAACCAAATTAAAATCAACTGAAGTTTTGATAGGAAACCTGAAGAAGGGTAAGCACGCAATTGTGATAACAGGCGAGAAGGAGGGCTCGGATTATTGTCAGAAATTTATTGAAGTGGTCATTAACTGAATTGCATGACACGACCTTTATTTTTTAAACTTTCATTCTCGCTGCTGTTTGCCTTTGCAACCGCTTTCGTTTTTGCACAGCCCGTTTTTACCATACAGAATAAAAAAGATGCCTGCGATGGATTGGATAACGGTTCATTCGAAATACTGGTATCATCCGCTAATCCGCCACCGCTGCGGGCTTTTATTTTTGGCCCACCTGACCAGGGACCACACAATCTTACCGTGGGTGTACCTTTCCCAATTACCGGCTTGCCAGGATTACCCGGTGGCAAGACGTATTTAGTGATTGTACAGGATGCTGATGGCAGTTCGGTTCAGTTTGTCACGATATTTTCTGTTTCACCGGATTTATCCGCCTCCCTTTTTTCAAGTACAAATAATGGTAGTTGCAGCACCCCAAATGGCGCCATTGAAATTACGGTATCCGGTGGAACCGGAAGTTATTCTTATCAATGGACAGGACCTTCCGGATTTGTAGATCCAGGTACACAGGATTTAAGCGGCCTCGTTGGAGGTAGCTATTCGGTTATCGTTAGCGATAACGGAACGAACTGTACCCGATCTGTCGGCCCAATCGTCCTTACCGATCCTTCTCCGATTGTCCAGAATGTTACTACACCTTCTCCGCAGGTTGTTTGTGGGGGTGATGACGCTACTATTGCACTGGCTGCAACGCAAGCGGCTCCTGTTACTTACCAGATTCTTGTAAATGGCTCACCCATCGGTGCACCGCAAACTAACCCGGCTGCTCCCGGGCCATTAACTCTTACAGCGCCTTCCGGCTCGTTTTCCAATGGCGATGTGCTTACTGTCCAGGCTGTGGATGGGTTGTGCTCTCCAGTTCTTATGAACGGTTCCGTTACGGTTAACATTCAAACACTATCTGTTTCTAGTGTGGTAACGCCTAATTCAAAATGTACCGCTCCTTTCAACGGAGCAATTGATCTAACTGTTACCGGAGCCATTGGCGCTTTAAGTTTTAGCTGGACAGGCCCGGGCGGACCCTATGCGACTGAAGATTTAACAGCTATTGAACATAGCGCTTACACAGTTACCGTTACCGATTTAACTACGGGCTGTCAGGCAATTGCTATTATTAATGTACCGGATGCAAGGCCAACCCTTAGTTTAACGAGCGTAGTCACCGACAACAGTCGTTGCGTGGCGCCCTTCAACGGAGCAATCAACCTGACGGTAGCCGGTTCAGCGGGACCGTTTACGTTTGCCTGGACAGGCCCTGGCGGACCGTACACGACAGAAGACTTGTCGAACATCCAGGACGGCAGCTACAGCGTAACAGTAACCGATGTACCGAGCGGGTGTACCGCGATAGCGAACATCAACGTAGGCAACACCGCCCCGACACTGACCTTATCGAGTGTAGTTACCGATAACAGTCGTTGCGTGGCGCCCTTCAACGGAGCAATCAACCTGACGGTAGCCGGTTCAGCGGGACCGTTTACGTTTGCCTGGACAGGCCCTGGCGGACCGTACACGACAGAAGACTTGTCGAACATCCAGGACGGCAGCTACAGCGTAACAGTAACCGATGTACCGAGCGGGTGTACCGCGATAGCGAACATCAACGTAGGCAACACCGCCCCGACACTGACCTTATCGAGTGTAGTTACCGATAACAGTCGTTGCGTGGCGCCCTTCAACGGAGCAATCAACCTGACGGTAGCCGGTTCAGCGGGACCGTTTACGTTTGC
>JAKLJG010000015.1 GCA_023151255.1 Cyclobacteriaceae bacterium | reverse complement strand
CCGGATGGCTCCGGCTTGTGTTATTATAGCGTGAAATGGAAATTAATATACCAAGCTTTTCTCTAACATAAACTCGGCAATCTGTACGGCATTGGTTGCAGCGCCTTTGCGCAGGTTATCAGCAACAATCCACAGGTTTACGGTGTTGGGTTGTGATTCATCCCTGCGGATGCGACCAACGAACACTTCATCGCGGCCCTTGGCGTTGATGGGCATCGGGTAGATATTATTTTTCGGGTCGTCTTGTACGATAACGCCCGGGGTGTTGGCCAGGATGGACCGGATTTCGCTGCAGGCAAAGTCGTGATAAAATTCGGCATTCACGGCTTCGGCATGACCGCCCATAGTAGGAACGCGCACCGTGGTTGATGTAACGCCAATGGTTTGGTCACCCAGAATCTTGCGGGTTTCATTGACCATTTTCATTTCCTCCTTGGTATACCCGTTGTCGAGAAATACATCGATATGCGGTAGAGCGTTCATATCAATGGCGTGCGGATAAACTTTGGTTCCTTTTACATTGGCACGTTCATTCATTAATTGCTGAACGGCATCTTTGCCTGTGCCGGTAACAGACTGATACGTTGATACCACCACGCGCTTTAACTTGTATTTTACATGAAGCGGGGCCAGCACCATCACCATTTGAATGGTGGAGCAATTCGGGTTGGCAATGATGCGGTCATCAATGGTTAATTCATGGCCGTTGATTTCCGGCACAATCAATTTCTTGGTCGGATCCATGCGCCAGGCCGAGGAGTTATCAATAACAATGGTGCCCATCTCGGCATAACGGGGCGCCCACTCCAGAGAGGTGTTTCCGCCTGCCGAAAAAATGGCGATGTCGGGTGCGAGCTTGCACACCTCATCAATACTTTTGATTTCGTACGATTTTCCCTTGAAGGCAATGGGTTGGCCTACCGATTTATCGGAGGCTACCAAATACATCTCATCAAAAGGAAAGTTTCGTTCGTCAAGTACTTTCAGGATTTCCTGGCCAACCAAACCGGTGGCCCCCACAACGGCTAATTTCATTTCTCTTGGCATTCTGATTAAAGCCCTTGCGGGCAATACAACTGCAGAGCCGGCCGGTTTCCCGAACGGCCGCGCAAAAATAGTATTTTTGGTAATAGTGGTGATATCCGTTGTTCATGATAATGATCAACACCCCCCTTTGTCCCCCCTCAAGGGGGGAGGCGTAGGTGTATTGATTTTTCTTTTGTGCTCTACATCCTGTATTGCCCAGTTTACCGACAATTTTTCGGATGGGGATTTTACGGCTAATCCTGCGTGGATGGGAATGGATACCAAGTTTATAATTGATGGCGGGCGGCTTCGGCTTCAGGCACCGGCCGTGGCCGATATCGCCTACCTGGTAACAGCGAGTTCAGCCATTAATACTTCAGTGTGGGAGTTCTCCGTCCAACTTAACTTTAATCCGTCTTCCAGCAACTTTGCACGCGTATATCTTTCCTCCACGCAAAGCGATCTTTCCGCAGCACTTAACGGGTATTTTGTTCTTATTGGCGATACCCCGGATGAGGTAAGCCTGTACCGCCAAACCGGAACCACGCGCACAAAAATTATTGATGGATTGGATGGACGGGTAAATGCCGATCCGGTGGTAATACGAGTAAAGGTAACACGGGATGATAACGGCAACTGGGAATTGTTTTCGGATGCAGGAATGACAGGCACCTTTATTTCAGAAGGCAACGTAAATGATGTGGCGCACCCGGCATCTATGTATTTTGGAATTTATTGCAGCTACACCTCCACGCGTTCTTCGCACTTTTATTTCGATGACTTCATTGTTACAGGCGATCCATACACCCCTCCTCCACCATCAGATTTCAAAGACGTAATTATTACAGAACTTTTTCCTGATCCCAACCCGGTAATTGGCTTGCCCGAAGCCGAGTTTGTGGAGTTGTTTAACCGAAGCAGTAACCCCATTAATCTGGCAGGCTGGAAGCTTTCCGATCCATCATCAACCGCTACGCTGCCAAGCTATACTCTTGCACCGGCAGCCTATGTGATAATTACATCCACATCCTCAGCATCGGCTTATGCACCAATTGGGCCTACCCTTGGTGTTTCGAATTTCCCAACACTAAATAATAGCGGAGATATCATCCGGCTTCGCGATGCCATGGATAACCTAATTGATGAAGTAAATTACACCGATACCTGGTACAAAAGTGATGATAAGAAACAAGGCGGATGGTCGCTTGAGTTAATTGACCCCGAAAACATTTGTGCCGAAGAAGAAAACTGGGTGGCTTCGGAACATGCTTCCGGGGGAACGCCCGGGCAACAAAATTCTGTGAAGGCGAACAAACCCGACCTGACCGGCCCGAAATTGCTTTCGGCTATTCCGGTAGGCGTAGCCCAGCTGAAATTACGGTTTGATGAAAAACTGGAGAGCACCTTACCTGCTGCTGAAAATTTCTTGCTCACACCATCAATTACTGTTACCACTGTTTCGTTTGCATCGTCCACGCTTCGTGAAGTTCTGCTCGATTTAACTGCAACTGTGCAGCCACAGCAAACTTATTCGATAACAGTCAGCAACATTTATGATTGTGCAGGTAATCCAATTCAGCAAAACTTTAATACCGTAAATTTTGGTTTGCCTGAACCGGCAGAACCGCTTGATATCGTAATCAATGAAATTCTTTTTAATCCAAAACCCTTCGGGGTTGATTTTTTGGAGGTCGTTAATCGCTCGCAGAAATATATTAACCTGAGAAACTTCGCGATTGGCAATTTTGAAAATGGTGTGGCTACAAACCCGGAAACTATTACAACAGATGATCTGCTTTTAGCGCCACAGGAGATCATGGCATTTACTGCCGACCCGTTTACTATCCTTTCGCACTATCCGAAAGCAGAATCGGGCATGATTGTAAAAGTAAATACCCTGCCTTCGTTTCCGGATAATGAAGGAACAGTTAGTGTAGTCAATGAAAATTTAATTGTACTCGATAACTTTCGATACTCACGCGATTATCATTCAGTATTTCTTCGCGATAAGGAAGGCGTGTCGCTGGAGCGGATTCACATGAGCAGTCCCACCAATGATGCGAACAACTGGAAATCGGCTGCATCGGTAGCAGGCTTTGCCACGCCCGGTTTGCCGAATTCAAATTCAGCAGCTACTCCTGTTATTACGGGTGAGGTGAAAATCGAACCTGAGTTGTTTGTTCCGCTTTACGGTCAACCCGATTTTACCGAGATCCGGTATCGGTTTGATCAGGGGGGTAGAGTCGCCAATATTAAAATCCTCGACCAGCAGGGAAGGGAAATCAAACAGATTGCCAACAACGAAACACTGGCCACCGAAGGTTTTTACCGGTGGGATGGCGACCGCTATGACGGCATCAAAGCCCGCCCCGGGTATTACGTAGTATGGTTTGAGGTTTTTGATTCCTCTGGTGCCGTAGAAACTTTCAGAAAGCGGGTTGTGATTGCCGCCCGTTATTAGTTTCTATTTTCCATAAAACCGCCACTGGGTGGTAAAATCTTTAGTCAGTTTTTGATTCGTTAATATGGCCCGCACCATTTCTACCGGCATGCTGTTTTCGCTCATTACGGCATCGTGAAATTGTTTGTAAGTCATTTTGCCGCTGTCAACCAATTCTTTCTTGAGCGAATAAAATTGTAGCGCGCCCATCATATAGGCTAACTGGTAGAGCGGGCCGTACCGGCCGGTGAACGACCTTCGTACTTCGCCTTCGGCATTGGCGCGTTCGTGACCAACACGGTCAACCAGAAAATCAATGCACTGTTGCGGTGTCCACTTGCCCATGTGGTAGTTGAGTGAAAAAATGATGCGTGCGCAGCGGTGCATACGCCAAAACAACATGCCGATGCGATCTTCGGCATTGCGCGGAAAGTTCATGTCCCATAAAATCATTTCCCAGTAAAGGGCCCAGCCCTCCGTCCAGAAGGCCGTGCGGAAATTGCGGTAGGCTTTGTTGCGGTTGTTCATAAACTGCTGCAGGTGGTGTCCGGCAATGAGTTCATGATGTACGGTGGCCCGCGAGAAGTGCGGGTTGTTACCCCGCATACTCATTAACTTATCATCATGGTTCATGGTGTTGGTGGGGTAGGAGATTTGAAATAATTCCCCGCCCAAGAAGAAAGGGCTCACTAATTGTTGCTGGGGGGGTATCATGCGGGTGCGCCAGGTTTCTTCCGCCAAGGGCGGTATGGTAATCAAATCGTTCTTACGGATAAAATCCATAGACTGATTGTACAAATCAACCATAGCTTCTGGCTGCTTTCCCGGAGGCACAAAACTTTGTTTCACTTTTTCCAGCGCTTTTTTCCAGTCGTTGCCAAACCCCATTTCATTGCTGGCTTTCAGCATTTCGTAATCGCACCAGGCAAATTCTTTGTTGGCAATGTCAATCAGTTCTTCCGGTGTATAAGGCATCATTTCATAGCGCAACTGCCGGATGATTTCATCGCGGCCAATGGGGTTGCCGATAATGCCGCTGCCGTCATCTTTCGGCAATTTGGTAGGATCGATTTTCTTCTTCAACTGTGCGGCATAGGTGCCCAATGCGGTATCAAGCAACTGGTAGGGTTTTTCAACCCACCAGGAGAACAACGGATCGTAGCCGTTGTAAAAATTATACACGCTGCGCAGGGCGGCTTTTTGACCCCGCACGGTTTGCTCGGCACGCTCGGCCAGTTCGGGTGTAAAGCTTGGTTCTTGTGCGAGTTTTTTAATGGCCTCGTTTATTTTCTTTTGGATCTCGTTCAGTTGTCCGGCAACCTCTTCGCTGTTCAGGCTAATACCCCGCCTGCGTTTCTTCTCAATGTCGTACAGCGGATCGGCCATCGTTACATACCGTTTCACCTGGTTGTATTCACGCTCTTCAACCGACAATTGATACAGCGCTTCCTGCAGATCGCGCTTAAACAACAGGTAATCTACTTTGCCCCCTTGAGAAAGATTCTCGAACGGGAGTTGCTGCAGCCGGTTCAGGTAGTCGGTGTAAAACGTTTTAAGACGCTCCCTGCGTTCGGGCGAGTTGATGATGGTATAAAACCGGTACAGGCTTCCGCGATCGGCTTCGTAATGAACCAGCAGGTTGTGCACTTCGCTGGTTTGCAGCAGCAGGTTGGACTGTGCGCTTATGCCGATAGCAGCAACCAACATGGAGATAATGCAGATAATCTTTTTCATACTCGTTATTGTTTTCTTCCGGGTTGATAGGTTTGCAAGGCCCGTTGTTCAACATCTTCTTTATAAAAAGCAACGTCTTTAAATTTTACATCCGCATAACGTTGCGCCTGGTCAATAAAATGTGGTGAGGCGGGGTCACTGCTTTGCCCGCCCGCCAATATGCTTTTAGCGCGAACCTTATCGCCAAACTCTACTACGGCAACAAAACTGTTCCCGTACGAACCATAAATTTTTTTGGTATTGGTAGCGCCCCTCGCACCAAAAGAGGCCAATGCGCCCCAGTTGCCGGAGGCAAAGCCAACGGCAATGCTTGGTTTGGCATCATCAAACTGCTGCTGGATGTCTCCGGTTAACCGCTGGAAACGATTTACCTCGCCCCACGCAATATTCCAGGCACCAAAATCATCGGTGAGTTTTTTAATGACTTCTGCAAAAATCTGTAAGCGTTCTTCGTGGTTTGTTTCTGTTCCGAAAAAATTTATCCGTTCCATAAAATTAAAGCCTTCGGGGCGGGGCCCCTTTTGCAGGTATACGGTTATGTAAAAATGAGCCAACGTCATGCCCACCGATTCTTTCGAAACGGTTTTGTCCCAGGTGCGCAGTACCTCGATAGCTGGTTTTAGTGAGCCATATTTTTTCCCCGATTTATCGAAGGCCTCAACCAAACCCGGAATAAGTTTTTCGAACGCGGGCAAGTAAGGATCGTGAGCTGTTTCAATCAACTTATCTAAGGTGTAACCTGAGCGATCGGTTAACACTTTTATAGCGTGTACTCCCCGGAAGTTTTCAGGCTCGGTAGCCATGTAATAAGGATAATCCTTCTTCTTCGGGCTATACCCTGCTGCCGATGTGAAAGGTGTAGAGTTACAATTTTGTATCCATCCGTTGCCGGGATTTATTACCTGGATGGTTTCGGTAACCTCATGCAACCCCTGCCAGTCGGTTGCCGGGTTGCTGCCGTCAACTGGTTTTGAATAGTTAAAGGTTGTGTCGCGTTTGGGGATGAAATTACCCTGAAAGAAAGCAATGTTTCCGTCCGCATCAGCATACACAGTATTGTTTGATGAGTTGGTGCGCAGGTCCATAACCCGCTTAAATTCCTCAAGCGATTTTGTTTTGGTGCGCATAAAGGATTGTTCAAGCGCTTTAGCGGGCTGCCAGTTCATGGCGGTGGCTGTCCATTTGCCGTCAACCGTGTGGGTAATCGGGCCATGGTGGGTGCGATAAACAATGAATTTTTTTTCTTTGAGCGAATCTCCGGCTGCATACTTGAGCGTCACGCTCTTTTCAACTACCGGGCGTAGTTCATTTCCATATTTATAGAATCGTTTACCATTTTCTTCAACAATGGTTTCTACGAACTCATCCATTACATCGGTAGCTGAACTGGTGTGCATCCATCCTGTATTCTCATTAAATCCCTGGTAAACAAAAAACTGTCCCCAGGTTACCGCACCATAGGCATTCAATCCTTCTTCGCTCACCACGTGCACTTCGCCACGGAAGTAGAATGAGGTATGCGGATTGATAAGCAGCATGGCCTTTCCGGATTCCGTTAGTTTTCCGGAAATAGCAAAGCCGTTGGAGCCCTGAGGCTCATCGGCTAAAGTCATAGCGGGTGCGTATGTTATTGGTTGCTTTTCATAAAAGGCACGAATAGCTGTGGTTGAGATGGATTCAATATTTCCACCAATAGAACCTTCGCTAAAGTAAAAAGGCATCCAGGGCTCAAAGCGGGTAAGCAGCTTTGGTTTTACTTCAGGATGGGTGTACAAATAGTAATTGATGCCATCAGCAAAAGCCTGGCATAATTTTTTTAACCACTCCGGACTTTGCTCATACTGAACGATAGCCTCATCGGTTGTCATAAACAGGTTAGCGCGTAAATCGCTGTAAAGCGCGCTTTCACCTTCCACTTCGGCAAGCCGGCCAATAGCCCAGGTGTAGTTGCGTTCAATGCGTTTAAAATCATCCTCGCATTGTGCGTATAATAAGCCGAACACGGCATCGGCATCGGTTTTTCCATAAATGTGAGGTACACCAAAATCGTCACGGACAATGGTAACCCGCGCTGCCTGTTGTTTCCACCGATCAAGTTCGGTAGTAGAAACAGAACAGGAAATGGTAATAAAGAAGATAGAAACAACACTAAGCGTGCGCATGCGTCTTAACATTTAAGGCCGGGGAGTTTATGGCAATTAATATCGCTTTATTTTTTGTTTCAGTACCGTCCACGTATTTTTGCGCAACTTTTAAAGGAGGGGAGTATGGCAAAAACAAAGAAAACCGCAAAAGCAGCCAAAAAAACTGCTAAGGCAAAACCAAAAGCGAAAAAAGCAGCACCCAAAGCCAAAAAGGCGGTTGCCAAATCTGCACCCAAAAAAGCAGCGGCCAGGCCAGCTGCTTCACGCAAAGCAGAAAAAAGTCAGGTTAAAACAGCCGGGCCAAATCTCAATATATTTCCGCCCTTAACCCAGCGCCCCATTGCACATAAACCGGCTAAAAGTTCAACTCCGGAGGATAAGACGCGTTATTCGGATGAAGAGTTAAAGGAATTTGAAAACCTGATTAACGAGAAACTGGAAAAGGCGCGAAGCGAGTACCGTATTCTGAAAGAAACCCTTAACCGTAACAATGATGAGGGTACCGATGCCACATCAGGAGGGAATACCAAAGTACTCGAAGACGGAGCAGAAACAGCTGAGAAAGAAAACCTGAGTCAACTGGCCGCCCGTCAGCAGAAATACATTACCAATCTGGAGAATGCTTTGGTGCGCATTAAGAATGGAACGTATGGTATCTGCTCGGTTACCGGCAAACTGATTCCGAAGGAGCGATTAATTGCGGTGCCTCACACCACGCAATCCATCGAGGCGAAAATGATGCAAACCGAGTAAGGTGGATTTTCTGCAAAACCATATTGAAGCATTAATTTTCTGTTCGCCTACGCCAATTAAACTGGCCGATATACGGGTGTGCCTTTCCGAAATGTTTAATGCCGATGTTCCGGAAGAAGATATTGTTAACGCCATAAAAAGGCTTGATGAAAAATTTCAATCGGACGAGTTTTCATTTCAACTGAACCGGAGTGCCGGTGGCTACCAATTTCTTACCAAGCCGGCTTACCAGGCCAGCATAGGCATCTTACTCAAGCAGCAATCCAAAAAACGGTTGTCGGTATCCGCTATGGAAACACTTGCCATTATTGCCTACCGCCAACCTATTTCAAAACCGGAAGTGGAAACTATTCGCGGTGTTAACTGCGATTATGCCATCCAGAAATTGCTGGATAAGGGACTGGTGGAAATCACCGGTAAGGCTGATACGGTTGGCCGGCCACTACTGTACGGCACTACACAGAAATTTATGGAGTACTTTGGCATTAACGACTTATCCGACCTGCCGACACCAAAAGATTTCTCCGGTGAGATCAATACCATTGGCGAGAACCCTGATTTAAAAGAGCCCGATGTCCAGGCCTAAGTCAACCGGCCGTTCGCGTGATGGAAGATCCGGCCGTAACTCAAGTGGCCGCGGTAAATCACCCAAAAGTTTTAAAGGTGCTGATGAGCGACCAGGTAAACCCTGGCGCAAGCCGGCCAATACATCATCGCACCGTTCTGAAGGAGTAAAAGATAAGCGGACAAAGAAAACATCAGCCGGCACCCGCCTCACGCAAACTGGCAATGAAACTATTACCAAACGAAGTGATACAAAAAGAGAAAAGCATAGCTTTTTTAACAGAAGGATTGACAGAAAAAAATCAGCAGGGAAATTATCAGAAAAAAAAACACAGGCACGGAGTCCGGATGAAAAAATCCGGCTCAACAAATTCATTGCCAACAGCGGAGTGTGTTCGAGGCGCGAGGCCGATAACCTGATAGCTATGGGGCTTATCTCGGTAAACGGAAAGGTAATAACCGAGATGGGCTACAAAGTAAACCCCGGTGATGAAGTGCGGTACGAAGACAAGGTGCTGCGCGCGGAAAGGCCTGTTTATATATTAATGAATAAACCAAAAGGATTTTTAACAACGACCCGTGACCCGCAGGAACGCAATACCGTATTGCACATCATTGGCAATGCTGTTAAAGAACGCGTGTACCCGGTTGGCAGGCTTGACCGCAATACCACAGGTTTATTACTACTGACCAACGATGGTGACCTGGCCGAGAAGTTATCCCATCCGTCATATAATATAAAAAAGATTTACAAGGTTGAACTGGATAAGCCGTTAACCAAAGCTGACTTTCAAAAAATTCTTGAGGGAGTGCCTTTGGAAGAGGGGAGGGCCATGGTTGATGATTTGGCCATCGTCTCGCCCGATGGCAAAACTATTGGCTTGGAACTTCACATAGGATGGAACCGGGTAGTGCGCAGAATCTTCGAAGCATTGGGCTATGAAGTAATTAAGCTCGATCGCACCGTTTATGCCGGTTTGGATAAAAAGGATTTGCCAAGAGGTGCGTGGCGATTTTTAAAGGCCGATGAAGTTGTTCGCCTGAAGCATTTTAAATAAATCAGGCATCGTTAAGAACAACAGTAAAAGTACTTCCTCTTCCGGGTTCCGATTTTACGTTAATGGATCCGCCAATTTTCGAAAGCGCTTCCTGTACAATATACAGTCCAAGCCCGGTGCCTTCTGAGGTTGTACTTGCACGATAAAACATATCGAAGATTTTCGGAAGAGCCTCTGGTCTGATACCCTGTCCGTTATCCTCAACGACTACTTTAACGCTGCGACCATGGCGTTCAAATTGAACCCGTATCAGCGGATCGGGTTTGCTTACATCATGATACTTTACAGCGTTGGCGATGAGGTTACCGAGAACAATCTTCATCTGCTGGTAATCCGATTGGAATATGTTGGCTGTGTTTTCAGTATAGTCAAGCCGTATTGCTGGGGCGTTTTCATTGAATTTTACATCAGCGATAACATCTTTTAGTAAGAAGTTAAAATCAATCCGTTCAATTTTCAATTCAATTTTTTTGCTGCGCGAAAGTTTCAGAATATCGCTGATGACCAGATCAAGCCGCTTCACCCGGTTTTCAATCATTTCCATATATCTTTTCGCGGTTTCCTCTTTAAGTTCCAGCCTGGCGATGTTGGTGATGCCCAGAATGGAGGCAATGGGCGAGCGCAAATCGTGCGAAGTACTATAGAGAAAGCTGTCGAGTTCCTTGTTTATTTTATTGAGGCGTTCGCGCTCATCTTCAAGCAACCAGATAACCATGCCCAGGCCGGTTGCGCTGATAACGACCATTTCGATCATGCCAAAGAAGAATGGAAATACGAAATTCTTCCCCGCGAAATTGGCAAGGGCTACTGAAAAATAATAACTGTAGGTTAAAGCATAGAGAAAGAATGAAACCGTAAAAATTCTGCGGCCAATACCCTGCAGAAAAAGGTTGCTGCGAAGCGCAAGAATGCCTGCCGCCAGGAAGCCAGCTGCAACCACAACATACCGAACACCAACCCGGAGAAAATAGCGGAGCAGAACTTCTTCATCGTTAGTCGATTCACGATAAGCCCATACAAGAGTAAAACTCAGGATTAACGACAGGAACAAGATTAATAGTAAGTGAACTCTTTTAATCCTTTTACTGCGAATGTATTCAAGCAATCCTACTAACAGGAAGGCTACGTGAAGAAAATTGCCAACCTGCGTAATGTAGGTGCTTGTCAGTCTGATTGCATCCATTCGTGAGTATCCGTACCACGACCCAAAGCCCAACGAAAACGCGGCAAGTGAATAGAACAACCAACTATAAGCCCAGGTCGAAAGGTAGTGTCGATTGTATATTTTGCTGAAATAATAAAATGTTGCCGCCAGGATAATTCCAATCAGCATTTCAGCAAAATAGGTAGCGCCTGTGCGCGCAATAATTTCATTTTCAAGGCCTTCAAACCGCATGCAGAACCAAAGTAACGATTATTAAACAATGGTGTTGATTATTTGCAAAAGTTTTACTTTTTGGAAGGTATGACGGAGATAGGAGAATGCGAATCAACGGGATACTTATTGATGAAGTCAATGAGGCGATTGCGTGAAAGATTTTTGAGTTTCATTTCAAGAGCCAATGCTTGATTTTTAGTTGGTTTAGCAGTAAACCAAACGAGGTTCCAGGGCTTGAACTTTTTAGAGTAAGCCACGTTCCCGGCATTGTGTTCAGCTACTCTGCGGTTAAGATCGTCTGTGTGCCCTTTGTAGAACGACAGGTTAAGCTGACTTTGGAGGATGTAAACGTAGTATTCCACGGAAACACAAAATGCCGGTCACAGACCAGCATTTAATTTGTGGTGACGGAGGGAATTGAACCCCCGACACAAGGATTTTCAGTCCTTTGCTCTACCAACTGAGCTACGTCACCGGAAAACTCCTGCCAAAAACCGGCATGAGGGGCACAAAAGTATGTAAATTTATAATCGGTGCCAAAAGGGCGTTATTTTTTGAGATTGCCACCATAATCAATTTATTTACATCATGATCCAGCAGGTGCTTTTCATTTTTGCCTTGGCCTTCTTCGGATTTATTATCCGAAAGCGGGCGTTACAACTGCGCAATAACATCCGATTGGGGAAGCCTATCGGAAAAACCGATCGGGTGTCTGAACGATTTAAAAATGTGTTGCTGGTAGCCTTCGGACAGAAGAAAATGTTCAAGCGGTTTGTTCCGGCTGTACTTCACTTTATTATTTATGCAGGCTTTCTGGTAATTAACCTGGAGGTGCTGGAATTTATTATTGACGGGCTTTTTGGTACTCACCGGATTTTTGCTCCTTACTTGGGCAGTATCTACACCGTACTGATGAACCTATTTGAATTTCTTGCAGTTGCCGTATTACTGGCCTGCGTGTTCTTTCTTATACGCAGAAATGTATTGAAACTCCCGCGTTTCTGGTCGGCTGAAATGACAAGCTGGCCCCGCCTGGATGCAAACCTGATTCTGGTTACTGAAATTGTGCTGATGCTCGCCATTCTCACCATGAATGCTGCCGACCAACTTTTGCAAATCCGCGATGACCATTACCCAACAACCGGCTCGCTTTATTTCAGTAGTTTTCTGATGCCCCTCTTTCAAAGTGCAGAAACTCCTGCCTTAATCGTCATTGAGCGCTTCGCATGGTGGTTTCACATTATCGGTATCCTTGGCTTTGCAGTTTACATTACCTTCTCAAAGCACCTTCATATCTTCATGGCTTTTCTGAATACGTACTATGCTAAGCTGGAACCTAAGGGCCATATCAATAACATGCCGGTGGTTACCAGCGAAGTGAAATCCATGCTTGGACTTACACAGGGGGTAACAACTCCGGCTGAGCCGGGCCGGTTTGGCGCGAAAGATGTTAATGATCTGTCGCAAACAAACCTTATCGCTGCGTATGCGTGTACCGAATGTGGCCGTTGTACCTCGGAGTGCCCGGCCAACCTTACCGGAAAAAAACTGTCGCCTCGTAAGATTATGATGGATACACGCGACCGCATGGAAGAAGTTGGACGCAGTGTGGCGAAAGGCGGCCCCGGATTGAATGACGGCAAATCGCTTTTAGGCGACTATATCACCAAGGAAGAAATCAACGCCTGCACCAGTTGTAACGCGTGTGTGGAGGCCTGCCCTGTTCTGATTAATCCGCTTGAAATTATTCTGGAACTCAGGCGATATGTAGCCATGGAAGAATCGGGCTCGCCCCCTTCATGGAACGCCATGTTTCAAAACATCGAAACCAACTTTGCCCCGTGGAAGTTTTCAGCGGCCGACCGGTTTAACTGGGCTAAAGATGCATAACGTAAAATTTAAAGTGAGATGAACGTACCCACATTGGCCGAATTAACCCCAAAAGGCGAATCGCCCGAAATACTTTTTTGGGTTGGCTGTGCCGGATCGTATGACGATCGGTACAAGCGGGTTACCAAAGCCTTTGTAAAAATTTTGAATGCAATTGGAGTAAAATTCGCTGTCCTGGGCACAGAAGAAACCTGCACGGGCGATCCGGCCCGCAGGGCCGGCAACGAATTTCTTTTTCAGATGCAGGCCATGAATAACATTCAGGTGCTGAACGGCTACGGAGTGAAGAAAATTGTAACCGCCTGTCCGCATTGTTTTAACACATTGAAGAATGAATATCCTGAACTGGGTGGCACGTACGAAGTAATTCACCACGCCACTTTTTTGCAGCAATTAATCAATGAGGGTCGAATAAAACTGTCGGGAGGGAGTTCCTTCAAGGGTAAGAAGATTACGTACCACGATTCCTGCTACCTTGGCCGGGCAAATAACATTTATGAAGCCCCGCGTGCAGTACTCGAAGCGCTGGATGCCGACCTGGTTGAAATGAAGCGTTGCCGCACAACCGGGTTGTGTTGCGGAGCGGGAGGAGCGCAAATGTTTAAAGATGCCGAAAAGGGTAAGAAGGAAATTAATATCGAGCGGGCGGAGGAAGCCCTTCAAACCGGTGCAGGGACTATAGCCGTTGCCTGTCCCTTCTGTATGACTATGCTTACCGATGGTGTTAAAGCGAAGGAGAAAGAAGTTGAGGTGCGCGTTAAAGATTTGGCCGAACTAATTGCCGAAGCGCAGGGTTTAACTTAAGAAATCGGATAGAAAATGTTCATTGCTTTTGATCAACTACCGGAAACCGCCAAGCTCTGGATTTACCAGGCCGAGAGACAATTAAATGCCAGGGAAATAGCAACGATTAACAGCAAGCTTCACACATTCATCGAAGGTTGGAGCACGCATGGCAACCCTGTGCACGGATCGTTTAAGGTTTTACACGATCGGTTTATTGTGCTTGCTGCCGATGAACGCGTGCAGGCGCCCAGCGGGTGCTCTATCGATGAGTCAGCCCGACTTATCCGCCAATTAGATGAGTTTTTTTCTTTAGGGCTTTTTAACAGGATGGTAATAACGTTTTTACAGAACGAAACCCCTTACACTGTTCCGGTTAAAGAACTTCAATCTTTACTGGCAGAAAATAAATGGAATGCCGATACGTTGGTCTTTGATATAACCGTAAACACAATGGCCGATTTTAGAGCCCGGTTTATTATGCCTGCCGGTAAAACGTGGCTTAAAAAATACCTGAACCGGGTGCCGGCCTGATGTCAGTAAAAACCGGTTTCTTTTGTAGTTTTAGTGATTGATTGGAACAGATGCGGTTTTTTATTCTTCTAAGTATTGCCGGCCTGGTGGCCTCCTGCAGCCCTGAAAAGAAAGCCATTAAATCTTTTCAGCGTGGAGAGTATCAATACACCATCAACACACTTCAATCGGCAAAGCCGAAAGATCAGGGAAAGGCAAACTACTTCATTGCTGAGGCTTACAGGCTCTCCAATCGGTTAAAGGAGGCCGAACCGTATTATGCCAAGGCAGGCGGTCGTGGAATTGATAAAGACTCCGTCCAATTTTATTACGCACAGGCGCTTAAGGCTAACTCAAAATACAATGATGCCCGCAAGCAACTCGAAGAATTGATAGCCCGTACGTCAAATGAAAAACTTAAAGACAGGGCAAATATTGAATTAAACGGTTTGGGCTATCTGGAAAAATTACGCGAGAAACCCAACTATTACCGGATAAAGAACCTGGAGGCATTAAACACGCAACACAGTGAATACAATCCGGTGTACTTAAACAATGAGCTTTACTTCACCTCATCGCGCGGTAACGGAAAACTTTACGCAGCTACCGGAACGCCATTCACCAACTTGTATAAAGTGGCCAGTCGCGGGGCCAATGTGGATGTGTCCACTTTGGCACCCTTGCCTGCAGGGATCAACACTGAAAATGTAAATGATGGATGCATAGCCTTTACTCCCGATGGCCGCACCATGGTATTTGCCAAAGGCAATACCGGGAAGAAAAAAGGAGCAGAAGATGTCGACCTCTACATTTCGCGTTTTAGAAATGGTGTTTGGTCGGAGCCGCAGGTGATTACCGGAGGTGTTAACACCCCGGAATTCTGGGACTCCACTCCGGCCTTCAGTCCGGATGGGCGCACCTTGTACTTTGCTTCGAACCGAAAAGGCGGTTATGGCGGCACGGATTTGTATGCCGCACAAATTGATTCACGCGGTCGATTTTCGCGGGTGCGCAACCTCGGCCCCGAAATCAATACGCCCGGTAATGAAATGTTTCCCTATGTGGCCGATGATGGTAAACTGTACCTGGCTTCGGACGGTCACCCGGGCTATGGAGGTCTTGACCTTTTTGTGGTAAAACGATCAGCAGGTGTTACAACCGTAGAAAACCTGGGTGAGCCGGTCAACTCAACAGGCGATGATTTTGGGATATTCCTGTTCCGTCCTGATCGCGGCTTCTTCACCTCCAACCGTGAAGGCGGTAAAGGCGATGATGATATTTACACCTTCGTTAATGAAGATCCAGACTTGCGGGTAATCAATTATTACCTGGCCGGAGTAACCTACACACCCGATAAGGAAGGCAAACTCCAGATTCTTCCAAACACCAAAGTAAGCCTGCTTGATGCAAAAGGTGATTTGATGCAGGATTATGTTACCGGCAATGACGGCAAGTTTTTGTTCCGCGTTTATGATAATGAAGATTACAACCTGGTGGGCGAAACCGAAGGCTACCTGGTAAAGCGTCAGGAATACACCACAAAAGGAAAGTCGGTTGATCCGAAAACACTAACCGAATTGATTACCAACATCACATTCGATACTATTGTGGTGCTCGATAAGATTGAGATTAATAAAATTTTTGTGCTCGAAAACATCTATTACGATTTCAACAAATTTGATATCCGGCCGGATGCCGCACGCGAGTTGGACAAACTCGTGCAATTGTTGGTGGATAACCCGGAGATTAAGATCGAGTTAAGTTCACATACTGATAGTGTTGACACCGAAGAATACAACATGTGGCTGTCGCAGAAACGTGCCGAGTCGGCTGTGAACTACCTGGTAAAGCGGGGTATTGCCAACGACCGCCTCGTGGCAAAGGGTTACGGAGAATCGCGGCCGATTGCCCGCAACACCAATCCGGATGGCACTGATAACCCGGCCGGTCGTCAGAAAAACCGCAGAACAGAATTTAAAATTCTTGAGATAGGTGTCATCCCCAAGTCGCTTGAAGATGAATTTGATGAGGACAAATATTTCCGGAAAAAAGACGGATATTAAGTTGAATGCCGGGTCAGATCCGGCATTTTTGTTTTTGACGTTTTCCTACCTTTGACAAAAACTGCTGTATAAAATGAACTACCGCATTGAAAAGGACACCATGGGCGAGGTACAGGTGCCGGCCGATAAATACTGGGGCGCACAAACTGAACGCTCGCGTAACAATTTTAAAATCGGTCATGAAGGCAGCATGCCCAAAGAAATTATCTATGCTTTTGCTTACCTGAAAAAGGCAGCCGCCATGGCCAACCATGAACTGGGCGTGTTGCCGGCTGAGAAGAGGGATTTGATTGGAAAAGTTTGTGATGAGATATTGGCTGGTAAACTGGATGGCGAGTTTCCATTGGTTATCTGGCAAACTGGTTCGGGCACACAAAGCAACATGAACGTAAACGAGGTCATTGCCTACCGGGCACATGTTCTCAGCGGAGGAAGGCTAACCGATGAAAAGAAAGTGCTTCATCCCAACGATGACGTAAACAAATCCCAGTCCTCGAACGACACGTTTCCCACAGCCATGCACATTGCCGCGTACAAACTGGTTGTTGAGGTAACGCTGCCGGGCATTCAGAAACTAAAAGAAACATTGGCCCGGAAATCAAAAGAATACAACACCATTGTTAAAACTGGTCGTACCCACTTTATGGATGCTACACCACTAACACTTGGCCAGGAGTTTTCCGGATATGTGCAACAACTAGAAAACAGTTGCAGGGCCATTAAGAATGCGCTGGAAATGGTAAGGGAACTAGCGCTGGGTGGTACAGCCGTGGGCACTGGCCTCAATGCACCCAAAGGATACGATGTGCTGGTAGCAAAGAAAATTGCCGAACTAACCGGTTATCCTTTTGTAACGGCACCCAATAAATTCGAAGCACTGGCCGCGCACGATGCCATGGTTGAGTTGTCGGGGGCATTAAAACGGGCTGCCGTTGCGCTAATGAAAATTGCCAACGACATCCGCATGCTAAGTTCCGGCCCGCGCTCAGGCATTGGCGAAATCATCATTCCCGATAATGAGCCCGGTTCATCAATCATGCCGGGCAAGGTAAACCCCACACAGCCCGAAGCCTTAACCATGGTGTGTGCCCAGGTCATCGGCAATGATGTAGCGGTGTCGGTGGGTGGAGCCACCGGGCATTTTGAGCTGAATGTTTTTAAGCCCGTAATCGCAGCCAATGTGCTGCAGTCGGCACGACTCATTGGTGATGCGTGCGTATCATTTAACGCTAAATGTGCTGAAGGCATTGAACCAAATCATGCCATCATCAAAAGACACATGGAAAACTCGTTGATGCTGGTTACCGCACTCAATCCACACATTGGCTATGAAAACGCAGCCAAAATTGCCAAGAAGGCCCATAAAGAAAATAAAACCCTGCGGGAAGCAGCCATTGAACTGGGGTTGGTTACATCCGAACAGTTCGACCAGTGGGTGCGGCCAGAAAAAATGGTGGGAAACCTCTGAAACATAGGAAATTGAAAATATTTCGTACTTTTAATAAACTTTTTAAACTCCTGACAATGAAAAAATTAACATTACTTTTCTGTCTGGCTTTACTTTTTGCGGGCACACCAACTTTCGCCCAGCTTTCCAAGCAGGAAAAGAAAGAGTGGAAGAAAAAAGCCAAGGAATACGCTAAGCAACCCGCTAACCTGAAGCAGTTAACGGAAGATAAACAAAATGCCGATAACCAGGTTGCGGCATTAAACCGAAGAATTTCAGAAATGCAAAGCGCCATGAGCAACAAAGATGCCCGTATTGCTGAACTGGAAGACCAGTTGTCGCAGATGCGTGGCCAATTAACCGCTGCCCGTGCTGAACTTGCCCAGTTGAAAGAATCTCCGGTTATCAACCCAATGGATTTTTCGAAAGGTGTGGTATTTAAGGTGCAGGTGGGTGCTTTTAAGAACAAAGATTTGTCAAAATACTTCGATAACAATCCGAATTTTGGAGGCGAAGTGCGCGAAAATGAACCACAACGCGTAACTATCGGCATCTTCCGCGATTACTGGGAAGCCGATCAGTTTAAAAAATACATGCGCGAAATGGGCGTTAAAGATGCCTGGATTGTGCCTTACAAAGACGGCCAGCGTACCGAAATTAAAGAAGTGCTTGAAAACGTAACCGCTGAAAAGAAGCAAGGCACGGAATAGTCAATACTTGTCAACACAGCAAAGCAGCACCGGTTGGTGCTGCTTTTTTATTTTTAAGAATGCCGGTTATTGTGCAGGTTTGCTAAATGAAAACGCGGATGATTGCGGTGCTGGTGTGTATTTGGTGGCCTTGCGCAGCATTTGGACAGATACGATCAGAAAAACTAGTTATCCGGCCACGCGAAGTATTCAAAATCGATTCACAATCCGATATCATCGTAGCCGATACGCTCATCCTGATGGATTCTTCCACGATTATGCTTAATCCGTTGCGGGCTGAAAATTATATACGTTCAAAAGTTATCATTGCCGGCAGGGCCACCAGCATTATGGGTAATGGAGCCAACGGTGCCAACGGGCGAAATGGAAGACCAGGAACAGTTGCTTCCGGTCCTTGCAAGAATGCAACAGACGGAACAATGGGCACCCCGGGACTTACCGGTGTTAATGGAACTAACCTGTATTTATATTTTGATAAACTAATCATCAATGGCCAACTCAGCATCATCCTTACCGGAGGCCGGGGCGGTAACGGGGGTAATGGTGGTGCGGGCGGAGATGGCAGTCCAGGAACAGTTCACTGCAACGGAGGCAACGGAGGCAATGGTGGTAATGGCGGCCGGGGTGGTGATGGGGGCAATGGCGGCAATCTACTCATTCAGTCCCCTCAGGCACTTACAATTAAAGAGTGGGTCGGTTCTAAACTCATTATTAAAAATTATGGAGGCGTACCTGGCTTGGTTGGTAAGCGTGGTAATCCGGGTTCAGCGGGGTTGGGGCCATCACGCAGGAACGGAAAAGACGGCCTGCCCGGTATGGAGGGCACAAGCGGAGTGCGTGGAAAAGACGGTACCGTAACATTTCAAACCAATTAAATGGTAGAGAAACGCTGGCAATACAAACAAATCCCTTCGCAAGCCGATATTCAGTCCCTTGGCAGGGCCTTAAATCTTAATCCCTACCTCACAACCATTTTATTGCAGCGGGGCATCAGCACGGTGCAGGAGGCAAAAGATTTTTTTCGACCTTCCCTTGAAGCCCTGCCCGATCCGTTTTTAATGCGCGATATGGATCAGGCTGTTGGTCGCCTGAGAAAAGCCATTGATGCCAATGAAAAAATCCTAATCTATGGTGACTACGATGTGGATGGCACCACCGCAGTGGCGCTGGTATATAACTACTTGAGTGAATTTTATACGCGCTGCGAAATCTACATTCCTGATCGCAACAAAGAAGGATATGGTATCTCCAGGGCAGGAGTTGAATATGCCGGTGAAAACAATTTTACACTGATTATTGCCCTGGATTGCGGCATCAAAGCGGAGGACATGGTGTTGTTGGCTAATAACAGGGGTATTGATTTTATTATCTGCGATCACCACCTGCCGGATGAAAACATTCCTCATGCAATAGCTGTACTCGACCCCAAGCGTAACGATTGTAACTACCCCTTCAAGGAACTTAGCGGTTGCGGATTAGGCTTTAAGCTTATTCAGGCCTTTGCCAGGCGATATGGTGATGAAAAAAAAGTGTTCCAATACCTGGATCTGGTGGCTGTTAGTATCGCCTCCGACATTGTGCCGATTACAGGAGAAAACCGCATTCTCTCTTATTACGGAATAAAGAAGCTAAATGAAAACCCGTTGCCGGGACTAAAAGCCCTGAAAGAGGTATCCTCGCCAAAGCACGAACTTGACGTCTCTTCAATTGTATTTACACTGGGGCCGCGTATCAATGCAGCAGGCCGCGTGGCGCACGCCAGTGCAGCTGTTGAACTACTTATTGCCAAAACCGATGCCCAGGCTGCTGAACGCGCTCAATATGTTGACAGTAAAAATGATTTGCGCAGAGAATTTGATTTAAGCATTACCGAAGAGGCACTGGCGATGATTGAAGAAAATGAAACCTATCGTACTGGGTATTCAACTGTATTGTTTAAAGAATCCTGGCACAAAGGTGTTATCGGTATCGTGGCTGCACGTTGCATCGAAAAATTCTACCGGCCAACAGTTATCCTTACTGAATCGAATGGCAAAATAACCGGGTCAGCCCGCAGCGTGAATGGATTTGATTTATACCGGGCTATTGAACAGTGCAGCGATCTGCTTGAAAAATTCGGAGGCCATAAATACGCAGCCGGCCTTACCCTGGAAAAACAAAACCTTGAAGCGTTCCGGCAACGTTTTGAGGAAGTGGTTAGCAGCCAGATTACAAATGACCAGTTATCACCAATTATTGAAATTGATGTTCCTGTTAAGTTTGATGCGATTACTCCGCGCTTCTTGAACATCTTAAAACAAATGGCACCATTCGGACCGGGTAACCACAAGCCTGTATTTGAGGCACGAAATGTGTTTGTGTTCAACGCGCTGACAAATTATAAGGATCGGCACCTGCGATTCCTGGCAAAGCAGGATGGCAACGACAACATCCTGCAGGCTGTTGCATTTGATTTGGCCGACCATTATAACCGGCTGGCAACAGGCGAAAGATTCAACATGGCTTTTACCGTTGAAGAGAATATATATAATGGAAACGCCAGCATCCAGTTGCGGATAAAGGACGTTAAATTTGATTGATTACTATGGTATTACGAGCAGAGAACCTTGTTAAAAAGTATAAAACCCGCACCGTGGTTGATCATGTTTCCGTTGAGGTTGCTCAAGGCGAAATTGTTGGGTTACTGGGCCCCAATGGTGCCGGTAAAACAACTTCCTTCTATATGATTGTGGGCCTGATAAAACCCAATGAAGGAAAAATCTTTCTCGACTCGGAAGAGATCACACCTCTTCCTATGTACCAGCGTGCCCGTAAAGGCATTGGCTACCTTGCCCAGGAAGCTTCCGTTTTCAGGAAACTAACGGTGGAAGAAAATATTATGGCCGTACTCGAAATGCGCAATACAACCCGGCAGCAGCAAAAAGAAAAAGTAGATGAACTGATTAATGAATTCAGTTTACACAAAGTGCGCAAAAGCCTGGGCATGTCACTTTCGGGCGGTGAACGCAGGCGTACCGAAATTGCCCGTGCACTGGCTGTTGATCCAAAATTTGTATTACTGGATGAACCCTTTGCCGGAGTTGACCCGATTGCCGTTGAAGAAATTCAGTCGATTGTAGCAAAACTAAAAAACAAAAACATCGGCATTCTTATTACCGATCACAACGTGGATGAAACGCTTTCTATAACCGACAGGGCGTACCTGATGGTTGACGGTAAGTTGTTTAAATCAGGTACTGCCCATGATTTGGCAAACGATCCGCAGGTCCGCAAAGTGTACCTTGGGCAAAACTTTGAACTGCGCAGGGCCAAGGTTACTCTGCCCGATAACCAGTAGGTACTCCCTAACCAATTCCGCTTTCTTTATATTTGGGGTTCATCCTAAACCTATGGGCCTGCTTAATTCAATCCTCACCTGGGTAATGAAAAAGCGCATTCACCAAATGGAGCTTTTTATGAAATACCCACACGAAGTGCAGGAAGAACTTTTTAAAAAACTGATACAGGCAGGCAAGTCAACCGAGTTTGGAAAAACCTATGATTTTGCCAGCATTGAAAATGACGAGCAGTACAGGCAACGGGTTCCGGTTCATACATACGAACAGCTATACCCCTATATCGAACGGCTGATGCGCGGAGAGCAGTACCTGCTTTGGCCTACCGAGATTAAATGGTTCTCAAAATCTTCTGGTACCACCAACGCACGAAGCAAGTTTATCCCCGTTTCTTACGAAGCCTTGGAGGATTGTCATTTTAAGGGAGGCAAGGATATGCTATCCATTTACGTGAACAATAATCCGAATACAAAGATCTTTGATGGGAAGGGGCTGGCTGTAGGCGGCAGCCACCAGGTAAACGAAAACGATCCTACGGCATCGTCCTACTATGGCGATGTCTCAGCCGTTATCATGCAAAACCTGCCAGTATGGGCTGAGTTCATCCGCACACCCAGGCTTGAAACAGCCTTGATGAGTAATTGGGAGGAAAAAATTGAAAAGCTGGCCCGGGAAACTTCGGTTGAAAACGTGACCAACATAGCCGGTGTACCCACCTGGACGATTCTGCTCATTCAGCGCATAGTTGAATTAACCGGAAAGAAAAACATCATGGAAGTGTGGCCTAACCTGGAGGCATTTTTTCACGGTGCCGTTTCGTTCAAACCCTATCGCAAACTGTTTCAAGACCTCATACCAAATCCGAACATGGTGTACTGGGAGATCTACAATGCAAGCGAAGGATTTTTCGGTATTCAGGATCGAAGCAATTCAGACGAAATGCTGCTGATGCTCGACTATGGAATTTATTATGAGTTCATTCGAATGAGTGAAACTGAAAGCAATGAACAAAAAGTTATTCCATTACGCGATGTTGAAATTGGAAAAAATTACGCAATGGTTATCACCACCAATGCCGGCCTGTGGCGTTACAACATTGGCGATACGGTTAAGTTTACATCACTTTCACCCTACCGGATCAAAATTTCAGGCAGAACCAAGCACTTCATCAATGCGTTTGGCGAAGAGGTTATTGTTGACAATGCCGATGTAGCAATCACCAAAGCCTGCGAAGCCACCGGGGCTATTATTGATAATTATACTGCGGCACCCGTGTTTTTGGATGCCCACAAAAAAGGCGGGCATGAGTGGATTATTGAATTTAAGGTTAAACCTGCTGATCTTTACGAATTTACCCGCGTGCTTGACGCAACGCTGCGCCAAATCAACAGCGATTACGATGCCAAGCGCTCGCACGATTTGGCGTTAGTGGCCCCAAAAGTTCACAGCGCAGAGCCAGGTACATTTTACAATTGGATGAAGAAGCGAGGAAAACTGGGCGGGCAAAATAAAGTGCCCAGGCTTGCAAACAGCCGTGAATATGTGGAGGATATTCTGGCCATGATTCAGGCCTGATTTTTTTCTTTTTTATTCCTTATCAGGATGGGATTATACCACAAGAAAAATCCGGTAACGGTTAGCAGCAACAGGCTTATTCCGGTAAGGGTAGTGTAACCCAGTTTAATTTGCCCATCGCTGGTGTTGAAAGCAACATCAAGTATTGACCCGTCATGAATTTGCTCAATGATATCGGATGTACGAATATTAACTGCAAGTACTTTGCCGGTTGTACAGTCCAGTTGAATTTCAGTATAATGATTTTTGAATACAAATTTTACAATGCCTTTATCAGGACGGGCGTCAATCCGATCCAGTACCGGAGAAAGATTTTCCGGAAATGAATCGTGCAAGGCGTTGATGGCGATGGTATGTAGGCTATCGTACGAAAGCCAGTCTTTCATATTTGTAGAAATACCCTTCTCAGTTTTCGGAAGGATTAATCCACCGGAGTGCTTTTTCCAGCCCAGCAACAGTCCGGTAACCGAAATGAAGAAAAAGAAGATAAAAAGAAACATACCAATCCACTTATGGATTTTCCGGTAGAAGCGGGTGAGGCGGACAATGTTTTTGTTTTCGTTCATCTTTTTTTCTAAGACCTGTCAGGTTTTTAACCTGACAGGTCCGGAGGTTTTTAAATTTTAAGCCGTAAGGTAATAATTGCATTGCGGCCGGGTGCCGATATGCCTGAAGCATACGGGCGGTAACGCTTGTCGAGCAGGTTTTCAATACCGGCATCCACAGTTAAATAGGTTGCCGCCTGAAATGAAGTCTTCAGGTTCAAAGTCCACCATGAAGGTGCGTACGGATTGCCATTGGCATCCTTCGCATACAGGTGTGCATCGGCCCTTTCGGATAATGCAAGGTTATCGTAGCTGATCTTGCCATTGTAAACCGAGTACAAGTCAACCCGCAAATCATGCCGGGTAAAAACCAAATGCGTAGCGCCAAACAAGGGCGCAACGTGGGTAGGCGAATAGGTTTCGCTACTGCCCGGATAGGTTTCTTTACCTTTTTGATAATTGAGATGAGACGTTAGCAACCAGTATCGCGCAATGTTCCAACGCAAGCCAACCTGAAACCCGGCTACTTTTACTGAGCTGATATTCTGCTGGGAGAGTACAGCACTTAACACACCATCAAAAACGATGCTATCGGCCCCGTTAAACGTATCCGTGGCACGGGCTATGGCATTATCAATGATTGTATAATAAGCGGCAACATCCACTTCTACTGCTCCGATGCGACCAGTCGCTCCGATTTCCGAATTATAGGCCAACTCCGGCTCAAGGTTTGGATTGGGAACCACCACGCTACCGGGCTGTGAATCGAACACCTTGCCGATGTCATCAACATTGGGAGCGCGGAAGCCGGAGGATAGATTGGTATAAAACTTCCAATCCGGATTAGGATTATACACCAGCCCCACACTACCGTTAAGCGAAGTGTTGTTCAGGCTGGCGGAAACGAATGGAAAATCAAACAAGGTCGTATCGAACAGTGCCTCGGTTTGAACGTTGGTTACCCGTGCACTTCCGTTCAGCAGAAATTGATCGCTGAGGTTGTAGCGGACACTGGCATACCCGGCAATGGATTGCCAGGTTGAACCATCCGGGTAGCGGGTGGTGGCGGTGGAGACAGTGCCATTGTTGATGTTTTCACGAAAGGCCGTTGAACCCACTTTATTGTCTACATACTCAAGCCCATAGAAAAGCTTCGTCCGGTCAGACAGGTCTTTATCGATATCGGCATTAACCGAAATGGCCTTCACATTTTCAAACCGATTGGTGCGGTTTGAGGAACCAAAGTTTCGGGTGTGGCGGCTTTCGTTATAATCCTGGTAAGCCACCGTAAATCGGGCGTGGTCCCAAATAGCTGTAGGCTCATCTGCTGATACCTGCAGTTGGTGCATCTGCCATTTTTGCGGACCATAATACCACTCGGCCGATGCAAAATCTCCGTTTGATCGTTTTACCAGCAGCCTGTCGTACCGGGGTACGTCCGATGTTCCGGAGTAATGAAAAGCGTACATCAGGGTTAAGTTGGCAAGCGGGCGGAAGGCCAGTTTTTGCAAAATGTTTTCCTGACTGTACCCGGTAGGTACCTGAAGCCTTGGATTGCTATTCACAAAAACAGAGTCGGTGTTGTTTACTCTTCGTTGAAAGTCAGGCCGTAGGTATTCCTCCGGCCCCTTGCTGCCCATAAGTAAATCGTCATAATTGGAGCGGGTATAAGCCGCCACCCACGACCACCTCTTAGAACCAAGGGTAAAGTTAAGGTGGTTGGTAGCTTCGTTGTTGGCTGATGAATACCGGCTGAAAGCGTTCGCGTTATACCGGAGTTTCCCGTTTTCAGAAAACCGGGGTGTTAACGTGTGAAAGTCCATCACCCCGCCAATGGCATCGCTGCCATAGATAACCGAGCCCGGACCAAAGATTACCTCCGATTCGTCAATGGTGCTTGCATCCAGCGAGATAACGTTTTGCACGTTGCCGCTCCGGAAGATTGCGTTGTTCATCCGCACGCCATCAATTACCAGCAATACACGGCTGGTAGCAAATCCGCGGATCATCGGGCTGCCTCCGCCAAGTTGGCTCTTCTGAATAAACACCTGGTTCGATGCGCCCAACAGATCAGCCGCGGTTTGCGGATTTTGAAACTGAATAGTAGCCGCGCTGATTTTTGCAATGCGGTTAGGAACCTCCCGGATATTCTGCTCCCACCGGCTTGCCGAAATAACCGTTTCGTCAAGAATAAAATTTTTCGGATTGATGTAGGTTGTATCATTTTGTTCCTGCGCATAAACAGGAAAGAAGTAAACCAACATCAACACCAAAAGGGTACTGATGTGCCTCATTCGATAATTGGATTAATGAATGGAAAATTTATCAGCAAGAAATTGCTGCTGATCTTACTAGGTGAAGAAATATTTAGCGCGTGGTGGTGGGCTTTGAATTGGTACGAGTATAGAGTACACCGGTAGGCGATAGGTTGTTTCTGTTTTTGCAGCAGCCGTGTATGAAAGTGGTAACTGAAATTCAGGCACCAAAAAGGTAAGGGAAAGAAACTGCAGTATAGATTGCGGAACTGGGGTTGAGTCCTGATGCGCACGGTTTGAAACTGCATCAAGAAAAGCGAGCAGGTTATCCTCCGCTTCATCATGAAGACACCAAACGATTACCTTTCCACCGGCATATTGAAGACGGGCGATGTCATACATTCTACCATCAATTTTTATTTCGTGTTCTTCAACCTTTGAGCGGAAGAAGTCCGATTCTGTTAAAACCAGTTTAGTCAGGCGCTCCTCAGGCATGGTTTTTAATGCCGCCCGCATTTCGTTCCTGATGTGCATTAACCTGAAGGCGAAATAGAAATAAATGCCCGCAAAGTTTAATGCGAGAAGAGACAGAAACAGAATGGCGCCCCAGCGTTTCACAAAGCGAATGTAACGAACTTATAAGCAGAAAATAAAAACCCCGGCACCTGGTGCAGGGATTTTTGATTAGCGGATACCCGGCACGTTTTCCGGCTTTTTCTGTTGCCACTCAAAAGTGGGTTTTTGCTTGCCGGTGAGGGTTTCCTCAAGCGTGTTGCCATCGTATATCCGGCCATTCTTTACCACTTTACTGATGGTGTTGGTGTTGCGTATATTCTCCAGCGGATTTTTATCAAGAATAATCAGGTCGGCAAGTTTGCCGGCCTCAATGCTGCCCAGGTCGCCATCCAAACCCAATCCTTTTGCGCCATGAATGGTAGCTACCTTTAACGCATCGTGGTTGGATAAGCCGCCCGATGCCATAGACCATAACTCCCAGTGAAACCCGATGCCCTGCATCTCGCCATGCGAACCAACACCTGCTTTGCCGCCTGCTTCAACAAGATCCTTTACAAACTTTCCATGATCGGGGAATACGTGCTCTTCGTAAATAAACCAGCTGTTAACCCGTCTTGTCTTTGAGTCGAGTTCGGTTTTGTGTGTAAAGCGGTTCAGCTTTTCATCTTTAGTCGGATTCTCGGTTGCCCAATAGTAGTTTTCGGCAAATGGCCCGCCATAGGCTACCAGCAACGTTGGTGTATACGTAGTTCCTGATTCCGCCACGAAGGTGGTGAAATCTTTATACAACGGATAAACCGGAAACGCATGTTCATGACCCGGATAGCCGTCAATAATCTGTGTCATGTTCAATTTAATGTTGAGCCCGCCTTCGGTGGTAGGCATTAGTTTTTGTTCATGCGCGGCCTGGATAACCCACTGGCGTTGTTGGCGGTTTCCTACCAAATACATTTTAATATACTTGGTGTTATAGTAATCGGAGTATTGCTTTAAAATATCCTTGGCCTGGTCGGCATCTTTAATATTGTAAGCCCAGAAGCCAACACCCGGCCCGGTAGAGTAAACACGGGGTCCCAGTATCTGCCCGGCCTCAACCATATCGGCATACGTTAGCACATCGGTTGTAGCGGTTTGCGGATCACGCGTGGTAGTTACTCCGTAAGCAAGGTTGGCCAGGTACATCCAGATTTCACTTTTGTGGATACCCCATGCCGGCCACATGTGTGAGTGGGTGTCAACAAAGCCGGGGATAATAGTTTTGCCTCGCATATCCAGTTTTTGTACGGTGCCATCCACACTGATGGAGCCGGCAGGCCCAACTTGTTTTATCCGGTTGTTGTCAATGAGCAGATCGCCATTTTCAATAATTTCATTGCCTTTCATGGTAATGATGCGGGCATTCTGCAACAGCACTTTCGATTTTGGGATATCGCGCGGCACGTTTACCTTAATGCGCACTTCAGCCGGCTTATACCCTTCGTCTTTGTTCTCTTCTTTTTTATCGCCATTTTTTTCGGGCTTGTCATTTTCCTTTTTGTGTTCGCCTTTTCCCTGCTCTTTCAATTTTTCTTCTTCCGCTTTTTTCTTCTTCAACTCAAGTTCTTTGGCCTGGGCTGAATCAAGGTTGAATGAAAACAAGGCATTACCCAATGACCAGTGCACCACTTTACCGGAACTTCCCCACGAGGGAAATTCACCACCAAGTTTAGTTAGTTTACGTGACGGGAATTGCGCACTGGCTGCATCAGCAACAGAAATGGTTGGAGTTTCGCCACCGGTTTTAGGCACTGTAACCACGTATACTTCGTTGTTGATTTGCGCCAGCGCCTTATCCCCTTCCGGGGCCATCAGAATAACGGCTGCGGGCGAAGGCTGCGGTGTTGGCTCCTGTTCACTCTCCACCATCATACAATGGTGTTTGGCTGACATGCCGAAGGTGGTGATACCGGTAACTTTAACGTGTCCCTTTTCATCAGTACCATCCCACCGGATGGATACTAATCCTTTTTGGCCATGCGACAGATAAATGCGGTCGTCATTTCTGGTAAAGTGCGGGGTATGCCTTCCGCGTGCCTTATCAACAATCGTTACCATTCCGCCATCAGCCGAAATCCAGCCGATACTGCGTTCGGCAAATCCGGCAGGTCCATCCTGATCTTTGAAGTACTGCGGAGGCGACACCTCAAACACCAGGCGGTTGTTTTTGTACGACCACGACAAGTTGCTGTAAAGTGCCGGTGCTGTGGTAAGTTTCTGAACTGCCGGGGCTTTGGCTTTGTAGTTGTACTTATAAATGTGTCCACCGTTTCCTTCCCAGCTTACCCAAGCCAGTTGATTACCATCCGGACTCCATACCGGTTGTGCTTCAGTGAAATTAAAAGCGCTTACACGTTTGGGTGTGCCATTGGGTAAGTCCATAATGTAAAGCCGGTTTAACGCAGTAAAGGCAACTCGCTTGCCATCTGGCGAAACCTGTGGGTCGCGGATTTGTGTAACAACAAATGTGGGATCGTCTGTAACCGGATATTTAAAATCCAGTTGCGGACCCAGTTCTACTTCGGTGTCAATCTCAAAAGGAATTTCAATGGCGCTGCCACCGCCAACAGGGATACGCCAGAGTTTGCCGCCATACGAAGCAACCAGTTCTTTGCTGTCGGGCGTGAACGACATGGCCGGCAGCATACCCAGCGTGCCGATAGACTCCTGCTCATCGCGCTGTACAGGGTAGGCCAGCCACCGCTCTTCACCACTGTCCAGGTTGCGAAGCACCAGACCTGTGTGTTCATTATAGCGGCTGCCATAAACCAGCCATTTGCCATCGGGCGATAAAGTTGGCGTAAAGGCTGAACCGTACCGTGAGGTTTTTAGTTCGGTTTCACCGCGCTCGCGATCATACACGCCTAATTGAATTTGCGGCATCATGGCGTTGTAATTCCAGCCACCGTTGCGTTGTGCGTACCAGATATACCGCTCGTCTTTTCCGAAGGCCGGTTCAATTACTTTCAGGTTGTCGGGCCGGCTGATGAGTTGTGCACCACCTCCACCATCTTTATGGTACAGCCACAGCTTCAGATTTAACCGGCCCTTGCTGGTAACGATATATTGCCCATCGGGTGTCCACTCGGCCGACTGGTAGTTGTCGTTATTGCCTTTGGTTACCTGTGTTGAATCTTTTTTATCGAGTGAGAAGTACCATACATTTTCACCTCCGCTGCGGTCAGAAATGAAGAGAATGTTTTTGCCATCGGGGCTAAAGCGCGGGTGCGAGTCGAAGGCCATGCCTTTCATAAAGGGTTGCGCTTTACCACCGGTTATTGGCAGCAAGTACAAATCGCCCAGCAGATCAAACACAATGGTTTTTCCATCGGGGCTCACATCGAGTGACATCCAGGAGCCTTCGTTGCTCTTGATTTTTATCTTGCGAGCCGCTTCAAGCGGAAGATCTTTCTTCTTTTTTGGTTTTTCTTTTTTTACGGAATCTGCTATTGGTTCCTTCTTTTCATCCTGTGCCGAAGCGCGTTCGTGAATGATCAGGCTGAGGAGTATGGGCAGGAGGTATTTCATAGCTGTTTGAATTTATTATGAAGATGCTCTGATTAACGAGATGATTGGCCGGATGTTACAGGAATGGTTATTTCAGGTGAATAAGTTATTCAATTCAAGGTCAACCCGACTTACAATAACGGCAAAGTCGTCAATGCGTTCAACAAAATCCAGGTCATTTGTATTGATGATGAGCAGCCTGCCCAGTTTGTAGTTGCTTATCCATTTTTCGTAGTATTCATTCAGGTTTTTGAGGTAATCAAGTCGCATGGCGTATTCAAAATCGCGTCCGCGTTTCTGAATTTGCCGTACCAGTTTGGGGATGTCGGAACGCAAATAAATCAACAGGTCGGGTGGCGGCACAAAGTTTATCATCGAATTAAAAATATCGAGGTAGCTCTGGTAGTCGCGGTCGTTAATATGGCCGCTGGCGTGCAGGTTGGCCGCAAAGATGTAGGCGTCTTCGTAAATGGTGCGATCCTGAATGGTGGTTTTTTTGTTGGTACGTATTTCATTTACCTGCCGGAAGCGACTGTTGAGAAAATAGATTTGCAGGTGAAAAGCCCAGCGCGTCATGTCGTTATAGAAATCGCGCAGGTAGGGGTTTTTGTCAACCGATTCGTACAGGGGCGTCCACCCGTAGTGTTTACTCAGTTTTTCTACCAGGCTGGTTTTACCGCACCCGATGTTTCCGCATATGGCGATATGTTTGAGTTGGTTCATTTAGTTTAAGCAAGCGTTAAAGATAGCCGATCACTCACTAACCACAATTGCTATCTTGTTGCCTTGCGGGTTTACCGCCATCCTTGAAATACCCGATAACGCCTTTTGAATCTCAACTTTATTCCAAGTGTTATTCTTGCCAGGCTTCATAAAATAAATCTCCATTTCCATGCTGCGTAGTAAAGTACCATCTGGAGCCCACGTTAGCAGGGGCTCTTTTTCAGTGGTTAGCACGGCCAGATCTGTTACGGAAAGGTTGTTGGAGTTTAGTTTTTTAATTATCCAGGTTTTATCCGGCTGTTGCTGAGCAAAGCTCATGGCCTCTTGTTTTGGAATTTTGTGTAATGACCGGCCGATGTTTTCGGCCAGGATAGTGGCCTTACCGGTTTCCACATCAACCAGTTGTAACGTAAATGGTTGCGGTAAAATAAATGTCAGCACACGCTTGTTATCCATCCATGCGTGGTAACCAACGGTAAGGTTGTTGATTAACACAACGGGCTCTCCGCCTTCAATTGGGTATTTGCCCAAATCCTGCGCACCGTTGTCGCGCTGAATGATGCAAGAGATAAATTTTTTGTCGGGCGTTACCGTAGGCGAGTACTCGCGTTCAGGTGTTTCGGTAAGTTTTCGGGTAATGCCAGTTTCATAATTGTATTCCAGAATATCCGTACGGCCGGTAACATCGGCCGAAGCGTAGTATAGCAACGGTTTATCCGGATGGAAATACGGCTGGTTGTCGTAGCCCGGGCGGGCGGTAATATTTACAGGATTGCCCAGTACAATTGTTCCTTTTTTCTTATTCCAATCAAACAGGTAAATGTCGGTGCCGGGCGGTTGCTGACTCAATGCAGGCAGTACAATCAGGTAAAATGAAAGCAGCAGTAAGTTTTTCATGGTGGATTTAATCATAAATAAAACTAACTTTTCTTCATGAAAAACACACTGCCTCTATTAATACTGTTTACATCCGCACAACTATTTAGTCAGAGCAGCTACTACCTGCAACCCGACCGGGTCTTTGATGGTACACAAATGCACGAAGGCTGGGTTGTGGTTGTGGTTGGAAATAAAATTTCAGCGACCGGACCTGCCGCCCAGATTAAGCCCCCCAAAGAAGCAACGGTTCTGAAATTAACCGGATGCACCCTGCTTCCCGGACTCATTGAAGGGCACTCGCATTTGTTTCTTTATCCATACAATATTACCGATTGGGATACACAGGTGCTGAAGGAAACCGATGCCTATCGCACAGCGCGGGCAACGGTTCACGCAAAGAATACACTCATGGCCGGATTTACTACGGTGCGCGACCTCGGTACCGAAGGTGCAGGCTATGCCGATGTGGCATTGAAGCGGGCGATTAATGAAGGAATCATCCCCGGTCCCCGAATGATTGTTGCCGGGAGAGCGATAGTCTCTACCGGTTCGTACGGTCCGAAGGGCTATGATGATGATTCAAAGATTATGCTTGGCGCTGAACCGGCCGATGGCAATGACCTGATCCGCGTGGTGCGCGACCAGATTGGCAAGGGCGCTGACTTTATAAAAGTATATGCCGATTACCGGTGGGGAACGAAGGGAGAAGACCGTCCGTCATTTACGCTGGATGAACTGAAACTGGTTAATGAAGTTACGCGCAGCAGCGGCCGGTACCTGGTGTGCCATGCCAAATCAACCGAGGCGATGAGACGCGCTATATTGGCCGGAGCCGAAACCATTGAGCATGGCGACTACCTGGATGAAGAGATTGCGCAGCTGATGAAACAACACAATGTAACCTATTACGCCACCCTTGGTGCGGTTGACGCCATCCAACAATACCGCGGATGGAGGAAAGGAAAAGATCCGGAACCGGCATTGGTACAACAAAAGAAGCGGAGTTTTAAAATCGCGCTCGATGCCGGGGTAACCATCGGCATGGGCGGTGATGTAGGTGTTTATCATCACGGTGAAAATGTGTACGAAATGGAATTGATGGCCGAGTACGGCATGAAGCCAATAGAAATACTCAAAGCGGCAACCGTGGTAAATGCCAAGGCCTTACACATGGAAAACGAAATTGGAAGTATCCGGGCAGGGCTGCTGGCCGATTTGGTGGCAGTGAAAGGTGATCCGTCAAAGAATATTTCGGATCTGAGAAAGATAGAGTTTGTTATGAAAGATGGTGTGATGTTTCGTTAAAAGCATCCCCTTCCAGCACTTGACATTCTCATTGAATACAGGTTAACTTTAATATGTCGTTCATTGAGCATTTAAAAACCCAGAAATATGACACGTTTGCTTAACCCCATTCTGGCAGCATTCATTGTGATTATGGCCGGATCAGTACATGCGCAGCCTAGCGATAGCCAGGTTATTGCCGATTGCGTGAAGAATAAGGACGGACTTATTGAAGCAACATGCACAAAAGGTAAAACGGGTGAACAGTATTGGCACAGCGGGGATCAGGCCTGGTATTGGGATCGTGGAGTAGTTATTAAGCGTAAAGCCAATATAAGTGGCGCACCAAATGCCGTTGTGGTTGTTAAAGGACTTGCCCGGTATAATGTACTGGGAGGCAAGTATACTTATAAAAAGTTCTATACCACATCCAATGAGTACGAGGGCATTCCTTCTCCATCTTCAGAAGCGCTTACCAACTACGTTAATCAAAATTTGAAGAAAGTATTTAGCGGGCGCGAACATTCAATTACAGAAGTAAACGCAGTGGCTATTGATGCAGAAAAAGGATGGACCTGGCATGAGATAACACGATTCTCTGTTCCGATTATTATTCAGTATAAGGAAGTGGTAAACAATACAGAAATAGCGGATAAGAAAGGAGTTTTTGACATAATGTTCTACCGTATGGATGTCAATAGCCTGCCGCATAATTTCTTATCGGTAGAAACAAGCTCAACAGAAATCGGTCGTAAAAAATATACCGAGCAGCAAATCAGGATGATGAAATCACTTGCAGACAATTAATCAATAAACTATCCGGATTACAGTCAGTCTGATTGGTCAATCCTTATCGGCAGCGTCAGCCTTCTTTAGTTCTTCATCAATAATTTTTTCAATGAGGTCGCGCTGACGCTCGTTAATGGTCTGGTCAACTTTGGCCTGCCGTTTCATAAACCGCAGCATGGCGTTTTTCTTTATTTCGTACGCCATGAATACGGTGTATTCTTTTGTCTTTTCGTTATAGTATTTCTCTTCGCCAATCTTGCGCAGGTCGGAGATATCCGTATTCATCACCTGCCTTACAAGGCTTTGAAATTTATCGGCCACATCAGCAGCGCGTTCGTTGCCGGTATCCGAAAGATACTGGTCGGCTACCTGCTTCATGGTAGTATTAACCTGCCCGGCCAGTTGAGCCTTCGCGTCCAGGTCGGCTTTGCTGCGGGCGATGTTATCCTGCGAACTGGAGCCTTTGCCCGTTCCGCGCCAGAAGCGGTTATTTGATTCATAGGCATTTCCCTGAAAGGGTTCTTTAACTTTTTTACCCAGAATCCCCGAAGAACAAGCGGCAAGCAGGAGGGCCAGTATAGCGAACGAGGTGATTTTAGCCGATTTCATAAAATTAGTATTGATGATATGCCTCCAAAATACGAAAAATTGTGCCAGAGAATTGTTGTTTATCCCGGACTGCCGGTGGCAGGGATAATAACCTGCCAGCGGAAGGCCCACTTCCAGCGAAGGGTAAACCTGGTTATACCGGCTCCTTTTAAAATACCCACCAGTTCGTTACGGGTAAAGCCGCGCAATACCGAAAGGGGTGCATCGTACTTAACCATACCGGATTTTGAGAATAGTTTCGTCAACAGTTTAATGGAGTAAAACGCCAGCGGATGCCGGTGCAGATCATTGATGACGATACCAACATCAGCCTGCTTTTTTAGTTGTTTCAGAATGTCGATGAGTTGGGCCGAAGTAAAATGATGAAAGAACAGGGTGGCCACGATAATATCAAACTTCCTTTGCTGAAACTCCGCTGCCAGAATATTTTCGGTTGCCAGGTGTATGCCTGAAAAGCCCGCGCAATTTTTTTTTGCATATTCAATAATGTTCGGGTTCGCATCAATACCGGTTAAAATTGGTTTGATTCCTTTTGATTGCAGCCGTTGCGAAATCAACTTCAGCATTTCCCCGCTGCCGCAGCCAAGGTCGGCAATGTGGACAGCGGCCTGCTCCCGGCCTTTTAGCAGCGTGTCAACACCACTAAATGTGATAGCGTTGCCCCCCAGCCATTTATTGATAAACTCCAGTTCACGAAGGGTTTGATGAACTACTTCGCCTGAGCAGGCGAGATCATCCATGATTTCCGGTGTATTCGATCGTACTGAAAACCGGCTCATGCTTTCACAACCTTCAATAACATGCTTTCCATGGTCAGGCCCGGACCGAAGGCAAAACTCAAAACACGGTTGCCGTCATCGGCCTGCGTCAATTGATCATAAATCCTTTTTAAAACAAATAATACAGTTGGAGATGACATGTTTCCGTAGTGCTTAAGAACCTGATAGGCATGGTGGTTTTGGTTAGCCGGTATGTCCAGTTGGGTTTCAATTACTTCAAGGATACGTTTTCCGCCCGGGTGAATAGCAAAGTAGGTTATCTCCGTAAGGTGCTTTTGTAAATGCGAAAGCAATTGTTCTGTCAAACCCCTGATTCCATTTTTAATAATATCGGGTACGTAGCTGGAGAGTTTCATCTCAAAACCCATGTTACCAATGCTCCAGGCCATGTGTTCTGTTCCATTGTACGCAAGGGCATTATGAAATGCTTCGGGCTGAAAATTTAAACCTGGTTGCGGTCTGCTCTCAACCAATAGTGCTGCGGCACCATCGGCAAACAGGGCATTGGCCAACAGGTTATCTTCGGTTGGTTCCTTTTGAAAGTGCAGGCTGCAGGTTTCGGTGCATACAATCAGCACACGTGCATCCGGCTCGCTTGCACAAAAGGCATGGGCCGCTTTAAGCGCATTAAAGGCAGCATAACAACCCATGAAGTTGATGCAAAGCCGGTTAATATTCTCACGTAAACCAAATTGCTTTACCAGGTCGATGTCCAACCCGGGGGCATACATGCCGGTACAACTCACCACAATCAGATGCGTAACGGATCGATAGTCGAACGAGGCATCCTTTATGCAATCGGCAACTGCCTTTACACTGAGCGCCAGTGCACTTTTACGATATATTGCCAGGCGGGCTTCAGTGGAGGGAAACGGATCGAATGAGTCGGTGAAGAACGAAAAATTTTCTGTCTTGCCGTAATCGCTAAGCACCGAATGACGCCAGTCAATACCACTTGATTTGAAAATGGTTCGTAGTTTTCGACTGTCTTCACGATTCAAGCTCATCGCCCTGGCCATAAAGCTGGCAATCGCCTCTTGGCTAAACCGGTTTTCGGGTACGGCCGTGCCGATGGCTGTTATAAAACTCATGCTTTCAATAATACCGTAAAATAATCTATTTTGGTTCGTAACCCGCTTACCATGTTGTCGTCTCTCTTACACTTGCGCATTCCGTTTTCGTACTTTCTGCTACCGATCTATTTATTCAGCCTCAGTTTTGCACCGAACCTTAATCAGGACAGGCTGCTGTGGGTGTTTATCATTCTTCATTTTTTTCTTTATCCGGCAAGCAATGGGTACAATAGTTACTTCGACCGCGATGAAAAAAGTATTGGCGGGCTTAAAAAGCCGCCACCGGTAAACAAAAGCCTGTACTTTATTTCACTGCTGTTTGATGTTGCGGCCATCCTGCTGGCGTTTGTAAAAATTAACACTGCTTTTGCCGGTATGGTTTTCATTTACGGGTTAGCCTCCAAAGCATACAGCCATCCCATAACCCGATTAAAGAAATACCCGGTTGGCGGCTGGCTGATTACCGGTTTCTTCCAGGGTTTTTTCACATTTCTGGCGTGCTATGTCGGGCTCAATGATTTTACATTTGAGCAGGCCTTTCGTCCGGGTGTTTTAACGCCAGCCATGCTAACCAGTGTGATGCTTTGGGGTAGTTATCCTCTAACCCAGGTGTACCAGCACGAGGAAGACTTAAAGCGGGGTGACATTTCGATGAGCCTGCGCCTTGGAATAAAAAGTACCTTTTATTTTACAGCAATCATCTTTACGCTGGCCGTTGGCGGTTTTGTTTTTTTATTCATCAGCTTCTTTCAACTGAAGTATGCCCTGTTGTTTTTGGTGTCCATGGTGCCAGTTCTGCTGTTTTTTGGTTACTGGTTTTTTCGGGTACGGACAGACGCATCAAAAGCCGATTACGCCAACACCATGCTGATGAATTTTATATCAGCCACCTGCCTGAACGGATTTTTTATTTACCTGTTTTTGGATTCAACCCATGTATTGGCGGCATTCTAAAAAGGCTCTCCGTGCGATTGTTTAATCATTAACCGTGCTATAGGGCGAAGGTAAAGTGCCAGGCGGATAGCCAAATCGGATGACAGATGACTGCCGAAAAGGTAATGCTGCACCCACCGGCCATACCGCAGCCTACCGGCAAATTTTTTTTTCCAGGCATACTGATAACTTTTTTCCAGCCACTTCCTGGGTTGTTTTTCGGTAACTTGTTGCAGCACCAAATCGGTAGCCAGTTTGGCTGCATGGATGGCCATGGCCATGCCGTTACCGCACAGGGGCGTAATCATGCCGGCTGAATCGCCTACCATTAGCAGGTGGTTGTAAACAGGCTCTTTCGGAGCAAACGAAAACTCGTTGATCACTTCCGGCTTTTCAAAGAGAAAAGTTGAGTTGGCATAAATGTTTTTGATATGTGGATTTTTGAACAACACATTTTCTTCAAGAGCCGGAATGGTATGGTAGTGTTTAAGCAGGTTGCGGTGTACCAAATAACACAAATTGGTTTTGCCAGCCTCAACATTGCTGATGCCCAGGTACCCTCCGTTAAAGTTATGCAACGCAATCAGATCATCGGGGTGATTGGTTTTGATGTGATACTTAATACCCACGTAAGGTGAACGTTTCATTATGAAGCCACGGTTAAGCTGAACATCCAGCCGCGAGCGTTTACCGAAAGCGCCAACTACAACGTCTGCTTCAAGTGTATGGTCATTTGCCTGAATAACAAACCGGTCTTGATTGAATTGAACCCGGCTCACTTCACAATTTTCTGCAACTTGTACCCCTGCTGCGCGTGCTTGCTGTGAAAGAAAATGATCAAAAGCGTACCGGCTGATACCAAAACCACCCAAATCGAGCGGAAGAAAAGCGCTTTTTCCATTTATTGCACTCAACTGGAACCTGGAAACAGAGGGCGGTTCAAATTTTTCAGGGAAGAGTCCGTTGTGTTTAAGAAAAGGCAGGGTTTCGTTCGACACATACTCACCGCAAACGCGGTGAAACGGGTACGTTTTTTTTTCAAACAACACTACCGGCATACCTGCTTTCGCCAGCCTGATTGCAGCAATTAACCCTCCTAAACCCCCGCCAATAATTGCAACCTGTTTCAAATTTGTTTAAAGGATTACTTGAGTTGGTTATATTTTTTTAGAAAAGGTAATAAAAAAGACACGCGGTACGGGTAACCTTTTTCGTTATTCGTATGTTTATTCTACAGTTGGCTTATGGAAACAAAAATTAAAACTGCGTCTAAATCGGAGCAGGCAGTAAATGTACTGCTGGTGGGCAACAATCCCATTGAATTGAGTAAAATGCGCGAGTTGTTGCAACGTGTGCCGGGCCACCGCATAATGGCCGAAATTGCCTTTGACCTGAAAAGCATCTGGCAACGGCTGTTGCGGTTTCGCCCGAATTTTATTCTGATAGATGATAACATCGGCAGGCAGGAGTTAAGCGAAACCGTGGCCACGCTTTCAACAAACAGAAAAACTAAAGACGTTCCGATTACGGTTTTGAAAAACTCCAATTTTGAAGAGGCCCTGCCAACTAACGATATAGCTGATTATGTTTTAAAGAAAAATCTTACCGGAGAGGCTCTGTACAACTCACTCAGGAATTCATTAAAACTCAGAAGAACCCGGCAATACCTTGCGGAGGCCTACAACAAGCGCAGGCGCGAATTACTTAAACTGTTTCGTTAAATCTGGTTTTCGAGCACCAGGTTAATAATTTTCTTTGTACCGCTCCGGTCAATTTCCAGTCTTAATTTTCGACCGGGTTTGGAATTGAATAAGGCATTAATCTGGTTCAACTTCATTTCGCGGGCTGGTATGTTATTAATGGCAATAATATTATCGCCCGGCAATACACCGGCACGTTCACCAACCGATTGCGGCCGTACTTCGGATACTTCAAAAGCGCTGAGTGATGATCCCTTTGCCCGAATACTGATGCCGCTCAGGTTAAAGTAAAATTGTTTGTTAAACTCGCTGTTGGGCTTCAGGTAAATTTTCTCCTGCGGAAAGTTGATAATTACCTGGAAGCGGCTGAGTATTTCACCGCCCAGTGTACCGTTGCGGTCAACGCGTTCGATGTACAGCGAATCGGCAAAATAACTGTTGCTGTCGGGGAAGTTAACCAGCACTTTGCGCAATATGCGGCCTCCTAATTCAATCGATTCAATGCGGCCGATTTTTCCGGAGATGGGCCCCCCAAGCCCCCGCCCAATGGTGCCGCTGACGGTTTTTTCTGGCAACCGGATGCGGTCGTCCGATTCGGGTTCAAGCATTAAGCCATGGCTGGCCCCTGTATCCACCAGCAATTTTGCATTTAATGTGTGGCCTTCATCAATACTGATGGGCGCCAGCAGGTAGGGTTTGGTGTCCTGAATGCGGATGGGTATAGGTGTGTACTTGCGACCCGGTTTGAATTTCTGCGGCAGCATTAATGTCATGATTTTCTTTTGATAGTCAAACTTAACAATGAACCGGCTGAACAATTCATACCCGAGAATTCCATGAACATCGGTACCAAGAAAATTGCGCAGTTCCAGGTAATCTTCTTCAAGCACCAGCAGGGCATGACCCCGCCCTTCTACCCCGGGCAGCCGCAGGGAAACATTATTGGTTACGTAGGCGTCAATAACCTTTTCGCCTCCGGCACCTGATATGGAATACTTACGGCTGTATTCCAGTTGAAGAATATCCGAAAAAGCCTTTTGGGTGAGGATGGCCGTGCGAACACCGGTGTCAACAATAAACTTCAGTGGCAGGGTCTCGTTGAGAATGACCGGAACAACAATCAGGTTGTTTACTACTTCGATGGGTATATCCACGCGCTGCCTACCGTCAGCGATAGTGAAACCGAGATTTTGTGCGGAGGCAAACCGAATACATACCCCGATTAAAAGCGAAGCGAATAAAATTTTTTTCATGTCGTTTCAACGACAAGGTAATTAATTTAAAGCCCTTCTTTTACAGAAGGCTTAACCGATCGAGCAGCCTGGCCGGTGAATTTTCAATGATAACGGAATTGAGGTAAACGGGTTTTAGAAAGCCCTCATTTGTCATGCGCTGGAGTTGCTCTAGCAGCGGGTTATAAAATGAGTTAATGTTGAGAATACCAACCGGAAGGTTAATAAGGCCCAATTGTCGCCACGTTAAAATTTCGGCTGTTTCATCCAGTGTACCCCAACCTCCCGGCATCATAATAACAGCGTGCGCCAGGTCGGCCATGCGCTTTTTGCGTTCGTGCATACCGCCAACAATCTCAAGTTGGCTGAGGCCGGTATGGCCCACTTCTTTTTCGAATAGAAATCCGGGAATTACCCCTATAACTTTTCCATGTTGGCTTAATACGGCATCAGCCAAAATGCCCATCAGCCCGATGTTGCCCCCGCCATAAACCAAGGTATGGTTGCGCTGTGCCAGTAACATGCCCAGTTCTCGCGCTGCATCAGCATAAACGGAATTATTACCCGTGGCTGAGCCGCAGAAAACGGCAATGTTCATAAGGATGGGTTGCTGTTAGTACTTGTTGTCGTGCTCGTCTTTGCTCACCATTTTATTTGGGAAAACCCAGGGCGAGATAATGGCCAGAACAAACAAGGCAATAACTACGTAAAAGGGAGTCCAGGATGCATCCATAGCTGCGAAAATTGGTTGTGCGCTGTAAAAATAGCCCTGACGGGATAATTTTTATAGCAGAATTGGAAATTGTTTTTAAGCTTAGTAACCGGGTTCATCCCTCAAAACAACCCTATTCTATGAAGAAATTTCTGATCTTTTCGGCTGTGGGCGCGGTGCTCATTATTGCGCTGGTGCTCACGGTTCAGTACATCCGTTACAAACACACCAAATCGTTTAGTCCGGAGCAGGAAGTGGTTTTTGAAGAAAATGGGTTGCGCTTGCGGGTGCTATACAATCGCCCATATAAAAAAGGCCGTGAAATTTTCGGGGCGTTGGTACCGTATGGCAAGGTATGGCGCACCGGTGCCAACGAGGCTACTGTATTTGAAACCAACAAAGCCTTAACCATTGAAGGAAAAAAATTGCCAGCCGGCAAGTACAGCCTGTGGACGATACCCGACTCGGTAACCTGGACGGTTATTTTTAACTCAGAATACGGGCAGTGGGGCGTTAACAGCAAGATGGAAGCCAACCGCGATCCGGCACTTGATGTACTCTCCGTTCCTGTTCATGCCGTGAAGCAGGAACGCGTATTTGAGCAGTTTACTATTCAGTTTGAAAAAATGGGCGAGGAGGTGGAAATGATTTTACTGTGGGATCAAATCGTGGTGGCTGTGCCAATTGAATATTAAGCCTTTCTTTTTTTCGAGAATCCATCATCAATGAGTCCAGCCTCGAACAACAGAGACCGGATTACTTTTTCATCAATATCATTCGGGGATTTAAAATACATGCAAAAGACTTGCTTGCGTCCTTCTGCCTTTAGCACATTGTTTTCATTGGCCATTAAATTTCCCTGGCAGAATCCAAGTGTCACACCCTTGTTAGCATAGTCTTGTTTTTTTGGTCCCCAATACACGCTGGGCGGCCAGATGAAACAGATCATGCGGTTGCGTGTATAAAATGGCACACCGTAGTTGTTCTTTTCCCTGGCGTAAGGCAGGCATTCCAGAATAAGTAAACGAAGCCGTTTCACGATTACCTGTTCATGTATGGGTAAATCAGTAATGATCTCATCAACAGACTGTTTTTCGGGTTTCATGGAACTAAAAGTAGTAAGAACGTGTGTTCTCCTGGCTAACAGTCAAATGTATTTATTGAATCTTTCCTTGCCACACCAGTTTGTTTGTAACCAAGGTTGAGCAAATTGGCAATACGGTTCGTCCGGTAATTTACCCGCCTGTACCTTTGAATTGCTATTTCAATTTTTTTAATGCAAAATTTGAAGACAGAATTAAACCTCTAACGGATGAAACAATTAATCACAGCCCTGCTCATACTTCAGTCGCTTGCTATTAGCGCTCAAAAACAAATCACCGTTGATGACTTTACCCTCCGAAACACGTTTGCCACACGCTCGGTGTATGGTATTAACTGGATGAAAGATGGCAAGTATTATTCTTCTCAGGATGGAAATAAGATTGTCAGGATTAACATAACCACCGGCCAGGCCGAGGAAATGCTTTGCGATGGTGATGCACTCACACCGAAAATTTCTATTCAGGATTATGAATTCAGCAGCGATGAGAAAAAACTTTTGCTGATGACGGAACGCGAAGGTATTTACAGAAGATCCTTCAAAGCCGAATATTACATCTATGATTTAGCAACTAAAACAGTACAAAAGTTATCGCCAAACGGCAAGCAATCGTATGCCGCCCTTTCGCCCGATGCAGCCAACGTGGCTTTTGTGCGCGGCAACAACCTGTTTTATGTTAACCTTTCAAGCATGAAGGAAGTACAGGTTACCGATGACGGGAAGTTTAACCACATCATTAACGGCAGCACCGACTGGGTGTATGAAGAGGAATTTAGTTTCGCCAAAGCATTCTACTGGTCGCCCGATGGGAAGAAACTGGCCTACCATCGCTTCGATGAATCGAACGTGAGGCAATACACCATGCAAAAGTGGAATAAAGGTGCACTGTACCCGGAAGACTACGTGTTTAAATATCCCAAAGCCGGTGAAGCTAATTCAGTGGTTGAGATATGGATTTATGATTTGGCATCCGGCAAAAAAATAAAAGCCGACATCGGTAGTGAAACCGATATTTATATTCCTCGGGTTAAATGGACAACCAACCCAAACACCCTTTCTATCCGCAGGTTAAGCCGCCTCCAGAATGTGCTCGATATACTTCATGCCGATGCAAGTACAGGAACAAGCAAAGTAGTGCTAACCGAAAAAAACGATAAGTATATTGATATCGACTATTGCGATGATCTTACCTACCTGAATGATGGAAAGCATTTTGTTCACTCCAGCGAGCAAAGCGGGTACAAGCACCTGTACCTCTACACGATTGACGGCAAACCGGTTAACCAGATTACCCGGGGCGATTGGGAAGTAACTGAATTTCTGGGTGCCGATGAAAAGTCAAAGACGCTGTACTACATCTCTACAGAAGGAGGTCACCTTGGCCGACAGCTCTTTGCCATCAGCTATGACGGCAAGAAGAAAACGGCTTTAACTTCGGTGCCAGGTACGCACACCATCAATCTCAGCACCGACTACCAATACTACCTTGATTACTTTACCAGCGCTTCGCAGCCACTGCAGGTAACCTTGTTTCAGGTAAAAGGAAACAAGCAGGTGAAAGTGATTGAGACCAATGAGGCGCTCAGCAAACGCGCGGAAGAATACGGACTTGTAGGCCGGGAGTTCTTTACCTATCCATCGGCTGATGGCATAACCCAACTGGATGCAACCATAATGAAGCCGCGCGATTTTGATCCATCAAAAAAATACCCCGTTATGGTATTTCAGTACAGCGGCCCGCGTGCACCCAGTGTGCGCCAGGCATACGGCCCGGATACCTGGGGCCAATTACTTGTTCAAAAGGGCTACCTGGTGGTTACGCTGGATACCCGCGGGTCGGGCTACCGCGGAGAAAAGTTTGTAAAGCAAACCTATAAAGAAATGGGCAAGCTGGAACTGGAGGATTTACTGGCTGGCGGAAAATACCTCGCTTCATTGCCCTATGTGGATGGCTCGCGCCTGGGCATTTACGGATGGAGTTATGGCGGATTCATGGCATCGCTGGTAATGACAAAAGGAGCAGGCGTGTATAAACTGGGTATTGCCGGGGCACCGGTTACCAACTGGCGGTACTACGATAACATTTATACCGAGCGCTACATGCAATTGCCGAAAGACAATGCCAGCGGCTACGATGACAACTCGCCCATAAAATATGCCGACAGGCTCCAGGGGCATTTTCTGCTCATTCACGGAACGGGTGACGATAATGTACACTTTCAAAACTCCGTGGCCTTACAGGATGCCCTCATCAATGCCGGCAAGCAATTCAGGTCATTCTACTATCCGGATGACCCGCATGGAGTACGAGGTGCCAAAAGGCGGCACCACCTGTACACCATGATGACGGACTTCATCCTGGAAAAACTGTAGAACAGCTATAGGGTTCGTTCAGCTTTCCACTTTCCGTTATCGTCATCGAAATTTGAACTCCAATTACCGGAAGCGGTATCGCCAATGATTTTGCCCGTAACTTCTATGAACTCGCAATCATCAAAATCACAGGATAAATTACCGCCTTCATCTATAGCGCCTGAAAAAAGGTATCCCTCATCAATCAGAACTTCCCATTCACTTCCCTTAGCAAGCATATTGAATGCGCCATTTCCGTCACCGGAGTAGGTTCCTTCGAACACTTTAACCAAAGCAGTTGAAAGTTCTTTAACCACTTCAATCATGGCATCTGGATGTCCGTCAATCTCAAGATCAAATACGGCATAATCCAAACCATCGGCAGTTACGTAAAATCCAATGGATACACTGCTGGTAGAGTTGGTAAAGTAGCCCTCAAAGCCATTGGCAATATCGTAGGTTGCTGTAGTCGTCAGCGGAATGGTAACACCGTCAAGAATTAAGATCAATCGTAGATCCGCTATTGGCAATGTTGAACTTAATTGTGCCGCTGGAACCAACAACAAGTCCTTTGTAAATTCCTTTACCGGAATTGTCGTTCGCAGCCACGGCTTCTGGTGTAAGTGCGCAGTCTGTGCATTGGTATGGTTTCTCCTCATCATCACTGCAGGAAATGGCAAAACCTATTACCATTGCCCAGGTCAACATAGTGTATCTCATGTCATTTTGGGTTTAATACTGGCCAAATTAGCCGCAGAAGAGTTGGAGAGCAATGTGATTTTTGTGGTATATTTTAGTTCCTCCTGAGACAACGAAATCTTGTTTTTGAAGAGTTGATGGAAAAGAATTAGACAAGCACAGCCCTTTATTTCATAGCAATTATACTGCCCGAGCCCTACCATGAATTAGCGCAGGAGTTAAAAGTTCATTTCAGTAACCAGTACAATAGCAGGGCTTCACTTAATTCTCCGCCCCACATTACCCTGCACATGCCGTTTCAGTGGCGGCCTGGAAAGGAGAAAGTCCTTACCGACAAACTGAGTGATTTTTTTTCGGCTTGTTCTCCTGTTCAGATTCATTTTCAAAACTTCGGGTGTTTTCCACCGCGTGTACTATTTATTGATATCCAAAAATCAGAACCGCTGGAAAATTTGCATAAGAAACTTTCACGGTTTTGTAGAGTAGTGCTGAACCTGTTCAATGCCACACACAAAGACAATCCGTTTCATCCACACGTAACACTGGCTTTCCGCGATTTAAAAAAGACAGCCTTTAAAATGGCGTGGGAGGAGTTTAAGAATAAACCGTTCGGTGGTGAATTTTTAGCGAAGCAAATTGCTTTGCTAAAGCATAACGGAAAAATCTGGGAAGTCTTTCAGGAGTTTGACCTGGGCCAGTCTATCTGAACTTTGTTAAAACCCTGACCAGTTTACGTAAGTCATTATCGGTATTATAAACATTCGGAGCCACCCGGATGGCATTGCCCCGGTACGAAACAAACACCTTGTTTTTCAGGAGCGCTTGTTTAACTTTTTCCATGGCCACCGTATCCGGTAATCGAATGCCAAACAGGTGGCCGCCCCGCCAGTTCGCATCTTCAATCCGGTAACCCAGGTGCTTTAGCGAATCGATAGCGGGAGCGCTTAGCTGGCTGCAGTATTCCTGTATTCTGTCAGGCTTCCAGTTATTGAGTTGCTGAATGGCCTTTAGCAGCATGGGCACCAGAATGAAATTACTGTGTTCTCCAACTTCATAGCGGAGTGATCCCGGCTGGTAGGTGTCTTTGTAATTCACAAGCCCGGCAAAATCTTCACTGGCACTGCGGTTTATCCAGTTTTCTTCCACCGGCTTACCATTGTCAAAAAATTCTCCATAGTAAGCCAGGCCGATAGAGTACGGGCCGAGCAGCCACTTGTAGCCGGCACAAATAAGCGCATCGGGCTGGATAGTTTGCACATCAAATGGCAGCGCGCCTACCGATTGGGTTCCATCAATTATCAGCAATGCGCCAACCTCTCTGGTACGTTTGCGGATGGCCTCCAAATCAAAACGGGTACCGTCAGCCCAATGCACATGGCCAATGGCCACTGCTTTTGTTTTGTTGTTGATGGTTTCAAGGATGCGTTCATTCCATTGTTTGCCACGATTAACAAACCCATCAGGGGGTGATACAACGGTTATCTCTGCACCCGTGTCATCGCATAAGCTTTTCCAGGGGTAATAATTGCTGGGAAATTGTTCGGAGGCTACAATAATATGTTCACCGCGTTTGATCGGCAGGTTTTTAACCACATTGGCCATTCCATATGAAACGGAGGGTATAATAACGATGCGCCTTGGCTCCGGTGCATTGATGAGCTGAGCGTATGCAGCACGCAGCAATTCAGTGTCTGTGAAAAAATCATCAACCGTTATCATTGCCGGATTTCTCTTTTTCCGAATCGCTCGGATACCGACCTTCTCCACGCTTTTCAGCAGGGGCGACATATAGGCGCAGTTGAGGTATACAATGGCGGGCGGTAAAGTAAACTTGTTGCGTTTGGATGTAAACATTTACTTTTTAACAGGTTTCCAGGCGAAGGTATTAATCAAATGCATAATATCTTTTTTCATATACTCAATGGCCGGCTTCAGTGAATCGTTGTGCACTTTGGTGTTGAAGTAAAGCGCACCGCGTAGAAAATTTCGGGTAGAATCGGTAATGGTAAACTGCATCTGGCTGGGCACTTCGCCCTGTAACTCTACCACCACCGCGGTTTTGCCCGAAGGTGTTTTTACAATCACCTCATCAATGGCGTAGGCTTTTATCTGGTGTTTGGCCGCTAACGTGTAGGCATCGTTTACAAACTCTTTCAGCAGTTGCTCGCTGTTTTGAATAGGCTTGTAGGTGATATGAATATTTGATTTTAAAAGAGGATAATACAGTTCAATCCAGTACCGTTCACTGAAACCCGAAGTATCGGCCAGCAGCCGGGCATGACGGGAATATTCAAATGAGTACGGCAGCGAATCGGGTAGCGGAAGGTACTCAGGGTCAGGCATCACAAGGCGGTTGTAGCCGATGGGTTTTGGCAGGAATTCGCGCTGGCAGCCGGTAACGAGGCAAATCATGCACAGTACCAATGAGATTTTTGTGATGGTCATGTGGCTATTCCGATATGGTTACGCGCACCCGCCTGATTCGCTTTTTATCAAGCGATTCAACAGTGAAGGTAAACTGGCGATACGCAATGCGATCGCCCACTGCAGGAAACCCTTCGTTTAATTCAAGGATTAGCCCGCCCAGTGATTCACTTTCTCCGCGTACATCATCAAATGTATCGGCAGGTATATCCAGGGCCTTACAAAAGTCATGAAGGGTAATTCGTCCTTCAAAGATAAAGTTTAGCTCGTCTAACCGTTGAAATTTCTGACCGGCCTCGTCAAACTCATCGTTTATCTCCCCAATAATTTCCTCAATTACATCTTCAAGCGTAATCAGGCCGGAGGTCCCCCCATACTCATCCACCACAATAGCCATATGCACATGCTTTTCCTGGAAATCCTTCAGCAACGAATCAATTTTTTTGGTTTCAGGAACAAAAAACCCGGGCCTTATC
>JAKLJG010000014.1 GCA_023151255.1 Cyclobacteriaceae bacterium | reverse complement strand
GGCATACGGTATCGCTTACTGGATTTTGCGCTCCGAAACCGAAGTTGACTGGCTGCTGAATTACCGGGGCGGCAGTTTTATGTGCCAGTACCACCCGGCTATCCAGAATGAATTGGTGGTGCGCGGGGTTAGCTTTGAAATTATTTCTTCAGCTCAGGCCAACCAGATCATCAGCGAAATTGCCAGCCCCGCCCTGAACTACGACATTATGAAACTCGAAAAGTACCCGCGCATTGCGGTGTACTCACCAAAAACGGCCCAGCCGTGGGATGATGCCGTTACCCTGGTGCTGAATTATGCCGAGATACCGTACGATGTTGTTTATGATGATGAAGTACTGGCCGGTATGTTGCCCAAATACGACTGGCTGCACCTGCATCATGAAGACTTTACCGGCCAGTATGGAAAATTCTACAACTCGTTTGGCCACATGCCCTGGTATATCGAGCAACAGAAGGAAGCCGAAGAAATGGCCCGCAAACACGGATTCCACAAAGTATCACACCTGAAACTGGCGGTAGCTAAAAAGATAAAAGAATTTGTAGCTGGGGGCGGTTTTATGTTTGCCATGTGTTCAGCCACCGACAGCTACGACATTGCCCTGGCAGCCGAAGGTATTGACATCTGCGAGCGCATGTACGATGGCGACCCGGCCGACCCGCTCGCGCAGGAGAAACTTGACTTTGAACGCACACTGGCCTTTACCGATTTCAAGCTCGTACGCGATCCATACCAATATGAATTTTCCAGCATCGACAACCAACCAAACGAACGCGGGCTGCGGCAGGACAATGACTATTTTACTTTGTTTGAATTCTCAGCCAAGTGGGACCCCATACCCACCATGCTCACCCAAAATCATTCTAAAGTGATTAAGGGTTTTTTTGGACAGACCACGGGCTTTAAAAAACACCTGATCAAACCTGATGTAGTGATTATGGCCGAGAATAAAGAAATAAAAGAAGCCAAGTACCTGCATGGCGTATTAGGCAAAGGATTCTGGACATTTTATGGCGGCCACGACCCGGAAGATTACCAGCACCAGGTAGGCGAAGAGCATACCGATCTGAACCAGCACCCCAATTCTGCCGGATACAGACTTATCCTGAACAATGTGTTGTTCCCTGCAGCAAAAAAGAAAAAACAGAAAACGTGATTGACAGCCAGTCGTTATCTTTGACAGATGCCACTACGATTAATTGTACTCATTTGCTGCAGTTTGGCCACTCTCCATTCGTGCCATCCGATAAAGCCGATTAATCAATCTTCTTTTGAGGAGTTCATCCAAATACAATTACCCGGTTCCGTATTAGTCTATAATGATTCAAAAGATATTGCTTTGTGTATTGCTGAAAATGCGGAACCCGCAACAGGCCGGAAAGACTACCTTGTTGTAGAAACGGCTTCCCGAAAAATATTAACACGAGGCTCTTTTTTACCGGGTTACATCAAATGGCTTAACAATAATGAATTGGAAGTTTTTGACTCACCAGGCATTGTAAGAGATTCAGAGCCGGAAAATTCTTACAAGAAAATTATCAGCGTACGGACAAGAAAACCCTAAAGGCAATGTCAATTAATAAAATCATTTCACTCACAACTGTATTTTGTGTTTCCATTCTGGGGGTTATATTTTTTAATCCACTGAATAATGCAGTAGGTGTTTCAGTAAATAATAAAGAAGCTGCAGAAGACCATGTGGATGATCCTGAACAGTTTATACTTTTCCACAGAGGCATACGTACGCGGGAGGGTGAGGATAAGCCCGGCTATCAGCAGGGCTACAAGATAAAAGAGCTACTAAAAGCCAAAACCGAAGCCGCACGCAAAAAAGCAGGACGCCAGCAGAGCAATGGTGTGCTGGCATGGACTGAACGCGGGCCCGCCAACGTACCCGGCCGCACCCGCGGACTGATAGTTGACCCGGCTGACCCGCAACGCAATACCTGGTTTGCCGGCTCGGTAGCCGGTGGTATCTGGAAAACTACCAATGGCGGCCAAAGTTGGACATTGCTTACACCTGATTTACCCAACCTGGCCACAACCGTTATCGCCATGGCCGAATCAAACAACAACATTATGTATTGCGGTACGGGCGAAGGGTTCGGTAACGTGGATGGCGTAAATGGAAACGGTATGTTTAAGTCGGTGGACCGGGGAATTACCTGGACTTATCTTCCTTCAACAGCAAACTTCAATGATGTAAACCGGTTAATTATTGATCCGGCCAATGCCGATGTGGTAGTTGTAGCCACAAACAATGGCATATACCGCACCACCAATGGCGGTACAACCTGGACACAGGTTTCATCGCTTTCGTTTATTCAGGACCTGAAAGCCACGCCCGGAAATTTTACTATTCAGTATGCTGCACGAAATGGTTTTGGCGTGCTTAAATCTACTGATGGCGGGCAAAGCTGGTCCGCATCAAACACCGGGATGAGCATAACCGGCCGTGTGGAGATTGCGGTGTCACCGGCAAATCCTAACCGGATTTTTGCCAGCGCTGAAGGAAGTCTTTCCGGTACCAACTCCGATCTATACATGTCGGATAATGGCGGAACAAGCTGGTCGCTGGTGGATGTAACGTTTAACGGAACCGGTGTTAATTTTTTGGGCGGACAAGGCTGGTACGATAACACCATTGCCTGCGATCCGTTTAATGCAAACATCGTGTATTATGGTGGTGTCAATCTTTTCCGCACTCAACTTACCGGAGGGTCAACCTCGGTTGGCTCCTACTCGCTGCAGCAAAATGCCACACAAAATTTTATGGAACTGGTAACGTTTACCGGGGCTTCCAATGGCAACTTCCAGGTTGGCCCGCAAGCTAATTCCATTTCAGTAGAGCTCCGCTTCGGGCCGGGCAAATCGCAGAAAGCACACCGGTTTTTGGTACCTGAAGGAGCAACTTCAGGTGTGCCCGAAGCAAATTACAGTTACACTGATTACGTGGATGTTCCTTTTGAGGCGTGGGATATCACAAACAACCGGCAACTGATGGTCTCCTTCCGCGACCAGGGCCGGGACGGTCAGTTTAACCTGGTCAATTTCAATACAGATGGAACAGCCCTTCAGCAAAGCCGCGAGTATGTTTATGTAAATAACGTAACCTATAATGCATCGGCACCAAGCCCCAGCATTGCAGTTAATGGAGGGCAGGTATTCAATATGATGTACAACATCTGGCCTTACCTGGCCGAAGGTAAATCGTGGCCTGGTGATGTAGTTGAGTCGCAATTAGGATTTCTGTTTACTTCAGTTCCTAAACTTAATGCCTCCACCATTACAGTTTCGGATGCGTACAACCAGTTCGATGGTAAAAACCGTTTCCAGACCTTCGGGATAGACATGCACCCTGATCAGCACAATATTGTACTCATCCCCATGTCCGGAAGCACCTACAAAATACTGGTAGCCAACGATGGCGGTTTATTTATTTCAAATACCTCCGCATCACCAGGCATTGCCCAAGGAAACTGGACGATGGCTGGTAACATGTACAATACAAGTCAATTTTACGGAGCCGACAAGCGGCCCGGAAAAGATGAATATTTTGGCGGCATGCAGGACAACGGAACCTGGAAATCACCAGCCAACACGGTCGCATCGGCCACCACCAACTACGTGTTTAACCTGGGTGGTGACGGGTTTGAGGTATTGTGGCACAGCCTGGATGATCAGAAACTGATTGGCGGCTCGCAGTTTAATAATTTCTCCCGATCAACCAATGGTGGCAACAGCTGGGCATCCGCAACTTCAGGCATTACCGGATCATCCCCCTTCATTTCAAAGCTTGCCAACTCGAAGCTCAACCCCGAAACCATTTTTACGGTAACCTCATCGGGCGTTTTCCGGTCAGCCAACTTTGGCACCAGTTGGACACTAACCCCGATAACCGAAAAATGGGGAGCCAGTACATTTCTGGATGTCGAAGTTTCGCAGGCCAACGCCAACATTGTATGGGCCGGCAGCGGCATGTCGACCACACGCAACCTGCATGTATCAACCAATGGCGGACTCTCCTTTTCCGTAACGAACAACTTCACGGATGTTACACTGGGTACCATCAGCAAACTGGCATCGCACCCGTTTGAGCCTAACACAGCCTATGCCCTGTTCTCCTTTGCTGATGCACCGAAAGTTTTGCGCACTACCGACCTTGGTCAAACCTGGCAGGATATTTCAGGCTTCGGCACCAATTCCGAGAGCAGCACCGGGTTTCCGGATGTTGCTGTGTATTGCCTGTACGTAAGGCCTGATAATCCGAATATCATCTGGGTAGGTTCTGAAATAGGTATTATTGAATCGCTGGATAACGGCCTGACGTGGGCCCTGATTGATGAGTTTCCGAAAGTATCGGTGTGGGATATGAAAGGCCAGGACGACCAGGTGGTGATTGCCACCCACGGCCGCGGCATCTGGACGGCCACAATTGATGCAGTACAAACTCCATTTAAAAAACCTGAAGTCTTAGCATCCGGCACCTCTCCCCAGGAAGATTTAAACCTTAAAATTAAAGTTGAAGAGAACTTCGACAGTGTACAGGTTTTTGCCGGAGCAACGAAAATAGGCACACTACCGGCCACCGTTCCTTCCGAAATAGTGCTTAACGTTTCAAACCTTGCCCCGGGAAACAAAGACGTTAAACTAATCGGTTTCAAGGGTAACGGTCCGGTGCATTCAATAACCTATCCACTCAACCACCTCGATATATTGTCGTTGGAAGATGCCTACTCAACGTACTTCAAAAATATTTCGGATTTAACTGTTACCGGACTTTCGTTGCAATCCACGCCTGGCGGCAACAACAACGAACGCAGCAACCTGCAAACACAACACAGTTACGTTAATAATTTTGAATACCAACTGATCATCCGGCATCCGATAAAAGTTAATGCCGCCTCACCGCTTCTTCACTATCGCGACATTGCTATTGTTGAGCCGGTTAACGATTATGTAGTAGTTGAAGCAACTACCAATGGGCTGGACTGGATTGCCCTGGCACCAGCCTACGATGCCACCCATGACCCCGCCTGGCTGGCGGCCTATACGGCCGGGCAGCCAGGAAATAAATCGATGTTTGTTGATCATGTGATTGACCTTACTGAAACATTTAACGATGGCGATGAGGTGCTTATCCGTTTTCGTATGAAAACCAGTGCAATAACCAATGCATGGGGCTGGGCCATCGATTTTGTGAATATACAAATGGCACCTACAGGAATCGAAGATCCCAAGGGTACTGTTCAGTTTTTCACCGTATATCCAAATCCTGCTGATGAATACATAACCGCTTCGTTTGAGCTGAGGAAGGGCGCACCGGTAACCTTAAAGATGGTTGACCAAACCGGCAAACTGGTTACGCAGAAAAACCTGGGCTGGGCAGATACCGGCCAGTACCAGCACCGCCTGGAACTGGGCAACCGTGCCAACGGAATTTACTTTATGGTTTTACAAACCGGAAAAAGTTCTGCCACTTCAAAATTCGTAATTCGACATTAATCAGTGCATCCGGTCGGGGCGAACCTTCAGGTGGCGGATGATCTCCGCCTCCTGTTCAAGTAATTCACGCCATCGTTTATCAACATCAGCAGCCGGCAGGTATTCTTTTGCCAGCAAAAGAAAGTTTTTGTAGTGACCCGCTTCAGACACCATAAGTTCGTAATAGAAATCTGAAAGGGCTTTATCCGGTATATTTTTCCACAACATTTTAAACCGCTCGCAACTGCGCGCTTCAATCAGTGCGTTCATCAGCAGTTTCTCTACCAGTTGTTCTTCGCGGCTCCCTCCTTTTCGGATAATTTTCTGAAGGGCCTCCACGTATTCATCCTTGCGTTGCCTGCCAAGAGGTAGTTTTCGCTTCTTCAATTCATCCACCACCCGTTCAAAGTGGTTCCACTCTTCGGCAACCACCGGGGTCAACATCTCCACCAGTTTTTCCTTATCAGGATATTGAACAATGAGGGATATACAGGAAGAAGCTGCTTTTTGCTCGCAGTAGGCATGGTCAACCAACACCTCGTGTATATTCTTTCCGGCCATATCAGCCCAGCGTGGATCGGTGGGCAATTCCAACCCGAGTGTATATTTATCTTTAGCTGTTTTCTTAGTCATAAAACGACCAGTCAAATCCGAAATCAAGCACGTTGCGCACACCGGGGTAGCCGGGAGTGGGTACCGGACCCGTGTTGCTGAAGGCTTTGAATAAATTGTGGTATCGTAAAAATATACGACCGCGCAGCACTTTGGCATTCAGAAAAACATTAATCACAGGAAAATCAGGCGCCTTCACCACCTGCTGTTGATAAAATTGCTGAATGGCCGGATCATAACCATAGGCATAGTAGGCTGATTTCCAATGTACATCAGCACCCACCTGGAAATCGAAATTGCCGCCAAACCAGATATTAGAATAGGCCAATTGGCTGTTTACAAAAAAACGCGGCACCTGAATCGCATCACCGGCATTCTCAAGCACTTCAGTATAAATACCCGTTACGTTAAAGGATAAATTTTTTACAACCATAACCGATAGTCGAAGTTCCGGATTAACCAGGGTTTGATATCCTTCTGTTTGGACCGGCAGCACCGTTTGATCACTACCATAATCCCCTTTCTTAAAAAAGATCAGATTCCGGAAAGTGCTTAAGCTCACCCCTGGATAAAAAACCAATCGCCTCGACTTTACAATCAGGTTACCTTTTATCCGGCTGGCCTCGCTATTGCTAAAATTATTTAGCCATACATCATGACTGCCCCGGTAGGCCTGTTGTAAGAAAGCGGGTGTGTAAACTGACCGTTCGACAGAAGCTTCAAACCATCGCGATTGAATTGCCCCGTTAATCCGGTGGCGATCATCCAGCATCCATTCAACATTACCGGTTACTTTTAACCAAGACTTCAAGTCTAGTCTCATCCGGCCGCCTACATAAAACTCGGTGCCTGTTGTAGGCAAATACAAATCATCTTCATAAAAGTATTTATAGTTAATTGCAAAGTTTCTGAACACCACAAACCCGTTATAGAAAAACTTAAGCAGGTTTCCCTTAACACCCAATTCGTTTCGAAGGGTGTTAAACTTTACCTCGTCTTTTGTGGTGGCGCTATCAACAACAACCGCATCGAAAAACACACTTCCGTTTGGTTCGGCACCATCAAGAAACTGGTTACGCTGACGGTGACTGTCAAACCTATGATACAGTTGAAACCCGTTACCTGTTTTATATTGATGGTATAGGTAATAATTTCTCCGCAGATCGTTGCTCTCGGCATTTTCAAGCCAGGGTTGGGCGTTGATCTTAAACAAGTCTTCAACAACATAATCACCCTCCAGCTTTACTCCTCCATATTCAAACACCCGATGGTACATTCGCCTGAAATTCGCCAGCAACACATACGAACTGTCTTTACTGTGGTAGCTTAAGAAAATAGTGTAGTTATTGCTTGTTACATTTCTGTCTCCTTTACCCTGTCGCTGCACTTGTTTATCAATAAAAAGTCCATTAAAAGAAAAGCCAAAGTTGAGGCGTGGATTTATATTACGGCTATAGGTAACATGTGTTAATGACCTGCCTCGGCCGCCCAGCATCACATGCATGTTGGAGTATGGCGAACGTGTGTTGTAGTAAGCAGGCTCTTGTGTATCCCAGTATAAATCATAGGCATTAAACCCGGATAGAGCGCCAATTTTTTCTGGTGGGCTGTTGTAAATAGGAGTTATTGCTGTTCCTATATTACCTAAATCCTGATATTTATTCTCGTACCGCTCCACATACCCAAACCGGTGGAAATCCTGAATGACTGTATCAATCGGATAGGTTTGCCATCGGTTATAAAAAATTTCATCCAGGGTAAAAAACCGTGAAGTTGTCGGTCCGTAAATTTGCCGGGTGGTGTCGTCAATAATACGGGAGCCAACGCGTGGGCGCTCCTCTTCTTCCTGGCCCAGAACAGCATGGGAGATGACCATCAAACCCACTACTATTAAAATACAAAATTTATTGCGGGGTTGCACGTTTCAAATAATCGAGTATCAGCGTATCAAAATCCTTACCATTTCTGATAATCTCCGTTTCAATGGGCAGATAAAAAAGATTAAGCTGCTTGGCCCAAAAACGATTATTATCTGCAGTCAGTTTAACAACATCTTTTTCGGTAGTGAGTACCGAAACAGGTTTACTCTGCTTTGAAATAAAGTTTACTATTTTCTGTAACGCGGCTGTTGAATAGTTGTGGTGATCGGGAAACCGGAAATGATGAAGAAGTGTAAAATTTTTCACAACATAATTTTCCAGCACCATGGGATTGGCTATTCCTGAAATCAGCACAACATCAGGTGTCAAAGTGCGTGCATCGGCCACAGGTACCGGTTCGCCATAGCGGATGGTTGAAAAGTAAACCGGCCGGTGAGCAACCTGATGTATAGCGTTTTCCATTATCATCATCTGCTCTTCCGAAATCTCATGCGGGCATTTGGTTACCACAACCACATCGGCACGCAACGCCCCCTCCCGGCCCTCGCGCAGGCGTCCGTAGGGCAGCACATGGTCGGAATAAAAAGGACGATGATAGTCTGTCAGTAAAATCATAAACCCGGGCGTTACCCTGCGATGCTGCAGGGCATCATCCAATACAATAACTCCGCACTCCGGATGCTCCTGCAAGATGTGCGGAATGGCGAAGGCCCGATCTTCGCACACCGTAACAATAACATCAGCTCCGTATTTTGTAAAAAGCTGCATGGGTTCATCGCCAATGGTGGCGGGCGTATCCTGCTTACCAGCAAAGCGCAGGCCTCTGGTTTTGCGTCCATAGCCCCTGCTTAAAGTAGCTACCTTTACCCGGGGCGAAAGCAAGCGAATGAGGTGCTCGACCATAGGTGTTTTTCCGGTACCGCCAACGGCCAGGTTACCAATGCCGATTATTGGAAAATCAAACCGGGCCGAAGGTTTCAACTGGCGGTCGTAAAGGCTGTTGCGGATGCTGGTAATCACATCGTAAACCATGGCCAGCGGGAGTAATAGAAACTTTAAAACTGACATGAATGCCTTAACTTGAGGGCACATTTAAACACCCGTGCAAAAATACGATTAACCACCACATTGTTATGAAGGTTAAAGACGTTACCCGCTACCTGGAGTCGATAGCTCCGCTAGCTTATCAGGAGACTTACGATAACTCCGGCTTATTAACCGGCTCCCCCGAACAGGACGTAACGGGCATCCTGGTAACATTGGATTGTACGGAAGCAGTCGTTGACGAAGCTATGCAAACCAACTGCAACCTCATTGTTGCCCACCATCCGATCATCTTTAGAGGCCTGAAAAAACTTACCGGAAGCAATTACGTGGAGCGAACTGTCATCAAAGCCATAAGGCATAATGTGGCTATTTATGCCATACACACCAACCTTGATAATGTTAATACAGGCGTGAACCGGAAAATTGCCGAAAAGATTGGCCTCATAAACCTGCAAATACTCGCTCCGAAAGCCGACACGCTGGTTAAACTGGTAACATTCGTACCTCACACTCATACCGAAGCCGTACTCACAGCGTTGTATAGCGCAGGTGCCGGCCAGATAGGCAATTATAAAAACTGCAGTTTTCAAACCCAAGGCACAGGAACATTTATGCCGAACGAGGAAGCCCATCCTCATATCGGCAGGGCCAATATGCAAGAGGTTGTAAATGAAGTACGAGCTGAAGTGATTTTCCCTGCGTATAAAGAGAAGGAGATAATAACTGCACTGAAAGAAAGCCACCCATACGAAGAAGTGGCCTACTACCTTACACCGCTTAATAACCTGAACCAGGAGGTCGGCTCCGGAATAATCGGTGAGGTGACCCATACCGAAGAGCCCCTTGCCTTTTTAAAGAGACTGAAAAGTGCCATGAACCTTTCCATCATCCGCCATACATCAATCATCGCTAACCCCGTTAAAAAAGTTGCCGTTTGCGGGGGCTCCGGGGCCTTTCTGCTGCCAGCGGCTATCGGGGCCGGGGCTCAGGTTTTAATTTCGGCTGATTTCAAGTACCACGAATTTTTCGATGCCGACAACCGCATAATTATTGCTGATATCGGGCATTACGAAAGCGAGATCTTCACCAAAGACTTATTGGTAGCACTTTTAAGCCAAAAATTTCCTACTTTTGCAGTCAATTTTTCCGGAACTATCACAAATCCAATAAGTTACATTACCTGAATGGAAACCCAAACCGTAGCACAAAAACTTGAAGCGCTTGTAAAACTGCAAACCATTGACAGCAAACTGGATGAACTGAAAAAACTGCGGGGCGACCTGCCCGATGAGGTGCAGGACCTGGAAGATGAAATTGAGGGGTATAACACCCGCCTTCAGCGCCACCAGGCCGAACTGAAAGAAATCGAGGACAATATCAAAAAAAGCAAGGAAGGGATTAAAGAAGCTGAAAAGCTTATAAAAAAATACAACGAACAGCAAAAGAACGTACGCAACAACCGCGAGTTCGATGCCATTACCAAGGAGGTTGAACTGCAGGAACTGGAAATCCAGATTTGCGAAAAGAAGGTAAAAGAAGGCAAAGAGCTGACAGCCGCCAAAAAAGAAGAAATAGAGAAAACCGAAGCCTTGATTAAAGAGCGCAGCGAGCACCTGGCCAACAAAAAGCAGGAACTGGACGGCATCCTGCAAGAAAGCGAGGAAGAGGAAAAGAAACTGCTGGCCGAACGTGAAAAAGCGGTTAAGAAAATTGAAGATAAAAACCTGCTTAAATATTACGATCGCCTGCGCAGCAGCCTTTCCAACGGGCTGGCCGTGGTGCGTGTGGTGCGGGGTGCAGCAGAAGGCTGTAACATTGTTATACCGCCTCAGAAAATCGCAGAAATACGTGAGAAGAAAAAAATCGTGATTGACGAGCATTCCGGTCGTATCTTAGCCGATGTGGATATGGATTCGCTGGACGACAGCGATAAGCCCAAAAAGGCCGGTACGCCAACCACAACAACCCGCAGACGAAAAGCCGTTGGATAAACTTATCACATTTCAACTACGAAAGGCAGGCTTAACCGTCTGCCTTTTTTTATGTACGTACAGTATAGTTGCTCAACCCGAAGGCTGGCTTACAAAACCTGCCGAACAGAAAGCCTTCCGGATGGCACTTAACCTGGAACTGGCCGAGGTGCGCTCGGAATTTCAAAATCAAAATACCCCGCAGGCGCTCTACCTGACTTCGTTAACCGATGCACTGGAATTACTAATAACCGAAGACGAATCGCTGTTTGACAGGTATGAAAATGCTTACGAGAAAAGGCTGCAGGTGCTAAGTAAAATCACGCCAAAAACTGCCGAATCGTTGTACATCAGTGCGGAGCTTCGCCTGCAATGGGCCTTTGTTTACCTCAAGTTCCAGCACGAGTTCGATGCTGCCTGGAACATCCGTCAGAGTTATCTCCTTGCGCAGGAGTGCCTGAGCCGTTTTCCGAAATTTACACCGGCAAAAAAAATCTACGGTTTACTCAACATCATGCTCGGTTCCGTCCCCGACAAATATCAATGGGTCCTCTCGGTGTTGGGTATGCGTGGCTCGGTTGAAAATGGCATTAAAGATTTACGGATAGTTCAGGCTTCTGATAATCCTTCGCTGGCCACCGAGGCATCGCTTATTTTTTATCTCGCACAAGGGTTAATACTACAACAGCCACAACTTGCCCTGCAGGAACTTTCGACTTGGCCAATGGACCACCACACCAAGCTAAGCCTGTTCCTGGCCGCTGTGCTTGCCATCAAAAATTCAGAAAGTGAAAGAGCACTTTCGTACCTGGATGCTTTGTCGTTACAGGAAGAAGGAATCTCGATTAGCTATGCCGAATACCTGAAGGGTGAGGTTTATCTGCACAAGGGAGATTATCCAACAGCAATTGCCTTGTATAAAGAATTTCTGAAAAACTATTCCGGTGAAAATTTTATAAAGGATGCACTTTACAAAATTGCCATAGGCTACTGGCTGCTGGGCGATAAATCCAATGCAGAAGGGTATGCTAATAAGGCGAAAACCTCAGGACGTGATTATGCCGAAGCTGATCGCTATGCAGCAAGGAGCCTGGCTGAAAAAGAATTTCCAAATCATAAGCTCACCAAAATAAGATATGCCACCGATGGGGGTTATTATGAAACAGCGGCACGGATTATTGAATCAGCTAAGGATGAAGACCTGCCTACCTTAAAAGATCAAACAGAATTTACCTACCGCAAAGCCCGCCTTTATCATAAGTTGGATGACAAAGAAAACAGTAAGCAATTTTACCTGAAAACCATCAATCTGGCCGGAAGCAATCCCTGGTACTTTGCGCCCAATGCCTGCCTTCAGTTAGGATATCTTTACATGGCCGAGGGCGACAATAAACAAGCTGCATCCTATTTCAGAAAAGCGCTCGGCTATAAAAAGCACGAATACAAAAACAGCATTGATAGTAAAGCACGTTCGGCATTAAGTCAGCTACCAAATGCAAAGTGATCAGGCTTTTACAGCAGGTACCGATAAACTTTTCAGGTGGCGGGTATCATTATAGGTCTCCACCGAAGCCATGGTACCGGTGTGATTAAGTACATACAAGCACAGGTTTTCATGCTCGAACACATCCATGCTTTTCAACGGATAGTTAAGCAGGTAGCAAAGCAGAATGCGCATGGCCCTTCCATGCATGCAAATCAGGATGGTGTGTTCATCCGCTCGGCTTAGGATGGTCTTAGCTGCGGGCGCCATGCGCCTGACAACATCTTCAGGGCTTTCACCACCTTCAATACGCAAGCCGGTGTTGCCCTTGCGCCACTCATTTAGTACGTAATGGTAATAGGCATCCTCTTCGGGTGTAATAGGTTGCCCTTCCTTTCTGCCCCATGAAATCTCGTTGAGGCCTGGCAAAACTTCGTGGGGTATTCCGCTGGCAATAAAATCCGATACGGTTTCAATGCTTCGCTTCAGGGCAGAGGTATATACCCTATCAAACGATATGTGGCGGTAAGCCCGGTAAAACGCTTGCGCCTGAAGGCGACCAAAATCGTTAAGGCTGCTGTCTACCCCACTACCCTGCACAATACCTTTCAGGTTAAAGTCGGTTTGCCCGTGGCGAATGATGTATAGCTTTTTTGTGCTCAAATTTTTGCGCTATTTTGCCCCGCTTGCTGCTGGCGGGCGCAAAAATAGGGAAATACCCGTAAGAACAATCGCAACGGCATGATGTCACTGTTCCAACCAGGCATTACTCGGGAATCGCTCAACCACCTTTCGGCCAACACCCTGGCAGAGCACCTGGGTATTGAGTTTGTTGAAATCGGAACCGATTTTCTTACCGCACGGATGCCGGTTGACAAACGCACTCACCAACCCTATGGCCTGCTGCATGGTGGTGCTTCGGTAGCGCTGGCCGAAACGCTGGGTAGTGTGGCTGCACATTGCTGCATCGACATCAGCAAACAGTACTGTGTCGGGCTGGAAATAAATGCCAATCACATCAAGAGTGTCCGCACAGGTTATGTAACAGGCACAGCAAAACCCATCCATGTTGGCAGGCGAACGCAGGTGTGGGAAATACGCATCGTCAATGACCGGCAGGAATTAGTTTGCATTAGCCGCATAACCATGGCGGTATTGGATAAGCACGGATGAAATCAACGGAATTCCTTTTCGATACACACACTCTAACCGATGCCGGGGCCATCCATCGTATTGCACAGGCCGGCCTTCGCAACGGCTATGCCCTGGCGGCATGGAAGCTTCCTGGTTCAACAATAAAATCTATCCTGCTGACTGATGAAGTCCGAAGCTTTTCAGCCGAAGACCAACTTGAAAGCCTTGAAGGTGGATTCGTGTTTTGCCCGTTTAATCGGCAGGAAGCAGGCTATTACCTGAAAGCCGACTTGTTGTTCAAAATAAAGGATGAAAAAATCAGCCACGAAGAAACCCCTTTGGCGGTTACCTCGTTGGAGTGGCTGAAGAATCAGCCGGAACCGGCAGCACCCGTTTCATTCTACCGCCCTTCATCGGAGACCCACTTATTCCGGAAACCACAGCCTGATTTTAAAAAACTGGTTGACGAGTGTGTGCAGTACATTGCCACAGGCCGTGCTGAAAAAATTGTTCCATCACGGTATAAAGCTATTCCATTGCCATCGGACTTTAACCCGATTGTTGCTTTTCAAAAATTATGCGCTGCCCATCCGCACGCACTGGTTTCCCTGGTGAGTATACCCACGGTCGGTACCTGGCTTGGCGCATCGCCTGAAATCTTAGTGCAGGTTGAAGACCATGCGATATTCCGCACGGTGGCGTTAGCCGGAACGCAACCGTATACACCCGGTGCTAATCTGAAAGAAGTTGCCTGGACACAAAAAGAAATTGAAGAGCAGGCCCTGGTGAGCCGATACATTATCAATTGTTTTAAAAAAATACGGCTGCGCGAGTTTGAAGAACACGGACCTAAAACGGTAGTGGCCGGAAACCTGCTACACCTGAAAACCGATTTTTCAGTTGACCTGAAAGCAACCCATTTTCCGCAACTAGCCTCGGTCATGCTGAACCTGCTCCACCCCACCTCGGCCATTTGCGGCATGCCTATGGAAGCCGCGCTTCACTTTTTAAAAAATCATGAAGGATATACCCGGCAATTTTACTCGGGCTTCCTCGGCCCGGTAAACATTAACAACACCATACAGGTTTATGTTAATCTTCGGTGTATGCAACTAACCGCACAAAGCCTAATTTGTTATGCAGGCTGCGGTGTAACGATCGACTCACTGCCACAAAAAGAATGGGATGAAACCGAAATGAAACTCAATAGCTTATTAACTGTAGTATTATAAATCGGTGCGTAATCAACCTATTTACGATATAGCCGAAATCTGTGCCCGCAAAGGCATTACACAGGCCGTGCTCTGTCCCGGCTCGCGGTGTGCTCCGTTAACCCTCGCATTTACACGGCACCCGAAAATTCAATGCCGCACCTTCAGCGATGAGCGCAGCGCAGGGTTTGTTGCGCTGGGCATCGCCCAGCAAACAAAACAGGCGGTTGTATTGGTGAGCACATCTGGCACGGCAGCCTACAACTTTGCACCCGCTGTAGCCGAAGCTTGTTTCTCAGAAACTCCGCTGGTGGTGATTACAGCTGACAGGCCGGCCGAATGGATCGCTCAACATGATGGCCAGACCATTTACCAGCAGGAACTTTACGGCAAGCATGTAAAAAAATATTATACGCTTCCGCAACATACTGATCACCACGATGATCAATGGCACATCAACCGCGTTATCAACGAAGCCATTAACCTGGCTAATGCCCAGCCAAAAGGACCCGTGCATGTAAATGCACCGTTTCGAGAACCATTTTATCCGGATACAAAAGAGACATTTGAATACAGTCAGAGTGTACGAATAATTGACGAACACTATTCCGCTCACTTTCCCCAAGCCTTGAAAGAAAAACTGGCATTAGCCCTTTCAGGTAAGCGTAGAATTCTCGTAGTAGCCGGACAGCACGATGAGAATCCTGCGTTAACCGATGTACTGCAAGCTACGGCTACAAACCTACCTGTAATTACCAGTGTTCTTTCGAACCTGCACAACCTGAAAAAAGGTATTCGCTATGCCGATTCAATTCTAAGCAAAATACCCGCTGAAACAGAGGTTGAGCTAAAACCCGACCTGCTTATTAGTTTTGGCAAATCCGTCATCAGTAAAAACCTGAAACTCTTTTTACGGAAATTTACTGATCTTGAACACTGGCATATACAGCCTTACGCCACGGCTACTGATCCGTTTCAACACCTCAGCAAAATAATTATTGCTGAACCGACCTCCTTTTTTGAATTTCTGAACAACACCCGGCTTGCATTATCCATACCATACGCTGAAAATTGGAGAGCAGAGGAAAATCGAATCATCCAACTGCATAAAAACTATTTTCCACAATCGCAGATAAGCGAACTCGACCTAGTTAGTCGCGTACTTGCAAAACTACCGGCAGGCTGTAACCTCCATCTGGCCAACAGCATGAGCGTTCGGTATGCCGAATTGATCGGACTTCAACCGCACCAACAGGTTACCGTGTACAGCAACCGGGGCACCAGCGGCATAGATGGATGCACCAGTACAGCCATAGGGCATTGCTTAACTTCGGATGCCCTGCACGTACTGATTACCGGAGACCTGGCTTTCTTTTACGATCGCAATGCCTTCTGGCACAATTATCCTATGGGTAACCTGCGCATTGTACTGTTGAACAACCATGGCGGCATTATCTTTAAACTTATTGATGGCCCTGCCGGATTGCCCGAGGCGGATGAATATTTTGTAACCCGCCAGCCGCTTACCGCCAAAAACATTTGTGCCGAATTCGGGTTTGATTATTTACCGGTGGCATCGGCTAAAAGTTTACCAACTTTGCTCGATGATTTTTTTAAACCCGATTCAACAACAAAAGTACTTGAACTGGAAAGCGGCATTGATTTAAACAAACAGGTTTTTGAAAATTATAAACAGATTTTAACCCAGCGCCATGAAGCTTAAATATCCCTGGAAACCGATAAAAGAATACAAAGAAATTTTGTTTCATAAACTGGATGGCATTGCCCGCATCAGCATAAACCGGCCGGCTGTGCATAACGCATTTACACCGCTTACCGTGATGGAAATGATTGATGCCATGAGTCACTGCCGCGAAGATGCCGACATCCGCGTAGTAATACTTACCGGTGAAGGTGGCCAGGCCTTTTGCAGCGGAGGCGACCAAAGTGTACGCGGCCATGGCGGCTATGTGGGCCAGGATGCCGTACCTAGGCTCAATGTGCTCGACTTACAAAAACTCATTCGCTCCATACCCAAACCGGTTATTGCTGCCGTAGCAGGCTGGGCCATTGGCGGAGGCCACGTGCTGCATGTGGTGTGCGATTTGACCATCGCAGCAGAGAATGCGCGCTTCGGCCAAACCGGCCCCAAAGTAGGCAGCTTTGACGGAGGCTTTGGCGCTTCATACCTGGCTCGCATCGTAGGCCAGAAGAAAGCGCGCGAAATCTGGTACCTGTGCGATCAGTACAATGCACAGGAGGCATTGGAAATGGGCCTGGTAAATAAAGTAGTGCCTCTCGATAAACTGGAGGAGACCTATGTGGAATGGGCCCGTAAAATAATTGCAAAAAGCCCGTTGGCTATACGCATGCTCAAAGCCTCATTCAATGCCGAATTGGACGGCCAGGCCGGCATTCAGGAGTTAGCCGGTAATGCAACACTCTTGTACTATTTGAGCGATGAAGCCAAAGAGGGCAAAAATGCCTTTATGGAAAAACGCGATCCGGACTGGTCGAAATTTCCTAAATTCCCGTAATCAAATCTTTTACCGGCTTTATGGACATTCAGAAACGGGAGATATACCGCTCAATTGCCGAAGTCGCTTACGTTATTGCCAAGGCCGATAAAGGCCTTAGCCCAACCGAGCGCATGGCGTTTACCAATATCATTAAAGAAGAACTTGAGTACGACTCCTGGGTTGCCCAAAGCCGGTTCGAATTACTGGACGAAGTAACAAAACCTTCACCGGAAGAAGCGTATAAAGATGCGATGAACGATTTTAAAAGATATAAATCTCATCTGACTCCTGAACTGAAAGAAACAGCCAAGCGGGTAGTAAGGCGTGTAGCCGACTCCTGCTGCGGATTTTCCGCAAAAGAAGCCATGATCCTGGGCCGCTTTGAAAACGATCTTGCCGAGCTATAGCTAAGCATTCACTTGAGTTATCTGTTTGAATCCATTCGCATTAACCAACGCACAGTTGCTATTAGCGCCATCCTTTCCGGGAAAGAAACCGGCCGTACACTGTTTGAGTCGAGCGTATTTGATTTTATCCGGCTATGGCTAAACGGTACAACTACGTTTACGCAACAAACCAGTGGATCAACCGGGGTACCAAAAAAGATAACCATCACCCGTAATCAAATGATTGCCAGTGCTGCCCGCACACTCAAGGCCATAGGAGTAGGTGAAGCTGACGCTGCCTTGCTTTGCCTACACCCGGATTTCATTGCCGGAAAAATGATGCTCGTTCGTGCCCTGGCATTCAATTTAAAAATAGAAGCTGTGGAGCCCTCATCCGATCCGTTGCAACAAGTACGCGATGATTTCCAAAATGGCTTTGCGGCTTTCGTCCCCATGCAACTTCAAAACATGCTGGACAACCCGCAACGGATAAATCAACTAAACCGGATGAAGGTTATACTGCTGGGTGGCGCTCCCGTAAACAAAACACTAGTTAAAAAAATAAGCACGCTTCAATGCCCGGTGTTTGCCACCTACGGGATGACAGAAACTGTTTCAAACATAGCCCTCCAAAAGCTTAACGGGCCCGATGCACAAAAAAATTTTACAACACTGCCGCAAATTTCGGTGAGTACCGATGAGCGGAGTTGCCTGGTAATCCACCTGCCTGATGCCGATCTACCCGTTATAACAAATGATGTGGCCGAATTGGTATCGAAAACCTCTTTCCGCATTCGCGGACGATGGGACCACGTTATCAATATCGGAGGCATAAAAATCAATCCCGAAGAACTGGAGCAACAAGCAGGGGTAATTTTACAGGCAAAGGGCATTGTTCGCCCCTTTCTTATCGGCAGCCTGCCCCATGAAAAATTGGGAGAACAGCCCGTGCTGATTATGGAAGGCGATCCGCTTGGGCCGGAAGTTGAAGCCGGGCTAATAGAGGAATTAAAGCAACAATTAAAGCAGCACGAAGCACCCCGTCAAATCCGGTACCTAACTAAGTTTTCTTGCACGGCCTCCGGTAAATTAAACAGACCCGAAATTTTGAAAGCCATACGGTAACGGTAGCCTTGCCGGCTGTTGTTTCTCTGCTAATTTTGCCTCGCTGAATTTTTAGTCATCATGGGCCGGATATTCGAAAAACGAAAGCACAAAATGTTCGCGCGGTTCGACCGCATGGCAAAGGCATTCACCCGCATTGGCAAAGACATTGCCATAGCCGTTAAACAAGGCGGGCCAAACCCCGAGTATAATCCCAAACTCCGGATGGCCATTCAAAACGCCAAGGGTGTAAATATGCCCAAGGACAAGGTGGAGGCCGCCATTAAACGAGCCAGTTCGAAAGAAGAAAAAGATTACCAGGAAATAACCTACGAAGGTTACGGACCCCACGGTGTGCCTATTTTGGTTGAGTGTGCAACCGATAACCCAACACGCACTGTTGCCAACATCCGGTTGCACTTTTCGAAAAACGGGGGAAGCATGGGGAACTCCGGATCGGTAGCTTTTCTGTTTGAACGAAAGGGCGTTTTTAAATTTGATGCCGGCAAACTTAACCTCGATGAACTGGAGTTGGATTTGATTGACGCGGGTGCCGATGACATTGAACGGGGCGAAGAAGAAATTACCATCTATACAAAATTTACCGAGTTTGGGCAGATGCAGAAATTTCTGGAATCGCGGAACCTGGAGCCTAAAAGTGCCGAACTGCAATACATACCTACTACCACAAAAGAACTACCCGAAGACCAAGTAGATGACGTATTAAAATGCGTGGAAGCCCTGGAAGGGGATGACGATGTGCAGAAGGTGCATCATAATCTGGCATAATGCTTGCCACATCAGGTGCATGAAAAACCTAACCCTCTCCTACCTGCTTTTACTGGGATTGCCTGCGGTAGCGCAGGAAACAGCTCAGATAGCGTTACAACTTAACACCGCCATACCCGACAAAGAATTTAAACAAGCCGTTGATAACTCCATCGGTGGAGCCGCGGTAGGCATGGGTGCAAATATTCTGCTAAACCCGAAAGGCAAAAAAGGCTACTCGCCTGTTTTCTTTGGAGCCGAATTTTCTTACATGACCTTCGGGCGCGATAAAATTGAGGCCACCAACGATGCTCCACCCTTTAAAACCACCTTTAATTACTACGCCTTGAATGGCATATCACGGGTGTTCCTTTCGAAAAAAGAATCCGGTTTTGTTCCATTTATTGATGGTACCCTAGGTTTAAAAATTTTTAACACACGCACAAAAGTAGATAAGAACGTGAGTCACATCATCCTTGATGACAATCAACCCGTAGTAATCAACACCACCAACGATAACGGCTTAGGTTACGGTGTTGGCATTGGTTTTTATAACCGCAAACCGATGGAAAGCGAAGACGACACGCGTGCATCATTTACTATGCGGGTTATGTACCTCTGGGGCGACCCTACTTCCTATGTTAAGCGCGGCTCCGTTAGGGTAGATAATGGTTTTGTAAGTTTTGAAGAAGGCTCAACTAAAACCAACATGATTATGGTGCAGTTGGGCATTATGCTCTATTAAGTAAACGCCTATTCAACCGTTAGCCGGTTATCCACCATCCTATTCTTATATTGTTGAATTATCCCTTTAAGTTTTATCTCCATTTTCGAAACTACTTGGGGCTGTTGTTCCTTCAAATCGGCAGCCAACATCTTATCAGATCTAAAATTATACAACGCTGTCGTTTTTTCGCCATCGAAACAGAGCAGGTAATTTTCTGAAAAAAGATTGTACGTATCACGATAAACGAAAGCAAAGGGTTCTGATAGCGAAAATACATCCCTCCCAAACGCAACATAAGGCTTTTCATATCCCAGGTACCCCAACACCGTTGGCATTATATCAATGTGTTGTACCAGATTGTTTTCAATTCCGGTAAGTGAATTATCCGGCCTAAAGAAAATTACCGGTACACTGTGTAATCCCCAAATGGTACGCGCTTCCGGAAAAATAATATCCGATGAACAGTGGTCAGCTGTAATAACAAACAGGGTATTTTCATACCAGGGCATCCTTCTTATCGTGTGGAAAAAATTCCGAAGAGCATAATCGGTATATTGAATACACTTTAAAATCGGTTGTTTACCGCCTTTAAAATCCTCCTCAAATTCGGCTGGTATTTTAAACGGATGATGCGAACTGACTGAAAAAAATGCTGAAATAAATGGTTGGGGAAACGAGTTAAGTTTTTCGGCATAGAAAGGCATAAACCGGTGATCCCAAATACCCCACATGCCGTCAAAATCGGCATCGTTGCCATACTCGCTCATTCCGTAATAGTGATCAAACCCGGCCAGGTTCATAAACGAATTAAAACCCATTGAGCCATTTGGGGCGCCATGAAAAAAAGAAGTGTGGTAACCCTTCTCCTTAAGCAAGGTGCCTAAGGCTCGGATTTTATTATTTGAGAATGGAGTGAGCACATATGGAATATCCACCGAAGGTATTCCGGCAATAATGGAAGGAAGTCCGTCAATAGACTTTCGACCATTAGCAAAGGAATGCGTAAAAGTTCTGCTGTGTTGCAGCAACGAGTCAAGAAATGGTGTGTAACCCTTGTAGCCGGGTCTATCAGCATTTAATGAACCGATAAATTCCTTAGAGAAACTTTCAAGTATAATTATTACCACATTGTACGATTTAAATGCAGTAGTATCAGCAGGCACATGCACCGGGCTGTATATTGCCTCAACCTCCTCACCATCGAAGTATTTAACTTTTTGAATTTTGGTTTTACCCAAGGTGCGAAAAATCGCGAAAGGCGTATTAAGCACAATATTTACCTCATTGGCCTGTTGAACAAACTCACCGGCATTACTCAGGGTAATTGGGCGTGTGCTATGCCGGAAGCCACCGCGAACGCCACCAATAAAAAGATAGATGATAACCGGAAGACTCAATACACCAAAGCCATAGTAGGCCAACCGGTTTTTCATCATAGGCCCGGTAACTCGGGTGCGTTGGTAAAAAGCTACCATCATCCATAACAAAGCTATCCAGAAGAGCACTGCATACCAGTAATCAACCATAAAGCGTAAGCTAAGCGCACCCAGGTTTTGTTCGTTCTCAAACTGACTGAAAATATCAGCAGTCGTTCTTCGCAACGTGAATCGGTAATAAATAAAGTCGGCCACATTGGTGGAGAGGGCGATGCCATTAAATAAGATAAAAACAATCTTCACCACCTGTTGATATCCCGTGTTAAACCGCAGGTCAATCGGTAAAATCATCAACACAATAAATAAAGCATTTACATACAGCACAGCAGTTAAATCAAACATTAAGCCTCCGTATAAAATCCTTAAAAATCCGGCAATTGTAATGCCCGGGAAATACGCGTAGTTAAACAAATAAAATCCGATGCGACATATTGTAAAGAGCAGCATCGCAATAAGTAACCGTTGCACCAGTACCAGGTAAATATTACCACGCACGTGAATACCCCTAAAAAAATTAAACCGGTTTGTCATAGCGCAGCGAATTACGGGAAAATTAAAGAATTTCACTTACTGGGTTAACAACTTAATAATCAGTTGATTATAGGGGTTAAATATTAATTATTATTTTGCTGTTTAAAGTATCTTTTTTTGAATGACCCTCAAACCTAAACCCGTTGCCCTGCTAACGTTAGCCTTGGTTTGTTTCAGTGCCGGAAACATGCATGCACAGGAGGTTCATTCGATCGGTTTTTTTACCGGCCTAACAGTACCTTATACATGGGATGAAGGCATTCAGAAAGATCCGCGTTATCGCGAAAAATACAGGGTGCGCTTTGCTCCCTTCGGCTTCCATTATGGCATCGATTATCAGGGCTATGGCTTTACCTTTGACCCCGCTGTATTTAACACCGGCCAATACTTTAATGTAGTAAACGTAACCGGTGGTGAAGTGGGTGAACGTAAAATTGATTTAACCTACATCCATGCTCCATTTGGTTTTAAGTTGCACATGATTGACCTGGGCTTTTTTAAAGTGAGTTTTGTTGCTTCAGTAAGCGCAGCCTTTATGCTTCGGGGACAAGAAACAATAACACATTCAGATGCCATTCTCAAATTTCAACCAACGGTAATTCCAAATCTGCCCCCAGAATATATCCCCACATTTCCCGGATCAACCGAAATAATAAGTCCTGCAATAAATAACATTAAGTTACTAAAAGTATCAGATTACAACCGGTTTCAGGTTTACGGGGCTATTGGCTTTCGTACCGATTGGGATGTATCTGAAACCTTGCGTTTATCGATGGACCTGAGAGGAACATATGGCATACTGGAACCTCGTAATTCAACGTACCTTGCCAAGGTAAACAATTTTGAAGCTATATATGATTTACCCGGGGCGCGAAGAGATCTGCTTGTTCTGTTTACTATAGGGGCCTCGCGTATTAATGAAATTGACCCGAAAGAAAAACGAGCTATTGTAAATAAAAGAAAAGACCGCAAACCCAGGCGAACAACCAAGTACCCCTGGCCAGGCCCGCGTAACTCCAAGCCGCCAAAGAATTAGTAATGACCAAGAAAACCGTGTTAATAACCGGAGCCGGAGGCAACCTGGGTAAGGTGACCGTAACTTATTTTTTAAACTAGGGCTGGCGGGTTATTGCTGCTGTATCGCCTGGCAAATCGCTCCCCGGGTTTGTTCATAAAGATTTGCACATATATGCCATCGACCTGATGGATGAAGAGGCTGTTGCCACTTGGATGCAGGTTATCATTGCTGAATTCCGGCAGATTCATGCAGCCCTGCTACTGGCCGGTGGTTACAAAGGAACAACGGTAACTGATACCACAGTTGCCGACCTGAGACACATGTTTACCCTGAATGTTGAAACTGCCTGGAATGTTGCCCGTCCTGTTCTTCTTCATATGAAAAAGAACAACTACGGCCGTATAATTTTAATCGGAGCAAAACCTGCCCTCGAGATGGAATCGGCAAGTTATGCAGTCGCTTACGCATTATCGAAAGCCCAAGTAGTTAAACTAACTGAATTGATAGCGGCAGAAGGGAAAAATTATGGAGTTGCCGGGTATTGCCTGGTACCCTCTGTTATTGACACGCCCGATAACCGGCAGGCCATGCCAAAAGCCAATTACAGCCAATGGATAAAGCCTGAAAAAATGGCTGAAGTAATGCAAGGGCTATGCAATGAACAGGTTATGGTTACCGATACCCTGATTAAGCTATATTAAGGATTTTAAAATACCTTAAAATCCACCCTGCGGTACTTTTGATTATCTTCCTTAGCGGTGGTGCCTGAGGCATGTTCTTCGCCATAACCAACTACAGAAATCTGTTCATCCGGAACACCCATATCGTGCATCAACTTTCTGATTTTCTGAACACGTTTTATGGACAACTGAACATTGTAGGAGTCAGCTCCCTGGCTGTCGGTATGCCCTTCAATAAGTATATGCCTGCCCTGTAATGCGTACTCAACAGCATACAAAAAAGGCTCCGTATCCACCATCGAAAGTTCATCTTGGTTAAAATTGAAATACAACGGTTTTAATTCAATGGTTTCACCCTCTTTTTTGTTTTTCAAACTCTCCATAACGTTTTTCCGTATCTCGGCATGTTTTGCCGAGGTCGGTACGGGTAAATGGTTTTCTGCCAGAACACGGTCTTCAGTGTTTTCCTTTTCCACCCGGGCAAGCAACTCAGTATCCTGCTGAACATCTTTGATCCTGGTCTTTCCTTCTGATTCATTGTAAACGCGCACATATCCAGGCGGGTCAATTTCAGCCATCGGCTTATGTCTTACTGGTTGTCGAGCCGGTACCGGCCGATTTTTTGGTTTCGCATAACGCTTCTTTTCCAAAATATCACAGGCATCGGCATAATAATTTAGCTGTGCCCGATAGCGCTCTTTATAATGACGAACCTTGTTTCGTTGAAATGCAGGCTGACCAATTGAATCAACAGAACAAATGATGCCGAGTATCAACATTATACCGCAGAGAAGATGCCCCGCCCGCCTGTTTGAAACAAAATAAACTGTTTTCATAAGGATCTTTGCTTTTGATGGCAAGGTGAGATATTGATATGGATTTGACTTTTTATTTTTTCATCAAACCATACATCTGTAAAAAGTGTGGCGTGTTTACGTTAACAGTAAAAGAAAACGGCCATCCCGTAAGCAGGACAGCCGTTTATCAAACAACCCAAAAAATATTAACGCTTTAATGACTTCTCATCCTTTTCCTTACGGGCAGAAACCCGATACGCAGCAGGCGCATCCATTTCAGCCATCGGTTTGTACTTTACTTTCTTTACCGACACCCGGATATTGTTCGTCTCATTCCGCTTTCGTGCAAGTTGCTGGCAACCGGTTTTAGACTTGATTACTTTATGCTTTGGTTCCTGCGCATTGGCCACACTCGACAGCATAATACCCAACAAAATAACAATAACCAGTATGACCACCTGCTTGATGCGGGTTGAGATTCGGGCGTTAGCTATTTCCTTAAATTCCACATTCATCATTTCCATACGCTTATAAAGAAACACAGTACAAAATTGAGGTATTGGCCCGCCACCTGCCCGTCTAAACGGCTGTAAACCCTACATCTGTAGTTAAATGACACAAGTTCCTTGCGCCTTCATTTCACCGGTAAATTCAACCGGATCCGGCCATTTCTTCAAGGAGTTGCACGAGTAAATTCTGCTATTTTAACGTAAAATCACACATTCTTGAGCTGAAGTAGCTCAGAATCAGGGCTGTTGATTCACATCAGTACTGACCGTCTTAAAATCACAGAAATGTGTCACAGATGGGCTTGAAACTTACATGGCTGCAGCCATTTACAAATTATGAACTTTAAGGAATTCCAGCACTTCCTCACGCACATTCCAGGGCTTGTCGGTATCACTTGCCACCGTGGCAATCGATTTGAATAATTCACTTACCACAGCAGGCCTGAAGCCAAGTTTTTCGGCATAAATGGTGGCCACTTCAAGTTCAATGTCTTCAACTACCTTGTCGAGGTAAATCATATACACCAGGTGGTAAATAGCTTCAAGCCGGGTTACTTTATCATCGGGTAAAGAAAAACTAATGCTGGACAAGTCGGTATTTTTTGAAAGATCAGCGGGTCCGACCTGTAACTGAAATCCCCATTTAAGAAGGCACCGCAGGTAGCGGCTTTCGATAACCGGTTTATCCAAAAAAAACGCCAGTATGTTGAGGTATGTTTTCTTTAAAGAACTTAATTGATCGACTGTGAGTGCGGGTAACATGGCGGCTTTTGTATCGAATTTCGGAAAAAATAGTTTAGCGGCAATATTGACTTTGAAGCTCGGTAATACCCGTTGCTCCGTACTGCCGCGCTGCCTGTAAATCGTTACACAGGGTACGATACTGGTTTGCTCCGGCTTTCGAAAGCGCCCTTAATTTATACCCTTCCGCTTTCTTCGGGCGCAGAAATACTGCCCAGTTGCAATCAGTAATAGCCTCCTCGTAATTGGCCAATATCAGGTTGGCTCGAGCACGCGCTTCGAACAGGTCATAATAAATATCCGGAGCATCGGCCGGGTTCATTACAACTTCAAATGCCTCCCCGTATTTTCTTGAAAGGCTTTCCTTAAACATTCGTTTGCCCAGCGTAAAATATTCAAGCGCTTCGGCTGCATTGTTTGTATTTACCAGGTTGATGAGACCGATTTGATAAACCAGCTCGAAATTCCAGGGTTGTACATGGTGGAGTTCTTTTAATGTAAGCAGGGCGCTGTCGTACTGAGTTAAGTTGTATTGGCAAATGGCAATTCTGCGCAATGTTTCAAACCGGGTAGGCATTTCATATTTCTTGATGATCTTCAAATGACTTAATGACATGCCCAGGTTACTCTCATCAAATTCCCGATCAGCTTTTTTTCGCAACTCCTCCAGCAAACTATCATAAGCTATAACAAACCGATATTCAAACGGGTACTGCCTCATCAGGGAGCTTACCATTGAAAAAGCATCGTCTTCCTGGCCGGAAGTAAATAAAGCATTTACCTGGTTAACCAGCAGGGCGTTTTGCCTGGCTTCCTCCTGTTGCTTCAGTGCATAGAAGTAATTTACGGTATGAATAAGGCCGTAGCAGAAGCCTGCAATAATGAGAAATGTAAGAAATGCAAGGCCTTGGATTTTAAAATACTCTCTATCAAATGTGTACCGTTTTTCGTGCGCTTGCCTCCATCGCTGGTATTGCTGATGACGATATGCGCGCCAGTGTGCTTCGGAATAATCGGTATAGCCCTGAAAGGAGTTTAGTCGGGCATCATACCTTGACTTTTTAATCGGATCGGACAGGGTATGATAGGCCTCGTTTATCTGCTTAAAAAGTTCTTCGGCACGGGCATCTCCAGGATTTAAATCAGGATGGTAATGAAACGCTAAACGTTTATAAGCCGCCCGTATTTGTGTGGAGTCTGCATTTCGCGGGATTTCCAAAAGCGTGTAAAAATCGGGCATAAGCGGGTAACTGATCCGATAACGAAATTACAGAGATTTTCGCGCCTTATCGCCACGGATTTTTGTATAAAAAAAGGGCCTGCGGCCCTTTTTTTATCAAGTTGAGCGGTAAATCAAACTTTGGCTAGTTCCTCAACCAAATCAATCAATTTATTGGAGTAACCCCATTCGTTATCGTACCAGGCCACCACCTTCACAAAATGGTCGTTTAATGAAATACCTGCCTTGGCATCAAAAATCGAGGTACGCTTATCGCCAATAAAATCCTGCGATACCACATCATCTTCGGTGTAACCCAATATACCTTTAAGCTCTCCGTTGGCAGCTTCTTTCATAGCTTCTTTAATCTGATCGTAGGTTGCAGGCTTATTCAGCCGTACAGTAAAATCAACAACCGATACGTTGGCTACGGGCACCCGGAACGACATGCCTGTGAGTTTTCCTTTCAGTTCCGGAATTACCAATGCCACGGCTTTAGCGGCTCCGGTTGATGAAGGAATAATATTTTGATAAGCTCCCCGGCCCCCGCGCCAATCCTTCGCTGAAGGGCTGTCAACTGTTTTTTGTGTTGCTGTTACAGCGTGCACAGTGCTCATCAACCCCTCCACTATTCCAAATTTGTCGTTAAGCACTTTAGCTACCGGTGCAATGCAATTGGTTGTGCACGAGGCATTAGAAACGATGGTATGCTGAGGGGTAAGTTTCTTATGATTTACACCCATCACAAATGTGGGCGTGTCATCTTTGGCCGGGGCTGACATGACTACCTTTTTAGCACCTGCAGCTATATGTTTTTGCGCATCAGCCTGCGTAAGAAACAACCCGGTTGACTCAATAACTATTTCAGCGCCAACTTCAGACCATTTCAGGTTTGCCGGATCTTTCTCGGCTGTAACCCGTATTTTCTTACCGTTAACAATCAGGTGCCCATCAACCACCTCAACGGAGCCCTCAAACGGTCCATGGGTCGAATCATACTTTAACATATAGGCCATGTAGTTGGGGTCGAGCAGGTCGTTAATACCAACTACCTCAAGGCCCGGGCGGTTAATGGCAGCTCGGAAAGCCATGCGGCCGATTCGGCCGAAACCGTTAATACCGATTTTTGTCATTGCAGTTGATTGATTTTTAGTGGAGTAATCAGAAGCCGACAAAATTAAATGTTGATGTTATAAAACCAAGATTGAACCGTACAAATTCCCGATAAACAAGAACTGCCGTCAGCTTACCCTGTACGGCAGTTTTTGTAGCCCGTAGGGGAATCGAACCCCTGTTACCAGAATGAAAATCTGATGTCCTAACCCCTAGACGAACGGGCCTCTAAAAAAGAGTTGCAAAGATAGACTGGCAGGTATTATTTACAAATAGTGTCCTCAAAAAATGGGTAAAAACCCCTTGCCCTACGACTTTAATCCAAAATGCCTCAACCGCGACAATTTCTGATAAACCAAAACCACATTTTTGCGCTAAATCCACAAACAATGAAGTACTTTCTTTTGGTTTTAGTAGCGTTAATGCTGGGCTTTAAATCCAACGCCCAAAGCAATTTTTTCACCACCGATGGCGTGGCCATAGGCGGCTACGACCCGGTTGCCTACTTTTTACTTGATGCACCCGTTAAAGGCAACCCCGAGTTTATATGGGTGTGGAATGAGGCCACCTGGTACTTTCAATCCGATAAGAACCGCGAACTTTTCAAGAACAATCCTGAGCAATATGCGCCTCAGTTCGGAGGTTTCTGTGCATACGGGGTCTCCAGAAACTACAAAGTAAAATCTGAGCCGGATGCATGGAGTATTGTGAACGGGAAACTCTATCTTAATTATAATTCCGAAGTCCGGAAAAAATGGCTTACTGACAAAGAAGCTTATATTCAGCGGGCTGAGGCAAACTGGGTACACTTAAAGAATACCCGGTAGGTAAATTTTAACAGAAAAAGCAAACCTTTTACACGGGTAATCCGTACAAACAATCTTGTTTTAAATCTACCCAATATCTGAAATAACCTGCCTTGAAAAAGAGATAGCAACAGGCAGAAGGATGGTTTTATGGAGGTGATGGAAACCAATGTTTTACAGGATATTTTTACCAGCATTATTGAAGATGCTGAAGCCAACATTCTGTTGGTTGATGACCAATATAAAATCCTAACCCTTAACCCCGGATTTTACTGGATTTTTTATGAATCCTATGGGATTGATTTACGTCCGGGAGTCTCCATAATAGATTCCATGGAACTGGTAAACCCCCGGCTGGCACAGGTTTGGCGCGAAAGGTGCCTGAATGCCACAACAGGAGTGCCCTATAAAATTGAAGAAACTTATGAACTGGATGGCAAACAATTTCAGTGGGAAATATATTATAAACGGATCGATTACCACAATCGATTTCTAATCTCCGTTTTCAGTCGGGATATTACACTCCGTAAAAATTATTACGCACGAATACTGGAAAACGAAGCCAACCTGCGGTCTATTTTTAACACCCTGGAGAACAGCATATGGCTAATTAATACAAACTTTGAACTGATTGATTTTAACCGCGAGTTTTACCGATATTTTAAGCACGTTAAAGGTGTGCGGCCTTTAAAAGGAAAGAACGTAATTGATCTTATTCCGGAACACCTGGCATACCGAAAAGCCATTTGGCGTGAACGTTACCAAGCCGGTTTACTAGGTAAGTCGGGCAAATACTACGACACCCTAACCCTAATGGATGAATTAAAAACATTCGAGGTTAAAACCTATCCGATTAAAGATGAAAACAACGTGCGTGGGCTTACTATTTACCTGCGCGATGTTACCCAGCAAAAGAAAACAGAGGATATACTGAAAACTCAAAATGAAGAACTCCACCGGATTAACAGTGAACTCGACCGGTTTGTCTACAGTGCCTCGCACGACTTACGTGCACCGCTAATGTCCGTTAAGGGATTGGTAAATGTTTTGCGACTTGACAACGACCCCGAAAGTACCCAAAAGTACCTCGACCTGATTGAACAAAGTGTAAACCGGCTGGATAATTTCATTTCCGACATTATTCATCATTCGCGCAACTCACGCATGGACATCCTGGTGAAAGAAATTAACTTCGATGAACTGCTGTCGGAGTCTATCGCCTCGTTAAAATACATGGAAGGCGCAGACCGGGTAGCCAGTATTCGCGACATCCGGGTCACAGCTCCTTTTTACTCTGATCCAAGCCGCTTAATCATCATTTTTAACAACATTATTGCCAATGCCGTGCGTTACCGCGATGCACGAAAAAACCATTCATACATTAAAATTCAAATTCAGGCATCGGCCGAAAACGCCATCATGCGTTTTTCTGATAATGGTATTGGCATAGCCAAAGAATACCAGAGCAACCTGTTTAAAATGTTCTTTCGGGCTTCGGCCGACAGCAAAGGCTCAGGTCTCGGCCTATACATCGTAAAATCGGTGGTAGAGAAACTGGGTGGCAGCATCCAGGTGCAATCAGAATTGGGCCACGGCACCACCTTTGTCATTTCAATTCCAAACAAAATCAACTTTGTTAATCTGAACTGATTTTTTGTGATGGGGTGGAATTTATAGTTTTGACTAATGGATTTCAGCCCCGAAACCTTTCTTAACAAGCTGGCCCAGACCACCGAATCGCCTTACCTGATTTCGGTTGAACGGGCCGAAGGCGTTTACCTGTACGCTCCGGATGGCAAACGATACACCGACCTGATTTCAGGCATCGGGGTAAGTAACATCGGCCACCGTCATCCAAAAGTTGTTGACGCCATCAAACAGCAACTTGATAAACACCTTCACGTAATGGTATTTGGCGAATACATTCAGGCTGCTCCAAACAAACTTGCTGAAAAATTAACAAGCCTCTTACCGCCCTCTCTCAATTGCTGTTATTTTGTCAATTCAGGTACCGAAGCCAACGAAGGCGCACTGAAACTGGCCAAGCGCTTCACCGGAAGAACCGAAATCGTTTCGTGCTACAAATCGTATCACGGCAGCACACACGGCTCACTGAGTGTTTCGGGTAATGAGCAAAAAAAATATGCGTTCCGACCGCTCTTGCCTGATGTACGGTTTATCCGCTTTAATGAAATGGATGATCTGAACATGATAACGGAACGAACTGTCTGTGTGATTATTGAAACCATTCAGGGCGATGCCGGAGTACGCATTCCATCCAAAACTTATTTAAAAGCCCTGCGCAAAAAATGTTCGGATACCGGCACGCTGCTCATTATGGATGAAATTCAATGCGGCATGGGCCGCACCGGTACGCTGTTTGCCTTTGAGCAATTTAGTGTGACACCGGATATACTCACCATTGGCAAAGCGTTTGGTGGCGGGTTACCCATCGGAGCATTTATTTCCGATAAAAAAATAATGCACAAACTCACCCACAACCCGCCCCTTGGGCACATCACCACATTTGGCGGCAATCCGGTGTGCTGCGCATCGGCTTTAGCTACCCTTGAGGTTATTGTAGAAGAGAACCTGCTGGCAGGTGTGGAACGGAAAGGAAAACTTTTTGAAGAATTGCTGGTACACCCTTCGATTAAAGAAATCAGGCGGATCGGACTAATGTTCGCCATTGATTTTGACTCAGCCGAACGGGTAAACCGGATTGTGCACCTGGCAAAAGAAAAAGGAATAATCTGTTACTGGTTCCTGTCGCACCCGCATAGTTTCCGAATAGCCCCACCGCTTACTATTACCGAAGAACAAATACGTGAGTCGTGTGCAGTACTTCTCGAATGCATAAAACAAGTCTGACGATGAAAACCACAATGCTTACCCTGACCCTGCTTACCTGTCTTTCAGTAAGCGCGCAAACAATAGAAGAAAAAATCAAACAGCGCGTTGATTACCAGGAAACCCCCGGCATTGTAGTTGGGATTTTTGATAATGGGCGGATAACTTATCATGCCTACGGTGTGGCTAATCTGGCATCGGGTGTACCGGTCACATCAAAAACAGTTTTCGAAATCGGATCCATTACCAAAACATTTACTACCGAAATGGCGGCCTTGCTGTCGCTACAAGGCAAACTGAGTTTACAGGATAAGTGCCAAATGTATCTTCCGGAAGCAATGGTTTTACCCGAAAAAAACGGCAAGGCCATCACGCTGGAACACCTGGCCACGGCCCATTCCGGCTTACCCCGTATGCCCATGAATTTCAGCCCGGAGGATCCTGCTAATCCGTATATTGACTACCGCGAGAATGACCTCACCGGTTTTATCAGCCATGTGGAACTGGCCCGCGAACCCGGCAGCCAGTACGAGTATTCCAACCTGGGCATGGGGTTGCTTGGCTTTATTTTAACACGAATCGAAAATAAACCCTATGGCCGGCTGGTTCAGGAACTTATCCTGCAACCGCTAAGCATGACGAGCACCTGGGTAAGCGGGCAACATCAGGAGCAATCAGTTGCTACCGGGTATTCCGGCATCCAGCCGGTAAAGGCCTGGACGTGGGACGATCAGAGTGTGCTGACGGGTGCTGGCGGTTTGGTTTCCACCGCTGAAGACATGATGAAATTTCTTACAACAAACCTGCAAGCTTCTTCAAAAACTTCCACACTCGACAAAGCCATTGCACTTACCCACCAGCCTCGGGCTGATGCAGGTAAAATGCAGATCGGATACGGCTGGCACATCCGCGATGGAGAAATTGTTTGGCACAATGGCGGCACGGGCGGCTTTCGATCGTTTGCCGGATTTTCCAAAGCGAACAACAAAGCCGTTGTGGTGCTTACCAATTCGAACACCGGAGCCGATGACCTGGGCTTTCATTTACTGGACAGCAGGTATGAACTGAAAGAGCTTAAAAAGCCATTTGCCGTACCTGAAGAAGTATTAAAGTCATATGTCGGTCGTTATGAACTAGCCCCGAATTTTGTAATTACAGTTACCTACGAAGCCGGCCAGCTTGCCATCCAGGCCACCAACCAACCCAAGGCAACAATTTATGCCGAATCAGAAACGAAGTTTTATCTGAAAGTAGTTAGCGCCCAGGTTGAATTTGTACGCGATGAAAACCAGCACGTTTCAAAACTTATTCTGTACCAGAACGGTGCGGTAATGCCCGGTAAACGGATTAACTAAGGCAGTTTCTCAATAACCACATTGTGGTTCGTGTAAATGCAGATGTCGGCAGCGATGTTCAGGCTTTCGCGTACAATCTCCTCCGCAGTCAACGATGGGGCATGCTTTTTAAGAGCAATAGCAGCCGATTGCGCATACATGGCACCCGAACCAATAGCCGCCACTTCATTATCAGGCTCAAGCACATCGCCCGTGCCAGACAAAATAAGTACCTCATCCTTACTGATGGCAATCAGCATAGATTCCAGCCTGCGCAGGTACCGATCCATCCGCCAGTCTTTAGCCAGTTCAATGGCTGCACGCTTCATGTTGCCACCATAACTGTTCAGCTTCTCTTCAAATCGCTCCAGCAAGGTAAACGCATCGGCTGTTGAGCCGGCAAAACCGGCTATCACCTTCCCGTCCATCAGCTTACGTATTTTTTTCACGTTGCTTTTAGCCACATAGTTATTCATGGTGGCCTGGCCATCAGCGCCAATGGCTACCTGGCCGTTGTGCTTTACGGCTATGACTGTGGTTGAATGGATCTTCTTCATCAGATTAAAATCCTGACGGGATCTTCAAGTAATCCTTTCAGTGTTTTTAGAAATGCTGCTCCAACTGCTCCATCCACCGCGCGGTGGTCGCACGACAGGGTAACTTTCATAACATTGCCCGGAACGAGCTGCCCGTTTTTCACCACGGCTGTTTCCTTTATACCGCCCACAGCCAGGATGCAGGCATCGGGCGGGTTGATAATGGCAGTAAACTCTTCAATACCAAACATACCCAGGTTGGAAATGGTAAAGGTGCTTCCCTCCCACTCGCTGGGTTGTAATTTTTTATCGTGTGCTTTCTGAGCGAGGTCTTTTACTTCAGCCGCAATGTGCGAAAGTGATTTATTGTCGGCAAAGCGTACAACCGGCACAACCAACCCGTCTTTTACCGCCACGGCAACACCAATATGGATGTGATGATTCTTCCGGATTTTATCGCCCAGCCACGAAACATTTACATCCGGGTGTTGACGCAACGCTGCCGCTACGGCTTTCAGCACCATGTCGTTAAAGGAAATTTTTACCGGGCTTACTTCATTAATGCTCTTGCGGGCCTCCACTGCCTTATCCATGTTAATCTCCATGGTGAGGTAAAAATGCGGAGCAGTAAACTTGCTTTCGGATAACCTGCGTGCAATGGTTTTTCGCATCTGCGATACAGGCACTTCTTCAAAACTCTCCTGCCCAACAACCGTTGGCAATACTACCGATGCACCCGCTTTACCGGTTCCTTCGGTGGCTGGTTTGTAATTTTCTACATCGCGTTTGGTAATACGGCCCTGGTCGCCAGACCCCGTAATTTTACCAATATCATACCCTTTCTCTTTTGCCAGGCGTTTTGCTAAGGGTGAGGCCTTAATTCTGCCATTCGACTGGACGGCTGCAGCAGGCTGAGTTTGAGCAACTGGTGATGCTGCAACAGCACCGGATGTAGTTGTAGAAGCAGCGGGTTTTGCCGGTGCACCGCCTGAATTTTTAGCCTCATGAGCTTTTAACAACGTTTGCCAATCGGCCCCTTTTTCGCCAATGATAGCCAGCACACCATTAACCGGAACAGATTTTCCGGCATCGGCACCAATGTATAATAACGTACCGGTGTTGTACGATTCGTATTCCATAGTAGCCTTATCGGTTTCTATTTCGGCCAGCAGTTCGCCCGACTTTACAGGGTCGCCTACATTTTTGTGCCAGGCGGCTATCACGCCTTCGCTCATGGTATCACTCATCTTGGGCATCAGTACGATTTCTGCCTTTATTGATGACGTATCAATAGCGGGTTGAACAACAGCCTCAGTTTTTGGAGATTCAGGTTTACTTCCTCCTGTATCAGCCGATTGCCTGGCACTCTCCAGCAAGGCTTTATAGTCCTCGCCTTTTTTGCCGATAATGGCCAACACATCGTTTACCTTAACAGCCTGGCCCTCGCTGGCCCCAATGTACAAGATGGTCCCTTCGTTAAAGGACTCATAATCCATCGTAGCCTTGTCGGTTTCAATTTCAGCCATCAATTCGCCCGACTTCACCTGGTCACCCACTTTTTTATGCCATTTGGCGATAACTCCTTCCGTCATCGTATCGCTCATTTTGGGCATTCGTACAATCTCCGCCATTCGAATAAAATGTTTTTAACAAGGTCAAAAATAGGGTTTAATACCCCTATAATCAAACCGGATGAACTCTTAAAAGTTAATAGTACCTAGAAGGAACTCAACGGTTGTAACCGAGTTGGGAAGGATACCCACCGAGTAGCGTACACCAATATCGAACTGTGGTAAAAACCGGAGGATATTAATATCAACCTTAACTTCAAATCCGGTGGAGAGGTAGGTGGTAGACTGAGGCTCGTTTTGGCCAAACTGGCTGGTGCCGAAACCATAATCTACAAACCCGTTCATGCGCAACCGCTGGATATTGAGCAGCGGCCCGAGGGCGATATCGGGGTACCAGACAGGCAACGTATAATTTGCCGACATGGAATAGAATTTTTCATCGCGAAAAATAGCTAAGCCACGCGGCAGCGGAATCTGATTTGGGAAGATATACGAATTATTATCAGCATACGGTTGTGATGACGATGAGCGGGAAAGCAACTCGATTTTTGTTTGCTGATAACCCCAGTAGCCCCACAGCGAATGGTGCCTGAATAACCCCGGAAAGTAAAGCACGGAGTAAAACGAAAATTGATTACCGGTAAAATCAGAATTAATTGGTGTTCCATAACCGTGAAGCTCAAAGGCCTGGCCCCACTTGCTGTTAATATCGCGCTTGTTGCGCTTAAGCAGCCGGTAGGCCGACATAGAGAAATGATTGTACAACAATGTTCCGTTGCCCGGGCTGGTGCGCAACCAATACTGAGGCAACTCGGGCGTAATCAGCCGGCCGGTGCCTGTAATGGAATTAGCAAAATCGGTTACCTGCGTATACCCTACATAATTGCTCACTGTAAAATTTCCATAAAAACGCGAGCTGGTGGTGATTAGCGGAATACGCAATCCGGCTTCCAGTGTTTTTTCGTACCAACTGTAAGTTAGGTTACCGGATGTTAGTACCGTATCCGGTCCGACTATATCATAGTATGAAATTACACCTTCGTTCAGTTTACGCGGTCCAAACAACACATTGACATCAATAATCGGAAACCAGTTTTGATAACTCATCCCTACCCGCCACAAACCGGTTTGCTCCGGAACGTTGAAAAGATAACCGGCTCGCCAGGATACCGTACTCAGGGCATCCTGCGAAACAAGGCCAATGTCGGCCTGGGTAACGGTTGTGTTAAAGTAGGCACCCCAGCTATAGGGATTGAAGAGCCCGGAAATCTTCCGATATCGTTTGGCAGGATAATTCTTTTGCGGAAGGCTGTCTAACAGATTCGGGTTTCCCTCCTGCTCAACCAGGTACTGGAAGAATGATTTGGGCTCAGGTTTTGGTTGAAAGTCGGGCCAGGCTTCAACATCGAACGGTATTTTTACCACATCAAAACCATCACGGGTTTGTTCGTTGTAGTAAATGGTTTTTCCATCAGCTGAAATCACCGGGTTGTACGCGCCATACCGGCTTACCGTAACCTGTTTACGTTTACCGGTAGTTAAATCCATAACATAAATGTTATCAACGCCCGAGGCCGGTGAATTAAAAAAGAGGTAGTGTTTATAAAGTACCGGGTGACCGATGTTCTCATCCGAAGGCGGAATTATTTCCTCCTCTGTTGCGGTACGCGCATCAATTACTACAACCGAACGGCTATGATGCTTCGTTTTAAGAGCAACTATTTTTGTGCCATCATCCGACCAGCGTGGCATGGAATACATGACATCAGTAGCACTGGCCAGTTTTTTAACAACACGACTATTGGTATCTATAATGAGCACCGACACTGTATAATCTGTTCCCGACTCAACCGTAACAATACGGGTGGTGTCGGGCGAAAGTGCAGCACCGGCATAGCGGGAATTCCGGCTCACAATTTTCAATCGTTTGGTTTCATAGTCGTACATCTTAATTAACGAATACGTTACCCTTCGCCACCGCGGATGAAAAGCAAATTCGTTCCACACCACACGCGTACCGGCTGCCGAAAGCATGCCGTTATCGTTCACGATACCGGGTATAAACACACGCTTATCCTTTCCGGTACCGATTTTAACAAACTGTTCAATATCACCGATGCCCCGCTTCATCGCCAGCACCGACCCATCGGCCATCACCTGCGGATACTTGTAATCAGTGTACCCTTTTCGTTTACTTGTAAGGACTTGTTCAAAGCCTGAAGGTTGGGTATTGCTCAATGATACTTCCCATTCTTTTTTCAGGTCGGCAACTGTGGCGCGGTACAAATCCTTAACATACAAGCCGGTCTCTTTGTGAATGGCGTTTGAAAAAGCGAATGGCCAAAACGGAAATTTCCACGCGCGCTGTGTAATCTTATCCCAAATCAGCGGGTCACCGGTGCGCTTACGTAAGTACCCTACCAGGTGGTAACCCAGCACATAATGATCAGGGATGGCATGCTTATACGATCGAAGGTATTGTTTATGGTAATTAAATTCTCGGCCTTCCAGCAGGTTGGTTTTCATCAGCAACCCGAAGTTAGGTATGCGGCCGCGGCCGCTGTTGGTAAAAGCGGTTTCGGTAGCAACGGCATCTCCTTCCCAGAACCACAGGGGGGCCGCCATTTGCGATACACCGGCCAGGGTTGCCGGGCCGAAGGCATAATAGAGCCACTTGCTAAGCCCCGTGCGGGCCCGATCGAACTGTACCATGTGACGGTATTCGTGTACAGCCAATTGGTTAAGCCAGTCGAGGGTACCTGTAAAGTTGTAATCCTGCGGGGGCATGGTAAAAAACTCCGAGCGCCTGGGCAGCAGGCTGACAAAGCCGTTGGATATGGCCGTTTGATTTTGCAGGATAACTGTAAACTTGCGGGGAGGCTTGCTGAGTGAAGCAGACTCCGGCAGGCGGATATGCTCAAGGGTATTGGCCATGCGTTGAGCCTGCGCCTCAAAGCCGGGAACGTAAAGAACACGAAAGTTCGGGGTGGTAATCTTATTCCACTTTAGCGAAGGCGGATTGTTTTCCAAAACCTCCTGTGCAATGACATTCAGTGCACTTGTCAACAATACACCCACAAAAACTGAAGCCTTCATCGGTAAAAGATGAAATATTAAACTCTGCTTTAACAATTGCAACTGATAACCAACAAAAGTTGTTTATCCGGCAATGATGCAATTATCCTGTTGATTTAACTAAGTAAAATTTAGATCTTGAGCTCATGTTCAGAAAACTTCGCGAATTGTACGAAGAATACAAGCCTTATGTGCGTGTGGATTTAATAATGTATGGTGTGCTTATTCTGCTGATTATACTGTATTTTATTTTTAGCAGTTTATTTTAAAAAAAAGAGGCTGCCTGATCAGACAGCCTCTCCAAAGAGATAACGGCTACTACTAAAAACGGTAATTCAACTGGAATAAAAACATGGTTCCCATCTGACTGAACTGTGAGCCGTCATAGGTTAAAACCGGGTAGCGCCCATTAAACGTAATGTTATTAATCTGGTCTCTTACCTGCACCGGGTCGGCCAGGATGGATTCGCCTGCGGGATTCTCGGCCTTGAGCTTATATTCAGGGAATACATTTAGCAGGTTCTGTAAAGTAAGCGATGCACTGAATTGCGAAGTAAAATTATAAAGAATTCCCAAGTCAGTAACAACGTTGGGTGTAAACTCCAGGAACAGGTTTTCATCTAAATCAGCGTTGTTAAAGGTGGTCTTTCCAAACAAGGTATTATTCAGGTTGAATGAAAATTTCCCTAATGCGTAATCAATGCCAAGAATAAACTTTGTTTTAGGCCGGCTGGTTGTAAGCAGCGATTCCTGCGTCTGGTTGTAGATGTCGTAGCCAAAATTGGTATTTAGTGACTCGTACCCACCAACCAATTCATTTTCAATGGTGTAGTTACCTGCGAGGTTTATTGCCATGCGACCCTGCCCTAAAGGCAGATTTCTGTAGCTGGCAACAATATCAATACCACTGGTCTGGGTTTCAGCCGCATTGATGAAGAAACTGATGTTATCAATGGTTACGCCCTGAATCACATCGCTTACCTCGTTGCTATAAATAATCCTGTCTTTTATGCGAATCTGGTAGTAGTCAACCGTTACCGACAGGTTGGAGTTGGGATTAAAACCAAAGCCAAATGAAATGTTGTTTGCCTTTTCTGCTTTTAGCCTTGGCACACCGATAAGGCGGGCTTCTTTACTGAAGTTGTTGGCCAAACCCGTGTTTACAATATCGCCCCCTACAAACGAAGCCTGCGTTAATTGCAAGTACTGCTGGTGTAACGTAGGCGCCCGGAAGCCTGTGGAAACCGAGCCACGCAGCGTAAATGAATCAGCTATTTTGTAGCGCGAAGTAAGTTTGTAAACGTTTGCCGCACCGAAGTCGGAGTAGATTTCTGAACGGAACGTTCCACCAATTAAAAAGTTTTCAGTGATATCCCACGTCAAATCAACATAGGCACCAAAGTTAAAGCGGTTGGCTTTAATGGCATTGTTCTGTTGGAAGCCAGGGAAAGAGTTTGCGCCTTCGCTGCTGTATGATGCCGTGTCACCGGCAATAAGTTCCCAATTCTCGGAACGAAACTCGGAGCCAATCGCAATAAAAAATTTATCGGATAATGGTTTTGAAAAGTCAATGTTGCCGACCAAATGATTAAAAGCAAACCCACCGGGTTTAAACGATGTCGGGCTGTTCTTCACCAGTGCACGGTTTACCGTATTATCAACCGTAAAGAGCATTTTATTGCCGCCTACCGTTAAACTCATATCCTGCTTCCATCCCCCCATATCGGCTGAACGAAAACCGATAGTTCCGTTATAATCACTCAGGTCACCATCAAACGAAGGTTGATAGCCGATGTAACCCTCATACAATCCAGCGGCTTTATCAGCAGCAAATGCCGCCTGCACCGCTGCTCCATTCGGACCACCGGTATAATCATCGCCCGTGTAATCCGGTGCACCAGGAATGCGCTTGTGCAACAGCCCCTGGTCAATGCGCCAGTAAGGTTGACGGTAGTTGGCAAAACTTTTTGTTTTCCGGTAAACGTAGGCCGCATTGGCGTAGACTTCGGAGTTAATCCCTACCGGTATGGCCGTATTGATTAAAAATTTTGCTGACGTGTTGTCTGGTGTTCCGTTTTTGTTCAATCCGTCAGGATACCTGGCCAGGAAGGCATTAACACCTGCCTGAGCATTGGCTGACCCATCCGTTAAATCAGTAAAATCGCGAGCCGGATCAATCGGGTCCTTTCGAATGGCGGCTTCTTGTCTGTTAAATGAAATGTTGTAGTTGATAAATCCTTTTTCACCAAAGTTTGCCCCACTGTTATAGTTTACACCGTAGCCAACGCCTCCGTATTTCAGGGTTGAACCGGAGTTTACCGAGATAGTGGTTCCTTCATAGCGGTCTTTAAGGATAACGTTCATAACGCCCGCAATGGCATCTGACCCATATTGTGCCGAAGCTCCATCACGCAAAATCTCAACCCGCTTAATGGCATCAGTAGGAATTGCAGATAAGTCAGCGCCTGTTTCGCCCCGGCCCGGAGAAGTTTGCGTGTAAACCAGGGCAGTTAGGTTTTTACGCTTGCCATTTATCAGGATGAGAGTGCGGCTTGGACCGAGGTTTCTGATTTCATACGGATCGAACAAGGAGGTTGCATCGTTTACTGGTGTATTCACCGTATTAAATGATGGCACACGGTATTGAAGTGCCTTATCAAAGGTAATCTGACCGGTTGTTTGCAATTCCTTTACGGCCAGGTTATCCACCGGCAGGGGTGTATCGGTAATAGTCCGCTGAGGACCACGGCTTCCCACTGAAATCACAATCTCCTGAAGTTCATTGGCTGATGGAACCAGGATAATGGAAACAGTATTAGAAGGTGGTATTGTTACTTCCTGAGTAACATAACCGACAAAAGAGACCACCAAGGTACTGGCGGATGACGGTACCTGAAGGCTGAACCGGCCATTACTATCGGTAGAGGTACCCGTTGAGGTGCCCTTTACAACGATGTTAACGCCTGAAATTGTTGACCCGTCAGATTGGTCGGTAACTGTACCGGAAACCTCACGGGTTTGAGCCATTGCCTGCGTGACGGCAAGCAACAGCAGCATGAGCTTTGGTAAAACGTGTTTCATGTTGAGTTTGGTTTTAAGACAATAGGAAAGTTAGCTACCTATTCTCTAAAAACAATAAACTCAGAGACCTTTTTAATTGAGTATTTCCCTTACATTTTCCCTGATCTTCCGGGCCAGTTCATCGGTGGGCAGGTCGTTCACATCGCGGCCGAAGGGGTCTTCAATTTCTTCTGAGATCAATTCAACACTCAGCAACACAAACGCAATGAGCAGAACGGCCGGGATGGTTACATATTTAAACGTGGTAACAAACCCAAACGGCAGGGTAATGATGTAGGTAAACACAAACTTCTTAATGTACATGCTATAGGAATACGGAATAGGGGTATTTTTTATTCGCTCGCAGGCCCCGATAATGTCGATAAAATCTTTTAGCTCTTTATCGAGGTTAAAAAACTGCTCGCCTGTGAGCCTGCCGGCTTTGTAAAGTTCATTTACCCGGCTGTATAACATGCCCGAAATTGCGTTGGGTTTATGGCTTCGCGCTTTAAGTGTTATCAAAAATTGGTCATCCGGTTCATCCAGCTCCGATAACTGCACCCCTTTGCGCAAATGTTCCTTGGAGGCATAAACAAAGTTGGGAATCATCTTTGAAAACCAGGTGCGGTTTTCATGGTCGTCTTTGTCAAGGTAGGCGCTCAACTTCAATGCAAAATTGCGGGTGCTGTTTACCATAGCGCCCCATAACTTTCGTCCCTCCCACCACCTGTCGTATGCACTGTTAATCCTGAATACCAGGAACAAACCCAGCACAATACCCAGCAGCGAGTGAAGAGCCGTAGTACTGGTAAACTCTTCTTTATCCGGATGAATTACCTCCAGAATAAGGTAGCATACCCCGAAGGTAAAAAAGGCCATAAAAATCAGGGCCGGCAACAGGGTCTTCATTACAAACCGGCTGTACGCATGGAATATCAGGGAGAGCCAGGCTTTAGGGTTGTATTGTATCATAAACAGTAATAAGGCTCAAATAAAAACCCTGTTTTTTTCAAATCCAATAATGAAACCCACGAAGTGGTTTTGCGTTAATTATTCAAAATAGTATATTTGTAATATCATTTTAATATCAAGCATTATGACACGCGAAAAAGACTACGCGCCTGCCTCAGGCTATGTTATGCTAACCATTGTGTTGGTGCTGCTCGTTGCAGGAATCTGGGGCATTATTGCCCTGCGAAATCCTGTAGTTGTATGGCCCATGGTCATCGCCCTGTTGCTCATGCCGGGTTTCTTCTTCATTAATCCAAATGCCTCGATGGTCTTGGTTCTGTTTGGCGATTATAAAGGCACGGTGAAAAAAAACGGATTCTATTGGGTTAATCCTCTGTTTAGCAAAAAATCCATATCGCTGCGGGCCCGCAACTTCGACAGCGAAAAAATTAAAGTAAACGACAAGGTGGGAAATCCGATCCAGATTGGTGTTATCCTGGTGTGGCAGGTTCGCGATACATTTAAGGCTGCCTTCGAGGTTGATAATTATGAGAACTTTGTCCGCATACAGAGCGATGCAGCTGTACGTAAACTGGCCGGCATGTATCCGTACGATAATTTTGATGACGACTCGGAAGTTACACTTCGTTCCGGCCATGACGAAGTAAACCACACCCTTGAAGAAAATCTCCGCAACCGGTTGGAAATAGCCGGCATCCATGTGATTGAGGCGCGTATTGGCTATTTAGCGTATGCATCAGAAATTGCAAGCGCCATGTTGCGCAGGCAACAGGCTGCAGCGGTGGTTTCTGCCCGCTATAAAATTGTAGAAGGTGCCGTAAGCATGGTGCAAATGGCTCTTGATCATCTGTCGAAACAACAGGTAATTGAGTTGGACGAAGAACGCAAAGCCGCTATGGTAAGTAACCTGATGGTTGTGCTTTGTGCCGATAAAGATGTGAGCCCCGTTGTAAATACCGGAACATTGCATAACTGATAACCCGCCATCAACCGCATGGCTCAAAAAAAACCATTTGTTCTTCGTCTGGACCCGGAATTACTCAAAGCCGTTGAGAAATGGGCTGCGGATGAATTTCGCAGCACCAATGGGCAACTGGAATGGATAGTTGCCCGCGCGCTAAAAGAGGCCGGCCGGTTAAAACAAAAATAGTACGAACCAGGCAGGCTCGGATAAAAAAAATAGTATCCGTTACTTTGTGAAGTATAAAGCCTGCAATCATGCGCATAATAATGATTCAAATTTTACTTCTGCTCATTTGCCTTTTTGCATACCGCGCATCGGCTCAGACCGATTACGTGGTATCGGTTAAAGGCGATACGGTGTACGGCAAGGTCCGGTTACTTAACTACAACAACGATCAGAAAATCCAACTGACGGATGCCTCGCGTAAAAAAACAATTTATGAAAAACTACAAGTAAAGGCTTTTTTTATAGAAGGAAGCCTTTATCATCCGGTTCGCACACCACAGGGCTATGTAGTTATGAAGCTCCTCAAATCAGGTTACCTGAGCCTCTATGCTTTTCAGATGGAAAATCAAATCACCTGGGACGGACAATACCTATATAAACGCGATGGAACTGGCCTTGAGGTTTCCAGTCTGTTGTTTAAAAAACGACTGTCGGCTTTTCTGTACGAATGCAGCGAGGTGACAGCTAAAATCGAGAGCAAGGAATTATCGCGAAACGATTTGGAAGAAATTATCGATCAGTTTAATGAATGCATTGAGCAACGAACCAAAGAAGCCGCAACGCAATCAGTTATCACCAGCAAACTAAACGAATTGGAAACAGCTGTTAAGGCACTGGAGGAATCAGAAAATAAAACAACGGCACTTGAGGTGATTGCCGAGCTGCGGCTTAAAGTTCAGCGAGGAGAAAAGGTGCCATCGCTATTTGGTAAAACCCTGCTCGATGCCCTGGCGGTTTATCCGGAACTTACTACCCTCGCTCAAGCCGTTTTGCTCGAAGTGCAACGTTAAGGCCTGCCCGTAATTCCTTTTACGATAGCGCTAACGGTTGCGCGGTTTATCCAAAGAACAACTACTGCACACACCGCCACCAGCACCGCATAGAAGAACAACAGCCCGCCATCATCCTGCACTTCGATACCTAAAAGCGTGATGTGCATACCTATGGCTCCGGTCATAAGACCAAGGGCCAGTGCGCCACCCACCCAGGCCGTAGTGTTGATTAATAGTAGTACCGAAGCAATTAATTCAAATACACCCACCAAATACCGGCCCCAGGGTTCCATGCCAACCGTAGTAAAAATTTCTACCGATTCAGGGGCACCTGTAAACTTGAAATACAAGGTTTGCAGCATGATACCAGCGGCTAGTAAACGCGCAAGCCAGTAAATAATGTTCTTCGTATTCATCATGCAATCATACGGTTAGAAAACCCCCTGGGTTTGTCAAGTAAATGACAATGCCGTAGTTTAGGATTAAAAACAACGTTAACCCTGTAATGATGAGGTTTCACCACCTGCTCGTGTTTACGCTACTTGCTTGTCGGCCCGGCTCACTAAATAAAGAACAACCAGTTGAACCTACTGACAGCACACTCGCAGCAGCTGAACCTGGGCAAAGTGTTAATTATGAAAATCTCTATGGCCACTACATCCATGAAAGTAATACGCAGGGTTTTACAGCCCTGCTTGAATTACTGCCGCAGGGCAATGATTTATCATTTACCATAAGCCTGCTGCAAAGCAGTTGCGAAAGCAGCCTGAATGGTACCATTGGCATGGTGTATCATGGCGAAGATGAATATGCCGGTTTTTTCGACAGCGAACCGTGCCGGCTTGCCTTTAATTTCTTTCTTGCCGAAAACAAAATCAGGATTGATGAAATCGGCATTTGCCAGGTCCATCCCACGGGTTGCTCGTTTGGCGGTACTTATGTTAAGAGAAAAGCCGAATAATTATTGCAGGCCGCTTAATTCCCATCGCCCGGAAACATCAACCTTCAACTGGCCGTTACCCGCAACCAAAGGTGAAGAAAAATTATCGTCATACAACTGGCCGGTACCCAGCCCCTGGTGAAGCTGTATCGGATAATTAGCAGCAAACTGGGCAATGGCATTTAACCCGATGTTCGATTCAAGAGCTGAGGTCATCCACCAACCAATACCGGATGATTCAGCAAGTTTAATCCACTCGGCACAGGATTGCAGCCCGCCATGCAGCGTTGGCTTTAGAATAATAAACTGAGGTTTTATTCTCTTCAACAAATTCGCCTTTTCCTGATCCGCTCCAATCAACTCCTCATCCAACGCAATGGGTATAGGCGATTTACGACAGAGTTCTTCCATTACCGGTAAACCGGGTTTAATGGGCTGTTCAATAGAGTGAATATTGAATTTTGACAGCTCTTTTAACTTATATAACACTTCATCGGTTTTAAATGCTCCGTTGGCATCCAGCCGCAGCATAATGTTTTCCCGGAAATATTTTTTTCGGATATAATGAAGAATATCACATTCCTTTTCAAAATTCAAGCCACCTACTTTTACTTTTATGCACCGGTAGCCTTCCGAAATTTTAATCGATGCCTGCTGCAGCATATAATCCAGATCACCCATCCATATCAATCCGTTAATCGGGATTGGCAAACCTTTTACAAACGAATTATCGTACAACACGCGCCTGCCGCCATTTTGCAAATCAAGAATGGCGCTCTCCAGTGCAAACGTTACTGATGGAAAGCCTGTGGGTACCAGGTATCTAACATCGTCTACTACAACATGGCTCCGGCTATTGATTTTCCTGCCAATTTCATTCAGCAGGATTTCCAAATCAGCTACAACTTCCGGGCTCAACCCAGGCAACGGACCGCACTCACCCAGGCCAAAAACTTCGGGGTTGCCATCATCAAAAAGTTTAATAAACCATGATGTTTTGTCCTTCATCCTTCCACGCGAGGTGCGCGCATCGAAGTTGAAGTGAAATACTTTTTTATAAATAGTTGCCTGTAGCGCCATCGGTACGCGAAAATATGAAATAATTGAAAGGCTTAACTTTACGGTTTTTCATGCTGCGCATTACCGACTTTACTTACGATTTACCCCAGGAGCGAATTGCCACACACCCATTACCCGAACGGGACGCATCCAAATTGCTCATTTACCGAAACGGATTAATTGAACACACTGTTTTTAAATCGCTGGCGCACTACCTTCCAGCCGGGGCTGTGCTTTATTTTAACAATACTCGGGTAATACGTGCACGGCTGCTGTTTACAAAAAATACCGGTGCTGTGATCGAGATTTTTTTACTCCACCCTGTTCAACCATCAACTGACCTTGCCTTGGCCATGCAAACATCGGGTGCTTGCATCTGGCAATGCAGCATCGGCAACCTGAAGCGATGGACACCCAACACAGTTCTTAATGCTGTTGCCGGCAACCTGAATTTACAGGCTGAACTGATTGATCGTGAAACGGGCCTGGTGAATTTGAGCTGGCACCCTGCAACACATACGTTTAGCGAAGTACTGGAGCAAGTTGGCGCAGTACCGTTACCACCCTATATCAGGCGTGAGTCTGAACCGGAAGATGCTGCCAGATACCAAACAGTTTATTCGGTAAATGAAGGCGCTGTGGCCGCACCAACAGCGGGTTTACATTTTACGGATGCCGTTTTTGAGTCACTAAAATCGAAAGGAATACAAAGTAATTTTCTGACGCTGCATGTAAGTGCAGGAACGTTTTTGCCCGTAAAGACTAACGATGCTCTTCAACATGAAATGCACAACGAGCAAATCATTATTAATAAAGAAAACATACTCTCCTTACTTCAACCCAACCGGCTGACCGTAGCAGTTGGCACCACGGCCATGCGTACGCTGGAAAGTTTGTACTGGTATGGCGTTAAATTAGTGGATAATCCCGATTCAGAATTTTTTATAACGCAATCCGATCCGTATCAGCAATACACCAACCTTCCTTCGGCTAACGAAGCCCTGCAGGCAATTTTAAAGCGATTCGATAAACTTCAAACCAATACGGTTAGCGGCAACACCTCCATCTACATTTACCCGGGATATACTTTTAAAATTTGTAAGGGCCTCATCACAAACTTTCATCTACCCGCCTCAACGCTGATTTTACTGGTTGCAGCCCTTGTGGGTGATGATTGGAAACGTATTTATGAGGAAGCTCTGAAAAACGATTACCGCTTCCTCAGCTATGGCGACAGTTCGCTACTTATACCATAAAAAAAGCCGTCCCTGTGACTTGAAGTCGCATGACGGCTGTCCGCTCAGAGATTACTCAAAATCTTATAAGGCAGCAGTATCCACAATGCGCACCTCTACCCTGCGGCCTTCTTCCTTGCTGCTTTCGGTTTTAGTGGCACCGTAACCCTTAGCCACAATTCTTCTTCGCACGATACCTCTGTGATTCAGGTAGTTAAGTACTTCAATAGCCCGCTTATTCGAAAGTTCACGATTCATTTCTTCCGAGCCTTCCTGCGAGGCAAAACCCGAAATCTCCACACTCAATTCCGGATACTTATTCAATATGGTCAACACTTCGTCAAGTTGCGGGTTGTATTGCGGCTTCAGACTACTCTTACCGGCATCAAAATAAATTTTTAGCTGTTTCGTCAGAACAGCCCTGTCATAAACCGCTGGCTTTTTGGCCGGTTGGTTTTTCTGCTGCAATGCCTCCTTGGTTACCTCAAAAGTAGGCAGCGACAAAATGGTTTTATCGCCAACATTTTTCTGCTCAAACTTGCTTTCATCGCTTTCATCATAGTAATACGTACGTGTAGCTACTTCCAGTTTTTTGTTGCCGTCAGAAAAATCAACATTATCAATGGTATTGCTTAAGCGGATAAGTTCCAGCACATAATCCACACCTTCATCATCACCGGCAGCAATCAGGTCGAACATCAGGTCGTACACATCCACCTTGCCGGTTTGCGCCAGTTTCACTTCATGCGATTTCCGTAAGTCGGCTTTCACATCCTGGTTCGCATCATAAAAGGCATTTTTCACCTCCACTTCCTGGCCCACCACTACGTCAAACTGCCGGATGGCCTTCAGGTTTATCTGCTGATACAGCTCGTAGAAGTAATCCTGGTTTGGCACGTTTACATTAACGGTGTATGGCAGAAAATCTTCAGACTCAATTACAATGTCATAATTCTTTGCCGGGGGCAAGATGATCAGATAACTGCCGGTTTCCGGATCGGGATCGTACACAAAGTCGAGGCGCTTGTTCGTCTCATTATCAATCACATAAATTTTCGTAGGAATTGGTTTGCCGGTTTCACCGTTAAGAATTTTTCCTTTGATCATCGTTAATGGAATGTTTGATGCGTGAGGAGGCATATCGAGGTAATAAATGTCCTGCGCCCCGTATCCGCCTTTCCGATCTGAAGAAAAATATCCCCGTGTTCCGTTGGCAATCAATGTAAAGTAGTTATCGTTAGCCGTGGTGTTTACCGGGTAGCCCATGTTTTCAGGCTTAGTCCATTTGCCATTAACAAGCTTAGTTGTAAAAATATCGCGACCACCTATGGTGTTATGTCCATTGGATGTAAAGAATAATGATTTCTGATCGGGGTGAATAAACGGAGCATCCTCATCGTCTTTGGTATTGATGGGTTCTCCCAGGTTAACAGGCGCACTCCAGGTGCCGTTGGGAAGCAACTCGGTTTTATAGATATCCAGGCCGCCTTTTCCGCCAGGTTTATCGCTGGCAAAGTAAATGGTTTTACCATCGGGTGTAATGCTGGCCGTTGTTTCCAGGTATTTGCTGTTTAGGGTAGGTGCAAGCACTGTTGGCTTAGACCATGCTTCACCTGAGCGATTAATCACAAAAATATTACCGGGGTCGTCCACCCCACCCATAAAGATCATCATCTTCTGGCCATCGGCTGATATGCCCGCGGTACCCACGTTCTTTTCGGACGAAACCGGAATAGCCACAGGCTCAGTCCAGTTCCCCGAGTTGTTATAGGCAATGTAAATTTCTTCGATAAACTTATCGCCCGAACGGGTTTTACCGGTATTGGGGCGCAAAGCCGTGAACGCCATTATGCTCTCATCAGCCGAAACCACCGGATTATACTCGGTATAGGCTGTGTTAACCACCGAACTGAAGTTGTGCACAGTAACCGAACGCGGTACCGACATCAGTGCGATGGCATTGTGGCAAATTTCAATGGCGCGATCGGCTCTGGCAACAGCCGCCTTATCGGCTTTAACAAGTGTTTTGTACTGGTTAAATGATTCGATGGCACGCTGAAGATCCTCGTTGCGCAGGTAAAGCTCGCCTAAATCGTAATAAGCCGCAGGAGGAACCGCAGCTTTGTTTTTAAGCGCAAAAACATAGTAGCCAATTGCCTTGGATTGATCCTGAATGTTAGCTGATCTCTGGTAACAAACCCCGGTTTTATAGTGTACCAGGGGGTCCTTTTCGCCCGATTGGATGGCTTCCAGAAACAAGGGCAGGGCCTGTTCGTAATTCTTAATACTGAAATAACGTTCAGCTTCGGCCAGCGCTTTGCCTGATTGTGCCACTGCCGGTGCCGACAGAACCACACCAACTATCATAAATAAAAGGAGTCTTTTCATAACCATAGATTATTTGGCTGCAATGTTAAGCACATAACCGGGCACAAAACCTCCGTTTTTAAGGGCAATCTTACAAGCATGGGAAACCTAAGCCGATTAAGGCATTATTAATTGATAGTTAAAGTATCTCTTAAATAGCATGTGGCTTAAGTAACTGGAATCGAAAAAATTGGGCGCTTGTAGGAAATAATTTGAAGAATATCGAATTTTAGGTTGCTTAGCCGAGTTTCATGAAGAAAAGTCTGCTCACCCGCCTGTTTGATCTGGAGGAAGGGGAAGAGGGTCGTGTGGTCCTGCTTCTCATCATGAGTTTTTTTATGGGTGCCTTTCTGGCCACCTTCTCTGTTGCAGCCCAGACCTTATTTCTGAATAACCATAATGCAAAAACCGACCTGCCGCCCGCCTTCGCCATAGCCGGCCTGTTCGGTATGGCCGCCACCATTACCTACAATTTTCTCCAGCGAAGAATCCCCTTTCAACTGCTGGGCATGCTCAGCCTGATAACGATAACTATTATTACTGCGGCTATCGAATTTGCCGACCAATTTATTAACGACAAGGAGCGCATTTATTATTTCGGATTTACCCAACTGGCGCCTTTTACCCTTATCGTTTTGCTTGTTTTTTGGGGAGGCTTTAACCGCATGTTTAATGTGCGGCAAACCAAGCGCCTTTTTGGCAGCGTTGATCAGGGGGCTTTGATTGCTTCCCTTATTTCGTTCTTTGCCATCCCTGTCGTACTTCCATTACTGCCCGATATCGACTCGCTGTATACCATCAGTTTGGTTAGTATTACCATTTTTACCATCCTCTTCTTTATACTTTCATCGAAATATGGCGGTGAAAACTGGTCGTTAAAAAAAGAGCAACAGACCAATCAGAAGGTAAGCATCATTGGCTTCTTCAAAAACAAGTACCTTGTTTTTCTATCTATTTTCATTGTGATTGGTATGGTGAGTTTAAAGTTCATCGACTACCTTTTCCTGAATGTTTCAACACAGCAATTTAAACCGGAAGAGCTTGCCAATTTTTTATCGTTGTTCGAAGCCACGGTGGTTATCTTCAGTTTCCTTTTCCAGACGTTTGCAGCCGACCGGGTGATTGCCGATTACGGCCTTCGGGTAGCCATACTGGTTAATCCCATCCTCATCGCCATTTTTACTGTGGCCGCCCTGGTCATCGGTATCATTTTCGGGTACACGCTGGAAAGTCCCTCCTTCACGATTTTTTTTGTGATGATTGCGATGAGCCAGTTGTTTATTCTTTCTGTAAAAGAATCGCTGGACGAACCAGCACTGAAACTCTACCAACTGCCCTTCGAAACCAACATCAAAATTGATATTCAGACAAAATTGGAAGGCACCGTGGCTGCTTTTGCTATGGTTATTGCCGGAGGCCTTATTGCCCTAATTAACCGGGTGGAGATCTTTGATATTTTTTACATCACCTTGTTTACCTTACCCGTAATCGCCATCTGGTACTTTGTTGGCAGCCGCATATACAACAGCTACAGGCATACGTTACAAACAACCCTTATTAAAAATAAAACCAAGGTTGTTGGTCATGTGGAACGGGAGTACACTGTTGACAAGGTGCTTGAGAAAGAAGTAAATGGCACGGCCGAAGACAAAGTAATTTACGGGCTTAAGCTGATGGAAAAACTGGAGCCCGCATTATTTGAAAATGCCATTATCCGGATGACCAGCAGCACCAATCCCTCTATAAAAACATTTGCTGTTGAACGCATTAGAGCACTGGGCATCGAAAAAGATCTGGAAAAAAACCCGGAGCTGCGCGAACTGGCTCAAACCGCCCAAGGCTCAGCCGAAGACAGCGATGTGCTTTCCATTGCACCTGACCGGCTGATGAAACTCAGTAAATCGGTAAAGCCGGCTGACCGTATGCTAGCCGCCAAATTGTTGCGAAAACTTATAAGTCAACGCACCATTTTTGTTTTACTGGAATTGTTGCGCGATGTGGATTACACCGTGCGCAACGAAGCCATTGTCACTGCCCGGAAGGTTAAACGGCCCGAAACATTTCCCGTTCTCATTGACCTGCTTTCATCCCCCTCTTATGGTCACCAGGCCGCATCGGCACTCATTGAAGCCGGCGAAGCTGCGTTGGATGCATTAGAAACAGCATTTCATAAATCAGGGCAAACCGACCTGGTAATGCTACGCATCGTGCAGATCATGGGGCGTATCGGAGGTGACAAAGCCTTGCAATTACTTTGGAAAAAAGCCGACTACCCGGATAAGCGCATTGTAAAACAAATTCTCTATTCATTGCGGTACATCAACTACCGGGCCACCGGCAGGCAAGCACGCGAAGTTATGGATCTGCTGGAAACCGAAATCGGAAAAACCCTCTGGAACCTGGCTGCTTTAAGCGAACTGCCCGACCAGGAGGAGTATTTATTATTACGCGAAGCCATACGCGAAGAGATACGGCTAAACTACGATCAGATTACCATCCTGCTCTCCATTTTGTACGACCCCGAAGCCGTACAACTGGTACGCGAAAACATCCAATCAGGCGACCCCAACGGCATTGCCTATGCCATTGAACTAATGGATTTGTTTGTTGACCAGGATCTAAAGCCTAAACTCTTTCCGCTTTTTGATGACATCGCCATCGAAAAAAAACTGGAACAACTTCAGATATATTTTCCGCGCGAAAGTTATAACCCCATCCAGGTTATCAATTACATTTTAAACCGTGATTTTAACCAAAACAACCGCTGGACGAAAGTGTGTGCCGTGTACACTTCGGCCTTCATAAAAGACTTTCGTATTAGCCGGGGACTTATCGCCCAGATGTTTAATAAAGACAAACTGCTTCAGGAAACTGCCGCCTGGGTTATTTATAACAAAGACCGATCAACCTACAACATCATCAGCCAGCGCCTGCCCAACCGCGACAAAAAATTTCTTGATTCAGCCATCGAAAACAACCAGTTGCTGGATGGCTTGAATGACGGATTTTTCCTCGGCATTGAGATGGTACTCTTTTTAAAGCAACTGCCCGAATTTAAAAACATCAGCGGTGTGTTGCTGGCCGACCTGTTTGATAAAATTATCCCGCTTGACCTCTTACCCGGTGAGAAGATAAACTTTACCTCCGACCAGAACGCCCCTATTTTTATCGTTGCTCACGGAACAGTAAAACTTAAGGAAGGCGATTTGGTTCGATATACCCTTCATACCGGGAGCATATATGGCGATATCTTCCGTCAGAACGGGGCCGCCATTCTACCTAACGAATTGGAGGCCATCGAACGATCAGTAGTGTTTAGAATAAACCTCGTTGACTTCTATTTCGTAATTGCCAACCACCACGAATTGGTGGAGCAACTGATAAAAAATGTAACCGAGCAAAAGAACATAGCTTAACCCCATAACCAAGTAACCACCATGAAGTTTGATATTGATGTACTAATCATCTTTGCTGATAAGGATAACGAAAAAAATAAAGATCAGGCCGGCTGGGTAACCCAGTTCAAAAAATTTCTGGACCTGATGCTGTCACAGGTGCTTGGCGAAAAACCAAGCATCATGCTAAAGAGTGAGTTCGACAGCATGACCTCGCCTAAACTGGATAACGCAGCAACACTGGTCAGCATTCTCTCGCCCGATTTCATTCGCTCAGGGCAATGCCTCGATAACCTGGAAACGTTTTATAAAGCAGCCGAAGCCTCCGGTAAAAACCGCAACCGGGTTTTTAAAGTTTTTAAAGCACCGCTATCCCTGCAAGAACAACCACCTCGCTTGCGCGAATTAATTGGCTACGAAATGTACCAACTCGACAACGAAACAGGTGAAGTGCGCGAATACACCGACTACTTCAGTACCGATGCCGAACGACAGTACTGGATGAAGATGGTTGACCTGGCATATGACATTTATGATACCCTGGCCGAAATGAGGGGAGCCGGAAAAACCGAGGTTAAAAATATACACCGCAGAAAAACCATCTACTTAGCCGAAACGGGGCATGATTTATCCGTACAACGCAACATCATCAAACGCGAACTGCAACGACACGGGTACATTGTGCTTCCAAACAAAACCCTGCCCGACAACATCATTGAATTTGAGCGGATTGTGCGCAGGGATATTGATGAGGCTAACTTATCTATACACTTAATCGGAAGCGCCTACGGTGAAATCCCGGAAGGAGCCGATCGCTCAATCGTTGATTTACAAAACCGGTACGCTGCGGAGAAAAGCCACCGGGTAAGCAAAGACGAGTTTACCCGACTCATCTGGATTTCGCCCAACCTCATTAACGCCAGTGAGCGGCAAAAGGCATTCATCGAAAACATTAAGCGCGACACGGAAGCGCAGGAAGGTGCCGAAATCCTTCAAACCCCGCTGGAAGATTTTAAAAATATTGTGCGCGAAGAACTAATGGATTCTCCGGAAAAAAGTTCATTGGATGAAACCAGTGGCAAATCGGTTTACCTGGTGCATGATAAAGTGGATGCGAACGAAGTAAAGCCCATTATTGAAACGATTGAAAAATCAGGGTATAAAGTTTTAACACCCGAGTTTGACGGTGAACTGCTCGACTTGCGTCAAAAACATATCGAGAACTTACGCAACTTCGACAGTGCCATTATTTATAAAGGCAAAGTAAACGACCAGTGGGTGCGTATGAAAGTGTTGGACCTGCTGAAAGCGCCCGGCTTTGGCCGGAAGAAACCGATTAAAGGAAAGGCGGTAGTAACAACCCCCGGATCACAACTCAATCTCGATGCTTTTAAAAATCAGAACATCCGGTTGGTTGAATCCGATCCGAGAGATACACCCCAATCAATTAAATCACTATTGGATGAGTTTAACGGGTAAACCAATACACTGAAATCATAAATTGGTTTTAAAAACTTACAATTATGACCCCCTCCACCAAACAAAAAACTGCCACGCTCAATCCCTTTCCCGGGTTGCGGCCTTTTAAAATTGAGGAGAGCCACCTTTTCTTCGGCCGTGAAGGACAAAGCGATGAAGTCCTTCTGAAATTATCGAAAAACCGGTTCGTTGGCGTTATCGGTCCTTCCGGAAGCGGTAAATCATCATTCATTTACTGCGGGGTGCTCCCTATTTTATATGGTGGCTTTCTTACCGATGCCAGCCCCAACTGGGAAGTTGTAGTAACACGCCCCGGAGCCGGGCCTATTGATAACCTGGCCGAATCACTTTTAAAAAATAACAAAGAATACCTCGATGCCGATGCGGATGAGCGCAAAATCAAACGCACCATCTTTTCAACATTATTGCGAAGCAGTTCGCTGGGGTTGGTTGAAGCCGTAGAGCAATCACGCAGGTCGGCCGATGTGAACTACCTCATCCTGGTTGACCAGTTTGAGGAATTATTCCGGTTTAAAGATAGCACCGATCCGAATTCAGTAAATGAAACATTGGCATTTGTAAACCTTCTTATAGAAGCAATCAACTACCCGGATTCGCCCATTTATGTTGCCATTACCATGCGATCAGATTTCATTGGCGACTGTGCACAGTTTCCGGAACTGACCCGCAAAATTAACGACAGCCACTACCTGATACCCCAACTTACCCGCGAACAAAAACGCAGGGCCATTGAAGGGCCTGTTGCTGTGGGAGGTGCACAAATAACCCCACGACTGGTTCAGCAACTGCTTAATGATCTGGGCGATAACCCTGATCAGCTACCCATTCTGCAGCACGCATTAATGCGAACCTGGAGCTACTGGACCAACTACCGCGATTATGAAGATGAGCCTGTTGACCTGAAGCACTACGAAGCCATCGGCACCATGCGTGAGGCATTGAGCATGCATGCCAATGAAGCCTTTGATGAACTGACAGAAGATCAGCAACGCATTTGCGAAGTACTGTTTAAAGCCATCACCGAAAAACGCGGTGAAAACTTCGGCATCCGCAGGCCTACCCGCCTCAATGAAATTGCAGCCATTGCCGATTGCTCTGAAGATGAGGTTATTGAAGTAATCGAGAAGTTCCGGGAGCCCGGCCGATCATTACTCACCCCGGCATACGGCTCGCCCATTACGTCCAAATCCATGATCGATATCTCGCACGAGAGCCTGATGCGGATTTGGGTGCGGTTAAAAAACTGGGTTGATGACGAAGCTGATGCCGTGCAGATGTACCTGCGCCTGGCCGAAGCTGCTTCGATGTACCAAGTGGGTAAATCAGGCTTGTGGCGTCCGCCCGATTTGCAACTGGCACTGAACTGGCAGGCTAAGCACAAGCCCACGTTAATCTGGGGTCAGCGCTACCACCCGGCTTTCGAGCGCACCATGGTGTTTCTTGAGTACTCCAAAAAGGAGTTTGAGACAGAACAACGCATCCGTGAACTGGAGCAAAAACGCAAACTGCAGCGCGCCCGCGTTACGGCCATCGTATTTGGTACCCTTACCATAATTGCATTGTTGTTTCTTGTTTATGCGTTTATTAAGAAAACAGAGGCCGACACCAACTTTCAGTTAGCCGAAGAACGCAGAAAACAAGCTGATTTTCTGCGCAAAGAAGCTGAAAGTGCGCGTGATGATGCCCAGAAACAACGCGACCTTGCATTAGCCGCACAAAAAGCCGAAGCTGAACAACGAGCTGCAGCTGAGGAAGCAAAAAAACTAGCTGAAAAAAATGCTGATGAAGCCCGCAGGCAGGAAGCAGAAGCCAAACGTCAGGAGGAACGAGCCAAACTAAACCAGCGCAGGGCCGAAGAAAATGAGATTAAGGCCAACCAGAATGCCGAAGCTGCCCGAAGAGCTGAAGCCGATGCACGAAACAAACGCTACCTGGCACAGGCCAAAGCTATGGCCCTCAAGTCGCAGGAATTAAGCAACGACCTCAGCCTGGAGGCTGTAATGGCTCAACAAGCCTACCAGTTCAATAAAGAGTACGGTGGCGATGAGTATAACAATGATATTTATAACGGCTTGTTTTACGCCCTTCGCAACACAAATCACCCGCTTACAGAAAGCCTTAAAAGCCATGAGTATGGCGCTGCCCGCACGTTGGTTACCCACCGCGGTGATGCGGATATTTACTCGGGCGGTAGCGATGGGAAGATCATCCGGTGGAGCAATGAAAATGGTAAATGGAGTGGTACTGAACTGGTAAAAAAACGCAGCGACTACCAGGTATATGCTATGGACATTAACCCGGACGAAACGAAACTGGTTGCAGCCGGATTATACTTTACTGATGATACAAAAAACTACATTGAATTGTACGACCTGAAAACCATGGGCAGTCCGAAAAAAATAACCGGTTTTTACAAAGCTGTTGAAAATGTACAGTTTACACCCGATGGCAAAGGGCTTTACGCCCGCGACAACGGGGGCCACAGCATCAAATACTCCGACTTTACCACTACGCGTGAAGTAATTTCCCCGCCAGAAAAAATCAATTCCATTGAGCTGAGTGCTGACGGCACAAAACTGGCCGGTGTGGGCGACAAAGGCACTTTATACATATGGGATATCGCGAATAATTATAAGGCCACTGAAATCAAGCTCGGCAGTTCGCCCCTTACCGCGTTAGCCTGGCACCCTACCGATAACCTGCTGATTGTGGGTAATAATGCCGGGCTGCTGCGAATTGTACGGGCTGGCATTGTGGTTCGTACTCTGTCAGGTCACCGTGGCCCGATCGAACAAATCCGTTACAACCACGCGGCAACATTCTTTGCTTCAGCCAGTAAGGACAAAACCGTGCGCCTGTGGAACGTAAACAAACTTACGGAGCCCCCTATTGAATTAAAAGACCACCTGGATTGGGTGTGGACGCTCACCTTCTCGCCCGATGACCAGCAAATTATGGTGGGCCTGCATAGTGCCCAGCAAACCATCCGGCAAGACCAGCTGAAAAATGAGGAGAGCATACGGGCTTACCCTACCAAACTTGCTACCATGTCAAATATCTTATGCGATTGGGCTATTAAGCAAAACATGAGCGATGATGACTGGAACACGTATGTAGGTGCCGATTTGCCAAAAGAACAAACCTGCAAAAATCTTCCACCCAACAACAACTGATAGTGCATGAATAGACTTTACCCGGTTATAATTTTAGTGAGTGTTGCCACTACTGCTCTTGCACAGGATTGCGTGCAAACCCTGCGGCTGGCGCGTGCCACATACGAACAAGGCCGCCTCCATGAAATAGAAGGACAATTAGCAAAATGTTTGCTCCCTTCAGGTTTTGGTAAAGACCAAAAACAAGAACGGGTGGAGGCCTACAAACTCCTTTGCCTGAGTTACATATACCTGGAAGAACCCGACAAGGCCGATGAGGCCATGCTTAACCTGAAAAAGACAGACCCCTATTATGAACCCAACGAAGCCGTTGACCCGGCCGAGTTTGTAGCCCTGTACAACACATTCAGAAAAGAGCCTGTGTACCGGATTGGCGCAGCGCTTGGCGGAAACTTCTCACAACCCAATATTTCAGAATTGGTTTACGTAACCGAGTTTACCGCTGACAGCAAGTATAAACAGGCGTTTGCAATTCAGTTTGGTGCAGTAGCCGATGTACCGCTTTCGCTGTTTGGTGCTCAAAAGAAGTGGACACTGCACGGTGAACTCCTCTACCAGCAGCGAAAATTCCAAATCAGTCAGCAGGAAAGCCGGGGTACCGATCCAACTACAGGTGTTGAGTTGTTTAATCAGTTACAGGGTGTGGAGACCCAAAACCTGCTAACCTTACCGGTTATGCTTCAGTACCGCATTATCAACAACGACAAGTTCAACCCGTATGTTGGTTTTGGGGTTTCTGCCGAACTGATGCTGAACCGGAAACTCACGGCCGAAAAACTTCGCGATGGCCAGCCTTCCGTACCTGAAAAAAGCGAAGACTTTGAACACAATACTTACAACCTGAGCGCTCTGATATCAGCGGGAGCAAAAGTACCGATACGCCCGGGTGTAGTTATCCTTGAACTGCGGTATGCACACGGGTTAACCAACATCACTACTGCAGAACATGCCTATGCCAACGAGGCGCTCGTGCTGGATTACGGCTTTGCCGATTCTATTTTTAAAATGTCGTCAATCGCGCTCAGCGTGGCCTATGTTTATGAAGTGTTTATCCCTAAAAAACTGAAGCGGAAAAAATGAGAGTTTACGCAACCCTTTTTGCCCTTATTACGCTCACCACCTGCAATAACCTGGGAGATGCGGAACTTTCGGAGCGCGTAACCTTTATGAAAGTGTTTAACGGCATCCAGGGCATTGAAGCCGCTGCAGCCGAACTCACCCCGGAAGGTTATATTATAGTAGGCAACATGACCATTGCCCGCGACTCGGTAGTTACCGTGGTGTTTAAAACCGATAAACGCGGAAACCGCACAGGTAACATGCATTATTACCAGGGCGGCTCAGGCAATGCCATTAAAGCCCTACCGAACGGTAACGGTTACCTGATTGTTGGCGAGAAGATTAAAACAGACCCGAACGCCACACCAACCGATAACATTGACATCGTTTCGGCACACATGCTGCATATCAGTAACGATCTGGATAGTATCAAAACAATTTACCTGAGCGATGGTACTGCCAATGTCGTTAAAACAGATTACCGGGCTGTATCCCTTACTGTAACTCCGGCAGGCAAGGTAGTTGTTTTGGGTACCTACCAAACCTCCCTTACGGCACCTGAACGTCCTTATCTGCAACGATACAATGCGGACCTCTCAACCATAGAGTGGTATGAAGAATTCGCTTCCATCAATCGGAGCTACCGCAACGCCAAATCCATACACTTTATCAATGGTAATTTCATTTGGGCCAGCGCAGTGGCTCAGGAACAACAAAATTTCGATTTTTCCTATGTCAGTGTACCCTTTGTCCAAGAGGGATCAGTATTTGTTAACTACAGCCTGCTCGGAGAAACCACTTCTCAGTCGTTAAGGCCAAATGATATCCAGCCTGCAAAGTCCGTAGCCTTCGGCTATGGCATTACCGGTACCAGGGCAAGCACGAATGGCTCGGGCGCTAATGCCTTCTTTGCGCGTACCGATGTGTCAGGTAACATCATTCCGGCCACGGTAAAATTTTTCGATGCTATACTTTCGGAACAAACAGGCGCCATCGGAGAAACAAATTCAGAGATACAGGATTATGGAACCGCCATTACCGGCACCAGCGATGGCGCTTTTGTGCTGGCCGGCCATTATATTACTAACCCGCAAAAGGGAAACGGTGCAAATGACTTGGTACTCATTAAACTAGATATCAACGGCAACATGCGCTGGATGAAAACCCTTGGCGGAACAGGCAGCGAAACAGTCAGTACCATTCGCGAAACAGATGATCAAGGCTTGCTGATTTGCGGCACAAACGTTGTGGGGAGCGTGCCCTCCATTTTTTTAATTAAAACGGATAAAAACGGTGAACTGAAGAACTGATGACTATGAATACTTACAGGTATCTTTTTTTGAAATTATTTATTCTGTTATTGAGTATATCCTTTTCACCCGCATTCTCCCAGGTTTCTGGTGGATCGTTTACAGCTACAACCTGTGCCGATGGGGATGTTACGTGGACAAATCCGGGAACAATAAACACTATTTTAATTTTTGCAAAGGCAGGTTCGGCTATCACCGTTGGCACTCCAACGAATAATGAATCCAGTTATACTGCAAGTACAACATTCGGCAGCGGGACAGTGTATCAAAATGATCCTGCGGCATTTTGTATTTACAAATCAACAACATCTGGTACATCAGTCTCAATAACCAATCTAACCCCTGGAACGACCTATCATTTTCTTGCATATAATGTAAACGGTACAACATACTCTGCTCCCCACACCTTCAGCGGGGGGCCTACTGCCAGTCTGGCTAATGCTTCATCGTTACAAACCATTTCGGATAACAATCAGGTTACTTTAAACTGGATAAACCCAACCTGTTTTGATGAAGTTATGGTTGTTGCGAAACCATCAACAACTATTGCCGGAACACCAACAGGTGATGGAAGTGCATATACAGCAGATGCTGATTTTGGTGGTAGCGGAACAAGTTTTGATATAACCGGCAAAGTCGTATACAAAAACAATGCAACTTCTGTTGCCGTAACTGGCCTAACCAATGGAACAACTTACTTTTTTAGAATTTTTACACGTAAAGGAACCACGTGGTCAAATGGCGTTGAGGTCAGTGCTATTCCATATGCACCGGCATCCGGAGGTTCATTTTCTCAGGCTTGTTTAAATACTGGCACTCCTATTTGGACAAATCCCGCTACAGTCGGCACAATTGTAGTCTTTGCAAAAGCTGGATCAGCAATTACCGTTGGGACTCCAACAAGTAATATTTCAACCTATACGAATAATGCCGCATTTGGCTCTGGAACACCTTACCAGCACGATGCAAATGCCTTTTGTATTTATAAAGGAACAGGAACTTCTGTCAATATCACAGCACTTAGTGCGGGTACCACTTACCATTTTTTGATATTTAACGCTAACGGAACGTCCTATTCGCCAGCTCATACATTTAGTGGTAATACACTTACAACTCCCCCAAATATTACAGGCTTGGCGGGTAGTCCATCAGCTAACTCTGTTTCATTATCTTGGACTAACCCAGTATGCTTTGACGAAGTATTGATGGTTGCCAAAACTTCAACAATTTCCGGAATCCCTACCGGTGACGGCTCGGCCTATACGGCCGATTCAGATTTTGGTGGTACCGGAACAATCTTTGATACTTCAGGAAAAGTTGTTTATAAGGGCTCTGGTAATTCCGTAAATGTTACAGGCCTTTCAGTCAGCACGACATACTTTTTTAAGGTCTTTACTCGGAAAGGAACTACGTGGTCAGCCGGAGTTGAAATTAGTACAACAACCATTTGTACACCTACCAATGCAACAGGTTTAACCATCAGTGACACAAATACAACGGGCACTATTGGATGGACCAACTCCGCCTGCCTTGATGAAGTAATGATAGTAGTTAAGCAAGGTTCTGCTGTAACCGGCACACCTACTGGAGATGGCTCAGCATATACTGCAAATTTAGACTTCACAAGCGGTTCAAGTTCTGTTTTTGACGGGGGTAAGGTGGTTTACAAAGGAAGTACAAGCACCCAAACAGTAACAAACTTAACGGCAGGCAATGTTTATTACTTTACGATATTTACACGGAAAGGAACCTTGTGGTCAGCAGGCATCTCAATTAGTACAGCAACTGGCCCCCCACTTGTAACCGGATTCAATCCACCCGATAATTCAACCGGTATTCCAACTGACCAGGTTTTTACAATAACATTTAACGAAGATGTGTTTATTTCATCCGCAGCATTTACCGGTTCAAATAATGTAATTGAATTCGACAAATCCGGAACAGGCGACCTTGTGATTAACCGGGATGGGTCAGGTCCCGATGGTTCAATAAGTATTGTTGGCAATGTAGCTACCATTACCCTCTCAACAGAACTAAATGTTAACACAGTTTATAATGTTCTTATTGGGGACAGAGTTTTTAGAGACGGATCAACGAATCATTATGCCGGTACAAGTGCAGGCAACTGGAATTTCACAACAACATCCGGTGTAGCAATTACAGCGCCTGTAGTTGGTACATGTCTTGGGCAATTTTCAACATTGGGAGACATTGTAATTACGGAGGCAAACAACAACAACCTCCAGGGAACAAATAGTGGAACTTTAACAGTCGTATTGGGTTTCGATAAAACCGGTTACGTATTCAATCCAAGTGTTGCCGGTGTAACTGCAACTTTTAGCCCAGGAGGTGACATTCAGGCAATAACAATTACTTCCATCACCTTTACACAGGCTACCTTTTCAATTCAATTTGATGCCTCCGCCCGAAATGAAATGGATGTAATAACTATTTCGGGACTAAAGGTTTCGCGTGACGGATCAATGGCTCCCCCAGCCATAGTTGTTGTTAAACCAACCTCTACCCTGTCCATCCAGGGAATTTCACCCGATATAACCACATTAGCAACAATTAATGGCGGTACTGTGCCCTCTGCGCCAACAGTTGTTTATCCTGCCGGAGATAATTCCTATTGCGTCAACGATAATTTTTCAAGCATCTCAATATCAGCTACCGATCCGGACCCTGCCCCTGAAACGTTTAATTGGTATAATGATGCAGCGCTGACTTCAGTCAATGCTATTAACGCAAACTCTAGAACAGTTGCGCAATTAATAGGTGCCAGTCCATCACCAGGTACCTATACACGTTATGTTACCCAGGTTGATGGATGCGAAAGTGTTGCTTCTACTGTTACTATTGTAATAACCTCCTTGCCTGTTGCAAATGCGGGACCTGATTTGACAGGTGTAAATGCTGTTTGCTCTGGCAGCAGTATTACGTTAGGTGGTTCTCCAACGGCATCAGGTGGTTCGGGCTCCTACTCGTATTCATGGACAGGCCCTGGCTCACCAGCTTCGATTGCCAACCCCGTTCATACCATGCCTGACCCTGGGGCGACCGATCAAACGTATAACTATCAGGTTATTGTAACTGATGGTAATAATTGTTCATCAACACCCTCCATTAAGCAAATTACGGTAAAGAATTTATCACAAATTGTGACCATTGACCAACCCACAACTTACTTCTTTACAGTTAACACTAATCCCATTGAACTCGTTGGAAACCCGCCTGGAGGTGTTTTCTCGGGTGTGGGTGTAACACAACTTAGCGGCACCTATCAATTCGATCCAGAACTGGCTGGCGTAAATACCTCTCCCGGCTGGCCGGTAACGTACACCGCCACCCTTTCGAACGGATGTATTAAAAGTGTCATTCAGAACTTTGAAGTAGCCAATGCCTATGATGTTTTTCCTAACCTCGAAGTGCAGTATTGCAATAATGAAGGTTCCGTGCTATTAGAGATCTCGCCTGCCATTATCACCGAAATCCAAAATTTTATCAATACCTGGAATACCGTTTATGTGCCAACCTATGGTTACTCGCCCCTTAAGTCCACCATTTCAGGAATCATCCGGAATGAATATGCCACTTACTATGGGCAAAATAATGGTGTTCAAAAGGTGCCAGGAACCTATACCGTAGGCGGATGGACACTTGACAACTATCGCTTCTATCCATCCCAGTTCTTAACCGACCAGGCCTATCCCCCTATCGGTGGAATTTACGGAACTTGTCCTAATTGCACGTACGCTTTTATTTCTGTTTTCGTAGAGTTTGCAAGTCCACTGGCCACTGCACCATATAATATGCCTGTTGGCAGTGATTTTGGTTGGCGATTTAATAATGGTACTGTTGCTGCCTTTTCATTTAACGGTGAATTTGTAAATATTAATCCCGTGCCAATTGTAAATTTTGCAGGACTTAACACCAGCTACTGTAACACTAATACAAATTTTACCTTAACCGGAAATAAGCCGGGTGGATCATTTGAAATCAGTAACGACCCATATAACGAAAACCCATCTACTTTTGGAGATGTTGTAGGTGATGGTATTAAGGATGTAACCGAAGGAATTGCTCCTGGTTTAGGTGAATTTAATCCTCAGGAGGCCTTTGGTGGTGCTGCATCAGCCGTTGTGAAATGGATACGCTATTCAGTGGATCCGGGTACCGTGGGTTCGGATGGCGTAACCGGTTGTGTGGGTAGACAAATCAGAGGAACCACAATTTATCCATCCGATCCAGTTGTATTCAGGTCAATTGTTCCACCCAACAATAGCGAGTTTTGTTACGAAGGCGCCAGTATTAATATTACTATGGGATTTACAGCAGGTGGCCCAGCTATTACCAGCGGAATATCATACAGCGGTTTCGGAATATCAGACAGCGGAAATGGCGTTGGGGTATTCACACCTAAAACTGCTTTCGATCAACAAGCGCCTGGAGCAACAACACCACAAACTATAGTTATTACTGCCAACTATACAAATGCCCAAGGTTGTGTCTACTCAATAAACCGTAGTTTCATTGTACGACCAAA
>JAKLJG010000013.1 GCA_023151255.1 Cyclobacteriaceae bacterium | reverse complement strand
CGTTCCTTTTCCAGGGAGTTTGTGTCTGATACTTCCGCCATCATTTTCAATGAGGCCGGCATCCGGGCCATGAACCTTGAGAACCCCATCGGAAAGCACATTAAATTATGGGAAAAGCATGATCTTGAAATAATCGGGGTAGTCAAGGATTTCCATTTTCAGTCGTTGCATGATATTGTTAACCCTTTATTTTTTGTGATGAATTCCCGCAACACATGGAATGTAATGGTGAGAATTGAGGGCGGGAAGGAGAAGGAAACGCTTGCCGAACTAGGGAAGTTCTACGCCACCTTTAATCCAGGTTTCACTTTCGACTACACTTTTCAGGATCAGGATTACGCCCGCATGTACGCAGCCGAGCAACGTGTTGCGACATTGTCGGGGTATTTTGCCGGCTTTGCCATTCTAATCTCGTGTCTGGGCCTGTTTGGGCTGGCTACATTCACAGCAGAGCGCAGGCTTAAAGAAATTGGAATACGAAAAGCACTTGGCTCTTCATCGGCCAACATTGTTGTTCTTCTCTCTGCCGACTTTACAAAGATGGTAATTATATCTATTGCTCTCGGATTACCGGTAAGCTACTGGCTGCTGGGTGAGTGGCTGCAACGTTTTGCGTTTCATGTTGAATTAGAACCATGGTATTTTGTTGCCGCTGGTCTTATTTCGCTGAACATTGCCTGGCTTACTGTTGCATCGCAGGCCATCCGTGCCTCTGCAGTAAATCCTGTAGAGTGCCTGCGGGATGAGTAACCGCCTTGCCGGTTGAGTGATTCCCTTAGTATATTGAGGGAATTTAAGTACAACCGGTATGGATCAGATTATCAATTTTTTGAGTGAAAGCATTACCGATGAGGTGTTATCTAAATCCGAAAAACGATCCCTGAAGGACTTGCTTCGTACCTGTGCCCCGGACCGCCACCAATTGGCCGTATTGCGCAGCAAAATTTACGAAATAGCACAGGAACATGTTACGGCTGCCAATTACCGCTTCATTCTGGAATGGGTAAAAACTGCAACCAGTGCATTGCAGGACAGTCAGTTGGAAACAACGGAAAGTACTACTGTTTTCTTCAGTCCGGGAGACGCCTGCCGGAATACGATTATCCGTCAAATCGATCTGTCGGTCAAACAACTTCAGATTTGTGTATTTACCATAAGTGATGACACCATTACCAACGCTATTCTTACAGCACACAAGAGGGGAATTGACATCCGCATTATTACGGATAACGATAAGTCAGAAGATGAGGGGTCAGACATTGCCCGGTTATCCCGCCACGGCATTGCTGTTAAAATGGATACCACTCCAAACCACATGCACCATAAGTTTATGATATGCGATGCGCAAACCTTGCTTACCGGCAGTTACAATTGGACCCGAAGCGCAGCACAATACAATCATGAAAATATCCTGCTCACCAGTCACACAGCAGCCGTAAAGTCGTACCTAAAAGAATTCGACCAACTATGGAAAACGATGACGCTGTACAAATGACCGGATCCATTGCATGAAAGCGGCTATGAGTTTATTAAGCTTTCTGGCAGGCGTACTTTTTATCATACCGGTAAGTGCCCAGCAGTACCGCATTTTTATTAATCCGTCAAGCCGGGTTACTGTTTATGGTTCAACCAATGTCAATCAGTTCAAATTCAGATACACAGAAAGTATTTCAATTGACAGGCCTGTTAAAGTCAATTCCGAAAATCAAATTCTTAAACTTTCGGGTTGCCAGATTGATTTAAAGATACACGCGTTCGATTCGGGCAATCCGATTATGAACAAAGACTTCCGAAAGATGCTGAATGAAGATGAATCGCCCTTCATCCAGGTAAACCTGTTGTCGCTTGCACCGGAGTGGGAGCGGGGCGGTAGTTGGCGCAGGGGTAAAGTGGAAGTGCTTGTTGAAATTAACACCATCGCAAAGAAGTTTGTGTTTGACTGCACACTGGAAAATACCGGGAGCCTTTACATTTACGGGCGCCAGCGTATTTCACTAACCGAATTTAACCTGACCCCACCCACGCGCATGATGGGCATGGTACGGGTAAGCGAATGGGTAGACCTTGACCTGGAACTGCGTTTCGGTACAGACGGCTAGTGGTAAATCGCCACTTACATAATTTAACATGCCGGGATGACTGAAAAAGTCCACCTTAGGTAAACTGTTATAGCCAATGACATTGCCTGATCGTTTGCCACGCGAAATTATAATCGTTGCCATTTTTATTTTTTGCTTTTCAGCATGCACCGAACAAAAAATTAATCCATCAAAACAACTAGCACAACTTATTGACGAGTTAACTACCGAAGCGCCATCGGCATTGGCTACACGTGACTTTAGTATTGACTATTTCGAAAACGAACTGGCAAAAACAAAACAGTGGATTGACAAACTGGAAGAAATTGATACTTCAAAACTTAGTTTTGATGAACGCATTGATTGGCAATTTGCACACAGCATACTGGCCGGTCGTGAACTTGAACAAGGTGAAATGAAGCAATGGAAAAAGAACCCAAGGTTATACATGGCCTTTACGCAGATTTCGGGTGTGATTAACCGGCCCGGTAATATGCAGGACAAGATTAGTGAAATAGAGGAGCGTCTTAAGATTGTACCCAGGCAACTCGCAAACGGAGTGGCGCAGTTGCAATTTCATGTACCCCGATTTCGTGAACTCAGTTTATTTATGGCCGAAAATGGTGTTTCACTTTTTGATAAGGAACTTCCTGAATTTATTTCGCGGGCCGGAACTCCGGCTGAACACCTCACGCCATTGGTTCAATCTGCAAGCCGTTCGCTAATCGACTTCATCGAATTTTTAAAAAACGAACTACCTAACCGGCCAACTGCTGATTTTGCTATCGGAGAGCCTACTTATAACCGTATGCTGGCAAATCAATACCTGATGAACCACACCGCTGAAACACTCTATAAATATGGTTGGGACCAGTTTAATAAAACGTTGGCCGAACTGGAAGAGGTTGCCGAACGTATTGATACGAAAAAAAGCTGGAGGCAACTGGCCATTGAAATCAAAAATGAATATCCCGAGCCGCACCGGATGATTGAAGCCCACCAGGAATGGGTCGATAAGTCCGGAGAACACATAAAATCCCATAACCTCATACCCATTCCCTGGAAAGAGCGCGTTAAGGTTGTGCCTCGTGCTGAATACCTTCGCAAGACATCCTATTATGGTAACTTTTCAATCGCAAAAGGGAAAGATAATGACAGTGTGTTTACTTCGGAGTGGATGATTAACCCTTTTGAGGATCAATGGGATGATAAGCGTAAGCAGGAGTACCTTGTTGAACACGACTGGGGTGTGATTATTGTAACAGCTCCGCACGAAACCTATGGAGGGCACCATGTGCAGGGGTTATACCAAATGCACAACCCCAGTAAACTTCGCAGGAAATTCGGCATTTCGTATTTCAGCGAAGGATGGGGACTTTACAATGAACAACTGATGCAGGAAACCGGGTTTTTCCCCAATGAAAAAATTCACCTCCGCCAATTGCAGTTAAGGCTGTGGCGAAATGCCCGGGTTATCTATGATGTCGGCATACACACCGGTCGCCTTTCATACGAAGATGCCATAAAACTCATGCGCGATGAAGTGGGCTTTCTGGAATGGGCCGCCCAACTGGAAGTGGATGCCTGTTGTGCACGGCCAGGCTACTTTATCGGGTACTTTATGGGCATGATGGATATATTGGAGATGCGCGATGCATACCAAAAAATGAAAGGTGATGCGTTCAAACTGGCCGATTTTCACGAAAGCCTGTTGAAAATCGGTAACATGCCACCGAGTTTGATGCGCATGGCATTATTAAAAGAGTAAGTCTATAATTTCCATATCTTTCCAACCTGTTAAGTACGTATTATACCTCACACCACCATGAAAAAGTTTTGTAGTATCCTCCTGCTTGTTTTAGCAGGAATTGTATCCTTTCCGCAAATTCCAGACACCGTTTTCAAGCAAGTTAAATTCCGAAACATCGGGCCCTTTCGCGGGGGACGTTCGGTTTGTACCAGCGGGGTAATCAATGACCCGCTTACTTATTACATGGGTACCACCGGTGGCGGGCTGTGGAAAACAGACGATGCCGGGATAAAATGGACCAATATTTCCGATGGCTATTTCAAAACCGGCTCGGTTGGCGCAGTGGCTGTTTCCGAAAGTGATCCGAATATCGTGTATGTGGGTATGGGTGAGCATGCGCCCCGCGGTGTGATGACATCCTATGGCGATGGCGTTTACAAATCGTACGATGGCGGCAAGACCTGGACACACATAGGGCTGGAAAAAACGCAACAGATTTCCCGCATCGCCATCCACCCAAAAAACCCCGACATTGTATATGTTGCCGCACAGGGCGCAATTAACGGCCCTACCCAGGAGCGCGGTATCTACAAATCAACCGATGGGGGCACTACCTGGAAGCGGGTGTTGTTTGTTAACGACTTAACCGGCTGCTCCGAACTTTCAATGGATTACAACAACCCCCGCGTGCTGTATGCTGCCATGTGGCATCACCAGCGTTTACCCTGGAAAGTAATCAGTGGCGGTCCGGGCAGCGGCCTGTATAAATCAACCGATGGAGGAGAGACCTGGCAAAAAATTCATACCGGTCTGCCAAAGGAGATGGGTAAGATGGCCATAGCAGTTTGCCGCTCGAATTCCGACAAAGTATATGCGCTTATTGAAAGCGATTCCGACAAAGGGCTGGGCGGGTTGTTCGTATCCGAGAATGGCGGTAAAAACTGGTCAAAAGTAAGCGGAGACAACCGCCTGGTACAACGGGCGTGGTATTACATTGAAGTGTTTCCTGATCCGCAAAACGACAATGTGGTGTATGTACTCAGTGCACCCGCCCTGCGATCAATCGATGGCGGAAAAACATGGGAAAACATCCCCGGCCCGCATGGCGATTATCACGACATGTGGATTAATCCGACTAACTCAAAGAATATCGCTATTGCCGATGATGGTGGAGTAGGTATTAGTTTTAATTATGGAAAATCATGGTCATCGCAATACAACATGCCCACAGGCCAGTTCTATCGCATTAATGTCGATAATATGTTTCCCTATCGTATTTACAGCGGCCAGCAGGATAACACCACAGTGCGCATTGAAAACATGGCGCTGGGTCGATATGGTATTACGCAAGAAAACTGGACATACTCCGCAGGTGGAGAAAGCGCCTTTCTGGCCTTTAACCCCGATGATCCGCGTTATGTACTTGGTGGTAGTTACCTGGGAACCATCGAGGTATTGGATTCGCGCTCCAATGCAGGCACCAATATTATGGCTGCACCTATTCAATACCTGGGCCGTGATGCCAAAGACATGAAATACCGCTTTAACTGGAACGCCCCCATCATTTGGTCGAAGCACGAACCCAACACGTTTTACCACGGATCACAATATTTGCTGCGCACCCGCGATATGGGCAAAACCTGGGAAGAGGCATCGCCTGATTTAACCCGCAACGAAAAAGAAAAGCAGGGCAAAATGGGCGGCCCTTACACCAACGAAGCCGTGGGTGCCGAAAACTATGGGACGCTTAGTTATGTAATTGAGTCGCCAACAGAAAAAGGCGTTATCTGGACCGGCAGCGATGACGGCTTGGTTTACGTTACCCGCGATAATGGAAAAACCTGGACCAATGTAACGCCAAAAGGTTTGCCCGAGTGTTTAATTAATGCCATAGAAATTTCACCACACAACCCATCAACCGTTTACATTGCTACAACCCGCTATAAATTCAACGACTTCACACCGGCTATTTATAAAACAACAGACGGTGGCAAAACGTGGACGAACATCAGCAAGGGAATTCCCTACGGTGCCTACACCCGTGTGGTACGCGAAGACGACAAACGCAAAGACCTGCTCTTTGCCGGAACAGAAACCGGTTTATACGCTTCGTGGAATGGCGGCCTGACCTGGCAGCGCCTGCAACTGAATTTACCCGTTACACCCATTACCGATTTAATGATCAAACATGGCGACCTGATTGTGGCCACCATGGGCAGGGCCTTTTGGATTTTGGATGACCTGGCCCCATTACGTCAACACAACCTGAACGAAACTGCGCCTGCACTTTACAAACCAGACGTTGCCATCACAGGCAACTGGTGGAGTGCACTGAACGATCCGGCCGAAGATTTTGAGGGCACGGATCCGTTTAGCGGAGTAAATCCGGCCAACGGAGTTACAATCTTTTATAACCTCCCTAAACTTGCCGACTCGGTGCACATCAGTCTTGAAATCCGCGATGCGGCTGGCAACCTGGTGCGGCAGTTTACCTCCAAGCCCAATGAATCCTTTCAATTGTATGCCGGTGGGCCACGGGCCGAGCCGGTACTTCCCAAAGCAAAGGGCTTAAACCGCTTTGTGTGGGATATGCGCTACGCTACCATGATCGGCATCCCCAATGTGTATATCGAAGCCAGCTATCGGGGGCACAAAGCACCACCCGGTAACTACACCTTAATACTAAAACTGGATAAAACCGAAATCAAAAGTGAATGCCGGATTTTGCCCAACCCGCATTACGAAGTCAGCCCCGAGACCTACCGCGAATACCATGAATTTATGTCGGGCATGGAAAACACCTTAAACGACATGCACAAAAAAGTAAATACCATTTTTAGCATGCGCCAGCAGCTTGAAGAGATTATAAATGAAATGGGCGATGAACCGAAGTATGCCACACTAAAGAAGGAGGGAGAGTCACTGGTTAAAAAGATGCAGGCTTGGGATGAAGATATGGTGCAACGTAAATCGAAAGCCTATGATGATGTTGAGAATTTCCCGAACAAGTTTACAGCCAACTACATGTTCTTGATTAACCAAACGGAAAGCGAAATACCGAGAGTAAACAAGCCATCGCGAGACCTGCATGCCGAATTGATGAAAGAATGGGCTTCGCTTAATACGCGTGCTCAGGAAATTACCGACAACGATGTGCCTGCGTTTACCCGCAAATTATGGGATGCCGGCATTGGAGCCGTACGGGTTTTGGCTAAATAAAGCTACGTAAACTTATTTGCCGCATGGGCAAACCTTTTTGGGCCGGATGTGTTTTTCAATTGTATGGAAAACACTACCCGCTCAACCCGTAAGTCGCGTAAGCCGGCTGATAACAACATAAGGAAAGCCTACATTACCTATCTGCTTACCAACGGTAAACAACCTCCCTCGGTGTTTAAATTCTGTAAGGATGAGGGTATTAAGGAAGAGGCCTTTTATAATACGGCCGGCTCTTTCGAGGCCCTGGAAGGAATCATCTGGAAGGATTTCATTGACAAAACCATTGCTGCCGTGCGGGCCGACAGCGAGTACCAGACTTTCAAGTCTCGGGAGCGGATTCTGGCCTTTTATTTTGCCTTGCTTGAAGAACTTAAGGCTAACAGGAGTTTTGTGCTGCTCACATTGAAAGGCGAGGGCCAGCTCGATAAAGTACCAACCTTGCTTCGTCCATTTAAAAAATCATTCGAGTCGTTTATCGAAAACCTCGTAAACGAAGGCAAGTCAACCGGTGAAATTGCCAAGCGGCCATATCTGGATAAAAGCTACCCACACTTATTCTGGCTGCACATGGTGTTTATCTTATTTTTTTGGATCAAAGACTCTTCACCCGGTTTTGAGAAAACCGATGCCGCTGTTGAAAAATCGGTGAACCTTGCTTTTGATTTAATCGGCAAAGGTGCTGTTGATTCAGCCATTGACTTTGCCAGGTTTATGTATCAGTCGGTTAATTAGGATGTTGTAACCATATAATGAAAGAGTACAACAAAATACCCGTTACCCGCGCCCAGCGCACGGGTAAATTTCTAACCACGGGCGCTAAAATCGGCACCAACTACCTAAAGCACTTCGGGAGAAAACTGATTAATCCGGCCAGCAGCCGCGAACGACTGCACGAAGACAATGCCCGCGACATATATAATTCACTTAGCGAACTGAAAGGCAGCGCGCTGAAAGTAGCCCAGATGTTGAGCATGGATAAAAACCTGCTGCCGGCCGCCTACCAGCAAAAATTTGCGATGGCGCAATACAGCGCGCCTCCCTTATCCTACCCGTTGGTTGTTAAAACCTTCCGTGCGCATTTCGGTAAAGGACCCGATGAGTTGTTCGATACCTTTACTAAAAAAGCGGTAAACGCAGCTTCGATGGGCCAGGTACACCAGGCAACACGGGCCGGAAAGAAGCTTGCTGTTAAAGTGCAGTACCCCGGGGTGGGCGATAGCGTGAAGTCGGACCTGGCCATGGTTAAACCCATTGCCCTTTCGATGTTTAACCTGAATCCGGCCGAGTATGATGAGTTTATCCAGGAAGTTGAGCATCGCATGCTCGAAGAAACCGACTACGAACTGGAACTGAAGCGTTCAATGCAATTGTCGCAAGCCACAAGGCATATAGCCAATTTGGTATTCCCGACCTACTACCCTGAATTTTCTTCGCCTAAAATACTGGTAATGGACTGGCTCGAGGGCCAACCATTGGGCGAAGCGCTTAAAATAGGCCTACCACCAACAGAAGCACACCGGGTTGGCCAGGCATTATGGGACTTTTATCATTTCCAGATGCACACCTTAAAAGCCGTGCATGCTGATCCACATCCCGGCAACTTTATTATTACCCCCGACTATAAACTTGGTATTATCGACTTTGGCTGCGTAAAAGTAATTCCCGGGCCATTTCATAAACTTTATTTTCAATTGCTCGACCCGGATTTGCTAAAGCAGGACAGAAAGAGGCTTGACGTTTTTTACAGGCTTCGTTTTATTTACGACAGCGATTCGACTGCCGAGAGGAAGTTTTTTGAAAAATTGTTTACCCAACTCGTTGAGTTACTTAGCAGGCCTTTTAAAAACACTACGTTCAACTTTGCCGATAGAGCATATTTTGATGAATTGTTTGCCTTTGGGGAACGATTATCAAAAATGAAAGAACTCCGTGAATCGAAAAAGCCCCGCGGTGTTCGCGATGCCTTGTATATTAACCGAACATACTTCGGGTTATACAACATTCTTCATGATTTGAAAGTACAGGTTAATACAGGCGGATTAAAGTTGAATTAACAGCATTAATAGTGTCATAGATCAATCGATCAGTTTTACAACAGTTTGCTTAAATGCAAATTAGCCTTCAGATTTGCGGCCGGTTACCGGTATGATTACCACTTTTAACGAGGCAATTGACTTTCTGTATGCCACGCTGCCCATGTATCAGCGTGTTGGCGCTGTTGCCTATAAAAAAGATTTGACCAATACACTGGCACTGTGCGAGGCACTTGGTAATCCACAGAATAGGTTTAAATCCGTACATGTTGCCGGAACCAATGGAAAGGGCTCCAGTTCGCACATGATTGCCTCAGTTTTACAGGAAGCGGGTTACAAAACCGGTTTGTACACATCACCACATTTAAAGTCGTTCACCGAGCGCATCCGGGTTAACGGTAAAGAAGTGGCACAGGAGTTTGTTCTTGATTTTGTAAACCGGATGGAGGCTGTGCTCCATAGCGTTAAGCCCTCTTTTTTTGAAACCACAGTAGCCATGGCTTTCGACTACTTTGCCCATCAGCAGGTGGATATTGCCGTTGTTGAAGTTGGGTTGGGCGGGCGACTTGATTCAACGAATGTAATTACCCCGTTAGTTTCTTTGATAACCAACATCGGGTACGATCATACCGATATGCTGGGTGAAACACTAAGCCAGATTGCCTACGAAAAAGCCGGTATTATAAAGCCAACTATCCCTGTGGTTATAAGCGAACGCCAGGTTGAAACAACTCCGGTTTTTTTATCTAAGGCAAAAGAATGCAATGCAGCCATCTACTTTGCCCAGGATGAATACCGGATATCAAAATACGAAACAGGTTACCATATCTTGCAGCAAGGAGTGCTTCGGTTTAAGCATCTTAAATTACCACTTGGTGGAAACTACCAGCATAAAAATCTTTACGGTGTTTTAAAAACGCTGGATGTATTACAGCATACAGGTTTTAATTTAACCGATGAACAAATTGCCAGCGGTCTTGAAAAGGTAGTTGTCAACACCAATTTAAAAGGACGATGGCAGATGCTCGGAAATAATCCGCTGATCATTTGTGATACAGCTCATAATGCCGAAGGATTAAGTGAGGTAATACAACAAATTAAGGTGCAAGAGTACAAGTTGCTTTATATGGTGTTGGGCATGGTTAAGGATAAACAGCATGATAAAGTGTTAAGCCTGCTGCCAAAAGAAGCAACCTATTTCTTTTGCCAGGCAAAAATACCCCGCGCGATGGAGGCCGGTGAACTGATGCGTCAGGCCGCTGCATTCGGACTTAAGGGAACGGTAGTACCTGATGTGAACCAGGCCCTTGCGCAAGCTAAGGCTGCGGCTACTCCCGATGATTTGATTTTTATAGGAGGAAGTACCTTTGTTGTAGCCGAAATTGATGAGTTGTAATGAAACGGAAAAAAGAACGCTTCCGGATTATTGAAGAAAGGTCAAACGTTATTGAACCTTCCAAAGAAAACTACCACACTATAAAAGGTAGCTGGCACACCCATTTCGGAAATAAAAATCCGATTACGGTTGAACTGGCCTGCGGAAGAGGGGAGTATTCAGTAAACCTGGCGCGGATGTTTCCTGATAAAAATTTTATTGGTGTTGACATTAAAGGCGACAGGATATGGAAAGGAAGCACCTGGGCCGTTGAGCAAGGGCTGGGTAATGTAGCCTTTCTGCGAACGCAGATTTTGCTTATCGAATCGTTTTTCGAACAGGGAGAAGTGGATGAAATCTGGATCACCTTTCCCGACCCGCGGCCACGCAAACGCGACATTAAACGCAGGCTTACCAGTCCGCGATTCCTAAACTTTTATAAGAAGTTGCTCAAACCTTCGGGCTATGTGCGGTTAAAAACCGATAATACCATTTTGTTCGATTATACTCTTGAGGTTCTGAAGGAACGCAACGACATAACCGATCTGGATTTTACCCACAACCTGTATGCATCTGATTTACGCCTCGAATGCTATGACATTAAAACCAGATACGAAGAAGAGTTTACGGCTAAAGGCGAATTAATCAAATACCTTCGCTTCCGGTTTGCGCAGGTTTAATAACAATTCCATAATACGGCAATGACCGGCTGGTAATAATGATGCCATACTTTTGTTCTGGTAAAACGTCTTCATAGGTTTAGGTATTCCTGAAGGCCCCCGGGTCTTCGGGAATCCTCTTATCAAATCATGGGTAAACACAAAAGGCGGAAGCCCGAAATTGTAATTCTATCCGATATACACCTTGGCACTTACGGCTGCCATGCCGAAGAGCTTCTCCGCTACCTGAAAACCATAAAACCCAAAAAACTTATCCTGAATGGCGATATAATTGACATGTGGCAATTCAGCAAGCATTACTGGCCTAAATCGCACATGCAGGTAGTAAAACACATCACAGGCTTGCTGGCCAAGGGCACAAAAATCATTTACCTTACCGGCAACCACGATGAAATGCTAAGAAAGTTTTCGGGCTTCAGGCTGGGGTCTTTTCAGATTGAAAACAAAGTTGTACTGAAGCTGAACGGCAAACGGGCATGGGTTTTTCATGGCGATGTGTTTGACGTAACCATGAAATACTCCAAGTGGCTGGCCAAACTGGGGGCCGTTGGTTACGACACCCTGATTTTGATTAATACATTTGTAAACTGGTGCCTGAAAAAACTCGGACGCGAACGCATTTCATTATCCAAGCGGGTGAAAGACAGTGTGAAGACGGCTGTTAAATTCATTAACGACTTCGAAAAAACCGCAGCCGACATTGCCATCTCCAACGGCTACAATTTTGTGATCTGCGGGCATATTCATCAGCCGGAAATAAAAATTATCGAAAATGAAAAAGGCATGGTAACCTATCTCAATTCTGGCGACTGGGTTGAAAACCTTACCGCCCTTGAATATGACGGAACGGACTGGACCATTTACCGTTACCGTGAAGATACGTATGCCAAATCGGTAAAACTTCCAAAACGCCTGCGCGATAAATTAGATAATGACGAAATTTTCAAAGACCTTGTTAATGAATTTCTGACCACCCGCAAGTGAAAATTCTGTATGCCATCCAGGGAACCGGAAACGGACATATTGCGCGCGCGGAAGACGTTGTTCCTGTTTTACGCGATTACGGATCACTTGACCTGTTTGTAAGCGGGGCGCAGGCCGACATCAAATTACCTTACCCGGTTAAATATAAATCCAAAGGCCTGAGCTTTTACTTTGGCAAAAAGGGCGGGGTGGATATATTGAAAACCTTTAAACAGAACAGTTCCAAGGCTGTCTTCAGGGAAATAAAGAGTTTCCCGGTTGAAAAATACGATTTAATCATTAACGACTTTGAGCCAATATCCGCATGGTCTGCCCGTAAGAAAAAAATCCCGTGCATCGCGTTAAGCCACCAGTCTGCCTTGCTCTCTAAAAAGGTGCCTGTGCCGCGTCATTACGACCCGCTGGGCGACTGGATACTGAATAATTATGCTCCCTCGGATGATGCCGTGGGTTTTCATTTCGCCCGCTTCGATAAAAATATTTACACGCCTGTTATCCGCAAGAAGATACGGGAGGCGCAAGCACGGGTTAATGACCATTACACGGTTTACCTGCCTGCTTATGACGACCGGAAACTGGTCGTGCTATTGTTAAAAATACCGGATGTACGATGGCATGTGTTTTCCAAACATGCCCATAAACCATATCACATCGGGCGGGTATCGGTTTACCCGGTTAATAACGATGAGTTTGTGGCCAGCATGGTAACGGCCAAAGGAATTTTTTGCGGTGCCGGTTTTGAAACACCGGCCGAAGCATTGTACCTCGGTAAAAAATTGCTGGTTGTACCAATGAAAAAACAGTACGAGCAACATTACAATGCCGAAGCCTTACGTGAAGTAGGGGTGCCGGTGCTGAAGAATGTAAAAAAGAAACGGCTGCCGCAAATTATTGAATGGGTTGAATCGGACCGACCGGTGGAGATAACGTATCCAGACATTACACGCCAGGCTGTTGAACATGCCTTAACATTGGGAGGTGTACGGTTGTAGCTGGTACCCGCATTCACAGCATCATAATTCAACAATAATCTGCAGGTAATGTTATGATTATACTTTCGCATTTATCGGATGCGAAAGAAAAAAAAATACCGCCTGCTGGTAGTGGATGATGACCAGGACATTCTGGAACTGTTGCGCTATAATCTTGAAAAGGACGGCTACAAAGTAAAACTGGTAGCTGACAGTACCAAAGCCATTGATACCGCATTGGATTTTCACCCGGATCTGATCATACTGGATATCATGATGCCTCATCCAAACGGAATTGAATTATGCCGTGATATCCGGAAACTGACGGACTTTCGCAACACGTATATTTTTTTCCTCACAGCCAAATCCGAAGGGTATTATCAGCAGGCCGCATTGGATACAGGAGGGGATGACTATATTGAAAAGGTTATGGGCCTACGTGCGCTAACACAAAAGGTGGCAACTGTTTTACGCAAAAAATTTACCATCCGCAAAAGCATTCCCGAACTCCGAATCGGTAACCTGGTTATAAACAGGCGATCGCAAACGGTTTTAATTAACGACAGGCGCCTGGAGCTGAGCCGCCCTGAGTTCGAACTGCTGTTTTTTCTGGCACAGAATCCCGGAAAGGAAATTGCCGCCAACCAGTTGCTGAGCAGCATTTGGGGCTCAGAAAACTATATTGCTGACGGGTCAGTAGAAATGTACATTCAAAACCTGACCAACAAAATAGGCCTTAACCTCATTCAGCGCACACCTGATTACCGTTACCGGTTTAATGCGGGATCCGTTTAGTCTTCCGCCAGGTACTCTAACACAGTAGCCAAGGCATCATATGATTTTAAACCGGGCCTTTCTTCTGTATTGCCCTTCAGGGCAAAACCTTTTACCGGCAGTGTCAGCATATGCTCATCGACCGGTTTAGTTAGTTTCAACAACACTGGGTAATAGTCTGCTATTAATTTCAGATCGGATGTTTTTATTTCTTCCTCTGCCAATATAAAAGCCACCTGGTTATGGATGCGGGCCAGTTGCTGAAGGAAATTATCTGCCGATGGCATTTCCCGGGTAGACACAATCAGTGCCAGCGATGGCAAATCAACAAAAGGCAATTCAACCGTACCCAATTCAATAAAATCAGGCAGGTAGTTGCGCATAATTTCATGCAAGGTTTTGCTATCCTGCAAACCATAAACCTCCGCTACAACCGCAGGCCCGTTAAACCACCCGCGAAACTCCTGGAAGGCTTCGGGGCCCACATAGCCGGACTGATTTTCAATGGTAGTAAATCCCAGCATATCAACCCCCATACCCGCGCAATACCGGGCATCGCTCAAATTGGTGATGTTTCCAACCTTAACCGTGCGTATCAGTTTCATATCCAAACAAGAATAAAATACCTTTAGGGTTTGATTATGCTTGCGGTTTACTTTTGTTACCGGGTGCGGATTTACTAAAAATCAGAAATATCCTGAAACGGCTGGGCAAATATATATTACTGATCATGGTGTTGGTGCGGTGTTCCGACAGCGAGCAACTCCGTTTAAATGGCCCCGATTTCTTTCCGCTTGCCGGGGGGCTGTATTGGATTTACAACATCCAGGAAACGATTTATACGCCATTACAGCCTCCGGCATCCGACACCTTTCAACTGAAAATTCAGGTGGTTGACTCATTTATAAATACCGAATCAGGTTACACCTATGTTTTACACCGGTTTATACGGCAGGAGGAATCGTTGCCCTGGCAATTTTTAGATACCTGGTCAGCCCGGGTAACTGATCAGTATGCCATTGTAAGCGATGAAAATCTTCCGGTAATTCACCTGGCTTTTCCTGTGCATATAAACAGAAAATGGAACGCCAACCTGTTTAACAGCCTTCCGGCTGATGAGTTTACCATTACCACGATTACCGATAACCCAGCCTATCCTTTTCCGGTTGATTGGGTTGCCGAGGTGGAACAGGAAAATGTGGCCAATAACCTTACTTATCGCGATGTACGTACAACCCGCTTTGGCAAAAACATCGGTCTTCTTTCAGCGTTAAGTGAAGTATGGACCTACACCTGCACAGGAGGAGCGTGTACTGGCGAAATAAACAGCGGGTACAAACGGTTACAGTATTTACAGGAGTATGGTAAAATGTAAACTGTTTTTACTGCCGCTCATGCTAGGCGCCTGTTTTTATGCATCTGCACAGGTGAACCGGTATGTTGTTTTTTTTAAAGACAAAGCAGGTACACCTTATACCGTAGACAATCCAAACGAATTTCTTTCAGGCAAAGCCATTCAACGCAGAATAAAACATCTTATTTCAGCAACCGAAACTGATCTCCCGGTTACGCCATCGTATGTTGACGATGTTCGAAATGCGGGTGCAACCGTTTTGTACACTACGCGTTGGATGAACGGAGCCCTTGTCCAGTGCGATGCATTACTATTGGCAGATTTGCTCGCCTTGCCCCATGTTGAATCTATTGAACTGGTTGCCCCCGGGCCCCGGCCGGTAAATGGCGGCCGAAGGGGAAGGGTAAAATCCAAAACCGGTCAGCACGATGATGAAGCAACACCACAACTAGCCATGATTGGTATCGATCAGATGCATGTGGATGGCTTCCGGGGAGAAAACATGACCATTGCTGTGTTTGATGGCGGGTTTTCCGGAGCTGATTCTTCAACACCATTTCAGCACGTGTTTACCGATGGACGGTTCAATGCCACCGTATCGCACGACTTTGTGTATGGCGGTTCGGATGTATTTCAGCACGATGATCACGGCACGCAGGTGTGGTCTGTCATCGCGGCTTATCAGGATGGCGTATTTACCGGTGGCGCCTATAAAGCAAAGTTTCAGTTATATGTTACCGAAGACGTAGGCACTGAATACCGGATTGAAGAATACAACTGGCTGATTGCTGCCGAACGGGCTGATAGTGCCGGGGTTGATATTATCAATTCATCCCTTGGCTACAATACCTTTGACGACCCTTCAATGGACTACCAGCCCGAAGACATGAACGGAAATACGGCTGTCATTTCACGGGCTGCCAGCTTGGCCGCTGAACGCGGAATTATTGTAGTAACCAGTGCAGGCAACGAGGGGGCTAAACCCTGGCGTATTATTACTGCCCCGGCCGATGCCCAGGATGCTATAGCCGTTGGCAATGTTAATTTCAGCGGGATTAAAAGCCCGTCAAGTTCGTTTGGACCCACAGCAGACGGCCGCATTAAACCCGATGTTGTAGCACCTGGCACGCTGGTGAAGGTCATCAAGGCAAACGGTACTGTTGGCGCGGCCTCGGGCACCTCTGTAGCTGCTCCGCTGGTAACATCACTGCTGGCGGGCGTTTGGCAAAAGTATCCACACCTGTTTAACAGCATGCTTATTGAAGCGCTCAGGATTTCGAGTTCGCAGGGCGCTTCACCCGATAACTCGCTTGGATTTGGTTTACCTGGCTACCAGGCACTTAGCCAGTATCTGAACCAGGATATTGAACCGCTCACCATACAGGTTTACCCTAACCCCGTTATAAACGACACAGTAACTATCGAAACGTCCAATCCTACCGAACTGGCGGAAGCGCCTTATACAATAGCCAATTCCATGGGGCAGACAGTTGCCGGTGGCAATGCCATTTTCACCTGGAGTAACCCGCGCTATCGTGTAAGCCTGTCGGGCCTTCATTCCGGCATTTATTTTTTACGGATGGCGGTTAATGGCCGGTGGCAGACGTTTAAACTGGTTAAAGTTTAAGCCAGGTAAAGGTTCATCCGTAATTGGTTTTAACTTTGCGCGTTATTCACCCTCATCGAAAAAAATGAATAAACCAATAATTGCGCCCTCTATACTGGCTGCCGACTTTGCCAACCTGGAGCGGGAGGTAAAAATGATTAACGACAGCGAGGCCGACTGGATTCATATTGATATAATGGATGGGGTATTTGTTCCTAATATTTCAATGGGACTTCCGGTCGTTGAAGCAATTAATCGCCATGCAAAAAAACCACTCGATGTGCATTTGATGATTGTGGAGCCAGGCCGTTACGTAGAAGCCTTTAGGAAAGCAGGGGCAGAAGTTATCAGTGTACACGTTGAGGCCTGCCCGCACCTGCACCGCAACATCCAACAAATAAAATCGCTGGGATGTAAGGCTGGGGTGGCGGTCAACCCGCATACCCCAATAAATACACTTGAGAACATTATTGCCGATATTGATTTAGTTTGCCTGATGTCGGTTAACCCGGGCTTTGGCGGCCAGAAGTTTATTGAAAATACGTATCGTAAAGTAGCTGATCTTAAAGCACTTATAATTCAGAAAGCATCACCGGCAAAAATCGAAATTGATGGTGGTGTAAACCTTGACAACGCCAAGCCGTTAATGCAGGCCGGAGCCGATGTACTGGTTGCCGGCAATTTTGTGTTTACGGCTGCCAATCCGAAGGAAGTAATTGGCAGGCTGAAAAACCTGTAATCGGCAAGATTTTTGTCTCTCTTCAATAAACATAAGCCATGAAATACCTTCTGACATTCTCCATTTTTCTGGTAGTCATATCCTGTTCACGTACTGTTACCCGCATTGACCCCTCAACACAAATTGACTTAAGCGGACGCTGGAATGACTCTGATTCACGCAAGGTCGCTGACCAGATGATTCATGATCTATTTAAGTCGGATGCCTTTCAAAAATATTCTCAGAACTTAGGACGTAAACCGGTTATCGTTGTCGGGGCCATCCGCAATAAGACCAGCGAACACATTGATGCCGGCAATTTTATTAAGAAATTCGAAATGGTTATTCACCAATCCGGTATGGCCGACCTGGTGGAATCCGATGAGTTCCGTGATAAACTCAGAAAGGAGCGGGCTGAACAACAAGACTTTGCTGACCCGGCCACGGTAGCCCGCTGGGGTAAGGAAACGGGCGCTAACCTGATGCTATTTGGTGAAATCAATTCCGAAACAGATGTGTACAACAAAAAACGTGTTACCAACTACGTAACCACTTTGTTTCTTACCGATATTGAAACCAACAAACGCGTTTGGTACGGCCAAAATGAAATAAAGAAGCTGGTAAAAAATTAATCAAAGCGTATGCTGATGCGATGGTCGGTCACAGTTGTGGTGATGCTTGGCTCAGCATGTGCATCGTTCTACGAAACGACCTACGATTACAACCGGAAATTTGAAGAAGGCAACCTGGACAAGGCACTTGCAACGCTGCGTGAGGATAATCAATACCGGAAACCAAATGTCAAATTTCTTTACTACGTAAACAACGGCATCCTGCTCTCTATATTGGGGCAATACGAAGAAAGCAATAGTTATTTCGAGAAGGCCTTTTTATTTGGGGAGGATTACCGCTTAAACATCGTTCGTGAGGCGGCCTCTTATTTTACCAATCCGATGGTGACCATTTACCGGGGTGAAGATCACGAACACCTGATGGTACTGTACTATAAAGCCATGAACTTCCTTAAAATGGGCAAACATGAGGAGGCCCTGGTAGAGTGCCGAAGGCTTAACATCCGGCTGCAACAATTGTCCGACAGGTACTCCTCAGAAAATAAATACAGGCGTGATGCCTTCATCCATACCTTAATGGGTATTATCTACCAGGCCGATAAAGACTGGAATAATGCGTTTATTGCTTACCGCAATGCCTACCAGATTTATGAAGAAGACTATGAACGCCTATTCGGAACCAAAGCCCCGGATCAACTAAAAGCAGATTTACTGGTAGCCGCCTGGAATACCGGTTTTACTGATGAATACGAATTTTACAAGGAAAAATTTAACTGGCCCGAATTCAGGGTAACGCAGGCCGATGGTGACTTGATTTTTTTCTGGCACAACGGGCTGAGTCCGGTAAAAGATGAGTGGAGCATAAACTTTGTCGTTAGTCGCCAAAGCGATGACATGTTTTTATTCAGCAATGAGGATATGAACATGCACTATTCCTTTTACGTGGGCAGTGACGATGAACGAACCAGCCTGAGTAACCTGGAATTCTTCCGCGTGGCATTTCCACGTTATGTTGAGCGGCCAACCTATTACACCAACGCCATTATTGAGGTTAACGACACCACTTATCCGCTGCAGTTGGCCGAAGATGTTAACCGGGTTGCGGTTAAGTGCCTGCAGGAGCGAATGGGACTGGAGTTCAGCAAAAGCCTGCTACGTGTAGCCCTTAAAAAGTCAATTGAATATTCTGCAAAAAAGGAAGACCGGTCATTCGGAACCATCATCGGAGCTATCAATGCGGCCACCGAAAAAGCCGATACCCGTAACTGGCAAACCCTGCCGCATAGTATTTACTATTCCCGTGTGCCGCTTAAGGAAGGCACGAACCAGGTTGTTTTCAGGCTTAACCGCCCCGGGGGCGAAGCTGACGAACACCGATTCGCCTATACAGTAAGCCAGGGGCAAACACTATTTCATACATTTACTTCGTTAGAGTCGCTGCCGGTGGCCAGGTATTAACCTACTGGCATTTTCTGTATTTTTGTTTCTTAACTCCGGTATATTTTAGGCGATTTGAATATCTTTTAACCAACCAAACCCGGCTTCTGAAAATCGTAATCACCATAATCGTTTTTATAACCATCCTCTGCACAGGCTTTCCGGTTGTTGCTCAAAAGGATAAGGACGTAAGTATTCCGCTGGATCATTTCTATGTTGACCGGCAACAGCCAGGCATGTTCCGCAAACTGTTGAGCAAACTGAATTTTGGCCTAAGCACAGGGTATGGTTCAACGGTCTTCAGGCATCAGTTAGATGGCTTTGCGCTACATCAGCCTGCAAGCGGTGGGCAATTAACCCGGGTGATTTTCTGGTTAACTCCGACACAACCGAAATCGGGTTCAGAAGCAAGTCGCTTACCATCCCATTAAAGGCAACTGTGCATGTCGAATTTAGTGGTCGCTACCGTATAGGTGGTGGATACTCCTTTGATTTTGTTAATCTTGGTGATTTCAAGCCTTTGACTTACCGCAATGATCTGCGAAATTTTGATCCCGGTCTTTCAAATTTTTTTTTGAAAAAGTATTTTGTGATGCTTGGGGCTTCTGTGTACCGGTATGATAACTACCTGTTAACGGTAGATGCCAACATAGGCGGTTATTCGTTGGGAAAAAACTTTGATAAGGCGGTTATCACCAAAGGCCTGTTTTTTAATTTGGGCACCACCATCGAGCGTGAAATGTCGGAGTACTTCAGGCTGTTTGTCAGGCCATCCTATGAGCTTAAAAATTACAGTCTTGCATTTACAGAGTCAGGACAAAGCATTAAACACCGATTCAATGCCTTTTACATTCATGTTGGTGCCACATACCGAATTCCTGAATTGAGGCGGTGTTTTTTAAAAGAATGCCGCATTCAGATTAACCATGCACACGGCAACCGCGAGTACCGCAGCAGGGTGCATCCGATATGGAAAAAACAGAACCCGCACTATGGTGAAAACTACCCGAACCTGATTAAATACAAGGGTAAAAACAAGCGGAAACTGAACCCCTATTAATCCCATTTTTTTGCTCATTTTCGTGGCAGCCAGGCAGTGATTAAGCTTAAAAAATAGCTATCTTGCGCATCCTTTAAAATGTTCGTTTTTGGGCTTATTTAAAGGTTTTTTAGAACGTTTAAACCTCTGAAAAGTGGCTGAAGAAAACCAGGGCCTCCCCCCGGGCCGGCAAAGCATCATCCCGATAAACATCGAAGAAGAAATGCGCGGTGCCTACATCGATTATTCGATGTCGGTAATTGTGTCGAGGGCCCTGCCTGATGTGCGTGACGGGCTCAAACCTGTGCACCGCAGGGTGCTTTATGGGATGCTCGAACTGGGCGTTAACTACAATAAACCCTATAAAAAGTCGGCCCGTATCGTAGGGGAGGTGCTCGGTAAGTACCACCCGCATGGCGATGCCTCGGTGTATGATACCATGGTTCGCATGGCGCAGGATTGGAGCATGCGCTACCCGTTAGTCGATGGCCAGGGTAACTTTGGTTCAGTAGATGGTGATGCCCCAGCAGCCATGCGTTACACCGAAGCCCGGTTGAGGCGCATAGCAGAAGAAATGTTGGCCGACATTAATAAAGAAACCGTTGACTTCCAGCCTAACTTTGATGACTCCCTTACTGAGCCTACCGTTTTGCCCGGCAAGTTGCCCAACCTGCTTGTAAATGGGTCATCTGGTATTGCCGTTGGCATGGCCACCAACATGGCCCCTCACAACCTGTCTGAAATTGTTGATGGGGTAACCGCCTACATCGATAATCCGGAAATTAGCATTGACGACCTGATGAAACTGATACCGGCCCCCGATTTTCCTACCGGAGGCATCATTTACGGGGTAGGAGGTATACGCGAAGCCTATCGCACCGGGCGGGGCCGGGCGGTCATCAGGGCTAAAGCCGAGATTGTTACAACCGGTAAAGACCGCGAGCAGATAGTGGTAACTGAAATTCCATACCAGGTTAACAAGGCCCTGATGATTGAAAAAACAGCAGCCCTTATTAACGAGAAAAAAATTGAAGGTATTTCCGATATCCGCGATGAATCGGACCGAGATGGGTATCGCATCGTATACGACCTGAAGCGCGATGCCATTGGTAATATCGTCTTAAATAATTTGTTTAAGTACACGCAGTTACAGTCAACATTTGGAATTAATAATGTCGCACTGGTAAAAGGCAGACCGCAAACGCTTAATCTGAAAGACTTGATTAAACACTTTGTGGATCACCGCCACGAAGTAGTTATCCGCAGGGCGAAGTTTGAATTGGCCGAAGCCGAAAAACGGGCACATATCCTTGAAGGCTACCTCATAGCCCTGGATAACCTGGATGAAGTCATTAAACTCATTCGGGCGTCAAAAGATCCGGATACTGCAAAGGTTGAGCTTATTGACCGATTTGCTCTTTCTGAAATACAGGCTAAAGCCATACTGGAAATGCGGCTGCAGCGCCTTACAGGCCTTGAGCGTGATAAAATTCAGCAAGAGTATAAGGAAGTGAAAGAACTAATAGCTCGTCTGAATGAGATACTGGCCAACCAGCCCCTCCGGATGCAAATCATCAAGGATGAGTTAAGAGAACTGAAAGAACGCTACGGAGACAAGCGCAGGACGGAGATCGTGCATACCGAAGAGGACGACATTACCCCGGAAGACATGATTCCTAATGAAGAGATGGTGATTACCATCTCGAACCAGGGCTACATCAAGCGTACCTCACTTTCGGAATACCGCACGCAGGGAAGGGGCGGTGTAGGCTCAAGAGGGGTTGCTACAAAAGAGGATGACTTTACCAAGAATCTTTTTATAGCCCAGGCCCATAATTACCTTCTGATTTTTACCGAGCAAGGTAAAGTGTACTGGAAAAAAGCCTATGAAATTCCGGAGGGAGTTAAAACTTCAAAAGGTCGGGCCATCCAAAACCTGATTAATATAGAGCCGGGCGATAACGTGGCTGCCATTATCAATGTTCGCTCGCTGGAAGAGAAAGAATACCTTGAAAACAACTTTGTTATACTCTGCACAGAAAGGGGCACTATTAAGAAAACCAGCCTTGAGGCCTATTCTCGGCCACGCCAGGGAGGTATTAACGCCATTACTATTCATGAAGGAGATAAGTTGTTAAATGCCTCATTAACAAATGGTAATAACCATATAGTTATAGCTAAATCGCTGGGTAAGGCCGTGCATTTTCACGAGCGTGACGTTCGTCCAATGGGAAGGACGGCTGCCGGTGTTAAAGGTGTAACGCTCGATTCAGGAAACGACCGCGTAATAGGTATGGTTTGCATTACAAGGGAAGATGTAAATTTGCTAGTCGTATCTGAGAAGGGGTATGGCAAGCGCTCGTCAATTGAAGATTACCGGGTTACCAAGCGGGGCGGAAAAGGCGTAAAAACTATTAATATTACAGCCAAAACTGGCAAGCTTGTTGCAATCAAGGATGTTGTGGATAAAGATGAATTGATGATTATTAACCGGTCGGGAATAACCATTCGCATAAAAGTTAGCGAATTGCGGGTGATGGGCCGGGCAACACAGGGGGTTCGGCTGATAAAACTAAATGATGATGACCGGATATCCTCGGTAGAGAAGATCCAGCAAATGGATGATGTAGCTGAATAATTTTAAACTTGTAAATAACCTGAAATGAAAAAAGCAATTATTCTACTTGTTGCAGTGCTTCCAATGGCAGTGGTAGCGCAAAAACCATTAAAGCCCAACTTGAACAAGGCACTTAGTTTATGGCAATCCGGAAAACTTGATGAAGCAAAACAGATGATTGATGTCTGTGAAGCGGACCCAAAGCTTTCATTAGATGCCAAGACGTGGTTTTACAGCGGTTTAATTTATTCTTCGCTGGACACCACTCAAAACCAAAATTATAAGTCACTTGCGCCTAATGCATTTGATAAAGCCTTAGCATCTTTTGCAAAGTCAGATGAACTAAATAAAAATTCAAAAAACGAGTTGTTTTATACAGATAAAAACAGTTTTATGCCAGTAACCAAAACAATGGTTATCGATAGGATGAGTGGTCATTATCTGAACCAGGGTGCCGCTGCCTATCAGGAAGATGATTTTAAAACAGCACTTATAAATTTTGACCGCGCACAAAAAGTTAAACCGGAGGATACCACATCCTATTTCTATGCAGGTATTGTAGCCAATGCCGATGAGCAATATGATAGGGCTTCTAATTACATGAAAAGTTATTTAAAAAATGGTGGTACAGCCGTTGAGGCTTACTACGTAATGATCAATGCGGCTTCGTTAACAGATAAAGCAAAAGCCATTGAGATTGCGCGCGAAGCCAAGGGCAAATACCCGAAAAATGTAGAATTACCTAAAATGGAAATTCAGTACCTCATTGAACTTGACCGTGTGCAGGAGGCTAAAGCGGGCTTGGAAGCGGCTTTAAAGAATGAACCAAACAATGTTGTTCTGCATTATTTCCTGGCGTACACTAATTTTAAGATGGGTAACTATGAAGCAGCAAAGGCAAGTTGTGAAAATGCCCTAAAGATTGATCCCAATTCATACGATGCGCAACTTCTTCTGGCCAAATCTTACTTTGTGGATGCCGAAGCAATTAAAAAGCAAATGGCTTCGCTTGGAATTAGTGAAGCCGATAAGAAAAAAAGGTTTGAGTTAGACAAGGTCTATGTTGAGAAACTCAAGGTTGCATTGCCCTATTGGGAAAAAGCAGAAAAATTAAATCCGAATGATTCGGAAGTTCTTGATGCACTCTACCTGATTTACGGAGACCTCGACAACCAGGTCGGCATTAAGCGTATTGAAAAGCGATACAAAGAGCTGGGCCTCGACAATTAACCATTGGTAATCTCAAAACATAAAAAAGCCGGAATGAATCTTTTCATTCCGGCTTTTTCTTTTGAATTTGGCTAAATAATAAGTACCTGTTGTGAAGATCAAATATTACTTTCTGATTTTTAATGTAGTTCTCAACGGCATAGCTCACGCACAACCAACAACCCTTCAGCCAGTTAACTTTTCAGCAATCAGTATTACTGACACTTTCTGGAAACCCCGCCTGCAAACGGTGGCCACAAAAACACTGGAGGCATGCATTATTCAAACAGAAATTAAAACGCCCCGCATCCGAAATTTCGAAAAGGTTGTACGAAACCAAGGCGAAAAGCACGAAGGCATTTATTACGATGACAGCGATGTTTACAAAGCAATTGAAGCCATTGCTTACTCCCTGAAAAACTTTCCTGACAACGCTCTGGAAGAGCGTGCCGACCGTTGGATTGATGTTATCTCCAGGGCCCAGATGCCCGATGGTTATTTGTTCACATGGTACCAACTTGGTGATATTTCAAAACGCTGGACCGATATTGAAAAGCATGAAGATTATTGTGCCGGTCACCTCATTGAGGCTGCCATTGCCTATTACAATACCACCAAAAAAGACAAGCTACTAAAAACAGCCATCCGCTTCGCCAATCACATTGATTCAACCTTTCGCCTCGGCAATAAGCCTTGGTTCAGTGGTCATCAGGAAATTGAACTGGCCCTTGTAAAGCTTTACGCAATAACAAAAAATGATCGCTACCTCAAACTGGCCGACTGGTACCTTCAACAACGCGGAAAGGGGCATTATGCTTATGGCAGCAATTGGATATCACCCGATTATTGGCAAGATATGAAGCCTGTAGCGGACCAAACCGAAATTACCGGCCACGCTGTACGTGCCATGTATCAGTACACCGGTGCAGCCGATGTCGCTGCGGTTGCCGGCAACCAGCAATATGGTAATGCAATGAAAGCGGTTTGGGAAGATGTGGTGTACCGCAACCTGTATATAACCGGTGGCATTGGGTCTTCGGGGCGCAATGAAGGATTTTCAACAGATTATGATCTGCCAAACCTGCAGGCCTACTGTGAAACCTGTGCTTCGGTTGGAATGGTATTCTGGAATCAACGAATGAACCGCCTTACAGGCGATGCAAAATTTATTGATGTGCTGGAGAGAAGCCTCTACAACGGTGCCTTGGCAGGCCTTTCACTAAGTGGCGATCGGTTTTTTTACGGAAATCCGCTCGCATCATTCGGTACACATGCCCGCAGAGAATGGTTTGGCACCGCCTGTTGCCCCTCTAACATCGCACGACTTACAGCCTCCGTTGGCGACTATATCTATGCCACCTCACCATCCGGTTTGTGGATAAACCTTTTCATTGGCAATCAAGCCAATATAACAATAGGAAAACAGGTAATACCTGTTGCAATGGAAACAAATTACCCGTGGGATGGATCAATAAAAGTAAAACTTGAACCAAAGCAAAAAGCAAAATTCGACTTACATATCCGCATTCCGGGCTGGAGCAAAGGAACTCCCGTACCCGGTGATTTGTACTATTTTAAAAATTTTATCCATCAGGCACCTGTGGTAAAACTAAACGGACAGCCCGTAAATTGGATGGAACAAAACGGGTACATCGTAATTAATCGAAGTTGGCAAAATGGCGATGTTGTTGAGGTAACATTTGCTATGCCTGTTAATGAAATAGGTGCCCATCCGCAAGTATTACAAAATTCAGATCGCATTGCCTTGCAACGCGGCCCGCTGGTGTATTGTGTTGAGGGAGTTGACAATAATGGCCGGGCCTGGGATTTTATTCTCAATCCCGACACAGAATATCAGGCCATTTTTAAACACGATTTGTTAGGCGGTGTAATGATAGTTCAGTTTAATGCGACCGGTCTAACCGGGGCTGGAGAGGGCGCTGAGGTAAAAAAAATCAACCGGCAAATTATTGCTATTCCATACTACGCCTGGAATAACCGAGGACCTACCGAAATGCTGGTATGGATGCCCACAAAAGTTAAGGATGTACGTATCAACCCGGAAAACTAACACACCATGTTATCGATGAAGTGTCCTTCTGCTGTTTCTTCGGTCATTATTCTGGTCACAACCCTTGTGGGTTGTCAATCCAATATGCAAAAACAAGTGAAAACCATAACCGAATCAATTTACGGTATGATTGGCAATAATGAAGTGAAGCAGTTTACCATCCGGAATACAAACGGAATGATTGTAAATGTGTTAAATTATGGTGGAACCATTACTGACGTTATCGTGCCCGACCGGAATGGAAACCCGGGTAACGTAGTATTAGGTTTTGATAATCTGGAAGGGTATCTCCGTACTGAAAATCCATATTTCGGATGCCTGGTGGGGCGATATGCTAACCGGATCGCCAATGCGCAGTTTTCCCTTAACGGTCAACCATATAAGTTATCAGCCAATAACAATGGGCATTCATTGCACGGTGGAGAAAGAGGATTTAATAAAGTGCTTTGGGATGCTGAAATTCTATCCGACAGCAGCTTGCAGTTAACGTACCTCAGCCCGGATGGTGAAGAGGGGTACCCGGGTAACTTAAACGTTAAGGTAATTCTAACCGTCACATCAAAAAACGAAATTATCCTCGATTACACTGCAACAACCGATAAACCGACTCCCGTTAATCTAACTAGTCATTCGTATTTTAACCTCTCGGCAGGGAAGTCGCCCACAATACTTGACCATGAATTGATTATTCGCTCAGAAAAATTAACAGCAGTAAACAACGAACTTATACCGACCGGAAAATTTGATTGGACCCTGCGCACACCATTTGATTTTATTGAACCCAAGCGAATCGGTGAAGAAATTGCAGAGGTGGCGGGCGGTTACGATCACAATTATGTGCTTCTTCCGGCTGAAGAATTACCTGCACAGGCTGCCGAATTACATGATCCACTAAGCGGTCGTACACTTACTCTATTCACAACCGAGCCGGGAATCCAGTTTTACTCCGGTAACTTCCTTGATGGAACATTAACCGGCAGGGGAGGTCAGGTATATCAAAAACATGCCGGTTTGTGTCTGGAACCCCAGCACTTTCCCGATTCGCCCAATCAGCCGGCATTTCCAAATACCATTCTTCAGCCTGGCGAGGTTTACAGACAAACCAGTATTTACAGGTTTTCAGTAAGATGAAAATACTTAACCTGACCCTTTATTTTGTTGGTACGCTTAGCATTTGTTGGGCACAGCAGGCACCCCTTACGGATTTATATATTAGTGAGTTTAGGGCCATTGGTTGTACTAACAAATATGCCAGCTGGCAGTTTAGCGTGCCGTTACTTGAATTTGAAGTAAACGGACTAACGCACCAATCATCTTCAAAAAGTCCACTCAGTATTTCAATTACTGATAAGACAGCGGATGAAACGGGCTTCCGTTGTAAAGTAACCTTTACAAATACTTCCTCTGCTCCGCTCACATTAAGTAACGTCCTTCCGTTTGGAGCGACCGGAAAAGAAATGTACATCACCGGCAGGGGTGACCATCCGCTTTCGCGAACTCACCTGTTTCTTCCCGGAAGAACTCCGGTAAACGTAATCGTTCCCGACAATGCCTGGAACCTCGGCTACAGTTGTTTTAAACTGGATGATCAGCATAACCTCTTTGGGCTAACCAGGCGCGATCCGGATTCATTCGTGAAGGCAACCCGCAAACGGTTCGAAACTCTTCTGCTTCCTGGTGGTGCGGTCAGTTACTTCTTTTACGCTGATTTATACAGCGGAACATGGCAGGACGGATTACGCAAAGTGTTGCAGGAGCGGTATTTATATGACCTGAAAGAGTTTAGCGATACTTTATACAGACGAACTGATCTTCAATGGATTAAAAAAGCCTATGTTATGCATTTAATGATGGCGTGGGACAAGGACTACTACGATTATACCACAGGCCGGTTTAATTGGAAAAAGTTTCAGGAGCGTGCACAACAGCTGTATGGTGGCGATGATGTAATCTGCCTGTGGCCAACATGGCCTACACTTGGCCTCGACCAGCGAAATCAGTTTGATATGTACCGCGATTTACCCGGAGGACTTAGCAAACTGCGTGAACTGGCCGATTCGCTTCGCGGCTATGGAACGAAATTCTTCATCGCATACAATCCGTGGGATGAAAGTACCCGCAGCGAGGGCCATCTTCAGGGACTGGCCGGATTGATAAAGGAAACTTCAGCCGATGGCGTGGTACTCGATACCAAGGGCGAGTCGAGTAAGGAGTTGCAGCAAGCTGCCGATGCTGTTAAACCGGGCGTAATCATGTACAGCGAGGGCATGGCCGTTCCGAAAGATATGCCCGGCATCATCAGCGGGCGTGTGCACAATGCCTTGTACTACCCGCCCATGCTTAACCTCAACAAATTTATCCGGCCCGACTTTGCCATCTTCCGGGTTGCCGAAGTTTTTAAAGAGCCCATTAAACGCGAATATGCGACAGCCTTCTTCAACGGCTATGGAACGGAGATTAATCAATTTGCACCCGGTCATCCTGAGTGGGAAGAAGAGCAGTATCGGTTTCTGGGGAAGACTACACGCATCCTTCGCGAAAACTCTTCCGCCTTCACCTCATTTGAATGGACACCCTTGATCCCTACATTGCGCGATAGTATATGGGTAAACCAGTGGCCTGCACGCGATGTGAGTATCTACACGGTTTTCAGACCGAAGAAGACAATTTACACGGTTTACAGTTTGAAGCCCGAAGGTTACAAAGGCGCTTTATTTGAAGCGCAACAAGAAGCTAATTATCACTATGTTGACTTATGGCATCATGAAGAGGTTATTCCGGTTGCCGCAAGCAACAGATTATTTTTACCAGTAAAACTTGAGGCATTTAACAGTTACGAACTGGGAACCAACAATGAAGGCTCCGTAAGCTGCATCGCCAAATTACCACAACTGCTGAGAGTCACGTACCGCAACAACTATCTTCAAATAGAGGCAGGCAAGGGATCGGAAATCCGACTGTGGATGGGTAATCCTGGCTATGGTAAATCCTATCAAAGTTTTACGCGTGCCCCTCATAATCTGTTTCTGCCCGACTATATCGGCTGGTATGAAGGCAAACTGGTAATTCAACTAATGGAGGGTGACGAACTGGCCGATGAACGGATTGTTGAGATTAAGCCAGGTACACCGAGGCTGGTATCCCGTGTACAGCCGAAGGCAACGGTACCAGAAAAGAAGGTACCGGGCATGGTGCGTATTCCGGCCGGAAAGTTCGTCTTCAAGACCACCCATGGCGATGCGTTTATTCCTTATCCTGAAGAAGGAGAGGGGGAGAAGTTTGACATGAAATCCTTTTGGATGGACCGTACACCAGTTACAAACCGTCAGTTTAGGCAATTCGTGCAAGCCACTGGTTATCAGCCTGCAGATACGGTTAACTTCTTAAAACATTGGAAGAATGGAACCATTCCTGCCGGCCAGGAAAACTTTCCTGTTGTATACGTATCATACGAAGATGCACAGGCGTATGCTGCCTGGGCAGGTAAACGATTACCAACTGAACTGGAGTGGCAGTATGCGGCACAAACCGAAAAGGGTAACGAATGGCCCTGGAAGCAAACCAAACCGGTTACCCGAAAAGAGCAATATGTAACCGAGACCTTAACCGTAACTGCCATTGAGGGAATTAATCCGCGTTATACCAATCTTGGCGATGGAAAATTGTATCCGGTAGGCAAGTATCCACGGGGGTCTAATCCGCATGGTTTGCTCGACTTAACCGGTTGTGTGTGGCAGATGACAAACGACTTGTATGAAAGTGGTAGCTATCGGTATATCATCTTGAAAGGAGGAAGTTACTTTAAGCCCTCATCAAGTTGGTGGTATGTGCAAGGTGGCCCACGCGAGTTACATTACAGGCAGGCGTTGTTAAGGGTATCGCAAGGTTTTGAGCGCAATGCAACCGTAGGTTTCCGTTGTGTTAAAGATTGAGTTTGTTGTGCATGGATGATAGGAGATGACTGATCCAAATGCTTCTTATTACTTATATAACAAAGCCCAACTGATTCGGGGAGGGGCTGAATACTTTAACTTACTTGAACAACTGATTGATGCGGCCAGCCATTCGGTATACCTTCAAACCTATATTTACGAGGCAGACGAAACAGGAAAACGTATTGCAGCTGCTTTGATGAGGGCGGCCGGTAGGGGTATTTACGTGCACCTGCTGGTTGACGGGTACGCCTCACAGAATTTGCCGGCAGCCTTCATTGACGATTTAAGGAACAAGGGCGTACACTTCAGATTTTTTGAACCGCTCTTTAAAAGCAAATACTTTTATTTCGGCCGGAGACTACACCATAAGGTATTGGTAGTTGATGGCCGTTACGGTGTTGTGGGTGGATTAAACATCAGCAACCGGTACAACGATACCCCCGGACAGGCGGCCTGGCTGGATTGGGCCGTATGCGTTGAAGGCGAAGTGGCAGGAGCGCTTTATAATATATGTGTCTCGCGTTCCATCTCGCCCTGGCGGTTAACGGGAGTCCAGATTCCACCGGCACCGTCATATCAACTGCCCACAGAAGTCTGCCCGGTACGGGTTCGCGCCAACGATTGGGTTAGAGCCAAACGCGAAATAACCCGCAGTTACATTGAGATGCTGGATCTGGCTAAACATCAGGTTATTATCATGTCCAGTTACTTTATCCCGGGAAGGCAAATCAGGCGCCATATGGAGAAAGCGGTAAAGCGGGGTGTGCGCATCCGGCTAATCTTGGCGGGTGTCTCAGATGTACGAATCGCCAAAGATGCGGAGCGATTTATGTACCGTTGGCTTTTTAAACGAGGCGTGGAGGTGTACGAATACCAACCCAACGTACTTCACGCCAAAATATCTACTTACGACCGCAAGTGGGTAACCGTAGGCTCATATAATGTGAATGAAATAAGTGAAAAGGCAAGCGTAGAATTAAATTTAGATGTGTTTGATAACGCCTTTGCGGCCGAAGTAGAAACTCGTCTGGTGGAGATCATGACAAACGAATGCAGGCGGGTTACCGATGAGGAACTTAACAAAGAGTTCAGCTTGGGTCACCGGCTGCTTCAATGGGGGGCGTATACCATTATCCGCACATTGTTGGTACTGTTTACGTTTTATTTTAAGCATAGGGAGTAGAATACTGCTTTAATAATATATTTAACATAATATTAATTATATAACTATTCCTTACGCTTCCGTTGGACTCTTAGTGATATAAATGATGTATCGAGTTGTCTTTGTTCATCATAGAGATTTAATGAATAACTAATAATTATAATTGATATAAAATAGATATTTATTGTTTTACAATAAATATATTTATAATTGCATCATAATTCAATAACCTATGACAAAACATAATGATTTTATCTGGAAAGCCATTCAAACCATATGTTGGTTCATTTTTGCAGGATTTTGTGTCCAAACAGGGGCCTTGCTATTCAATTACATCTACAGTCTGTTTAGACCCATAGCTACAGAAAATCTTCACTTGGGTCTTAATCTATCCGAGCTTTATAAGAAGAGTATTTCAATCTACACCCTTCTGTTTACAATCATCATCGGACTTTCGGTAATGAAGGCCCTTGTGTTTTACACCGTTATTCGAATCTTCAAAAAACTGAATTTAGTGAAGCCTTTCAGTAACGATGTGTACCAATTTATCTTAAAGATTACCTATTACGCATTTTCAATAGGAGTCATCAGCTTGATTTCTCAAAAAATTGCTGAGAGGTTAATTGACCAAGGCTATGAAATTGGAATTATTGAACGCTACTGGAATGACTATCTAGCTTATTTGATGATGGCGGCAATACTCTTTGTCATTGCTCTAATCTTTAAAAAGGGAATTGAACTGCAAAGTGAAAACGATTTAACTGTTTAAGCCATGCCAATAATTGTAAATGTTGATGTAATGATGGCCAAGCGAAAAATGTCGCTAAATGAGCTATCCGAAAAAGTAGATATAACTCTTTCAAACCTATCAATTTTAAAAACAGGGAAGGCAAAGGCTATACGCTTCAGCACTCTAGAGGCCATTTGCAGTGCGCTCAATTGCCAGCCTGGCGACATATTAGAATACGTAGAAAAATCAAACGATAATAAACCAATATGAACCACACGATTATTTTACTGTCGGAATGATTTTGGAGCAATGCCTGCTGCCCGGGCTATCCGCTCCAAGCCTGCCCCTGCCTGTCCGGCCTCGCTGCTGCCAACGCACGGAGTTTATCCCGACAAAGTCGGGTGGCCTTCCTCTTCCCTGCCTGCCGAAGTAGGCATATATATAACCGCAAAATATATGATACACAATAACAGCACCTGAATTAATTTGTATATCAGATCCCTACAAGTTAATTTGCTAATTGCAATCCATCATAAAATACTATGAAAGGTAAACTTTTATTAGGCGTATTCTTACTTACTCAATTCACGATTTTATCCGTGCGGAGTCAGAATGTTCCGGTACTGGTTAGTGTACAATGGCTGAACGAAAATCTTTCAATGCCTAACCTCGTCATTCTGCAGGTAAATGCACTGCGTCTCGATTATGAAAAAGAACATATCGCTGGGGCGCGTTTTTTATGGCCCGGCTGGCTTGCGCCTGACTCTCCTGAGGGGACTTATAATGCTCCCGATCCGGCCAAAGCCACGGAAATTCTGCAAGGTCTTGGTATTTCATCTGATTCTCATGTAGTTCTGTGTCATGTACGCAACGAAGTGGGCCCTGCTGCACGTATGTTCCTTACGCTGGAACACCTTGGCCTAAAAGGCCGGGTATCGTTTTTAAACGGAGGGCTTGATGCCTGGAAAAAAGCGGGGAACCCTGTTACAAAAGATTTACCCGTTGTTAAAAAGGGGAATTTCAAAGCAAATCCAACTGGCCTTTTGGTTGATCGTTTTTATGTGCAGGATAAATTAAATACGGGTGCTTCTACCATTATTGATGCACGCCTGAAACGGTTTTATGATGGCGAACCATCCGGCTACCCGCGCGATGGGCATATTACCGGTGCAAAAAACATCCCCTATGCCGAATTATTGAACGCCAATAATTTCTTTAAGCCGGCTGATTCATTACAAATTCTGTTCACACCTGTTGCGCCAGCAAAAGACAAAGAACTTGTGTCATACTGTTTTGTTGGTCAATCGGCCAGTGTGGTTTACCTGGCTGGGCGGGCCCTGGGGTATAACATGAAATTATACGATGGCTCTATGCAGGAATGGAGCCGTATTGATCAGTGCCCGATGGAGAAGTCGCCTGACAAAAACTAACCATTGACTGATTGAAAAAATTGCCGGACAGCTTCAATTTTTCTGGCTTCGCTTACGTGTCCGAGGGGCTCGTTTTTCAACACGCGTATATTTTTAAGCTTGCCCAACGCTTTTTCTAATGCTATACGCACCGTGCCAGGACCGGTGATGTAAAGAATTGATGGGCTGCCGGATAAGTTATCGACAACCGTTTGGAGATATTTGTTCATCCATTCATTATAATGCGCCTGCTGTGATGTTTCATAATCAAAGCCCAGTGCCCGCTTTGATTTTCTCGAGGATTCACCTTTGAAACGCGGCTTCGATTCAATACCTGAACATATGCGGTGATGCGACAACTCACCCTTATCAAACCTGACGATTAATGCTTCGCGCGAATCAATCCATATACCCATTTTCCTCATAATGATGTAGGTTGAAGGCTTCTGTGAAAGAAACTAAATTTTACTTACTTATGACTGATCAACATCAGCGAAAGCAATGACATTGATCGATACACCTAAAATTGAGATAGTACGATTTTTATCCATTGAACAATATGCTGGGCCAGTGCCGGTAACAGGTCTCGCTTAGATACCCTAAAGGAATGGTCAGCCTGCTCAAACTTAATGAGTGTGGCAGTTTGAAGTCCGGTACATACTTGCTCTATTAAGTGAATCTCTGAAAGCGGATCGCGTGTACCTTGAAGAAAAAGCATTGGAACTGCCACTTGTTGAAGATGATTGGCGCGTTCTGTACTTGGTTTTCCGGCCAGATGAAGCGGAAACCCCAGAAACATAATGCCTTTAATGCTCTCATAAACTTCCTTTGCAAGGCATTGCGAAGTCATTCGGCCGCCAAATGATTTACCACCGGCAAACTGAGGAATATCCGGATACTGCTCAGAGGCAAAATCGATGGCTGACTTAACCGTAGCCATCGCTACAGCCGGTACATCAGGTCTTTTCTTACCATTTTCAATAAAAGGAAAATTGTAGCGTAGTGTCGCTACCTGGTTCCTCGCTAATTCTTCAGAAATACGTTGCATAAACGGATGACGCATCCCTGCACCGGCACCATGCGCCATTACAATTAAGGCAAGAGGGCGTTTGGGCATGATAAGTGCACTGGACACCCTCCCTATTGCATCGGAAACAAGCAAATGCCCCAGTCTTTCAGAAGAACTAACCACCCTTAAATTTAGAGACTTACCGGCTAATCCAAGCGTGGGGTGGATTACCTGGGAAGAAAAGCCTGGGTAGACTTCTTAAAAAAGCAGAACATGCATAGACCAAGCTCAAAAGCAAGAATAGAAATGATGGCAAAAAATATTTCCATGGCACACCAGTTTAGTATTTAATTAAAAAATTAAGTAAATATATAAAAAATACTCAAAATCAAATAGTTATAATAAAATATCAAATTACAAAAGTAGATGGATATTAGGGCGGAATTAGGAATGAAACCCACGAAGAAACAGGTTAATAAGATTATTCAATACATAGGCGATAATCCGGCCCGTTTCAGCGCTCTTGTTGACGCATTCATTCAGGGCCCTTATCGCATTACCCAGCGTGCGGCTTGGCCATTAACCTATTGTACAGAGCATTACCCTGAGCTTATTGTACCGTACCTGAACAAACTAGTAGTAATTGTATCGCGGAAGAATGCGGCCGTAGCAGTTAAGCGAAATGTAATCCGTCTGCTCCAGTTTGTTGATATACCAATACGACTCCAGGGAAGAGTAGTTTCCATTTGTTTTAGCTTGCTAACTAATCAAACTGAGGCAATTGCGGTTAAAGTATTTGCCATGACCGTATTATCCAACATTGCCCTGAAGCAGCCCTCGCTTGCACGGGAATTAATCCTTATCCTGGAAGATCATCTACCCTATGCTTCACCTGGTTATCGTTCTCGCGCCTTGAGAATCATAGCCCGGCACAAAAAGTAATATCTTCGGGACATGGATCAGGAGCCAACCACCCAAACCTGCAAAAGTTGCGGCAATCAGTTTACAGGATTGTATTGCAATTTATGCGGAGAGAAAGTAATCGAGCCGAAGGATCGCTCCTTTAAGGCCTTCCTCTCCAATATCCTTATTGCAATAACTTTTGCCGATAGCCGGTTTATTAAAACGTTATGGATGATCATCCGGAACCCGGGGTTTCTTTCAAAAGAATATGCCGAGGGCAGGCGGGTAAAGTACCTGCGGCCTCTGCAATTATTCTTCATCCTAAACCTGATTTACTTTTTGTTTCCTGTACTTCAGCTTTTTAACTCCTCGTTCCGAACGCAGATGTACTACCTCTTTCACAGTGCCTGGGTGCGAACGCTTGTACTGGAAAAAATTACCGCCTCGGGTGTGAGCCTGCAGGGCTATGAATTGATGTACAACGCCAAATCAACAAGCCTGGCTAAGTTGCTTGTTGTAGGTTATGTAGTACTGGCCTCCATCCCACTCAGCCTTGTTTATTTAAAAAAGAGAAACCGATACTTTACTGATCACGCAACGCTTTCAGTTGAACTGGCATGTTTTAATATCTTTATCAATGCCATTATGCTTTCAGCCATTCTTTGGATTATTAACCGCCTTTTACACTTAGGCAATTTGCCCTGGCAGCATTACCTTAATGAAAATACGTTGACCGGAATTTTTGTGGCGACTAATCTATACTTTGTTTATCGCGCCTCAGCTACATTTTACGGCCAGCAAGGAAAGCGTTTATGGATAAAAAGCCTGCTGGTTATTTTAGGGCTTTTTCTCGCGCTTGAGGCCTATCGGTTGTTATTGTTCTTTGTGACCTTTTGGTCGGTTTAATAATTACTCAAGCGAAGAAAGCTGGCCGATAAGCTCCAGAGCCGGCCTGTGCTCATCGGCCGGTGTCAGGCTGCAGTATTTTTTAAGTGCGCGGATTGCTTCGGTGTACTCCCGGTTTATGGCTAAAGTAAGCCCCAGATTGAAATAACTGTTTGGAAATGCCGGCTCAATTTCTGAAGCAATAGCATAGTGCACTTTTGCCAACGCATAATTTCCTACTTCGGCATACAGGTTAGCCAGATTATAGTGCGCTTCATAATGCCGGGGCTCTTCACTGAGGCACCGGGTAAAGGCATCAATGGCGCGCGCATGGTCTCCGGTTTGCGATTCGATTATCCCCAGGTTGCACCAGGCGTCTGCAACAAAATCACCCTCCTCTATTGCTTTGTGGTAAAGCACTCGGGCCTGATTATAATGGCCAGCTTCATCAAGCATTAAAGCCTCTTCAAAAGTTGTCAGGTGGCTTAGTTTAATAACCCGACCTCCGAATAAGGTAAGTTGACCAAGCTTGCCTGGGTCAACAGCCTTCTTTTTACGGGCACGCTGAAGCCCAAATTTTTCGGGAGTTGTTCCGGGAAATTTTACCACCTTTGCCATTACTGCAAAGGTACAAATTCCCAATCAGCTAAATAATGATGCTTATCAGCTCGCCTTCCGTTTTAGCGTCTTCTGCTTGCTTGTTTTTGCTGCTACAGCACCCTTTGCTTTCTCCATAGGTTTCTTTTTGGCGCGTTCAATGCTGGCTTTAAGGGCAGTCATTATATCAATAACTTCAGGTTCGGCCTCTTCAATGGATATGATTTCTTTGCCTTCAATCTTGGCTTGAATGATCTTTTTCAACTCATCGGCATACTGATCTTCCATTTTTATGTTGGCAAATTTTGTTGTCATGGAATCAACCAGCGATTTCGCCAGTTTAAGCTGCTCCTTATCGGCCCTGGCCTCAAGTAATTGCGGAACTTCCTTTATACTTCGAACTTCGCTAGGATAGCGGAGCCTGTACATGAGAATGCCTCCTTCATGTGGATTGAGCAAAACCGGTGTTTCACGGTCGCGCAGAACAACTTTACCTACCCCCACTTTACCCGATTCTTTAAGTGTTGCAGCCAACAGGGCGTACGTTTTGGCAGCCACATCACCATCCGGGCCTATAAAGTAGGGTGATTCGTATAACGTAGGATGTACTTCTTCAGCCTTAACAAACCCATCAATCTCGATAACCTTGGTGCTCTTCAGTTTAACTTTGTCTAAATCTTCCTGCTCAATAATTACAAACTGGCCAGGCTCGTACTGATACCCCTTAACAATATCTTCATTACGCAAAATCTTTCCGGTTACTTTATCCTTCTTTTCATAAGCTACCGGATTATGCCCCTCACGCGACAACAGGTTGAAACTGATGGTTTGTGCAGTATCAATGGCATTATAGATCCGAATGGGAATTGTAACCAGCGAAAATCGAATGTGACCTCTCCAGATGGCTCTCATTTTACTTACTTTAAGGGATTAAATATACTAATCTAATTTATTGATATAAAGTATTTTACCGAATATTATTTATTGCTTATTACCTTGCATATCTCCGGTTGTCGATGCGCAGAATTATAGTGACATGGTTTATTTCGGGTATTGGCTTTTCGGCATTCTCTCAAGGTCAAATTTTTGAACATCGGATGTACGATCCGGCTAACGTTCAGAGTCGGGTAGCGTTGGATTTTGACTCCTATTATTTCGTTGCGGACAATAAATTTTTTGTGGCGCGGGCCGGGTTTTATTACGGAATCCCTAACGGCCGTCATGCTTTCGGTTTATCGATTCCGTTGGTGCATAGTATTTTTAACGCTGATTTTGCCGGTTACGAAAACACCACCGGTATTGGCGATATCCGGATGAGTTACATGGGGGCACCCTATGTCAAGAAAACCCCGTTGGGCCTTGAACGTGTATCCTGCTATTTGGATGTCACTGCCCCGACTGGCAATGCCGACTTAGGTCATGGTGTAGGCTCGTGGCTCTATAAACCTGGAGTAATTTTTTCTGTACAGCCAAGCCCGGCTTTTAGTGTGTATCCTGAAGTACGGTTTCAGTTTTCCGGCACACGAGTGAACAGCCGCGGTGGTGCTGATGGCGTTCCTGATTTAGAGAATCCTGACAAGGATGAGAAACTGCAGTACATAACCCTGGCCTTACCCTTTACTTACGTTATGGATGACTGGAACGGATGGGTAAGCATGAATACAGAATACGCTTATACATTTGTTGAAGAAACTTACTTCTTATTTTTGAGGTTTGATTTCGGAAGGATGATAGGCAAACACTCGGCTGCCGGCTTGCACATTACTAAATTTATTGCCGGCCAGCCGCGGTTGGAAACGTTGGTAAGGGTAAAGTTTAATTTTTTTATTGGCGTCAACAAAAAATCGTAATGCCAGCATTTAAGATAAGCAGTGCTTTCTTGGGTGTTTTGCTACTTCTGGTTCTGTCCATGGAATCAACAGCACAACTTACCCATGAAACTTCGGAGAACTTGTATGATAAGGGATTAGCCTGTTATCGAAAAGGTTGGTACGTGGAGGCAATAAGACATTTATCACGTTCAATTTTTGAGAATGCTAAAAATATTGATGCCTATGTGCTGAGGGCGGCATGCAAAGAATTCTTAAACGATTATTCCGGTGCAGTAGCCGACTTGAATACCGGTTTGGAACTTCAACCCGATAACTACGAGTTGCTTTTTAAGCGGGCAACCATCCGCTATCAACTAAATCAATGGGAATTTGCCAGACAAGATTTCGTCAGGCTGCTCAGTTTACCAATGATTGAGACCTCCACCGTTTTTTACAGGCAGTCAGCTCACCGCCCTGGTACAGACCAGATCGTTACGGCACAAAGTAATGTACGGTCGCAATTATACAATTACCTTGGCCTGATCGATATGCAGTTAAAATTTTGTGCTACTGCAATCGCCTGGCTTGATTCTGCCATAGCGGGTAATCCTAACGATGCGGATTATTACCTTAACCGTTTTCTCGCTAAGCAGCAATGTAATGTAAATAGTAGCTTAGATGATCTGCAAAAAGCATTGCAACTGAATCCTAACCATGCGATTGCCAAGCACCACATTGCCTTACTTGAAGTGAATGTCGATGACGCAACACGTGAAAAACGGTTTTCTGATGCCATCCAAGCTGATTCGCTCTTAGTAGATCCGTATCTGCACCGAGGCATGTACCGGTTTGGAAAAAAAGACTTTACCGGGGCGTTGGCTGATTATAATATAGCCCTGAAACTTAAATCGGATGATCCGGAAATTTGGCTTAACCGCGGTCTTGTTAAGGAAAAACTCCATGATTTGTCTGGCGCTTACGCAGACTACACCATGGCAATTGAGCTACAGGAGGATTTTGTACAGGCCTGGTTGAACCGAGGAAATTTGCAGGCATTAAAAAATGACTACTCAAATGCCATTGAAGATTACACGGTTGCAATAATTTATAAACCAGACTATGCCGCTGCGTTTTACAACCGTGCTTTGGCATTTAGTAATCTTGGAAACCAACTTAATGCATGCACGGATTTATTGCAGGCAAAAGAACTTGGATTTGATGTTAACGAAAGTTTAGAGCGGAAACTATGCCTGAAGAAATAGTGCATCATCAAACCGTCAAATCCGGCCGTAGCCGTACAAACACCGGTTCACGGAAATTTTTATCCGGAGTTAATGAGGCATAACTCACTTCAATCATAATCTTCGGCTCAACCCAGGTAGACACCTTCTCATCAAGCACCTTGCCTTCTACCGGCTTTTTAATCGGTTTCAGCTTTTTAATTTGATTAACAAGTTCTTTTATTGTCGAATCATCAAACCCTGTTCCTACCTTACCCCGATAAATTAGTTTACTGCCCTCCCTTTCGGCAAGGTGAAGTCCGCCAAACGTAGTGCTTCGGTTACCTTTGCCCTTATTATAGCCGATTATTACACACTCACTTGTTTTCCGGATTTTTATCTTAAGCCATACATCGCTCCTTTTACCGGGATAGTATTTACTTTCCTTCTCCTTAGCCATGATGCCCTCCAGGTCGTGTTCTCTTGCCGCCTCCAGTAATGCCGCGCCATCATCAACCCACTCGCTAACACGATAGGGTGTATCTCTTTTAACGGCATCCTTGAGCCACTCTTTACGCCTATACAGCGGCTCATTAACCAGGCTCCTTCCATCCATATACAGGCAATCAAACAGGTAACAATATACGGGTGATGACTTCGAAAGTTTTAGAATGGTTGTTTCACCCGAGGCCATAAGTCGGTTAATTACTTTTTTAAATTCGGGTTTACCTTGCCTGTTCAGGCAAACAATCTCCGCATCGAAAAGCCCGCACGTTGCACGAAAAGCCTTATCGGCCGAAAGCAATTCAGGAAACTGTTTGGTAATATCATTCCGGTTGCGGCTTCGTATGCTTATCTGGCCGTCTTCCAGCGCAATCAGTGCGCGGATGCCGTCCCACTTTACTTCAAACAAGTAGTTATTACCGGCAGGCAATTTTTCTGAACTTCCTGAAAGCATGGGTTCAATGGGATCGTGGAGGTAGTTAATCTGGGGGGTATCAACACGCTCGAGTAAAAACTCTTTATCCTTAATCCGATAAATCCGATACTCACCTGTAATTTCTTTACTGTTTAATCTGAAATAGAAGCCGTCTTTCTTCTCTTTAGTGATCGTGTATTTGCCTAGGGCATAAATCCACATTTCGCCACCGCCATATTGTCCTTTCGGTATTGTACCATCGAATGTAAGATACTTCATGGGGTGGTCTTCGGTTTGTATAGCCAGTCGCTTTACACCGGGATGCGGTGGTAAACCTTTGGGCACTGCCCATGATTTAAGCACCCCATCCTGCTCCAGCCTTAAATCATAATGAAGATGTGAAGCATGGTGACGATGAACTACAAAGTTGTTCCCCGATCCTTCGGCCAGGTGTGCTGCGGGTTCGGCCGTTTTCTTGAAGTCGCGTTTTTTTTCATAGGACTCGAGTTGGGCCGGGGTTTTTCGCTTTTTTGAAACAGGAAGCTCTTTTATATGCTTCTTTGTTCGGTGGTTGTGCAACTCAACGGCATAGGCATCAATGCCTTCCCAGGCATCACCATCCGTTAACACTTTATCGAGCACTGTATGAATGTTGTACTCAACAGGTTTAGTGAGAACTGCCAGTTCTTCCCATTTCAAGGGCATCGATACCGGTGCACCCACTCTTCCGCGTAAACTGTATGGCGATACAATGCTCTGGCCCGAACGAATCCGGTATATGTCAATCAGCAAGCGCCCTTTTCGGGCTTCCTTTTTTATATGCAGTGTTGTTATTGACGCATGGCGTTCAACAAAGGGTTGTGCAATAAGTTGGGCACTTTCGAATACGGTATGAAAATCAAATTTGGGTTCAATCGGGCAGCAGATGTGGATGCCCTTTCCCCCGGTAGTTTTTGCAAAGGCGGTATAACCAAATGATTCAACGTATTCCTTTAGATCGAAAGCAATCGGAACAACCTTTTTGAAATCGTATCCCTCAGGCGGATCAAGATCAAATACGATATAATCGGGAAAATCGAATCTTGGTCTGCGGCTGTGAAGTTGGTGGAGTTCAAGTGCTGCCAAGTTGGCCAGCCACACCAATGTTGCCGGTTCGGTAGCAATGATATAGTCTTTCTTTTCTTCCTTGCCCAGCTTTTCAAACTCAACCCACGGAGGTGCCCACTCCGGTCTGTTTTTCTGGTAGAACATCTCGCCATGGATGCCATCGGGATACCGAATCAACGTGAGTGCCCTGCCTTTAATGTGGGTTAAAATTGTTGGGGCAATCTTCAGGTAGTATTCTATGACTTCGGCTTTTACAATCCCGTCTTCCGGAAAAAGTACTTTGTCAAGATTGGAAAGCTCCAGTTTCCGTTTTCCGATCTCCGCCCATTGCGATTTTTTTGCCATTACCTAAAGTTCGGCATTTGACCGGTTCGGCAAAAAGATTATTCCGACAACGGCACACAACGAGGCAACAGCCATCGGGTACCAAAGCCCTGCAAACGGGCCACCTGTGGTTGCGAGGGCCGTAGCAATAAAGGGGGTCAGCCCGCCAAATATTCCATTGCCGATGTGGTACGGGAGCGACATGGATGTATAGCGGATTCGGGTCGGGAACAATTCAACCAGGAATGCCGCTATCGGGCCGTACACCATGGTTACAAACAACACCTGCACGGCAATGAGGGCAATCATAAGCCGGTAATTCGTACCGGCAAGGCGAACCTCCCTCTTTGCTTCCTTTGAATTACCCTTTTGCGTAATTGTTTCCAAAAGAGTTGTGCCATCTGTAAAATGGCGTTCAATTTTATAAACACGAGTAGTATCGCCTGACGAGGTGACCGTTACCGACTCAAACGGCTCTCCTGCCGATTGCTCCGCTTTTATTGTTGGATCGCTAATTCTTACCATGGTTTTGTATACCGGCCGATAGAGAAAAACCGCCAGAACCATTCCGGCCATCATGATGTGCTTCCTCCCGATTTTATCTGACCACCACCCGAAAAAAATAAACAGAGGGGTGGCGATAAGCAAAGCGATGGCTACTATGTAGTTCGACTGAACAAACTCGATGTTACACGTCTTTTGAATAAAGGAGAGCGCGTAAAACTGGCCGGTGTACCACACTACCCCCTGCCCTGCTGTTGCGCCAAAAAGTGCGAGCAGCACCCACTTCAGGTTTTCCTTTTTACCAAAACTTTCCTTGATGGGGTTAACAGATAATTTTCCTTTTGACTTGATCTCAGTAAACAAAGGAGATTCCTCCATGCGCAGGCGGATGTAAATGGATATCCCCACCAGAATAGCCGAAAGAAGAAACGGAATGCGCCAGCCCCATGTGGTAAACTCTTCGATCCCCATCGTTTGCCGGATGAAAACAATTACACCGAGCGATACAAATAACCCCAACGTGGCAGTAGTCTGAATAAAACTTGTGTAAAACCCGCGTTTCCCTGGTGGGGAGTGCTCTGCCACATAGGTTGCCGCGCCTCCATATTCGCCTCCCAGGGCGAGCCCTTGCACCAACCGGAGGATCAGTACGATAAGCGGGGCAAACAATCCGATGGTTTCGTAGCCCGGCACAAGCCCGATTAGGAAAGTAGATGTTCCCATCAGCACGAGCGTGATCAGGAAGGTGTATTTTCGGCCGACTTTATCGCCCAGCCGCCCGAAGACCAGTGCTCCAAAGGGCCTTACGATAAAACCGGCTGCGAACGTAGCCAGTGTAGAAAGGAAGGCAGCCGTTGGATTCGTCTTGGGAAAAAACTGCTCGGAAAGAATGGTAGCCAGGCTGCCAAAGATGTAAAAATCGTACCACTCGATTAGTGTACCAACTGATGAGGCGGTAATAACCGGCCACAGTGAATTTTTACGTTGTTGAGACATGCGATGAACGTACCTTATTAAAATTGCTTACCATTCCTAAACGAGCCAGACACTTTCATTTTAAAGAGTATTTAAAGCAGGTTTGATACTTCCGGTTACCAGTGCAGAAGCAGTAATAAAAATGCGCATTAACCTGGTTAGCGGTAATACAAGGACTGGATGCGAAGAGGTAAAGGGCATGCACTTATTGCCAAAGTGCAAGATAAGCTTGTAAAAATCTAATCAAAAGAAAATTTCCTGGGCCAGCCGGTAGGTATTGGCATGGGCCTCGATGATGTCGCGAAAGTTTTCGGAATAGCCCCCGCCCATGCTGGCCACCAGCGGTATGCGGTTTCGTTTGGCGGCCTCCAACACAATCCGGTCTCGCTGTTTACATCCATCGCGCGAAACCGAAAGTTTACCCAGCTTGTCGGTTTCAAGAATATCCACACCCGACTGAAAAAAGATGAAATCGGGTTGAACTTTATCAAGCAGATTCTTCAGATTCGTATCCAGTGTTTTCAAATAAAATGCATCATTAGTGCCATCGGGTAGCCCGATATCCAAATCGGATGATTCCTTAATTAGTGGATAATTGTTGGCTCCGTGCATGGAGAAGGTAAACACCCGAGGATCGGTTCTAAAAATCTGTGCGGTGCCGTTTCCCTGATGAACGTCCAGATCAACAACCAGAATTTGCTTAACGCGGTTATTGGCCAACAGGTAGTTTGCGGCAATGGCTATATCGTTCAGCAGGCAAAAACCTTCGCCTTTATAGGTGAAGGCATGATGCGTGCCACCGGCAATGTTCATGGCAATTCCGTGTTCTAAAGCAAATTCGGTACATAGAACCGTGCCGTTCATAATGGTTATCTCCCTGTTTACCAGTTCCGCGCTTAGCGGGAATCCTGTGCGTCTTATTTCCTGAGGCGACAGAGTTAATGTATTCAGTTTAAGCCAATACTCTTTTTCATGGGTTTGAAGGATGGTAGCCTCCTTCAAGGGTGTGGGTGCAAATAAGTTTTCTTGTTTAATGGTGCCCTCGTATAAAAGTTGCTGAGGAAGCACCTCGTACTTGCTCATCGGAAAACGATGATTGGGAGGTAGCTTTAAAACATACGATGGCGCCCAAGCAATTTTTAACATAGGTACAAATAAAAACAGTTGGCTATTGCCAACTGTTTTAGAGTTTCAAAGTTATACCAGCAAATCAATGCTTATGCTCATGTTTATGTCCTTCACCCCCGCCATACCAGGCCTCTTGTATTGCATGAAATAAATCGTGCAGGTCGGTAAGGGCCTGGCCAATTTCCTCATCGGTACCGGTTTGTACCAGTTGGGCAAATGCTGCGGTTTCGGTTTTAAGGTTAGCCATGTATTCTCTTACCTGGTCATTATCTACTTTTTTAGGTAGCGGAGTTTCAGCCCATTTAGCCGCATTGGCAGCCATGTCGGCAGCCTGTGCTTTTGCCGGAGCCAGGTTGGCTGAGTCTTTAAACGGATGGAAACTTTCCGCCATAATCATGTGGAAGGCATCCATCTCGGGCCAATCGTTTTGTTCAGCGGCCTCCTCCTTTTTACCCGTACAGGCTGAAAAAATAACAACCAGCACTACAATTGAGTTTACAATTAGTTTATTCATCGATGTATCCGTTAGTTTTAGTTTGGCGCAAAAATATAATAATTCTTAATTCCGGTCGCGCCTTTTATATTTTCTGTTTTCGATGAGTACAATCAGTTTTCGTAGCCAATCGAAATAAAGGGCGATGAACAAGAAAAGAGTCATCAGCCAAATTATGACCAGGTTAAAGTAAAAGGTGTTATATACCCTGCCGGCAAAGTGTTTGGTGGGCTGGTAAAAATTAGCCGTGTAATCAAAAACATGTTTCGGTCGGTGTTCTTCCATGTAAATCGGAAAGTACTTCTGAATAAACCTGCCCTTGTATTCAATTATGCGCTGTTGCGCGGTTACGTTTTTCACCCAGTCGCCTACTTCTTTGTTGGCATAGCGCTTCCTGAAGGCCTCAAACGCCAATTCCTTTTCAGGAGTATTGGTTTTTTCTTCAACATACGCATCGCGCCTGGTTGTGGCCTGGTTTAACTTAGCGGTGTAGTAGTTTCGCAATCGTGACAGAAACTGTTGCGTTGAGTCGTAAGTGATTGAATCAAATCTTCCGATCTCCAGCCTTACCACCTCAGGAAGCTTATCCTCTCCGACCAGCCGGAGCTCGTTGGTTATTTCATTGCGTAATAATGTTAAGGTATAACTGAGTTCCTGATGATTTTGATTACGCCAGTGCTGCCGGTTATTAAGGCAATATGAAAGTTTTGATTCCAGTTCAGGTATCAGGTACATCCGTTTAAAATCTGAAATGGCGATGGTCTTATCCCACTCATACAATTCCTTTTCATACGGATTATCACGGAATTGGGTAACCATGTAGGCTTCAAAGGCCCACCGCGAAGCCATCATATCGCCCATCAGCGGTACGCCTACCGGCTCGCCAACCTGGGGGTTGAAGCGATCAAACTGAATTACAACTCCGCTTAATAAGAGCTGTGGAATAATTAATAACGGAATAAGTATATAAATGGTAACAGCCGAATTAAAGGCCGCGCTGATATTAAGCCCCAGGATATTGGCAAAGCACGAGGTGCTGAACAGGATAAGCCAGTAACGCATTTCGGTTAATGGTATTTCGAGTACCAGGTGCCCCACAACCATAAACGTAAAGGTTTGTATGGCCGAAATACCGAACATGACGAATACTTTGGAGTACAGGTAACTGGCGCGGCTTAAATGCAGAAATTTTTCACGCTTTAAAATTTTACGGTCGCGAAAAATTTCTTCAGCACTTACTGTGAGCCCGAAAAAAAGAGCCACCACCACGCTCATGAAAAAGTAAACCGGAATATTGTGGTTGTCATAAAAAGAATAACGCGCCTCGCTGCCGGCAAGCACGTTATAATACTTTACCATGAAGCTTATGAAGAAAGCAAGTACAGGCGCTTCAAGTAAGTTAATGTACAGGTATTGCTTATTTGAGAGTTTAGCCAGCACATCGCGAATCATAAAAACTTTAAGCTGGCTAAGTTTGCCGGCAATCGCCTGGGTAACGGGCAGCGGATCGCGGCTGATTTCCACGCGTGGAATTTTCAATTTCTGCTTAAAATACTGATACCATTGGCCGGGTGAAATTTTTCGCGTATTGGTTAGCCGGCCGTATTCGTTAACAACTTTTGTTTCAATGATATTGAAAATTTGCTCCGGATTGATATTGCCGCATTCCGGGCAGGCTCCCTGCGTTTTGTTGGCCGCATTAATAATATCCCTGAAATAAATTACAGACTCAACGGGGTTGCCATAGTAAATCTGAAACCCCCCTACGTCAAGGATAATCAGCGTATCGAACATCTTAAAAATGTCGGACGAAGGCTGGTGGATAACCACAAAAATCATTTTTCCGCGAAGCGAAAGTTCTTTCAGCAGATCCATAATGTTTTCCGAATCGCGCGATGAAAGCCCGGAGGTGGGCTCATCCACAAACAGAATGGTGGGCTCGCGCAATAATTCCAACCCGATATTGAGGCGTTTGCGCTGCCCCCCGCTGATTGTTTTCTGCATGGGTGAGCCTACTTTCAGGTTGCGCGTTTCGCTTAACCCGAGTTGGTGTAATACTTTTTCAACCAATTCGGCAAGTTGCTCTTTCGAGTATTGGCCGAAACATAACCGCGCTGCATAATAAAGGTTTTCGAAAACAGTGAGGTCTTCAATCAACAGGTCATCCTGCGGTATGTAACCGATTATGCCCTGCACTCTTTCCGGATGCTCATGAATATCAATACCATTAATGGCTACCCGCCCGCTGGAGGGAGGTTCTGATCCGTTGAGCACATTAAGCAAAGTTGATTTACCCGAACCGCTGGCACCCATGATGCCAATAAGTTTGCCGCCTTGCTCGGCAATGTTAATGTTCTGCAAGCCGGCACGGCCCGATTTGAAGTGGTAAAAAATATGATCGGCCGTGAAGGTAATTTTCTGCTGCTGACCACCCACCAGAAAGCGCCCTACAATGTCGCTGTAGTAAATCGGTTCAATTTTATCGCCCCGAATCGTGCTGCCGGTCGGGAAAATATCCACCTTCCGGCTTTTGAGCGGAATACTGTTAAGATATAGAACAGAAATACCGAGGTATTTTATAAAATAGGTTTCTTCCAGTTTCAGTATTGCTACCAGGCCGTTAATATTTTTCTCAATAATCCGGGGCCCGGGGTATGGTTTGTCATCATACCCTTCGTCAATAACCAGCACATTAGGAGCGCTGAGTTCGTCAATATCCTGGCCGACAACAAAATTTCGAAGTGCATCTATTTCCTTTCGCGGGATTTTCAACGCCTGGCCTATGTAAAAAATAAGGTTCTCTTGGCGCTCGGAAATTTCCCAGTCGGCAAACACCAGTTCAATAATCTTCACAATCAACACCAGCTTTTGCTGCATAGTTAACGCCTGGTTTACCTGCTTGCTGATTTGCATAATGCGCGACCAGTCGTCAACGAACTGGATGGTTTCCGGATCAAGCGTGCTTAAATCCTGGGCGGATTCGATTTTATGGTTTTTACAAAATTCATCGAAAAGGTTAAGGTAGTATTTGGTCAGATCACGGTTAAGATGGAGACTTAGAAACTCTTTAATGTTATTACGCTCATCCTCGGTAATGCGCTCGCGCGCCACGATGGCAAAAAGCTGGATGATGGCTTTCAGTAATTCTTCACTCATGCGCAGGAATAACCGCCTAAAATAGCCCTAAAATACCAATTAAACGAAGGAAAAGGTTTAGTCGGCCAACATTTAAAAAGAAAGTTAATGATTAAAAAAAGCGTTAATTTGACCCCGTTCAGTGTAACAAACTGCACCTTTAATCGACCAACCACCAAACTAAATCAAACTATGAAAATCAGGTTTTTAACAGCCGCTGCCCTGCTGGCAATCGGTTCTGTAGCGTACAGCCAAACGGTTGACGAAATTATTAGCAAGTACTTTGAAAATACCGGAGGTATTGCGAAGTGGAGAGCGCTTAACGGGATTAAAATAAGCGCTAAAGTCAATCAACAAGGTATGGAAATTCCCTTGGAGATAATTCAATTGAAAGATGGTCGTCAATGTACTTCAATATCGTTTCAAGGTATGGAAATTAAGCAAGGTGTTTATGACGGCACAACCCTCTGGTCAACCAACTTTATGAATATGAAAGCCGAACGGAGCGATGCCGAGACCACCGAAAATTTTAAACAGGAAATTGGCGATTTTCCGGATCCTTTCCTGAATTACAAAGAGCGTGGACTGAAAGTTGAACTCCTTGGAAAAGAGACCATTGAAGGAACCGAGTGCTACAAGGTTAAGCTCACCAAAAAGCCCATTAAAGTTGACGGTGTACCAACCGATAACATCCTGTTCTACTATTTTGATGCTGAAAATTTTGTTCCCCTGTTAATGGAGAGTGAAATCAAAACAGGTCAGGCAAAGGGAATGGTTCAACAAATAACCTACAGCGACTATCAGGATGTTGACGGTTTAATGATGCCCTTCTCCATGTCACAAGGTGTGAAGGGAGCAGGTAGCAGTCCTTTAAAAATTACCGCCTATCAGCTTAACCCTAAAGTGGATGATGCTGTATTTAAATTTCCGGAAGGCAAATAAACCGTTTAAGGGTTGTTTCCTTCTATAACATAAAAAAATGAAAGGCTTGACCCTGCCCGGTCAGGCCTTTTTATTTCGTTTTATCATCTCACTATTTATCCCATCAATGCATGAAAAAATCAATTCTCTACCTAGCATTACTGTTATTACTTAAGCCAGCCTTGGCCCAGGATGCCATTACACGCGGCAAAGAATTATTTGGCGACATGAAGGCCCGGCACATCGGACCGGCTATTATGAGCGGACGTATTACGGACCTTGAACTTCACCCCATTAACCCCCGCATTATTTATGCCGGTACAGCTGGTGGTGGTGTATGGAAGAGCAGCAATGGCGGGGCTACCTTCAACCCTATTTTCGATGACTATTGCCAAAGCATTGGCGCAGTGGAAATTGACCCCTCCAATCCGGATAATGTAATTTATGTAGGTACCGGTGAAGTATGGACCCGCAACAGCGTATCGGTTGGCGATGGCTTGTATAAAACTACTGATGGCGGGGCCACCTGGCAAAAGATAGGCTTCGAAAAATCCGAACGCATTGCCGGTATTCAGGTAAACCCCAAAAATCCCAACGAAATTTATGTGGCCGTACTCGGGCCATTGTGGAGCGATAGCGATGAACGGGGGTTATACAAGACCTCTGATGGCGGAAAGACCTGGAATAAAATCCTGTTTGTTAACAAAACCACGGGGTGCAGCGACCTGACCCTCGACCCCAAAGATCCGAACATTGTTTATGCTGCTTTCTGGGAAGTGCGCAGAACACCCTGGTCGTTCAGTTCTGGAGGAGAAAACAGCGCCCTTTATAAATCAACCGATGGAGGAAAGACTTTCACTAAAATTCACAATGGTTTCCCCAAGGGTAAATTAGGGCGCCTGGCTATTGCTGTGGCTCCTTCAAACCCCAAAATTCTCTATACGGTAATCGAATCCGAACAGGATAAAGACAAAGGCTTATACCGCAGCGATGATGCCGGGGCCTCATGGAAACAACTTAATAATGATTTCGAACTGCTGGTACGCCCGTTCTATTTTTCACGTATCGAAGTGGATCCCAGAAATCCAGACGTGGTGGTTAAGGCAGGACTACTGGGTTCAATCTCGCGCGATGGAGGCAAAACATTTAAAAACCTTGGCCCGAATCATTCTGATGTACACGATATCGTTTTTGATATTAATGATTCCGATCGCATGTATGTGGCCACCGATGGCGGCATCTACCGCTCATGGGATGGCGGCACCACGCTTGAAATAGTTGAAAACATACCCGTTTCGCAGTTCTACCACGTAAGCGTTGATGATGAAGAGCCCTATAATGTATATGGCGGACTGCAGGATAACGGATGCTGGTTTGGCCCCTCCAGTTCTCCGGGCGGTGTGGAAGCAAAGGATTGGGTACGGGTTGGTGTTGGCGATGGTTACCGTGTGTACCGCCACCCGACAAAGAAAATTATTTATTCCGAAATGCAGGGAGCCGAAAATGTTTGGCGGTTTGATCCGGCCAAAGACCAGGCTAAAACCATTCAACCCCTGCCGGCCAAGAACGATCCAAAACTACGCTTTAACTGGAACGCCTCGCTAACTACCAGCCCCAATAAGCCCGACCGTGTTTATATCGGTAGTCAGTTTGTTCACCGGTCTGACGACATGGGTGAAACCTGGGTAAAGATCTCACCCGATCTGACCACAAATGATCCGGCAAAGCAAAATCAGGAAAACTCAGGCGGCCTTTCGCGCGACAATTCGGGTGCTGAAAACCATTGCACCATCTTTACCATAGCTGAGTCACCATTGGATGAAAACATTGTTTGGGCCGGTACCGATGACGGCAACCTGCAACTTACCCGCGATGGCGGTAAAACCTGGACTAACGTGGTGGGAAACGTTCCGGGTTTACCCAAGAATACCATGGTGTACCACATTGAGGCCAGCGTATTTGGAAAAGGCATCGCGTATGCCGTGTTTACCGGCTACCAGACCGGTGACATGAATGCCTATGTATATAAAACGACCGATTTCGGAGCTACCTGGAAGTCAATCGTTACCCCCGACATTTACGGCTTTGCCCGTAATATCCAGGAAGATTACCAAAACGAAAACCTGCTCTTTCTCGGTACTGAATTTGGTTTATACATCACCGTTGATGGCGGCAAGAGCTGGCTGAAATTTACCAACAACATGCCCGCTGCCAACGTGCATTATATTGAGTTACACAAGCGTACCAACGACCTGATCATCGCTACGCACGGAAGAGGTGTCATTATCATCGATGATATAAGCCCGTTACGTCAACTTAACGAGGAAGTATTGAATAAAGATCTGCACTTCTTCAAAACCAAGCCTACGGTTATTAACGAATCCAACGGGTTTGGCGGTGCCAGTACCGAAACACAGTTTGTAGGAGCCAACGCCAGCACGGCTGCGCGCATTGTATACTACCAGAAAAGACGCCATACACTTGGTAAAATGACACTTGAAATACAGGATGCCAGCGGCAACAAGATTATCGAATTAACACCCGGAAAGGCGAAGGGAATAAACATTGTTGAATGGAATTATTCGGTTAAACCGCCTAAAATGGCCGCAGCCAAAACGTTTGCTTTTGGTGGATTTACCCCGATGCGTGTACCGGCAGGCACCTACAACGTGGTTATTCAAAAAGGTAAGGAAACATACACGAACGACCTGGTTATTGAGTATGATAAACGCTCGGATATACCCCTTGCCGACCGCAAAATGCAGGAGGAAACAACCCGTAAATTATACCGGATGGCGGAAGAACTCGCCTATCTGGTTTACGAACTGGACGAAAACCTGAAAGTGGCTGAAAATCTGAAAACCAAAAACCCTTCGGCAGCAAAATCAGTTAGCCCGTTTATTACTGAACTAACCCGGTTAAAAGAAACTTTAGTAGTCACCAAAGGCGATAATTATGTTGGCGCTGCTGAGCCGCAGTTACGTGAACGGCTTGCCGAGCTCTATAGCAAAGTGGCCCAAAGCTTCTACAAGCCCAATACAGCCGAGTTGGATAACCTGGAAGCGCTTGAAAATCGTTTTAATGCAGCAAAGGCCGATTTTAAAAAAATAAAGGATAAGCACCAGGCCAAGGTAAATGATTTGTTAAAGAAGAATAGCCTCGGGCCGGTTGTATTAAAATCGTTTGAAGAATTCGTGAAGGAACCCTGAGCGAAAGCATCAAAAAAGGGCGGGGAAAATACCCCGCCTTTTTTATCCGATTTTAGAAACAATCAGGTCAGTCAGGACAAGCAACCCTTCGCGAAGGTATTGATCTTCCAGTTTCAGCAATGAATTGTCGTTCTGCCCTTCGCGGTCAATTTTAACATCACCTGGTTTGCGGGAATTTCTGCGTTTCTCCGACTCTTCCATCTCCTTGCGTCTTACTTCTTCGTTCAGCGAAATGCGGTTTTGTGCGAGATTCTTACGGGTCTCCTCGGTTTGAGCAACCAGGTCTATTAATGAGGGATCAGTCTTCAGGCGCTCCTGATGAGAACGAATTAAGTTTTTCAGTACCGCATCATTAATAAGCGGGGTCTTCTGGTACATCGTACTGCGGATCTCATCCCATGGCAAAGCACTTTTACTTGAACGCTCACCGAATTGCTCTGCTGTTAGTGCGGTAGGAAACTTAATATCGGGTGTTACTCCTTTAAACTGGGTGCTATGCCCGGTTACCCGATAAAATTTTTGGAACGTTAGTTTTAACGAACCAACTTCTTCTTTCGGATAGTTAACATACCGGTCGAGCTCGATAATAGACTGAACCGTACCTTTGCCAAATGAAGACTCGCCCACTACCACACCGCGATGATAATCCTGTATGGCTCCGGCAAAGATTTCTGAGGCGGAGGCGCTGAAACGATTAATGAGCACAATCAAAGGCCCGGTATAGACAATGGCAGGGTCATCATCACTTTTAATTTCAGTACGGTTAGTAAAATCCTTAACCTGTACAACGGGTCCGGTTTTTATAAACAAGCCGGTAAGATTTATGGCTTCTTCCAGTGAGCCACCGCCATTATTACGTAAATCAATGGCTAAGCCATCAATTCCTTCTTTTTGCAACTCGGCTATAAGGCGTTTTATGTCTTTGGTGGTGCTGTTGTAATTCGGATCACCCTTTTGGTATGCTTCCCAATCAAAATAAAAACTGGGCAGCGTAATTACACCTAATTTCAACCGTCTGCCATTTTGTACATAATCGATCACTTTCTTTTTAGCAGTAAGATCTTCCAGTTTAATCTTGTCGCGAATAAGTGTAACAACCACCGATGGGCCAGTAACACCGGTTTCGGCCGGAAGAATGGTAAGCCGCACCTTAGTACCTTTAGGCCCCTTTATTAGTTTAACCACATCATCAATACGCCAGCCGATAACGTCAACCATTTCGCCCTCATCGCCCTGGGCCACACCAATAATCCTATCGTTTACGTTAACCAGTTTTGTTTTTTCGGCAGGGCCGCCCGGCAGAATTTCAACAACTTTGGTATAATCATTTTCAGTTTGCAGCCTGGCTCCGATTCCCTCGAGCGATTGCGACATACTTTGTTTAAATAAATCGGCCCGCCTGGGCGAAAAATAATTGGTATGCGGATCATAGGCTTCGGTTATGGCATTCATATAATAGCCAAACACATCCTCACTATTGGTTTGCTTTATCGATTTTACGAATCGCTCATATCGTGACCGCAGGGTTTCCTGGATCTCGACTGTACTCTTTCCGGCAACTTTTAAACTCAAGGCCTGGTTTTTTATGGCGAGTGTCCATATCTGGTTTAATTCCTTTTCAGTTTCAGCCCATGGTGCATTCTCCCGATCAACCTCATAATATTCATCTTTTGAGAAATCAAATTCCTGATTAATCAGGTAAGTAAGCACATAATCCATTCGCTCAGCAAAGCGTTTTTTAAATACTTCGTAGATTCCAAAAGCCGGGTCCACATTTTCAATCCGGGTCAGATCATCGAGTTGAAACCGGTATTTATTAAATGCATCAATATCTGACTTTAAAAAATAACTTCGTTGATTGTCGAGCGTTGCAATGTAGGAATCCAGAACAGCAGACGACAGCGAGTCATTAAACTTCAGTTTTCGGTAATGGCTGCTCTCAAGTATCTGAATAATGACCCTGGCCTGCCTGCCATAAACCGGCTTCGAAGTAAATACTGTATCAACCGGTGTGATACCAGCCCATAATAGGTGGGGAAATAAAATTATAAAGTAAAACAGCTTCACAAGGTTTCTCATACGCATAATTTCTTTAGTGCCATTTTGGCAAATGGTGTGCCTGATTATGATTTACCAGAATCAAATTCGTTGAGGAATTTCTGGGCCTCTTCCAGGTTTTGAAACTCATAGTGTTTTTTATTGCCTGAAATGGTGTGGATTTCAACTTTCACCAAATCAACATCTTTATTCTGCCGAAACTTAAATTTCTCTTTTTTGTAATCCTCTGCCTCTTTCGTAGAGATGTTGAACGCGGTTGCCCGAACCGATTTGCAATAACTACATTGATAGTGTTTAATAAGTTCACCCGGTTCGGTGCCTGACGGCATTTTAACAACCTCTTCCTTGGTAACCCGCATGGTATAAAAGCCACAGGTGTTACACTTCAGGGCCTGTAGCCGGCCCTGGTATTTTTCAATTTTTACATCACCGGTTTTTTCATCAATCCAAACATCATAATCAATTGAAAACACATTTTCTTCGGCAATCATGCCTTCGTCAAGGTGTACATCCTCCTCTTCTTCGCTCAACAGGCGCATTTTGTTGCCTGTCTTTGGGTTGATACGGGGTGCCAGCCGGTAGCGTTTCAACTTTTTATCTAGTTTAGTCGGATAATAGTATTCAAGGACCAGGTACGACACATAGGCCACCAGCGTACCTCCGGCAATTGACATAAACAGGCGTGTAAAAAACCATACTTCAACCTGCTTCATTTCATGCATACCATACAGGTTGATGGCCAGCGTTACAGCAACACCAAAGCAGTAGAAAACAAGTTTATAGGTCTTTATCTCTTTGGCGTTTATGTAGTCGTACTTAAGGTGGTATTCGGCAATGCTGGAAACCTTGATATTATGCAGCAGGTAAATAACTATGCCTGCTGCAACCATTATAATGGAACCCAGAATCATGGCGTTGTTCCATGCTACTAAAAAGGGGCTCATTTCAATATAATCCATAACGCAGTTTTATGATTATTTTTGATGGAAAGATAAGGAATACGATTGGGACATCTTAATTATTGCCCCTATGCGCAAAATATTCTTCCGGGCCTTAGCCCAACTCAACAAAGTGCTGCTGCCCAGGATAAGTCGTAAAGACCTTTCCCGCCTTACCAAATTTGATAAAGCAATTGTTGCTTTTCGCTATTGGGTTACAACCAACTCGCTAGGATAGCCAGTATAGTACCCTGATTTAAAATGGATTAGGTCAAATTAAGCTGTTTTTGACCTCAAGAGGTTTTTTTGTAAAAAATTGTGCAATTTTGCACATTAATATTTTTTAATAAGAGTAATATACTGTATTATTGTGCAATAATACACATTAACTTATGACTGACCTGGAAAAACGCAAACTGGAATTGGAGCTAAGGAGTTTTACTTCCCGTAATTTTGAGCGTCCTTCGGAATGCCGTAACCTTGACCAAATACGCTTTTATGTGCAGGAATTGTGCACTAAAATCGAGGAATACAGGGATCGTTTTAACTATGTACCGAATTGGGCGTATTCGTTGCTGGCGCAGTACAATGCCAAGCAGAACTTCATGATCCATACCGAATTCAGGAATATATATCGGTAATGCGGTATATCCCCTCCCCTATTACGCCTCAATTTGAGCTTATGTACAGCGCCACGGCCAATAGGTCCGGGCGGATGCAGTACCACCGTATTAAACCGGGAGTGAGCAAGGTTCGAATAAGCCGGTCGGAGTTTATTAAGGCCTATAACTCCTTACGGATTTTGGGTATAAAACCCCTGCCGGTTGCAAACTCTGAAACCGACTTTCAAATCGAGTTTTACGTCTGAAGAATGCGCTCTAAATCAGCAGGGCTATAGTTTATGGATTTTATGGTTTTATTATCCGATTGGCGATAGACCAGCCATTTTTCACCTTCTTGCCTGTAATAACAAACTGTTCCGTCTTTATCCTTGTAATAAGCCACGGTAGCTTTAGCTTCTTCCTCGTTGTTACAGGCTTTACTCATATTTGACCGCTGCACCTCTTCGAATAATGCCTTGAACTTATCAGCCAGTCCAAACTCGAGAATTGCCCCGGATAGAACATATTGAATATCGCATAGGGCATCGGCTACACCAACAATATCCTTTTCCAAAACGGCCACCTCAAGTTCCTTTACTTCTTCGGCCAACAAGGCAACACGGAGCCTGCACCGGTCTTCCGAGGGAATGGACGGGCCTGGCAGGATAGGATGTTTAAAAGTACGGTGAAATTCGGCTACAAGTTTAAGGGCATCGGGTTGTTCCATTGGTCATCAGTTTGTGCTCAATAAAGTAAATTCTGGTCAATTTTGTTGAAATTGTGGTACTTTTGAACGTATGCATCTCTTGCGCAGTTCTGCAATCAGGTTTTTGGTAAGCTTCGTAACAGGGTTGGTATTTTTTAACCTCAGCCTTCTCTTCACCGAAATGCATGCTGCCAATTTAAAGCAAAGTAATCCGGCTCTATACGCACACATCCTAAGCTTGCTGGCTAATTCAGGGATGGAAGAAGAGAGCGACAATTCTCAGGAGGGTGTAACTGAAAGTCTGGACGATGCTAAGTTCATATATCGAATTACGTTTAATATTAATACGTATTCTTCATTGATTTCCAGTAAGTTGTATCAGTTTATTTCAACTTTAAAATTATTGGATTTGGCTATTGACATTGTGCTGACACCTCCTGAGCAGGCGCATTTTTAAGGGTAAGGCTGTGTACGCTTACCCTTGCCCTGGTGGGCTCGGCTAATTCACTTACTTCAACTACTCTACCAATTTATGCTCAGACGGCTTTTGCCTGATATTACTTCGGGATTAACTGTAAGTTTTGCTGCCATTTCACTTGGTGCTGCATTCGGTGTGATGTCGGGCAGAGGCGCATTTGCCGGCATGATCTCTGCGGCAATTATACCGATAATCACTTCATTGTTTGGTGGCACACGCCTGCAGGCATCTGGGCCTACCGCCCCTATGACGGCTGTATCGGCATTGACGGTTGCCTTTGCCTACGACCAGTTTCCGGTTAAAGAATTGGCCGAGCAGTTTATTACACTCGTATTTATACTTAATGCCGGGTTGCTTATGGTGGCAGGACTCGCTCGTATTGGGCGGTTTATTGCACTAATTCCAAACGTTGTTATTCTTGGCTTCATGAATGGCATTGCTGTATTGATTTGGTTCGATCAATTCAAAAGGGCATTTGCTATTAACAAGCCGGTAATGGCAGGCGGCATGGGTATAAATCTGCTTTTAGTTATTATAACCTTTGCATTAATATTCGGGATAATCTGGTTAACAAAACGGGTTGCGCTTCGCCCCATCTTGCGTTCCCTTATTTCAGGGGTACTATTCAGTATATTAATTATGACGGTTGTCTCGGTTGTTTTCAATCTTCAGGTTGAAAAAGTTCAACTTGGTGCTACTGCAGCCACCCTGCACGAATTTCTGAACACCTTAACCAACTACTTTCCGGCAGAAATTCTTCAGCCTAAGTACATTTTTATGGCACTCCCCTTTGCCCTGGAACTGGCCCTGCTGGCCTATTTGGATTCCCTACTTACCGCCCTGGTGGTTGACCGTCTAACCAAAGAAAAATCAAACCTCAACAGGGAATTGGTTGCCCAAGGCATTGCCAATGGTGCGGCCGGACTTCTGCAGGGCATACCAGGCGCTCAGGCCACAATCCGCTCCGTACTACTTATTAAAGAAGGTGCTCAAAGCCGAGTGGCCGGTGTGTTGATTGGTGTGTTTGCATTGCTTAGCATTATTGCATTTAAAGATTACCTGGCCTTGGTACCGGCAGCCGTTTTTATGGGCGTTTTATTAAAGGCAGGGTTAGATGTAAGTGATAAAGAATTCATTAAGAGTTACATAAGTAACCGATGGTACCAGTCAGCACAACGAAATATGCAATTAGGAATTATTGCCTACACCACATTGGTAACTGTGCTTATCGATCTTAACGTAGCCGTAATTTCCGGTACACTCTTGTTTTATATTGTAAAATATTTTTGGAAAATAAGCGATGCGGAGCCAACACTGGAAGAACCAGTAGCACAACATTCAAAACTAGTAACAGGTTAATTAATACAATACACTATGGAAATTTACAAAGCCCTATTAGAGGGAAATAAAAAGTGGGTTAATCAGCGACTGCTTGAAGACCCAGAGTTTTTTAACAACCTGGCTAAAGGCCAAAGTCCGCAAGTACTTTGGATTGGCTGCTCCGACAGCCGTGTGCCGGCCAACGAAATAACCGGTACAAAGCCCGGTGAGATTTTTGTTCACCGAAACATTGCCAACATGGTAGTGCATACCGATATGAATATGCTTAGCGTGCTGGATTATTCGGTAAATGTTTTGCATGTACGTCATGTTATAGTTTGCGGACATTACGGTTGCGGAGGCGTTAAGGCAGCGATGGGCAGCCAGCAGTTCGGTATTATTGATAACTGGCTCAGGAATATAAAAGACGTTTACCGCCTGCACCAGACCGAACTGGATGCCATAGCGGATGAAGATGCACGCTTTGACCGCCTGGTTGAACTAAATGTTATGGAGCAGGTTTTTGATCTCAGCAAAACCTCGATTATACAAAACGCCTGGCGTACCCGAAATTCACCTGTTGTTCATGGATGGGTATACAGTTTAAAAACAGGCATTATTAAAGATCTGGATGTAAGTTTTGACAGTTCAACCAAACTACCACCAATCTATCAGATTGAAAGCCCGATGATAGTTTGAACGAAGCAGGAACAAGATTTTGTTCAAAATTTTTGTAGAGGTATGCAGGTTTACTGCTCTTGATTTTTCGTCTGCATCCTAACGCTTGTGCAAATTATTCTTTGTGAATCAGCCCAATTTATATCTTTGCCAAGCAATTTATCAACATGCAAAAAAATTTTGTTGAGGAGCTTAAATGGCGGGGCATGTTGCACGATATCATGCCCGGCACTGAAGAACAACTAGGTAAAGAGCCGACAGCCGGATATATTGGATTTGACCCAACCGCTGATTCACTCCACATTGGTCACTTAGCCCAGATTTTAACGCTGGTTCACTTTCAGCAGTGCGGTCATAAACCCATTGCCCTGGTAGGCGGTGCTACGGGTATGGTAGGCGACCCGTCAGGTAAATCTGCTGAACGCAACCTCTTAACAGAGGAGGTTTTACGGCATAATGAATCCTGTGTGAAAAGCCAGCTTGAAAAATTTCTTGATTTTGGATCCGGGAAGTACGGAGCCGAACTGGTTAATAATTATGATTGGTTTAAAGATTTCCTGTTTCTTGATTTTATCAGGGAAGTAGGTAAACACATTACCATTAATTACATGATGGCCAAAGATTCTGTAAAGAACCGGCTTGAAACCGGCTTATCGTTTACTGAATTTAGCTATCAGTTAGTACAAGGCTACGACTTCTACTACCTCTACACCCACAAAAACTGCAAACTACAGATGGGCGGCTCTGACCAATGGGGTAACATCGTTACGGGTACCGAATTAATCCGCAGAAAAGCCAATGGCGATGCCTTTGCCCTAACCACTTCGCTGATTAAAAAAGCCGATGGCACCAAGTTTGGCAAAACAGAATCTGGCAATGTATGGCTGGATGCCAAACGAACTTCGTCCTACAAATTTTACCAGTACTGGTTAAATCTTTCAGACGAAGATGCTGCCAATATGATTAAGGTGTTTACACTGAAAGGCCGAGACGAAATTGAGGAATTGACCAGGGAACATGCTGCTGCCCCGCATTTACGCAAACTGCAGTTGGCGCTGGCTGAAGATATTACCATCCGCGTTCATTCGAAGGATGACTTGGCGCGCGCAATCAAGGCATCATCTATCCTGTTTGGGCAGTCTACCACAACCGACCTCGAGGAATTGGATGAGGATACCCTGCTAACTGTACTTGAGGGTGTTCCGCAAGTAACCATTGCCCGAAGTGAATTTGACCGGCAGCCTAGTGTAACTGATCTGCTTAGTGAAATTACACAAGGCATGATCTTCCCATCCAAAGGCGAAGCACGAAAAATGATCCAGGGAGGTGGCGTGAGTGTTAATAAATTGAAAATAAGTGACCCTAATCAGAAAAGCGAATTCAGGTTACTGCACAACCGGTATTTGCTGGCTCAAAAAGGGAAGAAGAATTACTATTTAGTTGTTCTGAAATAAAAAAGCCGGGAAATTCTCCGGCTTTTTTACCTCAAAAAAATACATCACTTTAGTTAGCACTCTTTAGCTGGAACTTAGCATAAACCTGGATAGTGCTGTTCTTCAATTCAGCATTTCCAAAACTGCCATCATCGGTTAGTGCATTAGAAAGCCCCAGCACATACCTTGCTCCAAATCCGATTTTCATTGGCAAATCAACCTCAATACCGAAAGCTCCGGAAATATCACTGCTTTTAAAATCATCTTTAACATCTGCTGTATCCCCATCAAACTCTTCTTCGGCATTCATCAGGAAGCCAAACTGGGGGCCAACATGCAGACTCAATAAATCGTTGATACTATACCGTAACAAAACAGGGACATTTACATATGCCAGTGATAGTTTACCTTCCACACTTGGTATGTCGTATTCACTTCCCTGCAGGGAGTACAATAGCTCTGGTTGGATGCCCTTTGCTCAAAAATCCGAACTGTGGACCTACTTGCAGATTTAAGCCGGCCAGCAAGTAAATCTTCAGAATTACGGGAATATTAATATAATCAAAATTGCTTTCTACATCGCTACCATCAAATGTAAATTTTGAACCCTGTTGTGAAAAAATCAATTCAGGTTGAATACCTATTTTGGTGAACTTAACTAATGCGAATGCTCCACCATGAAATCCGGTCTTACCTTTTACTGAACCGCCAATGTCCTCAACATTAAACTTGGCAAAGTTTAGTCCACCTTTTACCCCAAGTGAAAATTCGGCCTGGCCAAAGCTAAGAGAAGCAACCAAAACAAAGGGAATAATAAAACTACATTTTTTCATAATTGTAAGTAATTAAAAGTTAGCTAATAATTAAAATTTGTCTAAGATAATACATTGTAGCACAAAATATTTTCTTCTACCGGGTATGGAACGGTCGGTTGAAAACGTAGGTTACCTTGCACCTCCCTGCTGATTGTGGAAATGGCCGGTTTACTACCGGCCCAGGCCCTTCGCGCAATACCGTTGTTCACATCAAAGTAAAGCATGTTTTCTAACTTCTTATCTGCTTCATGGGTGCCGTCCAGTAACAGGCCAAATCCTCCGTTGATTACTTCGCCCCAGCCTACACCTCCCCCATTGTGTATGGATACCCAGGTCGCGCCACGAAAAGAATCTCCAATAACATTATGGATAGCCATATCGGCAGTAAATTTTGAGCCATCATAAATATTTGATGTTTCGCGATATGGGCTATCCGTGCCGGAAACATCGTGGTGATCACGGCCCAGTACAACAGGCCCTATTTTACCTTCGCGGATAGCCTTATTGAAGGCTGTTGCTATTTTTATCCGTCCTTCAGCATCAGCATACAGGATACGCGCTTTTGAGCCCACCACCAATTTGTTTTGCCGAGCCTGTTTAATCCACCTGATATTGTCGTTAAGCTGAGGATGAATTTCTTCCGGAGCCGTTACAAAGATTTGCTCAAGCACCTGCCCGGCCAGCTTATCAGTATATTCAAGGTCGCTTTCTTGGCCGGAAGTACATACCCACCTGAACGGACCAAACCCGTAGTCAAAACACATGGGCCCCATAATGTCCTGCACATACGAGGGGTATCTGAAATCAATTCCATTAGGTGCCATCACATCTGCCCCTGCACGGGAAGCCTCCAGCAAGAAGGCATTTCCATAATCAAAAAAGTAAGTGCCTTTTGCGGCATGCCGGTTGATGACTGCAGCCTGCCTGCGTAGGGATTCCTGTACATGACGTTTAAATTTTTCAGGCTCAGTAGCCATTAACCGGTTCGCTTCTTCAAACGATAGGCCGGCAGGGTAATATCCGCCAGCCCATGGATTATGAAGGGAAGTCTGATCGGAACCCAAGTCTACATAAATATTCTTTTTATCAAACACTTCCCAAACATCCACGATGTTACCACGGTAGGCAATTGATACAACCTCCTTATCTGCCTTAGCCTTTTTTACGCGCTCAACAAGTTCATCCAAATCGCTTATCACCTCATCAACCCAACCCTGTTGATGACGCTTGAATGTTGCTTTGTCGTTTACCTCGGCAACAACGGTTATACATCCGGCAATGTTGCCCGCCTTGGGCTGGGCCCCGCTCATGCCGCCAAGCCCGGAGGTAACAAAGAGTTTTCCTTCAAGGCCCTCCCCTTGCTTTGCTATTTTTCTGCCGGCATTCAGCACTGTTATTGTTGTGCCGTGAACAATTCCCTGGGGACCGATGTACATATACGATCCGGCCGTCATTTGCCCATATTGGGTTACCCCCAGCGCATTGTATCGCTCCCAGTCGTCCTGCTTTGAGTAATTAGGGATCATCATACCATTGGTAACCACTACGCGGGGTGCATCTTTTGACGAAGGGAATAAACCCATCGGATGGCCGGAGTACATATGCAGGGTCTGATCGTCTGTCATGGTGGCCAAGTACTTCATGGTGAGCAGGTATTGTGCCCAGTTTTGGAATACGGCACCATTGCCGCCATAAGTAATCAGTTCATGCGGATGTTGGGCAACAGCCGGATCAAGGTTGTTTTGGATCATCAGCATAATGCTGCCGGCTTGCAATGACTTGAATGGATACGCTGAAAGTGGGCGGGCATACATGGGGTAATCAGGCCGGAAGCGGTACATGTAAATCCGGCCGAAGTCAAGGAGTTCCTTATAAAATTCCTGCGCGAGTACTTCGTGGTGTCGCGGATGAAAATAACGAAGAGCATTTCGTACAGCCAGTTTCTTTTCGGCTACCGAAAGGATGTTTTTGCGTTTAGGCGCGTGGTTAATCGTGCGATCATATTCTTTTGGTGCAGGAAGCTGATCGGGAATACCCTGTAGTATTTGTTCTTTAAAATCAAGCGTTGTATTTACCGGCATGTTGTTTTAGTTGTTGCTCCAACTCCGGCAACCGGCTTTTGGCATTGCGGTAACCGATTTGAAATATTTCTTTTCCTTTGGCTAAGTCAAAGGTACTGTACTTGCCCAGTTCGGGCGATTCGAAAACAAAATTACAATGGGTTTTGCTGTGAGCGGTGCTTACGTTAATTGCAATAAGTAAGCTTCGCTCGGTAACTTCTTTAACATTTTTAATATCAAATCGTTGATCGACCGGGTTGCAATGACTTCCAATAATAAAATCACATTTCCCTACCAACGGCCGGGCAGGCAGGTTATCCATTAAACCGCCATCAACATAAACATTTCCGTTTAGTGTTACCGGATTGAAAATGGCGGGAATGCTGGAAGAAGCTATAACCGCGGGAATCAATTCTCCTTCGGTAAAATAAACCACTTTACCCAACCGTATTTCAGTAGCGGCAACGGTGAGCGAGGGATTTAATTTCTCAAAACTGTTATGTGGAATGTGTTTGTGCATAACTTCCCTAAAACCTTCCATGCTTAACAAACCGGTCCACGACCAGGCCGGGCGCACGGAATTAAGAAAACCCATGGAGGTAATAATATGCAGGATCTCATCGGGTTTATAACCTGCACAATAAAAAGCCCCTGCCACTGCGCCAGCGCTGGTACCTGAAACAGCAGAAAACGTAAGGCCAAGTTCTTCGAGCGCCTTAATAACACCCAAATGGGCAATGCCCCGCGCCCCACCACCTGATAATGCCAATCCGATTTTCATAGGTCAGCCAACCGTAAAACCTCATCAAGCCTCACCCCTTTGTCTGTGTGTTTCACTGTACAACATTCATTAACCGGGTCGTGCTCGAAATAAAGAATATAATGATTATCTGCCGCTTCATTTAAAAAGCGAGCCTTTTCTTCCAGTGTCAGAAGGGGCCGTGTATCATACCCCATTACATAGGGTAACGGAATATGACCTGTTGATGGAATTAAATCAGCCATAAAGCAAATTGTTTGACCCTTGTATCGGATTATTGGTATCATCATTTTATCGGTATGGCCATTTACGTAAAGAATTTCAAACTGAGTAAATGGGGAAAGACCACCCGCATTTACAAATTGCAGTTGTCCGCTCTCCTCCATCGGCAAAATGTTCTCTTTTAAAAAACTTGCCTTCTCGCGAGGATTGGGCTCGGTAGCCCATTTCCAATGATCAGCATTTGACCAGTACTGAGCATTTTTAAACGTCAGTTCCAAGTTCTCCCCAGTACGTATCACACCGCCTCCACAGTGGTCAAAATGCAGGTGGGTAAGAAACATATCGGTAATGTCCTTCGGGTCAAAGCCAGCCTTCCGGATGGAACCGACCAATGTGTCATTGCCATGAAGGTAATAATGGCTAAAGAATTTCGCATCCTGTTTGTCTCCGATGCCATTATCAATCAATATTAGTTTATCCCCGTCTTCAATCAGCAAACAGCGCATGGCCCATGTACACAGGTTATTTTCATCAGCCGGATTGGTTTTTTGCCAGATGGTTTTGGGAACTACGCCAAACATGGCACCGCCATCTAACTTAAAAAAACCGGTATCTATTACATGCAATTTCATTCTAATTCCTTTTCAATCAGTTGTTTCAGTTCTTTGGCGTGCACCAGCGCAACAGAGTCGACCTGGTACTTCATCTGCATGCTGTACTGCATGGAGAAGGCGATATTCACAAACATGTTGTCTTGCCATAACTCTTCAGCGTTTGCCAATCCCTTAGGTGTGAAGCGGAGGCGTTCTATCAAAAATGGCGTAATCAACTGAAGACGCGTCTGATTAGATATATCATCCGTAATTCGAATGGCTCCATAGTGTTGATGGTACAAGGCGGTAATCTTACTTCTCAATTCAAAATCGCCAACCAATTCCAGTTTGCCCGAAGCCAAAAGCGATTGGTACGCATTGTCCTTTGGGTTGAATGGAACAATCAGGTAAAGGCTGTTGATCATGGCGTTGAGCGAATCTTTAGGAATGCGTCTGGAAATAACGCTCTGCGTTAACGCACGCGATACTTGCGTATAGTACCTCAATGTATCTGTCGACTCGGTGAGGTTACTAATGTCTTCCTGTAGGTCATCTGCCATGGCAACCAGAAACGCTTTCGCCTGATTGCGGTCTTTCGCTGCCGAAGCCCGCTCCGAAAGATAGAAGGCAATGTAGACACCAATGATGATGGCCACCAGGCTCACCAGCTGATTCTTCCACTGAATTTTCTCTTTGCCTTTACCCATCCGATTTTACTATTCGTAAAAATAGAAAAAAACCGCCCTTCCAGGCGGTTTTAAGTCGATTGTGTGCCAGGCCAAACATTATTCTTTAACCACGCCCATGGCACAGAATTTATCAATGCGTTGCTGAATCCGGTTTACCGGAGAAATTGCCGAAAGTTCTTTTGTGCTCTCAAGGATCATACGTTTTACTTCATTGGCCATCCATTTTACGTCAGTATGAGCGCCCCCCAGCGGCTCTTTAATGATGCCATCAATCATTTTTAGCTGAAGCATATCTTTGGCAGTAAGCTTCAATACCTCAGCTGCCTGCTCTTTGTAGTCCCAACTACGCCATAAAATTGATGAACAGGATTCAGGCGAGATCACCGAATACCAGGTGTTCTCTAGCATATATACCCGGTCGCCAATGCCAATGCCGAGCGCACCTCCTGAAGCTCCTTCGCCAATAATGATACAGATTACTGGCACCTTCAGGGTGAACATCTCCTTCAGGTTTCGGGCAATAGCTTCCCCCTGTCCGCGCTCTTCGGCTTCAAGTCCCGGAAAGGCACCGGGTGTATCAATAAAGGTTACAATGGGCTTATTAAATTTTTCGGCCATGCGCATCAGCCGCAGTGCTTTGCGGTACCCTTCGGGATTGGCCATGCCAAAATTACGCATCTGACGTTGCTTGGTGGTGCGACCCTTCTGCTGGCCAATAAGCATAAATGTTTGCCCTTCGATTGTGCCGAAACCGCCCACCATGGCTTTGTCATCCGCCACGTTGCGGTCGCCAAACAACTCAATAAACTCGGAGGTGATTTCGTAAATGTAATCGAGCGTATAGGGCCTGTCGGGATGGCGGGACAACTGCACCCGTTGCCAGCCGGTAAGGTTTTCAAACGTTTCCTTTTTCAGATCAATGATTTTCTTTTCAAGGGCTTTGATGGCATCATTAACCTCTTTATCGTTATCGCCAGCCAGGTGCTTCATGTCTTCCAGTTTGGCTTCCAATTCGGCAATCGGCTTTTCAAAGTCGAGCAACATAGCATTGTAAATGAACAGACAAAGTTAACAGGTTTATGCAAAATTGAAATAAAGGAGTAACTGTGATGAAATCTGCGTTTACAACTGATTAGTGGCTAGCACGACAATGCATCATGAATTCTATCCCGCTCTTCTTCCAGGTAATCGATGTAACTCTGCACATCGGAATATCCTTCGTCAGCTACCAAGTTAATCACATATTCACAATTTTTTCCCTCGCGGAGCAGGGAGAATATTTTGGAGAATAACCGGTTGACCTCTTCGCAATCCCCATCAAAAGCTGCTTGTAACAAATCACGATTGGCATTTTGTAGTTGAAATTCAATCGAACTACAGTTAACCTCTTCTTCCTTGCAGGCTGCCGTTGTCAGCAATGTTATCACAAGCAACAGGGGAACCAGTTTACTAACAATGCCCGTTATTTTCCACATCACTTCCTTCACTTGAAAAATATTTGAAAATTTAACCTTTGAAAACGGTACAAATAAAGAAACCGTATCTAAATCAACAAGAAACCGTCTTTTAAAATCATGTAATTGTGCTAATCAGATCATGGTTTTGGAGATCAGAAACGAGCCGTTATCTTTGCAGCCTCATTAAAATTGGTCCGGTAGTTCAGCTGGTTAGAATGCCTGCCTGTCACGCAGGAGGTCGCGGGTTCGAGTCCCGTCCGGACCGCCAGCCGAAGAGCCCTGAAAAGGGCTCTTTTTCGCTTATTTCAGCTTAAAATAGAAGTCGCCAATAATATTTGAATTCTCCCAGGGGTTTTGGCGCTCACCGGATTGCCTTAATACATTGGCCCGTACCTCTTTAAAAACCTGCTCAATTGTACGGCCCGGTTTGCTCATGGCTTTAATCAGTTCCTGGGTGTAAAGGCCGTTACGACCGGTACCGTCCGAAGCTACTGAGCCCGGTGAGGTGGCATAAGCAATAAAGGCACCACGGGCTTTTTTCATCTCTCCTAACCCGGTGGATTCACCTATACTTCGGTGCAGTGCCGGAAAGGGATTGTTACGACAGGCATCCAATATCACAATGTTCATCCGGCTGTTCGACATCTCCATTTGCGCAAGCACCATTTTCTGAATCGGGAAACAGAATCTGGAAATATCATCTTCATACATGATCTCCGCATCAACGGGTACTATGTAATTCTCATTCTCGTGTTGCAACCCATGCCCGGCATAGAAAAACAGGCCCACAGTTTTGTCGCGCTCACCCTGATTGAGTTTATCCCTGAACTTCATCATCTCGGCCCGGATTTTACCGTAACTCGCATCGGTAATCAGGGTAACGTCAAAATTCATGCTTTTGAGCACTTCAGCAAAGTCAGTCGCATCATTAACAGGATTCTTCAGCACCCCAATTTGTTTGGAGTAGGCCGAGTTGCCAATCACCAGCGCGTAACGCTTTTCATCACCATACAGTTCTTCCAGTGTGGGTTCTTTTGGTGTTGTTACCACGGGCTGCTGAACAACCGGCTGCGGGTTGGTTACAATCGTTTCTTCGGTTTTAACTGGCTCCGGTTTTGTTTCAACTTTAGATTCAGTCTTTACAGGTTCATCCTTTTTGGCAACTACCGGGGTAACCGTTTCAGTTTTTACATCAGCGTTTCGCGACTTGGGGTCGGATAACATCGCCAGGCTGTTTTTAACCATTTCATTATTTGGCTGTATTGCCAAGGCTGCCTGCAGGTCGGCAATTGCCGCAGATTGGTTGCCCATTTTCGCATAAACACCCGATCGCTCGGTTAGTATCTGAAATTCCTTCTGTTTATCGATGCGGAGGATTTTTAGGGCATCCGAATACGCTACAATGGCATCATTATACAATTTCTCGTTTTCGTAACACTTGGCAATAAACCAATGAATGTTGCCTACGTTACCGTGCTTAAGTGCAAGGCTTTGCTTCAAGTCTTCTGCAGCCACAGTAAAATCACCCAGTTTAAACGCGGCCATGCCCCGCCAGTAATAGGCATCTACATCAAACTTTTTGTCACGGACAGGGCGGGTTAAAAAATCAGAGAGTGTTTCAATGGCACCGTAGTAATCTTTGTCATTGTATTTCTTTAGCCCCTCTTCATAAAGCCTATATTGTGCTAACGAATTTGTCCATACAATACAAAATGCGACACAAATTCGAATTGTCATATCGGCACTTGGTTAAAAGTTAAATGATAACCCAAACCTAACACTTAACGCAGGAAATCCACTTTTTAATATGGGAAATTGAGGGTTATAGTACGTTGGATCAGCATCATAATAGATTGTTCCATTACCATCAACATATTGTTCGGCATTACTTAGATAATCCTGTGTACTGATATACGAAATTGTGCCGGTGTAGCCCACCGTTGTCTGTAGAAAGAATGATACAGGTTTCACTGGCATAAACTCAAGTCCAAATCCAACCTGTACACCTCCGGTTATTTTGGTCTCTTCACTAAGGATAGGGAAATCTGTTGCATCCCACACATCCGGGAATAGTCCAGAAACCGGATCGTTCCACTGGCCATCCGAATCAAGATTCTCATAAAAATAGCCTCTTCCCTCCATTTCGGAACGTGTGGACTGCGCTACAAATGGATTGGCAATACCATAAATTGAAAGAGTTGAGTTATCGCTGACAGGAATAAAGTTTAACTTAAGAACAAATCCGGCTGATAGCATAGTCACATCCCCACCATCTATCTCTAATTCAATCGCATAATTACTTGAAACATTGTAGTAATAAGGATATGTATTAGCCGGGTCATATTTCATGCTCAAGTAAGACAAGTTTCCTCCAAGTGAAAGGACCTTGTTTAGGCGTTTAAGAAATCCACCTTCAAAGCTTACACCATTACCATAATCGTCCAACTTGCCGCCAAATGGCAATGCTAATCCGCCTGCCACATAAAAAGACTTATCCCTATCAAAACGGGCCTTAGCAACCGCTTCGCCTTCATCTTGTGCAAAGGCAGAAATGCAAAAGGCAATAAGAATTAAAGACAACAATAGATTTTTCATAAGATATTTATGGGTTAAAGGGTTGGTTAGATTTGTGAAATTAGTGAAATAAGCCGCATTTTGCAATGTTTACGATATTCAAATAGGTATGTTGCACCGCCTTTGGGTACTTATGATTATATCGAGCTTAGTTGCTTGCAAAGGTGCTGAGCCCGGGGGATCAACCGTTGTAAAGCCTCGGAACCACCAAACGTGGTATAAAAACCATGTTTATAAGAAGAAGTGGCATATCGGCAGGCTGCGCATACAACCTGAAAAACAGGGAGTTAAGCGGGTTAAGATGAAAGGATAATTCACTGCAACCCCTTCACCACCAATTCCAGATTCTTCTTAAAAAAATAGCGCAGCGGGCTTATCTGGTTAATGTGGGCAGTAACCACCGAGCCCAGCAGGCAGGTCATAAACAAATGGGTCACCTCGCGGGTCGAACTGGTTTTGGTGATCTCTTTTTTAAATACCGCCTCCAGCGAAAACTTCTCCAGCATCTGCTCAAGCGAAAGAATATCTAATGTAAGGATGTCGGGCTTACCCGGATACAGTAACTGCTTTTCTTCGGCCTTAACAGGAAACGGTTTTGGGGGTCGTTTAAGATCGGCAAGGTACCCGATCAGGCTGAGCATAAGTCCCGGGTGGTTCTCGCATGCTTCACTTAACTTTTCGGCCAGGTAGTAAACCCCTTGTAGTCCCTCTCTGGGTTTGCTCTGCAACTCAACCGAACAGTCAAAGCACCATAATCTGAAATAATATAGTAGAATGTCTTCCTTCTGCGGAAAATACTTGAAGAATGTAACCTTGCTGATTTTAACCTTTGCACAAATCTCATCAACAAACAAATCTTCAAAGGGCTTTTTTCCAATCAGCTTCACTGTCTGATCGAGTATCTGCACCTTCAACCGTGCTGCTTTTTGTTTGCGTAGCCCCATATACTATACCCAAGTTTGCAATTAATTAATACTTTTAATGCCTCTTAACCAACAGTTACCTGATGAAACGCCTTTACCTGCTTTTGCCCGTACTACTGGCCGTTGCCTGCGGCCCGAAAAAGAAGGAACAAGTTACCGGAATGATTACCGACTCAGCCATGGTTGTATCTGCTCACCCGCTGGCCAGTAAAGTTGGCGCTGATATTATGAGGCGGGGTGGCAATGCAGTAGATGCTGCCATTGCCACCCAGTTTGCTCTTGCTGTGGTGTATCCCGTAGCAGGGAATATTGGCGGAGGCGGATTTATGGTAGCCCGGTTTAAGGACGGCACCGTTGACGCGTTAGACTACCGCGAAAAAGCGCCTGCTGCTGCCCACCCCGATATGTACCTTGCCGAAACCGGTGTCGCTATACCCGAACTCAGTGCCCGTGGCCACCTTTCGGCCGGTGTACCCGGAACAGTAGCCGGCCTTGTTGAAGCGCATCAGAAGTACGGTAAACTGCCATGGAAAGACCTGGTGCAGCCTGCTATTGACCTGGCTTTAAACGGCTTTACGCTTACTGAAAAGGAAGCCCGCGGACTGAACAGTGCTGCTGACGATTTTAGAAAATACAATACAGTACTGCCCGAACACCTTCTGCGCGATGAGTGGAGAGAAGGCGACTCCATCTTTCATAAGGATTTGGGCCATGCGCTTGAGCGCATCCGTGATGAGGGCCGGGCCGGATTCTACGAAGGCGTTACAGCCGACCATATTGTAGCCGAAATGCAACGCGGGAAAGGCATCATCACAAAAGAAGATCTTAAAAACTATGCTGCTGTTTGGAGAAAACCACTTATCGACTATTACAAGGAATACAAAATTATCTCCATGCCCCCTCCTTCCAGCGGTGGCGTTGCCCTTATTCAGTTACTGAAAACAGTTGGCGACTACCCTGTAAATAATTGGGGACATAACAAAACGAAAACCGTCCACCTGATGGTCGAAGCTGAACGCAGGGCCTATGCCGATCGGGCATTTTATCTTGGCGATCCGGATTTTGTTAATGTACCGGTATCCAAACTGGTTTCGGATCAATATCTGGATGAACGGATGGGCAACTTTAACCCAAATAAGGCAACCCCCAGCACAGAAGTAAATCACGGACAGCTTGCAGGTTATGAGTCCGAACAAACCACTCACCTGTCGGTGGTTGATGCAGAAGGAAACGCGGTATCGGTTACAACAACATTAAACGATGGTTATGGCTCACATGTAGTGGTTGCGGGTTCGGGTTTTATTTTAAATGACGAAATGGACGATTTCAGTGTAAAGCCAGGCGTGCCAAATATGTATGGTGCCATTGGCGGTGAAGCAAATAAAATCCTGCCCAACAAACGAATGCTTAGTTCAATGACGCCCACCATTGTTGAAAAGGATGGTAACCTGTTTATGGTAGTGGGCACACCGGGCGGCACAACCATCATTACATCAGTATTTCAAACCATCCTGAACGTGGTTGAGCATGGCATGACCATGCAGGAAGCTGTTTCAGCGAAGCGGTTCCACAGTCAGTGGATGCCGGATTTTGTGTTTAATGAAAAGGGTGCATTTACTGAAAAAGACAGCCTTGAACTGGTAAACATGGGACACACCTTCCGTTTCAGGCGCGGCATTGGCCGGGTGGATGCCATATTGGTTTTACCCGATGGAAAGCTTGAGGGCGGTGCCGACCCGCGGGGTGATGATGCAGCGGCAGGCTTTTAAAGCTTTTTAATCGTAAACTCCACCCTTCTGTTTAATTGCCGGCTTTCCTCACTGTCGTTACTGGCAACCGGTTTGGTTCCTCCGTATCCCTTACCGCTAATTCGTTTGGGGTCAATACCCTTTGATACCAGGTAACTTTTTACACGGTTAACCCGCTTTTGCGATAACTCCATAAGCGCACGGTAGGAACCCCGGTTATCGGTATGACCGGATAATTCGATCTCCACATGCGGATTGGCCTTTAAAAATTCAACCACCAGGTTTAACTCCGGGTACGATTCCGGCAAAAGTTCAGGCGTGCTTTGAATGAACAGAATGTTCTTAAGTGTTACCGTAGCGCCCACCTCAACAGGCTGCAGCCTGAAATTCATTTCCAGTTCTTTCAATTCAACGGTGTTCAAATCCAGCTTTTCGAACACACTTACATAGTTAGGCGAAACAACTTCAACGGTATACTCGGCCGTTGATGGAATGGCAACACTATAACCTTCATCGGAAATCGCTTCTGCACTCAGCTTTTTATCTTTGCTTGCAAACGTTAGCCGGGCTGTTATAACTTTTCCAGTTTTGGCATCACTTACTTTGCCGTATATCCTGATCTCCCAATCCGTTAGGGCATAGGTCTTTTCTTTGAAGGCGGTCACGGTATCGGGCGCCACCCGATTTGAAATAACCAAGAGGGTATCCGGTTGTGAAGATTCAGGTTTGTACAATTTAATATCGCCATAGCCATCGCTGTTCTTGGTGCTGGTAAATAATGAAAATCCGTTCGAAGAATAGTTCCTGAAAAAAAGCTCCCGGCCTTCTGAGTTAATAGTGCTGCCCAGGTTTACAGGCTCCGACCAGTTGTAATACGTATTATCAAGGCGGGTACAGTAGTAAATATCAAAACTCCCGAAGCCTTTTCGTCCGTTGCTCGAAAAATATAACCTGCTACCATCCTCACTCAATGACGGGCATAACTCCTGGAACTGTGTATTCACATTTCGCCCCACATTGCGTGGCTCACCCCACTTACCGTCCGCACCTTTTATTGAAATAAAAATATCTTCCACTCCCATCGTGCCATACGTTTCGGCACTAAAAACAAACAGGGTGCCATCCGATGAAATGAAGCCACTACTGAAACTGGATTTGTTAAGAAAGTAAGGGATAAAAATATTTTCCGGTTTTGACCAGCCATTGTTTGTTCTCCTTGAAACAGCAATGCCCTGGGTTTTTGCCGGTGCCGGAGTGCCCGAATAATGACCGATTAAGAACATCTGTGATCCATCCGGTGAAAAACCAATTACCGCATTATACCCCCGATCGTTCAGCACCGGGCCGGTATGCACCGGTGCCGACCAGGTCCCTTCGATAAGAAATGACATCCAGATGTCGCCCGGATCGGCTTTGCCACCCGCATTATCAGGATGATTGCCACGTGTAAAAAAAAAGTGTACCTCCATCCGGGCTGATAACCGGGGCCTGCTCATCGAAGGGCGAGTTTACCAGTTTACATGATCCGGAGGTAACAGCCGATTGTGCCACGGCATCAACCAGGGCTGTCAGAAATAAAAAAAATGTGTGCCGCATCATTAAATTAACTACTTGCTTAGCCAGGCATTACCCTTAATAGTAAAACGCCATGGCAGTTTAGCATCTTTTCCTGCATAATCCACGCCAATCCGTGGGCTCGCCTCAATCCATTTAGCCGAAAGCTTTTTGTCTTGTTCAATCCAAACTTCGTTACCGGTAAGGTATTTTCCATTAAACGAACGGTCAATGCCCAGTGCCACAGTTAGTTTGCCAGGCCCGGAGGTTAAGTGGAACGGACTGGCAACAGGCCCTCTGCGTTGTTGCATAATGTGTACCCCGACAACAGGCTCAATTGCACGTATCAATACGGCATCGGCCACACCGGCCTGATTGGTTACAACATTAAACAGGTTGTGTACGCCATAACAAAGGTAAACATACGCATGCCCTC
>JAKLJG010000012.1:81698-85630 GCA_023151255.1 Cyclobacteriaceae bacterium | reverse complement strand
AACAAAAAGAAAAAATTCCAGTACCTGATCGACCAGTGGGGTGCCGACCTGCAATCGGAGCATGAGCGCTACCTGGTGGAGAAGCATTTTAAAAAGCCGGTTATTCTGTACAACTATCCGGCCGCTATTAAAGCATTTTATATGCGGCAAAATGAAGACGGCAAAACAGTGGCCGCTATGGATGTTCTTTTTCCGGGTATTGGCGAAATCATCGGGGGCTCGCAGCGCGAAGAGCGGTATGATAACCTGCTGAAACGTATTAAAGAACTTAACTTGCCCGAAAAGGATTTATGGTGGTACCTGGAGTTGCGTAAATTCGGATCAGCCCCGCACAGCGGTTTCGGCTTAGGCTTTGAACGACTGATTCAGTTTGTTACCGGCATGACGAACATCCGCGATGTGATTCCCTTCCCGCGTTATCCGGGTAATGCCGAGTTTTAAAAAGCAATCTGGTAAAAAATAAAAAACCCTGACGGCCATCGTCAGGGTTTGGAGTATTTATTGAGAGAATCGGATTACCTGTTTCCCATCTTTTCCATTTCTTTATCGAATGTCTCTTTAAATTTTTCGTAGTCGTAATCAATCTTCAGTCGTTCTTCCTTCGAAAGACTTTCATTGTACTTTGAAACAATGTCGGCTGCCGATAATTCAATGGCTACATACGTTTTAAAGTTGCCTTTGTCTGTCTTTACCTGCTTCTCGCAAATTGTTTTTATCCCGCTAAGGGTTTGGTTAACAATGGTGCGGTTTAGTTGTTCAAACCGTTCTTCCAACTCTTCCTTGTTATTGAACTCGCGCGAATTCAGGTAGTTATCTGTAACGGTTTTTACCGTTGACTGTATGCTTGCGGCCAGTTCAGCACGGGCATTATCCATGGCTTTCTTTTTGGAAGCCACCAGGTCCATGCTTTCACCCAGTGAATTAGCCCGGAAGAATTTGTTATTGGTAAAATAATCCGGACCGGAGCAGGGTATGTTCACTTCAACTTCACCCTTCGGAAGTTTTTCTTTTCCCTTACAGCCGAGCATCACCGCACCGGCCAGTGCAAAAAGAAATACAGAAGAATAGGTCAATTTTTTCATAATCTGATAAGTATTTGGTTATTGGATTAACTATGGCAATTTTAAGACCAATTTACGAGCAGAACATTTAGATTTAAATAATCCATCGAATTTCTTTCAAAACCTTCAATTTATTGAAGAATCGTGTTGAGCAATTCAGCCATTCGCTCTTTTTCAAGGGTTTCGAGCGCTTTGTTATAGGCATCCTGGCTGGAACGCTCATAATCAAGGCCATAGCCCTTTATGCGGTCCAGGGTGGTGGCATAAATCTCCTTTCCTTCGCGAACAGCCGATACTTTTATAACTCCCGTGAGGAAGGTAATATAGATGCTTCCGCTTACCGTGCCTTTTTCAGAGTCAGCCTGTACCTCAAACATCAGGTCAGCCGATGATTTATCATTGGTAAATTCAAATCCATTATTGGCCAGCAGGTTTTTAAGTTTGTTGCTTAACTGGTTGGTATTACGAGTTGTACCGAGGCTTTTTTCTTCGGCCACCATGTACACCACAGGGCGTTGCACTTTAAGTAATACTTTCGTAACCGGTATGCTAAAAGTTTTGGACACCAGATTATAAACAGGGGAACTTGAACCGCTGAGAGCATCGATGTTCACTTTAACAGCCACTGTTTGCTCCAGTTCGCGGCTCGATATTTTTGTAATCAGGATAGTAGCGATCCCGCCCTCATTGGTTTTATACTCCGGAAATACATCACCTGCACCCTTATCGAAGGCCGCATGAAGTGGCAACAAGGAGGCTGGTTTATTAGCTCCCAGGAAGGTTGCTTTGACGGTAAGGGGTTTATCCTTCAGATTGACCCTCCGGTTTACCTGAAGCTCAGCGGGTTCAATTCGCAGTTGAATGGTGTTAAGGATTTTTTGAATAGAGGCATATACTTCGTTGGTCAGCAGAACCTCCTGCCCATCAATGGTTACCGGAATGGCTTCGGCCAGGTATTTTTCAACACTTCGGAAGGATTGGAAATAAAAGCCAAGGGCTTGCTGATAATCCTGCGAGGCTTCAGAAGCACGGGCTTTTTTCAGAAAGTCGGTGGCCAGCAGAACGGCATTTCGCTTTTGTTCTTCTTTTATCTCTCGGTAACGCGCTACCGACAGTCGGTAATACACCCAGTAATTGCGCTCATCCTCCCAACTGCCTACCAGTTCGAACTCTTCAAGTTCATCGGCAACCGAGGTTTGTATAATTTGCTCATAGGTTTCTTTGAAATTGCTCCGGTTTTCTTCGAACGTACTGAGGATTGAAGTGCTTGAAACTGTTACTTTAATCTGAGAAACAAGGTCATCCAGTGCGCTTTTTTTAGCTGCCTGCACATAGTTATTGGTCCCGTCTTTAACGCTATGACCAACACCGGTATAATAACCGCGTTGGGCCGATTCACCCTTTAACCAGGCTGGCCGTGTATCAACCGGCTGTTGAACCTTCGGGCTGCAGGAGGGGATGAGCAGCACACCAAAAAAACAAACCAGCCCAAAATTTTTTAACCTGAAACTGCGTTGTAAAATCGGATTCATTCAAAAAGTTTATTCAGTAAGGACAAATCTAAGGCCAAATCTGTTTAGAAATTACTGAGTCTGTATTAAATTGAATCGGTTATGGAGATGTCGTTTATGAGAAAATTATGGCTTTTTGTGTTGTTGAGCGTATTTACGGCCTGCCAGGAGAACGAAAATGCCCTGAGTAATTTAACTGGCAATGAAATAACCTATGCCCTGCAGGCCGGTTCAGCGTATCCGGTAAGCGGTAGCGTTACCATTAAAGAAAGAAAGGATGGAACAGCACAAATTGTAGTTGCCCTTTCGGGCACAGAAGGAAATATCCTCCACCCGGTGCACCTGCACCTGGGCGATATAGCAACACCTGATGCGGAAATAGCTGCATTGTTAAACCCGGTTAAAGGTAGTGTAGGCACCAGCGAAACAACGCTGAGTATGCTGGCTGATGAATCGCCCATAACCTACGAGGCGCTTATCGGATTAAATGCTTGCATAAAAGTGCACCTGGCTGATTCCGGTCCCGACCGCGATATCATCCTGGCAGGCGGTAACATTGGCAGCGCCTACGCCAATGCCTCCGGCAGGAGCCGCGTTGAATTTGGAGTTTGTAAGAGCGAGTAGTATGCTCCGGTAATAAGCAATGATATACTTGAGATTCATTACCGTAATTACCCTCCTGTTGCTTCCGTTAGGTTGTGTCTTTTCACAATCTGACTCGCCAGATACCCTTCGTTTAAAAAAATACGAGCGCATTTACCTGGCCGCATATGATGACACCACCCGCGCACTGGCTGCCTTGTTTCTGGCAAAACGACATCAAATCATAGGCCTTCACTCAAGCAGTGAAATCGAACGCTACATCGGGCTGAATATGAAAACCAACTGGATAGTGTTTGGCGTTTCATCGGCTGTGTTGGTTACCGGACTTGTTATGGCCGGTAACAATGCTCCTCCCCCTGAAGGGCATGAAGAAGATTACAGTTTTCTGATACCGTTGCTTGGCGCGATGGGTATGATCTCAAGTGGAATTAACCTGGGCGCGCAATACATCATGCTTACACCCTATACGGTTAAAAAATATTTCAGGCTATTGGCAAAATACCGGGCAGACGGTCAACTTCCTGCTTACTACGCAAAACGTATCAAAAAGTACATGTAATTCGTAACAGCCTTTAATCACCGCCACCTTTCGAGGCTATCTCGTACGAACTCATCATTGCCGAGTAATATTCCCTGTTTAGGCGTGCAATATTGGTAACGCTGATCCCTTTGGGACACTCAGCCTCACAGGCACGGGTATTGGTGCAAGCACCAAAACCTTCGGCATCCATTTGGGCCACCATGCGTTCAACACGCT
>JAKLJG010000012.1:81226-81688 GCA_023151255.1 Cyclobacteriaceae bacterium | reverse complement strand
TTACGTTCGGGTTTACCCTGCGGGAGCAGGGCATATTGAGAAACTTTAGCGCTGACAAACAACATAGCCGAAGCATTTTTACAAGCAGCCACACACGCCCCGCAACCGATGCAGGTTGCTGCATCCATTGCTTCATCGGCAATTTTTTTGGGTATGGGTATTTCGTTGCCATCGGGCACGCCTCCGGTATTCACCGAAATGTATCCGCCTGCCTGCTGAATCCGGTCAAAAGCCGTTCGGTCAACCACAAGGTCTTTAATGATAGGAAATGGCTTTGCACGCCAGGGTTCAATGGTAATGGTTTCGCCATCTTTAAATGAGCGCATGTGCAACTGGCACGTGGTGGTTTGCAGCGGACCGTGCGGCCGGCCGTTGATGTACAGGCTGCACATGCCACAGATGCCTTCGCGGCAATCATGGTCGAAGTGAACAGGCTCCTCTCCTTTTTTAATCAACTCGGTA
>JAKLJG010000012.1:0-81216 GCA_023151255.1 Cyclobacteriaceae bacterium | reverse complement strand
TTAAAACCCCCTTTGTCATGCGGGCTTTTTTGCCTCCAAATCTTCAGCGTAAGCTCCATACTTATTTATAACTACGTTGGGTAAGTTTTACATTTTCAAATCGCAATTCTTCTTTGTGCAGCACTTCTGGCTGGTTATCGCCTTTGTATTCCCAGGCGGCTACATAAGCAAATTCATCGTCTTTGCGCATAGCTTCACCGTCTTCAGTAGCCGATTCCTCACGGAAGTGCCCGCCACACGACTCACTACGGTTAAGGGCATCATCTACCATTAGTTCACCAAGTTCCATAAAATCGGCTACGCGGTTGGCCTTTTCAAGTTCCATATTTAATTCATTGCCGCTGCCCACCACGTTTACGTTTTGCCAAAATTCCGCCCGCAGTTCCTGAATTTTCTTCTTGGCTTTTTTCAGCCCTTCTTCATTTCGCGACATGCCACAGTATTCCCACATCGTAAGCCCTAATTCGCGGTGAAATTCATCCACCGTTTTCTTGCCCTTAATGTTCAGTAATTTCGAAAGCCGGTCGGTCACCTGCTGCATGGCTTCCTTGAATTCAGGCCTATCGGTGCTTACTTTTTCATAAGGCATACCTGCCAGGTAATCGCCAATTGTATACGGAATTACAAAATACCCATCTGCCAGTCCCTGCATCAGTGCGCTCGCCCCCAGCCGGTTGGCACCGTGGTCTGAGAAGTTTGCTTCGCCCAACGCGTATAATCCGGGCACCGTAGTCATCAGGTTATAGTCAACCCACAGTCCACCCATGGTGTAATGCACGGCCGGGTAAATCATCATGGGTACTTTGTAGGGGTCATCGCCTGTGATTTGTTTATACATATCGAACAGGTTGCCGTATTTAGCTTCAATCACGTTACGGCCATCGCGCTTAATGGCATCGGAGAAGTCGAGAAAAACCGCCAAGCCGGTTGAACCTACGCCACGACCTTCATCGCATACATATTTTGCATTGCGTGAGGCCACATCGCGTGGAACCAGGTTACCGAATGAGGGATAACGCCTCTCGAGGAAATAATCTCTATCAGCTTCGGCAATCTTTACCGCATCGCTGGCCTTCAGCCCTTTAACGGCTACCTTGGGTACCCATACGCGGCCATCGTTGCGGAGTGATTCTGACATCAGTGTAAGCTTGGACTGATGATCGCCCGATACCGGAATGCAGGTAGGATGAATTTGAGTGAAACATGGATTACCAAACAGGGCGCCTTTTTTATGGGCGCGCCAGGCAGCCGTTGCGTTGGAACCTTTTGCGTTGGTTGACAGGTAGAACACATTACCATAACCTCCGGTACATAACAACACAGCGTGAGCGCTGTGTGCTTCAATCTTTCCGGTTACCAGATCGCGGGTAATTATACCGCGTGCTTTACCATCAACCAATACCACATCCAGCATTTCGGTGCGGGTATATGATTTAACCTTGCCGTTGGCAATCTGGCGGTTCATGGCCGAATACGCGCCCAGCAACAACTGCTGGCCGGTTTGGCCACGGGCATAAAACGTGCGCGATACCTGTGCGCCTCCAAATGACCGGTTGGCCAGTAAGCCGCCATACTCGCGGGCAAAGGGTACGCCTTGAGCCACACACTGATCAATGATGTTAACGCTTACTTCAGCCAGGCGATAAACATTGCCTTCACGAGCGCGATAGTCGCCTCCTTTTATGGTATCGTAAAATAAGCGATAAACGCTATCGCCATCGTTCTGATAATTTTTTGCAGCATTAATACCGCCTTGTGCTGCGATGCTGTGTGCCCTGCGGGGGCTGTCCTGAAAACAAAATGTTTTTACGTTATACCCCAGTTCGGCCAGCGAAGCGGCTGCCGATGCTCCTGCCAGACCGGTACCCACTACAATAATGTCATATTTCCTTTTGTTGGCCGGGTTAACCAGTTTCAGGTTGAACTTGTGTTTTGTCCATTTTTCCGCAAGCGGTCCTTCAGGAATTTTGGAATCTAACTTCATATCGTATCAAACAAGTTAAGCGATTAAATGTTGAAGTACATGGCAACGGGTATCCAGGCAAACAATGCCGGAACAACCAGCGCGAAGGTTTTGCCCACAAAACTGATAACAGGATTGTACTTGAGGTGGTTTAATCCGAGCGTTTGAAAAGCGCTGATAAAGCCGTGCCACAGATGGAATGCCAGGGCAACCATACAAAATACGTAAAGCGCAACGTACCATTCTTTGGCAAACCAGTAATCCACCAAAGCCGCCAGATCGCGCACCTGATGGCCATCGTAATCAACTGTGGCAACCGAACCAAAATGCATCTGTGCCCAGAAGTCTTTCAGGTGAACGACCATAAAAATCAAGATAAGGGTTCCAAGGATACCCATATTACGCGATGCCCAAATTGAAGATTTGCCTGAGGTTACCGCATAACGCTCAGCTCCACGCGCTTTGCGATTCTGAATGGTGAGGTAAAACGAAAGCAAAACGTGAATGAGAATGAATGCAAAATTTCCCTTGGAGATAAGTTGGATGAGTGGGTTCGTGCTCATGAATTCGGCATAGATGTTAAAAGACCGGCCACTGTCATCTTTTAGCAACTGAAGGTTACCGGTTAAATGAACAGCCAGAAACAGAATAAGAAAAAGCCCGGTAAGGGCCATGACTAATTTTCTACCAAGGGTACTGGTTAAAAAACGGATAAACCAATTCATGATTTACTTCAAGTTAGGTCACGCAAAATACCGCTTGAAGCTTTACCAAACAACGTTTGTAGAACTGGAAAGTGAAAATGTACTCACGCAAAAAAAACTTCAAACAGGAGAAAAATAATTGCGATGGTGACAAGAACAACGAACAGAAACCACTCGCGCCTGATAAAATTCATTATAACTTCCATGAACCGCTTCATTTTACATTAAAAAATGGTTAACCGTGTAAGGCCAATATCAAGCCTAAAAAATTAAATTACTGATAGTCAATTATTTATATATTTTGATTCTGAACTAAAAAAGGATTTATTTCCCATTTTTGAACTAACGTTTCAAAATGAATCAAATTGAAATGACTAACCAATAGCCTATTTTTACGCGGTAAACCACTACCACTTTTTTAATTACCGATGTATCTGATTTTTGACACGGAAACAACCGGTGTTCCGCACAACAAAACCGCTCCGTTAACCGACCTGGAAAACTGGCCGCGCCTGGTACAACTGGCTTGGCAACTGCACGACAACCGGGGAAATCTTCTCTCTCAACAGAATTTTATCATCAGGCCTGATGGCTTTAATATTCCCTTTAAGGCCGAGCAGGTACACGGCATTTCAACCAAACGGGCTTTAGACGAGGGCACTGAACTGAACATAGTACTGGATAAATTTCTGACCGATGTTGCCCGCACCACCGTTTTAATCGGGCATAATATTGAGTTTGATATTAACATCATCGGGGCGGAATTTATCCGCAGAAATCTTGACCCTGAAAAAGTACTTGCCCTTCACAAAACCGATACGGGAATTGCATCCATCGAATTCTGCCAGCTCAGTGGCGGAATTGGCGGTAAACTGAAAATGCCGCGTCTCCAGGAACTCCACCAAAAACTCTTCGGTAAAGATTTTAATGATGCGCATGATGCTGCCTACGATGTAGCCGCTACTGCCCGTTGCTTTTTCGGGTTAATAAAAAAGAAAGTTATCGCCCCGTTTGATGAAACACCAGTAACGGAAATTGACTACCAGGAACCCGACCTGGAAACAGCAAACTTTGCTAAACGCGAAAAAGTAAAACAGGCGGGTTACTCACTTACCGGTGAGTCGGACCCGACTATTGAAAGTGCGTACTGCCACCTGCACGTACATTCACAATTCTCCCTACTGCAAGCCACACCGGATATCAAGTCGCTGGTTAAACAGGCTGCCGATTTCAAAATGCCAGCCGTAGCACTTACTGACCTCGGCAACATGTATGGCGCCTTTAAGTTTGTAAGCGAAGCCCATGCGCTTGGAATTAAAGCAATTGTAGGCTGCGAATTTTATCTGGCTGAAGAACGGAAGAAATTAAAATTTACCAAAGACAACCCCGACAAGCGCTACCAACAGGTGTTGCTGGCAAAAAACAAAAATGGCTATCATAACCTTGCGCGCCTCTGTTCACTTGGCTTCACCGAAGGCTTGTACGGCATTTATCCACGCATTGATAAAGATCTGGTTCATCAATACCGCACCGATCTCATCGCCACTACCGGAAACCTGAATAGTGAAATACCACACCTCATTCTGCATGTAGGCGAACGACAGGCCGAAGAGGCCTTTCAATGGTGGCACCGTTTATTTGGCGATGACTTTTATATTGAACTGAACCGTCATGGACTTGCCGAAGAAGACCATGTAAACGAGGTTCTGCTTCGCTTCGCAGCAAAATATGGCGTTAAGTATTTTGCCGCCAATGAAGTTTTTTATCTCGGAAAACAGGAATCCAAGGCGCAGGATGTGCTGGTATGCATTGGCGAAAACGAAAAACTAAATACACCAAAAGGATCGGGCAGGGGATTTCGTTACGGGCTGCCCAACGATGAATATTACTTCAAATCGCAGGAGGAAATGAAATCCATCTTCCGCGATTTACCCGAGTCCATCACAACCATCAGCGAAATCATTCAAAAAATAGAGACCTACACACTGGAGCGGAAAGTAGTCTTGCCAAAATTTGATATTCCGGAAGGGTTCAAAACCGAAGACGACTATTTGCGACATCTTACCTATGCCGGGGCAAAAAAACGGTACGGTGAGCTAACCCCGGAAATAAAAGACCGCATTGAGTTTGAACTGGAAACCATCCGCAAAACCGGGTATCCCGGGTATTTTCTGATTGTGCAAGACCTCACCACGAAAGCGCGCGAAATGGGTGTTTCTGTGGGCCCAGGCCGCGGATCGGCAGCCGGCTCAGTAGTGGCCTATTGCACCGGCATTACCAACGTTGACCCTATTCAGTACGACTTGCTTTTTGAACGTTTTCTTAACCCCGACCGGGTTTCTCTTCCTGATATTGATATTGACTTTGACGATGAAGGGCGTGAAAAGGTGCTTCAGTATGTTATTGAAAAGTACGGCAAGGATCAGGTTGCACAAATAATTACCTACGGTACCATGGCAGCTAAATCCTCCATTCGCGATTGTGCGCGGGTAATGGATCTCCCCCTCTCCGAAGCAAACCTGCTGGCAAAGATGGTTCCTGAGCGGCCCGGTACTACACTGGATGCTGCTTTTACTGAAATAAAAGATCTGGACATCATCCGGAAAGGAAACGACCTGCGTGCCGAAGTATTAAAACAAGCAATGATCATTGAAGGGTCTGTGCGAAACACCGGAACCCATGCCTGCGGTGTAATCATCACGCCCGATGAACTGGCCAGCTTTGTGCCGGTGGCCACTGCCAAAGACTCCGCCATGCTGGTTACCCAGTTTGATAACAGCGTAGTTGAAAGTGCCGGCCTGCTCAAAATGGATTTTCTTGGTCTGACTACACTTACCATTATCAAAACGGCCTTGAAAAACATAAAGAAGAGCAGGGGTATTGATATTGATATAGAGGCCATCCCGCTGGATGATGAAAAGACCTACCAACTCTACCAGCGCGGTGAAACCACTGGCACGTTTCAGTTCGAAAGTGCCGGCATGCAAAAATACCTGCGGCAACTCAAGCCCGATAAGTTTGAAGATCTTATTGCCATGAATGCGCTTTACCGGCCCGGACCGATGGAGTACATTCCTGAATTTATCGCCCGCAAACGCGGGCAGCAGGCCATGAAGTTCGACCTGCCCGAAATGGAAGAATACCTGGCCGAAACGTACGGCATTACGGTTTATCAGGAACAGGTGATGCTGCTCTCGCAAAAACTGGCTGGTTTCAGCAAAGGCGATGCAGACATTTTGCGAAAAGCCATGGGCAAAAAACAAAAGAGTGTGCTGGATAAGATGAAGGATAAATTCCTTGAAGGCTGTAAGGCAAATGGCCATCCGCAAGCCACCTGCGAGAAAATCTGGAGTGATTGGGAAGCGTTTGCGCAATATGCATTTAATAAATCGCACTCAACCTGCTATTCATTGGTGGCCTACCAAACGGCCTACCTCAAAGCAAACTACCCTGCCGAGTACATGGCGGCCGTGCTCACCCACTCGCAAAGCAACCTCGATAAGGTTACTTTTTTTATTGAAGAATGCCGCAACATGGGCATTAAAGTGCTCGGGCCACACATCAATGAATCAGGAGTATATTTTGCCGTTAACCAACAGGGTGAAATCCGCTTCGGCCTTGGAGCCATTAAAGGAGCCGGTGAAGCAGCCGTTGAAGCCATTATCCAGGAACGTGATACTCGCGGCCCTTTTCAAGACATCTTTGATTTTGCCAAACGGGTTAACCAGCGTGCCGTTAATAAAAAAACCTTTGAGTGTTTTGCCCTCTCCGGAGCTTTCGATTGCTTCCAGGGCATCCACCGAAGGCAATACATTTATTCAAACAATGGCGAGCCCAGCCTGATTGAAAAAGCCATTAAATATGCAGGCAAATCGCAGCAGGAAGAACTCAGTGCACAGGTAAGTTTGTTTGGCGCGGCTACCGGCACGGTAATGCCCAAGCCTAAAGTAGAAGCCATTGAACCATTTAGCGAACTGGAAAAGCTGAACCTGGAAAAAGAGGTTATCGGTATTTACATTTCCGGCCATCCGCTTGATAATTTCCGTTTTGAGATCAGCGCGTTCTGCAATGCCATGTGCAGCCAGCTTACCGACCTTGAGAAAATTGAAAACCAGGAAAAAAAGGTGTGCGGTATTGTTACTTTGGTAGAACACCGGATGACCAAAAACGGCAGACCATTCGGTAAGTTCACCCTTGAGGATTACTCGGGTAGTTTTACGTTTACCCTGTTTGGCGAACAGTATCAGAAATACAAAAACTTTATGTCGCAGGGGTGGTTTCTCTTTGTTGAAGGCACAGTACAACGAAACAACTGGGGAAACATGAACCTGGAGTTCCAGATACGCAACATTGAAAGCCTGCACGACCTGGCCGAAAAACGCGTTCAGGGTATTGCTTTAAAACTTCCGCTGCAGGCCATTAACCCGGAACTTATTTTAACAATTGAAGAGATTGTTAAAAAGAATCCGGGAAATTCCTCCTTTCATTTGCATATCCTGGATGAACATGAGTCCATCCTAACTGAATTACTATCGCGTACCTACCGGGTTAATGCTTCCACTACGGTTATCCAGGCATTTAAAAAACTGGGTGAAATCGGGATAATTACTGACAAGACAGGGTTACGCTGGTTGGCTGACGCCATTGTTACTGAACCTGTACCTGAACTTGCAGAAGATGGAACAAATTCTTCTACCTTTGTGTTGGAAACAACAGAACTTTAAAACAGCATAAATTCACAACATCATTATCATGGGAAAAACGATTGAACTCAACGACTCTAATTTCGATCAGATTGTAAAAACCGATAAGCCCGTATTGGTTGACTTTTGGGCCGAATGGTGCGGACCTTGCAAAATGATAGGCCCCATTGTGGAAGAACTGGCTGGCGACTACGATGGCAAAGCCGTGGTTGCAAAACTGAATGTGGACGAAAACCCGCAGACAGCAGCCAAATTCGGCATCCGTTCAATACCTACGCTGCTTGTATTTAAAAACGGCCAGGTGGTTGATAAACAGGTGGGTGCTGTGCCTAAATCGGTACTCTCTCAAAAACTGGCGGCTCAGGTAGCTTAAAAGAATCTTAAACGGGTGGCCGAATCAAAGCCGGCCACTTTTTTATTTATTCACCACACCATATTTCCTCAAAATTGCCAGAACCTCCTGGCGAGGCAATGCTTCTACTTTTCGACCGTCTTTCCCGGTCATCCTTTCGGCTGCAAACAACGAATTGATGATTGCTTCCTCGGTTGCTTCGATTGTGGCCATAAACAGGGGCGACATGGCATCGTTTCGAACATAAACTGTTGTATCCGATAAGCCCGCCTTCTCATGCTTAATCCTTACCCGCGGGTTCGTTGAAAAACTAATCACATAATCACCACTACCGTTGCTGCCAATACCTCCGGTTTTGGCTAAGCCCATCATGGCACGCTGCGCAAGCCGCTCCAGGTTGCGGGCATCCAGGGGAGCATCGGTAGCCACTATAATCATACAGGAACCATCGGCCTTTTCAGTGAGTTGATCTTTCAAATAAAATTTTTTCAACTCCTCCCCAACCGGGGCGCCATCAATCTGCAAAACACCGCCAAAATTGGTTTGTACCAGCACGCCTACCGTGTAGCTGCCCAGGTTTTCGGGCAGTACACGCGAAGAGGTGCCAATGCCTCCTTTAAACCCAAAACATACGGTACCCGTACCGGCACCCACATTTCCTTCTTTTACCGGACCGGCAGAAGCCACAGCAATTGCATCCAGCACATGCTGCCGGGTAATGTGTCTGCCACGTATATCATTCAGGTAACCATCGTTGGTTTCGCCTACAACAGCATTCACCGATTGCACATTTTCATTGCCGTTCTGTCGCAGTGTATAATCGATAACCGCCTCCATGCTAGCGGAAACACTCAATGTATTGGTAAGAATGATGGGGGTTTCCATATTGCCGAGTTCCTTCACCTGGGTGCTACCAGTCAGTTTTCCAAATCCGTTGCCCACAAAAATGGCAGCGGGTACTTTCTCCTGGAAAATATTCTCGCTATGCGGCAAAATGGCTGTAACACCTGTGCGGATTGAACTTCCTTCTATTAGAGTTGTATGTCCGACCTGTACACCCGCAACATCGGTTATGGCATTGAATTTACCGGTGGGCAGCACTCCGATAGTAATGCCCAGATCGCGCGCCCGGATTTGGCCTGAAGTTTCCGCTAAGGCCGCAGCCAGCACCATTACAAAAATACAGGCTCTGCTTATAAGATTCATTATTCAAAATTCAAGGTTCAAAATTCAAGATCAAATATTCAAATGCTTCATCCGCTCTACCATTTCTAAAACTGCCGGACAAACAAGTGTATTCTTATAGGTTAAATCCATTATCTGCACTATCTTTTTCCGGTTGGTGTGCGGATACTCCCGGCAGGCTTTGGGCCGCTCGGTATAGATTTGACAACGGTTATCGGCAAGCAGAAAAGGACAGGGCGTTGACTGCAATACAAAATCATTATCCTCATCAACACGAAGGTATTTTGTTACAAAATCACCGGGCTTTATTCGTAATGACCTTGCTGCACGTTCAATATCGTTTTGGTAAAAAATAGGACTTGTTGTTTTACAACAATTGGCACAGGCAAGGCAATCGGTTTGTTCAAATACCTCATCGTGCAGGCGGTGAAAGGCTTCATCCACTTTACGCGGATTGCTGTTTTGTAGTTTCCGAAGGAATCTCCTGTTTTGATCAGAACGATTATGTGAATATTTGTTAAATTCCTTTAAATCCATTGTGCTAAGGTACCAATACCACCAAACATCAAACAGACCATTTAATTCCTGATAAAATTTATAAAACTTTCTTATCAATCCGGTAACGTTTGTCATTAAAGCCCGTACCTTTAAAATTAACACGCCACTATGCAACAAGAAATCCCCACATCCAATCCTACTGCCCCTGTGCGTGCATCCATTTGGCAGGAACTGAAAAATGCCATGAGCGGCACCGAAGCCGACTACACGCAAATAGGTATTAAACGGGCCATTTTCCTGCTGGCTGTTCCGATGATCCTGGAACTGGTCATGGAATCAACCTTTGCTGTTGTTGATATTTTCTTCGTGGGAAAACTGGGGCCATCGGCAGTAGCCACTGTGGGCCTCACCGAAACCTACCTGTTTCTGTTGTACTCCATTGCCATGGGATTGGCCACGGCTGTAACGGCCATTATTGCCCGAAGGGTTGGCGAGAAAAACAACGAAGCGGCAGGCCGCTCAGCCATTCAATCCATCTTCCTTGGAATACTCGCATCATTGCCATTCGCCATTGCCGGAATATTCTACGCAAAAGAATTGCTTCAACTGATGGGTGCCGATGCCTGGGCGCTAACCGAAGGCTACCGCTACACCCAATGGATGTTGGGTGGCAATGCTGTGATTATGTTACTGTTTATCATCAATGCTGTATTTCGCGGAGCGGGCGATGCCGCCATTGCCATGCGTGTGTTATGGATTGCTAATGGCATTAATATCCTGTTGGATCCGTTGCTGATTTTCGGTTGGGGATTTATACCTGCGTTTGGCATTGAAGGTGCGGCCATGGCTACCAACATCGGTCGCGGTGCAGGGGTGCTGGTGCAGTTGTACACGCTGTTTCATGGCGGAAAGCATATCAAAGCCACTTACACCCAGCTGGTTTGGGATGCAAAAATCATCCTCAATATTTTTCGCACTTCGCTGGGCGGTATTGGCCAGATGATTGTGGCCATGACCTCGTGGATTTTCCTGATGCGCATCCTGTCGGAGATTGGCAGCGAAGCAGTAGCCGGCTCAACCATTGCCATCCGGCTGATGATGTTTACCATGATGCCAGCCTGGGGACTGTCCAATGCAGCAGCCACACTGGTGGGGCAAAACCTCGGTGCCGGCAATCCTGAGCGGGCCGAATCGACCGTATGGAAAATTGGTGGCTATAATATGGTTTTCCTGGTGGGGGTTTCGTTTGTGTATTTTTTCTTCAACAATACCCTTATGGGAATTTTCACCACCGATACGCAGGTGATTGCGGTTGGAGCCGAATGGCTGCGCATACTCTCCTACTCGCTGTTTGTATACGGGTGGTGGATGGTTTCGGTACAGGCCTTTAACGGTGCAGGCGATACGCAAACCCCGACAAAAATAAACGTGGTGTTTTTCTGGCTCATCCAGATACCGCTGTCGTGGTTCCTGGCCATTCACTTAAACTGGCAGCAATCGGGTGTTTTCTGGGGTGTGTTTATTTCCGAAACTTCGGTAGGACTTTTCACGCTATGGCTCTTTTCCAGAGGTGGATGGAAAACGGCTAAGGTTTAGCATCTACCGCGCTACTATCAACTTCCCATATCCATTTTTCAGAAAGCGTTCGCCTTCCGGTATCTTTAAATCAACAGGTGCTCCGTTACTGATTAGCCTTACTCTGTACAGGTATAATCCATTTGCCAGCGCATTACCCCGGCCATCGGTTCCATCCCATACCAGCCGGTTGGTGCCAATCACAAAGTCGCCAAACTCAACTGATCGTACAGGCTGACCACTGCTGTTAAAAACATCAAGCACCAGTTTATCAGGCGTAGTTTCACCGGAGAGCACCAGCACAAACGAAACGGTAGAGGACATGGGGTTAGGATAGGGCGCCAGCAACAAGGCAGTCTGCTCATACCGTACGTTGAACGTTATTGTATACGGCTCGGCTCCGCTGGCATTATTCCGCGCATCGCGGGCTTCAATCCGCAGTGTGTATTCACCCTCTGGTAGGTTCTGAGGCGAAAACTGAACGCTGAAATCTTCATTGTCCGTTTGAGCAAACCAGGCCACATCCGCACGGCTGAAGTAAATGGGTGTCGGTCCCGGTTCACCCGGATAGGTTAGAAATATTTTCACACCCAGCGTATCGGTTTTTTTAATCAGCGAATTTTCGTCCCATAACCTGATATTGATTTTCGGATTAGGAGAAACATAGTCACCATTTTGCAAGTAGCGACCGTCAATGGTTACTTCCAGCACGGGGTTAAATACATCGGCCTGTACATCGAGGTGGTCGTATAGTTCCAGCACGTTGTTTTCATAATATTGCTCTGCCACTATGCGCGGGTTTACAAAGACTTTTACATCGTTCAGTCCACTTTTTTCAAGTGTATTAACAGTAAATGTAAACGGAGTGGTTTCACCAGGTGCGGGTGCTTTAATTTTTACCATACGCAAGTCACTGCTCAGGCCTTGCTGATTAAATACCTCCATCCGCACGGTAAGCGAATCGGAAAAATTTTTCTGCGAGATGTTTTTAAATCCGTAATTCCCTGTCCAGGTCTCGCCCTTGTGTAATGTAACAGGCCCGGCATCGCCAGCATAAGTAAGCACGCCTTCAGCTACAGGGGTGTACAACACGAGCCATTTATTTAACTGGGGCGGGGTAAGGTTGGTTGCATCTTCCGCATGATATTCAACCTGGAGGTAAGGGTATTGCTCGGCATTAATAAAGGAAAGATCAACAGCATGGCCTGCATCAAGCACAAGCAAATCAGACTGGCCCTGCAGGTTTAGTCCATATATATTAAAGCGGTACAAATCCGTTACCGGAAATTCGGAAAACACAGCTTGTGCTGTAAAACTTTGCCACGCTGTTGCCGGCCCGATGCGTGTGCTAGTCATCGTTCCTGCACTAAACCCTCCGCTGATGGTGCCACTCACCAAAAGTTCCTGTTCGTTTACGGGTGCCGCAGCCGGCCGGTACATACGTGCAGTACCAGGTAAGGAGCCTTTTTTTCCAAAGAACACCACCGGCTCACCGGGCTGAAGTGAATTTATCTGAGCAGTTGAAATACCTATCAGTTCAAACTGAAGTTTTGCAGCAGTGGGCCACGAGGAATATCCTGCATCACCAATGGAAAACACCACCACTGAATCACCATCGGATACGTTGGCCATGTACTGAAAAATATCATTGCCAAGGCCTGTTACCAGTTCGTTTGGCTTGAAACTGTTAATTACCTGCGGTCTTCTTCCACACGCCAGTCCGATAAACGGGTTAAGCTCCAGACCGGCATAGGGAATTGTAGAATGGCGGTCGAACGCAATCAGGTTAATGGTGTTGTCGCGGCATACGGCCACAAAGGTTGACGGGTTGTACTCGCTGCCGTTGATTTTTACCGAAACAGCGGTGTGCGGTGCGGGGTGGTTGCTGCCGAAGGTGTGGAGGTCAACCGAAATGGTGCTCTCTTCAAATTTCAGCAGGCGTAACTCGGCATCTTTCACTAATCCAACCGAACTGTTTTTAAGGTACTGCGGAAAATGCAACTGTGCCCAACCTTCGGTTGAACCGGCAATGTAGCTGAATGACGACTGAACCCAATCGGTACTTTCACCAGGCTGCGGATCCTTAAACCGCGTACGCCAATAATACACCAACGAGTCCTGTGCGATCAAATCAATGGTCATTTCGGCAATTACACCGTTTACCTCAAATTGTTTCAGGTACGGGCTATTAAACGTATTGAGCGTATCTACCTGCAGTTCAAAATCACGGGCTGCGCCCAGGATATCGGTACTGGAGAATATGAGTTTGGGGGTTGTTGAGTTAACAATTGCGAAATCATGCGGAAACAGATTGCGCGTTATATTAAGCGGAATGAACAGGTTAAGTTCAGCGGTGTTGTTTTCTTCATTCAGTTCGGTGTACTGGTTGTACGGATCCAACTCCACACGGAAGGTATTGTTGCCAAAGCCTTTATTCTTCTGCTGGCGGATTACAAACGAAACAGTATCGGCATGATACACGGGCTGGTAGAGCGTATCATAGGATTCAGTAGAGTTATCGTTGAATATGCGGGTAACCCGCACCGCTAGCAAATCGGGCCGGGCCTGCCCTAAATTGCGAACGATAAACCGCAGCGAAAATTCATTGGTAAGCGCGGTAACCGGCTCACCATCCAATGACTCAACAGCAAGCGCATTGCTGCTCACTTCATAGTCGGGTTTGGTTGCCCCGAAAACTTTTACAGCCGGGTCACCCAGCAGGAGCATCTGGCTAACCTGGGTAAGGTTGATTTCGGTAGGCGGGCTGGTAAGCATGTACCTGCGTGCTACCTCTTTCTGAATATCGCCAACACCGGTTTTTATATAGACCGAATCGCCATAGGCTACATTATAAAAGGTATCGGAATATTTCCGCAACGTAGCGGTATACCCAAAAGATGTGTGCGCCATAAAGCCCAGCGCCCCTTTGTTGGCGGCCAGCACCCAGTCTTCGCCCCAGCGCAACGTGGTGGTGAAAAAGTCGGCCGAGTTACAGCCGTTTATGAGGAACATCGGGTACTTGCCCGGGTTGTTGTACCCCAACAGCGGATCGGTTACAAAACCTATTTCAAAATCGTTTGTGGTTGGTGAACTGTGCCCGAAAAAAGTAATCAGGTTGGTGCCACTGTTCACTTCTTCGGCAATGTTAATGAGTTCGCCTACTTCGGTGGTGTTTTTGGCCTGTGCCTTTATGCTGGCACCCAGGTAAGGGCCTTTGGCTATTTCGCCATATTGTTCAAGAAAAATCCTGAACGCATCCGTCTCACCGGCTGCGATGCCGCCACTTAAGTGGATGAGTTGCTTGCGCCACAGCGCATCAAAAGGTTGGGCTTCCATTTCTTTTACCTTGTTCAGGTAAGCTGCCACTTGCGCGGCCGAGGTGGTTGATATACGACCGGTAGGTACGGCCGGTTCATAGGTGCTGCCGGCCAACCCAATGGTGAAGTACATATCGGAGGCCGGCATACCGGCCGAGGGCACCAGGTTTTTATGAACAGCAAACTCCGAAGCATTTGGATTGCGGAAGTAATTCCAGGATGGATCGAGACCCTTACCGATGATGAAAAGGTATTGTGGTACGTTCGTATCGGTAAAAAATTTCATAAACCGGTATATCGCCAATGGGGTGGTTTCACCATAAGCAAACTGATCGTACAACTGGCCGATGTTTACAATCAACGTGTCATAACTTCCACCCTCCACCGATGCACGGTATTCAGCGTACGCTTTAACCGGATCGGCATAGCTGCCGGCAGGTTGCCGAAGCAACGGATGGCTGATAATGATGTAGTCATGATCAGCCGGATTAATCTGCCGGAAGTACACACGTTTGATGCCCGTAACGGAGCGGGCAAGCGTAGTGAGAAAAAGTTTTCTCGTTACCGAGGTACCGGATATTACAGGATGAATGGGGGAAGCCGGTGTAGGCGGATTATACCAGGTAACGTTGGCTGGATCAGTAACATCAAACAACCGTGCACCTGCCGGTGGGCTTTGAACCTCGATGTACGACTTGCCGGAAGGATTTTCATTAAGATTAAAAAACTTTTCGGTTGCCCCGCTGGCATTATACGACTGCGGAAAATTCAATTTGATATACGAGGCACTGAGGCGTGCTGCACCGGCACCCTGACTGAGGGCACGGACACGAACCGTCATGTTGCCGTCTCCTCCAATGTCCGTCCAGTTGAGGGGGAGTGTAAGCGTTACCGGAGTAAATCCCGAAAAGTTTTGGGCAGTTAACAATCGCAGGCCGGCTGTATTTGGACCGGCATAAATCTCAACACGATTAAGCACATCCGCACGACTTACCACCTGCACCTGTAGTACCGGAGTTCCGTCTGCCTGCACCTGGTTGGTGAGGTTGGTGAGCACGTAATCGGTCTGTTCATTTTGCCGAAGCAACGTGCCGGTCCAACCTTCGCCCAAATCAAAAAAAGTATTTTGAATAAAATTGTTTGGCGCTGCACCATACCCGATACCGGTAGCATACTGATTTGACAACACCACCAGGTTTTCATGCACATGCGAAGTCTCCTTTGGAATGCCGGTTACATTTACTTCCCAGATAACGGGCATCCGTTTGCCGGCTTGCAGCAGGTTGTATGTTAAGAAGTACCAGGTGGTATCGTTAAACAGGTTATGGTACGGGTGCGGCTGGTGCGCTGCTGGTTTATACAACGGGGCATCGGGTGTGCCGTCATTCTTTACACCGAAAAATTCTATGTAATCGCTTTCATTAAAAACTGCGTCAGCTTCTCCTTCTAAATAGATAGCCTGTTCTTCACCGCGGTGAAAGAGTTGCAGCCTGCGGGGGTCTACACTCCCCACCGGAAAGCCAGCTGTCTGAAGGTCGTTATACGTAATGCGGTACAGGCCGGTTTGAGCAACGGGTATTTTATAGTAGAACTGATTAAACCGAATCCATTCATTTCCATGCTGAGAAAAAGCGGGTACTACCGCAACCAGTGTAAAAAACAGCGCCAAACCTCGCCAAATCATCGGTATTTTACTGAAAGCCAACCTTTTCACCCTGCAATATACGGCAGTATTGGCGTTTATACCGTTTTGCGCCACCAAGTAAAAGGTATTCGCTTGCCTGCTTTTTTTAGCTTTACGCCTGTGGCCGGACTACTATCATTACTTACCGTTATAGCCAAACACGGCTCCCTTAAAACCCCGGTTACCGATTTTGCTTTTTTACAAAAAAGCCAACTTGCCGGGTTTGAAAAATTTCTTCCGGGCGGGAGTCTTCCAAACAAACAGCCTCCCCATACGAACTTAATTGTTCATCATTTAAAAAGCACAGGTGCGCAACTAAAAAGCTCAATTCGCCAGCAAGCAGGGCACTTAGTTGCAACAGAAAAAAAACTTTTTTATGTGCGCATACCCAAGGCTGCCAATACTTCCTGCTCGTATGCACTTTTAAAAATCAATTTTCCGGATTTACCTGAAACCATTAGTTCAACACAGGTAAATCTGATTACGGATTGCTGGCTTGAGCGCACCGTACAGCCCGATTTGAAAACACTAACCGGCTTTACCGTGGTGCGCCATCCGCTACACCGCCTCGTATCGGTGTACCGCGATTTCTTTGAACGCACGGATAGCGACTTTATATACAACGATTACCTGTTTGGCATATTACCAAAATCACTTTCATTCGATGAGTTTGTGTATCGGATCAATAAAATCCCCGACCGTTTGAAAGACCAGCACCTCCGCCCGCAAAGTTGTTTTGTTACACCCTATCTAAAAAGAAAAATCCCGTTGAAGGTTTTTAAGCTGGAAGAACCGCAGCCCTTACAGGAGTTCCTTTCGGCCTATGGCTTGGAGTTACCCCGCCTGAACCGCACGCCACCCTATGATTACCACATTTATTATTCCGGCCGCGCGTTAGAAATAGCCCGCAATATGTACGCTTCTGATTTTTCAGTGTTCAATTATGAGCAGTGAACGAAATTACGAGCCGGCTTCAAAATATAAATTCACTCATTTTGGCTCAAAAACACGCTTTTAAAAAAATTCCGTTCTTTGGCTTAGTACTTGGTGATGCCAAGTACCGGCTGCCAAAGGCTGGCTGTTATGAACCTGGAGAACACACAAGTACAAATGCGCAAAGGGGTTTTGGAATATTGTGTCCTTCACATCATATCACGGGGTGAAGTGTATGCAACCGACCTGCTGGATGAACTCACCAACGCCCGCATGATTGTGGTTGAAGGCACCCTGTATCCACTGCTCACCCGCCTGAAAAATGCAGGCCTGCTGGAATACAAATGGGTAGAATCAAAATCAGGCCCACCACGCAAATACTATAAACTTACCGACAGGGGTATGAAATTTCTGGAAAAACTAACCGAAACCTGGGATGAGGTTATCCAGTCCACTGAAATGATCACGTCCCGATCAAAAGCAACCTCCTAACCATCCGATTTATCCGATTATGAAAAAGAATATCAGCATCAACATCAGCGGCATCATTTTTCACATTGAAGAAGACGGCTACGAAGCGCTGAAGAAATACCTCGACTCAGTAAACAAGTACTTCAGCTCGTATGAAGACAGCAGCGAAATTCTGGCCGACATCGAAAGCCGAATTGCTGAAATTTTCCTCAGCAAACTCAGCGAAAGCAAACAGGTAATCACCAGTGAAGATGTTAAGAATCTGATTGCCACCATGGGCAGTGTGCACGATTTCAAAGCAGCCGAAGAACAGGAATTTGCCCAGGCGGAAACCCGCACAGAAAGTGCTTACCGCCAAGCCCACTCAACCCAACCCGACAAAAAATTTTTACGCGACCAAAAGCGTAAAATACTCGGTGGTGTTTGTGCCGGCCTGGGTAACTACTTTAATGTCGACCCGGTTTGGATACGCCTGCTGTTTGCTTTTTTAACACTTGCTTACGGAGTCATTCTACTGGTTTACCTTGTATTATGGATAGTGATTCCGGGTTCCTACGACCTGGATGAGCCCCAAATCACCAAAAAGCTCTTCCGCGATCCGGAAAGAAAAGTGCTGGGCGGAGTTTCGGCCGGTATTGCGGCTTACTTCGGAATGGACGTGGTAATTGTCCGCGTACTTTTTATCATCCTCACCGTATTTGGTGGACTTGGAATTGTAGCCTACATCGTAATGTGGATTGCACTACCCGAGGCCAAATCCATTACCGACAAGATGCAGATGCAGGGTGAACCGGTAACCCTTTCAAATATTGAATCGAATATTAAAAAAGGAAGCGATGCTCAGCGTAGTGAAGAAAATGTATTTACAAAGATCCTGCTTTTCCCCTTCCGCCTGCTGGGTATGCTTATTACCGGCTTGGGTAAAATACTAACTCCCATAGCCGAAGTGCTTCGTGTAGCCATTGGTATTGTAGTTGCCTTTACCGGCCTCAGCCTGGTTATCGGTGTACTGGTTGCCTTCGGCATCTTCCTGGGCCTGTTTACCTTCCAGTCGGCCTGGTTGCTGGGCTGGCAGGATATCAGTTTCCCGATTGAGGAGTTTTCGCGCGCCATCCCAACGTTTACCGTAGTCATGGCCTTTATCGGATCGCTGATTCCGGGCATCATTATTCTGCTGCTGGGCATTTCGGTTGTTGCTAACCGTATAATATTTAGTGCTGCAACCGGATGGTTCCTGTTCATCTTCTTCCTGTCATCGGTTGTGGTGCTTAGCGCAACCGTACCGAAAATTGTAATGAACTTCAAAGAAGATGGTGAACACAAAGTTGAAACCGTTTACGATTTACAGGGCAAAACGGCTGTGCTGAAAATCCGTGAAACCGGACTGGACGATTATGATGTTACCACCCTGTCCTTAAAAGGCTATGAAGGAAAAACCCTTAAGCTGGTTCAGTATTTCGAAGCGCAGGGCCGAACCCGCCAGGAAGCAGCTACTAATGCCCAGATGATTGACTATACCGTTCAGCAACAGGACTCTGTTCTGACGTTTGACTCAAACATCCAATTCCGTGACGGTGCCGTGTTCAGGGCTCAACGGTTAAAGATGACATTATATATTCCATACAATTACCCATTTGTGCTGGATGATAACACCTGGCGGTTGCTATCGCAGTATATTGAATATGAAAACCGGAACGGTAACACCTGGATAATCACACCGGATAACTGGTTAAAGTGTACAACCTGCGAAAGCCAATCAGAAGAATCACCACTTCCACAGGACTCATCAACTTCTGACCAATACGGCCTGGAGGATTTTAATGAACTTGAACTAAGCGGCCTGCTGGATGTAGCCATTTCCCGCGGAAATACCTATGCAGTTGAATGGACCGGCCGGGATAGCGAGAAAGAGAAATACAAAATATACACCAGTGGCAGCACGCTGATAATTGATTACGATGATGAAAAACGTATAAACTGGAAACGAAACCCGCTTAAGCTGGAGCAATTGAGCATCCGAATTACGATGCCCGAACTTGAACGTTTGGAGGTAAGCGGTGCCGGCAAAGTGCGGTTTACCGATTTTACGGAAGACGATTTGGAAATAGATGCATCGGGTGCCGTTGAAGTCCGGGGCGAAGCCAACGTGCGTGACCTACGGATAAACCTGAACGGTGCTTCTGAGTTAATCCTGCAGGGAGAAGGCACGTCACTGGATGCCCGCATCAGCGGTGCCTCGCAACTCAGCGCATTTGATTACCGTGTTCGCGATGCCGATATCCGTACATCCGGGGCCTCCAAAGCAAAGGTGTATGTTACCAGAAGGCTGGAAATGAACGAGGGTATAGCCAGCAAAATAACCTATAAAGGAAATCCCGAAGTAGTAAAGGACTAACAATGGTTATCATCATCCTTCTTATTCTGATTGTCGGGTGGCTGGTGGCGCAGGCATAGCCAACCCGGTTCCGGATAATTCGTTTTACCACCTGGATAAGGTAAAAACGCGCCTTTGCACTTAATTTTACAAGCCGTGCAACCTATGGGTGCCCGGGCGCATCTTACCAACGAACTGCATAATGGAGTTTACCATTTACCGGGCACAGGAAGAACAACTGATTAAGGGGTGCATCAGGCGCGAGCGGAGCGCCCAGCAATCCCTTTATAACCTTTATTCAGCTAAAATGTACGCCTTGTGCTATCGCTATGTTAAGGATAGCATGGATGCCGAAGACGTGCTGGTAACTGCCTTTACAAAAATTTTTGAACGCATTGAACAATATAAAGGCGAAGGAAGTTTTGAAGGCTGGGTTCGCAAGGTAGTTGTAAATGAGGCACTCACCTTTTTACGCAGAAACCGGTCGATGTTCCTTGAAACTGATTTGGAGGCAGCCGACCGCGAACCGGACTACCACACGCTGAGCGATCACCTGGAAGCAGAGGACCTGCTACGAATAATCAAGCAGTTACCCACCGGGTATCGAATCGTTTTTAACATGTACGCAATTGATGGGTACTCCCATAAGGAAATTGCCGAGCAACTGGGTATCAGCGAAAACACGTCAAAGTCGCAGTTGAGCCGGGCACGCACATACCTGCAAAAATTACTGGCCGATACGGAAGGCCTTAACCATAACCAACATCGCCATGAATCAGCAAATTGATTCGTTATTTAAATCAAAACTTGGGCACCACGCCATACCACCTGCACAAAAGGCTTGGTCACGAATAGAATCAGGATTAAACAAGTCCATCCACCAAAAGTTATGGCTGAAAATTGCCGCAGGCTTTGCCTTATTTGCAGTAGCATCGTTGCTGCTGATAAATTTTATCGTCACAGAAGATCCGGTTATTGCACAACAAACTGATGAGCCAAAAACTAATTCAGCCGAAATCACAGCAAAAATATATTCAGGTGCTGATCCGGTTGTACACGAGGTTACACAATCAGCGCGAAAGAAAAAGTTACCGGAGCCTCCCGCCAAGGCGTTACAACCTATGGCTGTTGTTGAACTTCCTGTGGAATTAAATGAATTCAGCACGCCAACTCCAAGCAGCGAAGAAATAATTGAACAACCGGCCACCGGAATGGTTATTGTGCTGACAGCCGAAGAAGTCCATTCAAAATATTTAGTAAAGCCGGAAGAAATTCACGCAACCCCGGAGCATAAAAAATCATCTCGTTTACAAAAGCTGGCAGGTCTGGCTCATAACCTCGGCAACGAGGATATACTGGGCGACCTGCGCAACAGGAAAAACGAACTGTTTGCGTTAAACTTCCTGGATGACAAAAAAGAAAAGAAAAACTAAACGATGATGATGAAAACCATTTTTTTAAGTTCCTTCTTCGCAGGCATAGCCTTGCAGCCATTTGCCCAACAAAAAGCCGATACGGTTATCGTTGAACTGGCCAAAACCAGCCGTGTGGTTTTTACGATAAAAGACCATGCCGACCTTTCAACGCTTCGACAGTACGATTTTCAGGCGCTCTTTACCGACATCCTGGACCGCATTGAAAAAAATCAGGTGGTGGCCGTTGCTGATACACCACGCGTTGAGAAACCCGAAGAACCTGCTGAAGTAGTGTGGGATGACGATGATGACAACGAATGGCGCAGCAGCCGAACCTACCGCAGCCGCAGAACCCGGCACTCAGTTAACCTTGATTTAGGATTAAATAACTACCTGCAGGACGGGAAGTTCCCGGATGAAACCAATGCGTTATACACCGTGCGACCGTGGGGCTCATGGTACCTGGGGCTTACCTCCGTGCAGCATACACCGGTTGCCGGCAAGTTGTTTATTGAATGGGGCCTGGGCATGAGCTGGTACTCGTTTAAGTTCGAAAACGACAACGTTGTTATGTCGAAAGACGAAAACGGAGTGGTATTCGCGGAAGACTTGGACCCAACCAGGAATTATTCCAAAAGCAAACTCTCGATGAGTTTTGTAAATGCTTACTTTATACCCATGCTCGACTTTGGCGGCCACGGAGATAAGACCCGATTCTGGGATTCGAACGGAAGCAAATTCCGCATCGGCATCGGCCCGTATGCCGGCTACCGCATCGGCAGCCACAGTAAAATAGTGTATAAAGAAGATGGCGATAAAGAAAAGGATAAGAATAAGGACAACTTTTACCTCCAAAACTTCCGTTACGGAGTGCGGGTTCAGCTTGGCATACGATCTACCGACCTTTTCATTAATTACGATCTGAATGAGTTGTTTACCACCAGCCCGTCCAACAATCCGAAACTGAACGCCTTTAGCTTCGGGATAATCTTTTAAAACCTGGTTCAGGTATAACAAGGCTGTCATTAACGACAGCCTTTGTTATTCCCAATCACACACCCAACGTTCTTCATCTTCTTTCAGATGAAGGTGACTCGATACGCGCCCGGGGAAAGGCCAAATCAAAACAAGCAATAACAGACTGGTAATGAAAAGCCCCGCAAGCACTTCATCAGCAAGCAGGTAATATCCAACAGTAAGCAGCACCAGGTCGGTAATAATAATAATGAACCGAAACAACGTAAGAGAATAATACCGGTCCAACCGTTCACCCAGGCTCACTAACGTTCGGACAGTTTTTAATGAACTCCTGTAATAATAAAAGGCTATTGTCCAACCGGCAACAAGTACTACTAAAAATACATAGCGTAACCAAATAGCCAAGTGCTCGTCACCATGCAGCGGGCTGCTCAGTTGGTCTGCAGTAACCCTTATAAATAAAAACAAGAAGGCGACCAGCGGTACCAGCACCAGCAGAAAAAGCCGGGCATACAATTTGTAAAAATACTCCCTTGCCGACTGGTACTGCATAACTCAACAATTGCTATCCATGTCTCCAAATTATGCATTTCACTTTTAGCTTCAGGGCATTTTATTGTATTTTTGAGATGCATTTCGTGGAAGTTACTGCAACCATATCGCGTAAAAAGCAGGTAATCCGTAAAGCGGCTGAGCTTTTCAGGGAGAAAGGCTATGCCGCGGCCTCCATGCGCGACCTGGCTCAGAAACTGGGTATTGAAGCAGCCAGCCTGTATTCACACATCAAATCGAAGGAAGAAATTCTCCGCACGCTTTGTTTCGACATGGCGGCCGAATTCCGCGCTTCGCTTAATGATGTGGAAAAAATGAAAGCCTCGGCCAGCGAAAAACTACGCAGCGGTATCGAAGGTCATGTGCGCGTGATGGCACGCGACCTGACCGCCTCGGCCGTATTTATGAATGAACACCGCCACCTCAGCCAGCCCTACCTTCGCGATTTTCTGTTGCTCCGCATCAACTACATCAATCGGTTTAAAAAAATTATCGAAGAAGGCGTTCATTCAGGAGAGTTCAAAAAAGACATTGACACCAAACTTTCTGTCATGACCTTGTTTTCATCATTAAACTGGATGCCCCTGTGGTACAGCCCTGAAAACTCCATTGCTCCGGAGGCCCTGGGCAGGCAACTTGCTGATATGCTGATAAACGGATTAAAGAAAAACTAAACCGAAGGTTGGTTGTTAAATTAAGGACAAGGAATACCCGATAAATTATGTACGGAGGAGGTAACACATTTGAAGGAATTAAAACCGACACCCTGGCACAGGAAGATCCGGTTAAGTTAGCCGAATTCGAAGCCCGCATTGAGCGGGGCGAAAAAATTGAGCCCACCGACTGGATGCCGCAGTTGTACCGCAAGCAACTCATCCGTATGATTGAGCAGCACGCCCATAGCGAAATTATCGGGGCGTTGCCCGAAGGCACCTGGATTACACGCGCCCCGGGCTTTAAGCGCAAACTCTCGTTAATGGCCAAAGTACAGGATGAAGTAGGCCACGCACAACTGCTTTACAGCGCTGCCGAAACGCTGGGCAAATCGCGTGAGCAGATGATTACCGACCTTATCACCGGCAAATCAAAATATTCCAATATCTTTAATTACCCGGCCTTTACCTGGGCCGACTCGTGTTTCATTTCCTGGCTGGTGGATGCAGGCGCCATCGTAAACCAACTGGCTAATGCCAAAGGAAGTTACGGCCCCTACTGCCGTGCCCTCGATCGCATCTGTGCCGAAGAATCGTTTCACCTCAAGTATGGTCACCACTGCGTTATTTACCTGGCTGCCGGTACTGAAAAACAACGGCAGATGTTTCAGGAGGCTATTAACCGCTGGTGGGCACCGATGATGCACTTCTTCGGTCCATCCGATAAGATTTCAGCACACACCGAAGTGCTGATGCGCTGGAAAGTGAAAATGGCCTCCAACGATGACATGCGCAACCAGTTCCTTGATATGTATGTGCCGAAAATATGGGAACTTGGCTTTACGATACCTGACCCGAACCTGAAGAAAAACCCGGATTCCGGCCGGTGGGAGTACACCGAACCTGACTGGGAAGAATTTAAGCGGGTTATTAATGGTTACGGCCCGTGCAATAAAGAACGCCTGGAAGTAAGGCGCATAGCCGAAGAGCGGGGCCGGTGGGTGCGCGAAGCACTGAAAAAACCAAGCGCGGCCTACGTAACGCCATTGGCCTAATTATGAAACCGGTAAGCTCCCGTCAGCAGTTCTATTTCATCCCAAACCCACTGTATAGCTTCGGTCGGTGAAGTAAAGAGGGTTTTTAAATATACCAGCGCAGCACTGTCTTCGGGTAGCTCATTATTTACCCATTTCCAGATATCCTCGGCAAGCAAAATCAAATCATGGGTATGGTACCGGGGGTAAAAACGGTACAGTACATCCAGCATCCACAATAAGTCCGTGTACTTCATACAATAAGGAACAGCAAAAAGAAACCACAGGTTGCCCCGTAACATGATATTTATCAGCACCGGTTTATACCGTTTTCAAACGGTTGAAGTAAACGTATATTTGTCGCAATGAAGTCGCTTGACCCACGTGTAAACCGGCTACCGAAAGTAGGCCATCCCGGCCAGGTTGAACCAAAAGCACCCCTCGACCAGCTAGGCACCTTTGAGGTATTTGTGCAGGCAAAAGAAGGTAAACCCTTTCAGCACGAAGGCATAGTACATGCCCCAGATTTAGAGATGGCTTTTGTGCTGGCTAAAGAGGCGTTTACCAGGCGTTTCACCTGTGTTTCGCTGTATGTGGCCGATACACGTCATGTATATGTTTCAGCCATGACGGAAGGAAACACAAGTGCATGGGATTTTATCAACCTCATTGAACAGCAGCCCGGAAACAAAGATTCGTATGAAATCTACTATTTGCTGAGACGCGGCAAGCAACATCAGCATGCGGGCACCGTACAAGCCGCAATTCCGGCCGAAGCCATGAGTGAAGCAAAGAAACTTTATGGTACCAAACTGGTTTACAACGTATGGGCCATCCGCACAGCCGATATTCGGTTTACCTCACCCGAAGAAAAGGAACTGTGGCTTACCCTGCCCGAGAAAAAATTCAGGGATGCCTCGGATTACAAGGGCGGAGATAAACTGAAAGAATTTTTGGAACGAACCAAGGTTTAACCATGAACAACGTTGCATTAAAGGAACTGCTTTATAAAATGGCCGATGACCAACTCATTCTCGGTCACCGAAACTCCGAATGGACCGGCATGGGGCCCTTGCTCGAAGAAGACATTGCCTTCTCCAGCATGGCCCAGGATAAAATCGGCCAAAGCCACGCATTGTACCAGTTGCTTCACCAGTTGGGCGAACAAGAACCGGACACCGTGGCCTTTACACGCAATGCGAACCAGTTTCATAATTGTGTATTGGTCGAGCTTCCGAATGGCGAATATGATTTCAGCCTGATACGCCATTTCCTGTATGATACAGCCGAAGCCCTGCGTTTCGATATGCTTACCCGGTCATCGTATAAACCACTGGCCGAACTGGCTGTAAAAATCCGTGCAGAATTGCGTTACCACACACTGCACGCTAACACCTGGGTAAAACAACTGGGCAGTGCCACCGAAGAAAGCATTAGTCGGTTGCAGCATGCATTGGAACAAGCCCTGCCCTATGCACTGGGAATTTTTGAACCCTCACCGCATGAACAAGAACTGATAACCCGGGGAATTTTCGAAGGTGAACATGTTTTACAGGAGAAATGGATAATACAGGTGGAGCTTGTTGTAAACCAAACACAACTTTCGTTACCCGACCAGAAACAGATTAAGCCCGTTTATGGCGGCCGCATGGGTAAACACAGCGAACACCTGCAACCGTTGCTCGATGAAATGAGCGAGGTTTTCAGAATTGACCCTACTGCCGAGTGGTAATAAAACGGCTATGCCTTATACCGAAAAACAAATTCTGGAGTGGCTTGACGGAGTAAAAGACCCCGAGATACCCGTACTTTCGCTGGTTGATTTGGGTGTGATTACCGGCATCGATATAAAAGAAGAATCAGTAGTTATTGAAATGACGCCAACCTTTGTTGGATGCCCTGCATTGGATATGATGAAGAGCGATGTACTTACTGTGCTGAAAGAAAAAGGCGTGAAGCATGCTGAAGTTGAAATCAACTTTAAGAAATCCTGGTCATCCGATAAAATCACCGAAAAAGGAAGACGGGCATTGAAGCAATTCGGACTGGCCCCGCCACCTGCAGGCAAGGTTTTGCTTGAAGATTTAGACATTCTGGAGCATGTTCCCTGCCCGCGCTGCAGCAGCACCAACACCGAACTTAAAAATCCATTCGGCCCCACGCTGTGCCGTTCCATCCATTATTGCAATGAATGCCGTGAAGCCTTCGAACAATTTAAGCCGGTTTAAAAATCAGCTATTTTATCGTAAACCTTACAACCTGACAAAAGTTGGGCGACCAGCCCCAACATTTTTATACTTTTGCGCGTACTGTTTTATGCCATGAAGACTATCCTATGGGGTTTATCTGTGTTCGCACTGGCCATCCTGTTAGGAGCCTGTTCGGGTAAATCGCACGATGACCATACTTCTTACACCAAAATTGATTCACTTACCGATACCTACCTGCTGTTGAAGGACAGCATGCTCAACACCTGGAACCGCATGATGTACGATGACAACAAGCGCATTAAAACCATGAAAGCCATCCTGCACGAACTGAAAGTTACCCGTGAAACGGATGATGAATTATGGCAATCGCTCGACTACCGGATTGACCAACTGCACCGCATTCGCTTCACCCAAAAAACCATGACCAACACCGATGTGGTGGAAGAATATGACTTTGCTTCAAACTCATTGGTAACCGAAATCAGCGCCCTGGCTGAATCCATTCCTTCGTATGCATATAACAGCACATTGCAACAACTGGTTGAACGTTTGCGGTTGGCTGACCAGCGCATTGAAGTTCATCGGGCCGATTATGATGCTGCCGCCCAGGCTTATAACCAGTTTATCGAAGCCAACAAACCGATTCTGAAAGAGATTGATCAAAGCGCTACGTTTGATAAGAAACCCCTCTTCTACCCGGTTTCCGAATAGCGGCAATTTTGGTAATTTAGCTGTATGGCAAAAAAACTCGGCTTTTTTACCGCCTTTATCATCCCCGCGCTGGTTATAACAGGTTTTTACCTTGATGGTTATTGGAATTATCTGGCCATTGTTTTCGCTTTCATTATTATTCCTGTAATTGATCAGATCAGCGGGTTAGATACAACCAATGTTGAGCCACAACGGGTAAAGTTTGTCAGCGAAGAATTTTTCTACCGGTTTGTTACCTATTTATGGACATTCATTCAATTGGCATTTCTACTATGGGGTTTTTACGCAATAACATCCGGAAAAATCAATACTCCGCTGGAGTGGATGGGCTTCACCATCAGTTTTGCGCTGGTTACCGGTGGCATTGGCATAACTGTGGCGCATGAACTGGGACACAAAAAGAGCCGTGTTGAACGCTTTTACAGCAAGTTATTGCTGATGACCGTGTGCTACATGCACTTTTACATCGAACATAACCAGGGCCATCACGTACTGGTGGCCACCCCACATGATCCGGCAACCGCACGCAAGAATGAAAACTTTTACGTCTTCTGGTTCCGCTCGGTATTCTTAGGATATGCACACGCCTGGCAACTGGAGTTGGCCCGGCTTAACCGGAAGAATCTTCCTGTCGTTCACTGGAAAAACCAGATGATTTGGTTTGCTTTCCTGCCTGTGCTCTTTTGCCTGGTATTTACCCTGCTGGCCAGCTACCTGCTTAAGCGGCCGGCCATCGAACTACCGATCTTCTTCTTTGCACAAAGCGTTATTGCCTTTACCCTGCTCGAGTTGGTTAATTATGTTGAACACTACGGCATTGAACGAAAAGAAATAGCGCCTAACCGCTATGAGCGGGTTAACCCGCTGCACTCGTGGAATGCAAGTCACCGGATAAGTAATTTCTTTTTATTTCAGCTTCAGCGCCATTCCGATCATCACGCCAACGCCATCAAGCGCTACCAGGTACTTAACCATTACGATGAAAGCCCGCAGTTACCCTTTGGTTACCCCACCATGATTTTGATTGCCCTCCTTCCACCGGTGTGGTTTTCAATGATGAACAAACGGCTTGAATGGTGGAAGCAGGCTACCGTACCGTCCATCAGTTAACAAACCGTATTTCCACGCGCCTGTTTATGCTGCGCGCTTCATCGGTCATATCGGTTCGTAACGGCTTGGACTTTCCAAACCCATAAGTGGTAATCCGACTGGCATCAATGCCTTTTGAAATCAGGTAATCGGCTACGCTGCGTGAACGTGCGCGCGAAAGTTTGAGGTTGTATTCTTCCGAACCAATAAAATCAGTATGGCCCGACAGGTAAACTAAAACATCCTTATGCGTATGAAGGTAGCTCACCACCTTGTCTAATTCTTCAAAGGAAGAGCGCATTAATACATGGCTATCAAACTCAAACTGAATGTTTTGCAATATATAAACCCGGTTTAGCTCAACAGCCTGTACATCAAATCCGGTTATGGTAACGGTGTCCGGCTCCGTATCGGGTTCAAGTGGAACCACTGAAACATCATCGATGTAATAATAAGCGCTGTTGGTAAGCATGTGATTCTTACCAATGCGGTGTGGAAGCCGTGTGCTTTTGGTTGATGCGTTATCAAAAAAATTACCGATAATAAGATACTGTTCACCCCCTGCAGCTTTGTAGTCGGTTGAGGCAAGTTCCCACGAGCCTGTAGATGCGGTAATAACAGAATCTTTTTCAACGGATAGTGCAGGGTGAACATCCAGAACCTGATCGTGGCTAAGGTTGATGGGTTTTCCGACAAGGGCCATTCCGATGCGGTTAGCCACATAAACCGAGTTTGATGCCAACTTAAAATAAAATTCCAACCGGTACAATCGGCCGGCTTTAAGCGGTTCGGCTAATTCGCATTGAATGTATTCGCGGTAATTAACATCTTTATGACTGTGCGACCACAGGTAAATACCGGCATATCCTTTACCAGAGTGCGCATTGGATGAACCGGCCCAATTGTAGGGCACATCGGCTTCGCCCCAACTGCAGGCATGGAACAAATCGGGCGTGCCGCGGGTGGGCGAATTCCAACCAGGCGCATTAAAATCTCTGCGATCGGTACTGTAGCTGCTCGGACAAAGCACTAATTCTTCAAAACCAGGATTAGGCACCAGATTTTGAGCCAAACCAATTTTTAGCACAAAAAGGTGTGCAATAATTACTGGTGCTATCTTCACTTATAGAAAGTAACTTCAACCCGAAACCGCGGATCAATTGCACCCAGCCGGTCGTATGCCGATTTGGAAATCCGGATAATCAGTTTGTCCGTCAGTGCTGTATCCGGAAGTTTACCGATAACACGCACAAACACTTCGCGACCGTTCAATTCGTTGCGCACTTTGAGAATGGTACCCACCGGGGCAGTACGATGCAGGGCCAGGTACTTACGGTTGGCTTCGGTGCCGTCAATCAGCTCGGCCAAACCCGACTCAACAATTTCATTGGCGTTTCGCACCGGCTCTGTTATGATTACCGGTTTGCTTACATCAACAACCGGGGCAATAACCTCTTTCTGAGAATTTTCTGTAACAGGCTGTTCAGTTATGGTAGTAACCACCGGTTGTTCTTTATTATATACCGGCTGTGCCACCAAAAGCTGTTGTCCAACTTTCAATTCTTCAGTAGTTAAACCGTTCCACTCCTTCAGTTGCTGAACGGAAACACCGTACTTCCGGGCTATGGAATACAGCGTTTCTTTTGCTGCCACCGTATGCACGGATTGAATAGACTTAACCGGTGGCGGAGCGGGCATGGGCTGTGGCGATACAATTGATTCACTCTTCCTTATAACCAGTTCCTGACCTACCGAAAGCGCGTTATCAGCAAGATTATTCCATTGCTTAAGCTCGTCAACGGTTACGTTATACATCCTGGAAATTGAAAACAAGGTTTCCTTTTCAGCTACTTTGTGGATGTTACCCTGGGCAGGCTGCGGTTTACTTCTTGGCACATAGGGTACTTTTAAAATCTGGCCCACTTCCAGTCCGGCATCGGCTGTGGGGTTGTACTCCAGTATCTGGTTAACGGTAACACCATAACGTCTGGATATTCCATAAAGCGTTTCCTTTTCGTCAACCCGGTGGATGACGAAAATTTTCCCGTTAATAACTTCCGTCCCAACCGAGTCGGGGTGCGCTTCGGTGCCATAAAATGCCAAGCCGGCAAAAATCAAAAGTTTAATCATAATTAACATCAAAAAATACCGGGTAACCGGTTACGCCTGCCACTTCAGGATGCAGGTACACCTACTTTTCCATAAAGTTAACCATCCCCGCACGTTCAAAAAAGCCTTCTTTCAATTAAGTAAACAAATAGTCAGCCAAACTATTGTTGTATGGATTTGGTTAATTTTAGCGTAATGATTTCAGAAAAACTGCCGATGAAATACATCCTTATTTTATTGCTGGGTCTATCCTCAGCCGTTAACGCCCAGAAAACAAAAGTGATGCTGATGGAAATAAAAAGCGAAATTGATCCACGCACCAGGCGCTACGTTGACCTGGCCCTGACCAATGCCGAGACTATTAAGGCCGACATTGTAATTATTGAAATGGATACGTATGGCGGCATTTTAACCGATGCCAAAGAAATTGTTGACCGCATCATGGCGTTTAAAAAACCGATATGGGTATTTATCAATTCAGATGCTGCCTCGGCCGGTGCGTTAATTTCGATTGCCTGCGACAGCATTTACATGGCCCCCGGTGCCAGCATTGGAGCAGCTACGGTGGTCAGCGCCACCGGTGAAAAGGCGCCTGACAAGTACCAGTCGTACATGCGCTCTATTATGCGCTCAACTGCCGAAGAAAAGGGGCGCAATCCGCGTATTGCCGAAGGAATGGTGGATGAAGATATTGTGATCGACAGCGTAAAGAAAGAAGGCGAGATCATCACCTTCTCCACATCAGAAGCCATCCAGTATGGCTTTTGCGAAGCCAAGGTGGAATCGGTTGAAGAAATTTTAAAACGGAACAAAATTGAAAATTACGAGTTGGTAAAATTTGAACTGAGCGGATCGGAAACCATCATAGCCTTTTTTCTGAATCCATTTATCAGCGGATTGCTCATACTCATTATTATAGGAGGCATTTACTTTGAACTGCAAACACCGGGTGTGGGTTTTCCATTATTTGCGGCCATTGTTGCACTGGTGCTTTATCTTGTTCCTTACTATCTGAACGGCCTGGCTGAAAACTGGGAAGTAATTGCGCTGTTCTTAGGCCTCGGCCTTATTGCCGTTGAGATCTTTGTATTGCCCGGCTTCGGTATTGCCGGAGTTGTCGGCATTACGCTGACCGTTGGCTCGCTCATCCTGATTATGGTAAATAACGATGCGTTTGATTTTGAATTTGTTCCGGCCAATGAAATCCTGTATGCTGTGGCCGCAGCCTTTGGCGGGATACTCGGTGGCATTGTGGTACTATTTGCAGGAGGAGCCCGGCTTGCCAATACGCGATTGTTTAAACGCATTGCGCTGGTGCAAACACAAGACCCTTCGGAAGGATATGTTGTTAAACCCGCCAGCGCATCAATGAAAGGAAAAACAGGCACTGCTTATACAGTACTCAGACCCGGGGGCAAGGTAATGATTGACGGCCAACTTTACGATGCTTACACCCGTGGTGAATTTTTGGAAAAAGGTGACCTTGTTGAAGTACTCGATGATGAAACCACCTCCCTTCGTGTTAAAAAAGTGTCATGAGGGTATTCGTTCTGCTTATCCTGCTGGCAGGCTGCAACCGTGAACACCGTAACCAGGCGCCCGTTCAGCGGGTTAACGCAATCAAGGAGCCTTCGTTGGTAATTTTAGGAACCGTACAGGACGCAGGCTCGCCTCATATTGGTTGCAGAAAAAATTGCTGCAACGCTCTTTTTGAAAACCCCGATCCGACCCGCATGGTCGTATCGCTGGGAATCGTTGATCCAAAAACCAATCAGCGATGGATCATTGAGGCCACTCCCGATTTACCCCGCCAGTTGAACGTACTAAATGAATTTGCCGGTGTTGAAAATAAAACACCCGATGGTATTTTACTTACCCATGCGCATATTGGTCACTATGCCGGCCTGATGTACCTGGGCCGGGAAGCGATGAATACAGACCGGGTACCAGTATACGCCCTGCCACGCATGAAAAATTACCTGGAAACAAACGGTCCATGGAGTCAGTTGGTTAATCTTAAGAACATTACCCTTATCGAAATCAGACCGGAGGAAAAAATTCAGTTATCACCTGCTCTTTCAATTACGCCAGTCGCGGTTCCGCACCGCGATGAATTTACCGAAACAGCCGGGTACCTCATCGAAGGCCCTTTAAAAAAGGTCTTGTTCATCCCCGATATTGACAAATGGGAAAAATGGGATAAAAACATTGCAGAACTTATAAAAACCGTTGATTACGCATTTCTCGATGCGACTTTTTTCGATGGCGAAGAAATTCAGACCCGCAATCTAAACGAAATACCCCACCCGTTTGTGGTTGAGAGCATAAGCCTGTTTAACCAGCTGCCCGTTTCAGAACGGAACAAAATCCACTTTATTCATCTTAATCATACCAACCCGCTGCTTAACCCGGCCGGCAAAGCCTACAAAAAACTGCACGGGCAGGGTTATAAAGTTGCCCGGTACGGTACCGCATTGCCTTTGTAAAGGCATTAACCGGCAAATTCTTGCTGATGATTGAGAACTTCTATAAGTTTCCTGCCTGATGCAATCCATTCTAGCCATTATTCCGGCCCGTTATGCTTCCAGCCGGTTTCCGGGAAAACCGTTAGCCGACATAGGCGGCAAATCCATGATCCAGCGAGTATATGAACAAGCGGCAAAAGCTTCGCACTTAAACAAGGTTGTGGTGGCTACCGACAATTTACTTATTTATGATCATGTAAAGGCCTTTGGCGGAGCGGTGGTTATGACCAATGAAGAACATGCCAGCGGCACCGACCGCTGTTACGAAGCCTTGACGCAGCAACCGAAAAAGTTTGATTATGTTATAAACGTTCAGGGCGATGAGCCCTTTATCCAGCCCGAGCAAATTGATTTACTTGCGCAGGCCCTTGACGGGAAAACCGAAATTGCCACACTAGCCAAACAAATTACCAGCTCCGATACGATATTTAATCCAAACATTGTAAAGGTTGTCTTTTCGAAGGAAGGCAAAGCGCTCTATTTCAGCCGGTCACCAATTCCGCATGTGCGCAACAGGCCGGAGGATGAATGGCCTGCAGGTGGAAATTTCTTTAAACACATAGGTATGTACGCATACCGCTGCGATGTACTTGAAAAAATTACGAGGCTCCCGGTTTCAACGCTTGAGATAGCCGAAGCACTGGAACAACTGCGCTGGCTTGAAAACGGGTATAACGTTAAAGTAATTGAAACCCAATTGGAAACAATTGGCATTGATGTACCGGACGATCTGGAAAAAGCAAGACGCTATATAAAAAGCTCCTGACAAAACCCGCTTTTAGAAAGAGATTTGGCTAATTTTATAATGAAATATCTGCTATACACAAAGATGGATGTTGTGGGCAGCAATTTGAAAAAATGAACATTAATCATATGACATTGAGAAAAATCTATTCAGCGTAGTTCCACTTGAAGGAGCATACACTTTCGTAATTAATCGATAATCGATACCCAATAACACTTCTTTTAGTCTGACAGTTGACGTAGATAGTTTGCTAGTAGCTAATGAAATCACACCATGTTTCAGACAATCTTCCGCAGGTGGTTACATTTCAACGAACAATAAAATAGTAAAAGACGTATTAGTCGATTACGCAACTTATCTTCAACTAACAGTTGACAAAATCGATCACTCTACTAGCGACAGAGTAAGATTTTATCGACCTTCATGCTCACTTGCAGTTCATGAGACAACGATTGAAAAAACCGACACAACAATATTGGAAACAATACAATTCTATTACTTTAAAAAAGTAGACATCCACTATTTTATACTGAAGGAAAACGAAGAAATAATTGAATTTAAAATAACAGACATCGAGTTGATAAAAAATGATACAAGTAAACTAAAAATTGAGTACTAATTACCCGGCCCACAACACCGGGTTTGTTTAATGGCGGGCGACACAGTTGCCCGTAGTGTCAGCAAGTTGACTTACACTCGTGACGCAGTGGCCTCGCAAAAATCTGTATGGGCGTTGCTGCGGTTATCACGCACGCTGTAGGTAAACGAAATTTCATCGCCATAAACCGTCCCGGTTCCTTCAACCGTGTAGCCATTTACCGTTTGCCGCCAGATGGTGATTTTAGTATTGCTAACAGTGGCATACACCCGCACACCTGCATCGTAAAAGTTGTCGATGCGTACTTCCTGCGCATTATAACCGGATGGTTCAATCCGTATGGTATAGTTGTACCAAACGTTGTACGTTTCGCTGTACTCGCTTACCGAATACCGGCCCGCAATCCGGCTAACGGGATTGGCGTACGGATCGTAGTAATAAAATTCACACGCTGATAACCCGACCAGCACGGCAATAAACGCTATGTTTTTCATAAGCCACCTGTTTACCCTTTAACCAACGCAAGGTTGGTGCCAATTGATAAAGCCATCGAAACCGGTGGTAAAACCTTATTTTTTTACTTCCTCAGAGAACACGGGATAGCCGCAGAGATGGCCTGAACCATCCGCGTAAAATAAAAAACCCCGGCCGACTGCCGGGGCTTTCAAAGGCAAAAAAATAATCCTGCTCAGGCAGAATTGATAAGAAGGCATTCCGGTGCCGGCAAAAAGTATTTACAACCAACAACCACTACGAATGGAGTAAAATACCAGTCACACCGGAGATGCCATACCTTTGAAATCGTTGAAACCACGGATCTATTTTTAATCTGTTTAACTCAGTCCACGTTATCGTGTAAAAATTTATTATTACCCAACAGGCTGTTCTCATCGTTCAGGTTATACTTTGATATAAACTGATCAGACGAGTGCGGCACGTTGTCCATCTTCACACCCCTGCGTAAGTAGGCGGGCAGTGCCCATTTTTCATTAAACTCTTCTTTGGTCATCTCCTGCTTGCGGGCTTGCTTCAGTTTTTCCTTTCGCTGCTCGGCCTGTTGGCGCAGCCGTTCTTTGGTGGTGCGCAGGGCCATCATTCCCTCCTCGTTAATTACCTGGTCGGCCGATTTTTCAGCAGCTATATCAAACTCATCATCCAATGTGCCGAACAAACCTTCGTCACCATCATCACCAAAATCATCGGTTACGGGCATTTCGGTTTTACCGTAGGGCTCATCGTAAATAATCTCGCGTTGTTCGATAAACTCCTCTTCCATCGACTCCTCTTCCGGTGGTGTGGTTACACCCATTACCGGCTCGTTGGTAACTTTCAGTTCAATTTCACGGGGAGGCTCAACGGCCTTGTCTTGTTCGAACAGCCATGTCTGGCTGCGTTCCAGGTCGTGCTTTTTCACCTCCGGTTCAGCGGGTTTTTGTTCTTTGGCAACAGGCTCTTCCTCGGGTGTTTCGCTTTCGAAGCCGGTGGCAATAACGGTTACGCGCAGGCGGTCGCCCAGTTCGGGGTCAACACCATGGCCAAAAATAACTTCAGCTTCCTGGCCGGCTTGCTCCTGGATGTACCCGGTAATCTCCATCAGTTCATCCATCTGCAATTCGGCTTCGGCACCCGATACGATGGAGAGCAGAATTTTCTTGGCACCCATGATGTCGCAGTTGTCGAGCAGCGGTGAGGCGAGTGCCCCGCTGGCTGCATTGCGCGCGCGGTTTTCGCCACGGGTTTCGGCTGTGCCCATCACGGCCGGACCGGCATTGAGCATAACGGTACGCACATCCTGGAAATCGACATTCACATAGCCAGCCAGCGTAATAATCTCGGCAATGCCTTTGGCAGCCGTGGTGAGCACGTTATCGGCCTGGGCAAATGCTTTACCGATAGGCAGGTTACCGTATATCTCGCGTAACTTGTCGTTTACAATCACCAGCACCGTGTCGCAACTGTGCCGCAGTGATTTGATGCCGGCTTCGGCCTGCTGTTGTTTCTTTTTGCCTTCGAAGGCAAACGGGATGGTTACTATGCCTACGGTAAGAATGCCCATGCTCTTGGCAATTTTGGCAATAACCGGTGCGGCACCGGTACCGGTGCCACCGCCCATGCCTGCGGTAACAAACAGCATTTTGGTTCCCTGCAGAAATTCTTTGATCAGTTCTTTGCTTTCAAGGGCCGCGCCTTTACCGATTTTCGGATTGGCCCCGCAGCCGAGGCCTTCGGTCAGGTCGGCTCCGATTTGCAGCTTGGTGGGTACCGGGCTGGCGTTAAGCGCCTGCACATCGGTGTTGCACACAACAAATTCCACATCTTTAATTCCTTGTCGGAACATGTGGTTCACGGCATTGCTGCCTCCGCCTCCTACACCGATCACCTTGATGATCGATCGGGGCGTCCCCATTGTGTGCCTGGGGATGTCGAATTTGTACGATCCGGTTTCAAACATATTCATTGGGTTTAGTGGTTTCAGTTTTATATTTAGTATTCATCCTTTCCATCAAGGTCATCAATCAGCAAGCTCTTTGTCTTCGTCAGTATCTCGTTGAAGAAATTCTTTGACGGACTTTTTTTCACTGCTTTTGACGTCTTTACAACTTCGCGCGCCTCTTTATAGGTATCTTCACGTTCATCCAACGAGCGGAAACCGGCCAGTACTAAACCAACAGCCGTGGCATACATCGGGCTCTTTACTGCTTCGATTTTGCTCTTGCCGAGATGCTCGTTCGGGTAACCGATGCGCGTGTCCATGCCGGTCATGTACTCTACCAGTTGCTTCAGGTTGCTGAGTTGGGCTCCACCACCGGTAATCACAATGCCGCCTGCCAGGCGGTTTTCAAAGCCAGAGCTGATAATTTCGGCATGGGCCATTTCGATGATCTCTTCCATGCGTGCCTGAATGATGTTGGCCAGGTTTTTAACAGAAATCTCTTTGGCCGACCGGTTGCGGATGCCCGGTATGGATACAATTTCATTCGGGCTGGCTTCTTCGGCTATGGCTTTACCAAAACGCGTTTTCAATTGCTCGGCCTGCTGCGGCAACACCATCAGGCCCTGCTTAATATCGTTGGTTACGATGTTGCCACCGAACGGAATGACGGCCGTGTGCCGGATGATATTATCGTAAAAGATGGCAATGTCGGTTGTGCCACCGCCAATATCAATCAGGCAAACGCCAGCTTCCTTTTCATCGCTGCTCAGCACGGCCAGGCTGGAGGCCAGCGGCTCCAGGATCAGATCATCAATTTCGAGCCCTGCCCTGCGTACACATTTATTAATGTTGTTGATGGCATTGGTTTGCGCGGTAATGATGTGGAAGTCGGCCTCCAGCCGCACACCCGACATGCCGACAGGCTCTTTTATTCCTTCTTCGTAGTCTACCATGTAATCCTGCGGCATCACGTGGATGATCTGGCTGCCGGGAGGCACCACCATGCGGTACATATCCTGGGTGAGGCGCTCCACGTCATCAATAGAGATCTCATCTTCTTTTGAGGTACGCGTAATGCCCCCGTGCTGGATGAAACTTTTGATGTGCTGGCCGGCAATGCCCACGTTAACCAGGCCAATATTAATGCCGGCCTGATCAGCGGCTTCTTTAATAGCCTTCTCGATGGCATACACGGTTTTGTCGATGTTAAAGACGATGCCCTTCACAACGCCTTCCGATTCGGCTTTGCCCATGCCGAGCACTTCCAGTTTGCCGAATTCATTTTTACGGCCAACAATGGCACAGATTTTTGTTGTGCCGATGTCGAGACCTACTATTAATTTTTCCTGTTCCATAGCGTTTAACAATTAGTGGTTGTTTGTCTTTCTTATAGGTTTAGTGTTAAAAAATTTCATTCAGCAATCAATTGTTTATCGTACTCCACATTTACCCGCTTATAGCGGTTCCATCCCATCTGCGGCAGAATTTCCTTATAAAAGATTTTGAGTTTTTTCAGTTTCTCTTCGGCTTTATCGGCTGTGCCAAACTCAATAGTCTGGGCGCCTATCTGCGGAAGCATGATGAGTTTGTTTTTCGCAGTAAGATGTACCTGGGCTATTTGTGCCCGCCAGAAATCATCATTACCAATCGTATGCAACAGCGTAATCAGTTGCTGGCCCCACTCATCGGTTGTGATATTTTCCATTTCAAGCAACTTGCGCACATTGTCGCCACTGATGAGTATTACCCGTGCGGTGAACTTGCTGCTAACCGGCATAATGGTGCCATCTTCGGCAACATAAGCATCGGGCCCATCGTTGCGGATGATGCGGGCAATGGGCCTGCGCAGGGTGGCACGCACAATCAGGTTGCCTTTGATGTCGCTATAGAGGTCGGCATCCTGAATAAACCGATCGGACTTGATCCGGTCTTCAATTTCTTTCAGGTTTAGCCGGGTCAGATCGGCCCCCTTAAGATTTTCGCGATCCAACCGAATCAACTTCAGAATATCCTCTTCATCGATGAAGTGGTTATCCTGTACATTTTCAACTTTAACAATCACATCGTTTACCGATTGCGATCCGAGTTTTCGTTCGGTAAAGGCAACGAAAAAGAAGAGCACGGCCAGTGCCACTCCTATTTTAAGTTCTTTTCGTATTTTCCACTTACCCTTCATAGCGTTCTTTCAAAATTTCTTTTATCGGTTGAACAAACGTGTCAATATCTCCGGCTCCCACCGTGGCGAGCACTTGCAGTTGCCGGCTTTTAATCTTCTCCAGTAGATTGTTTTTGCCGCAGCGCTCCTTATTTTTTGCCGTAACCTGCTTAAAAATCATGTCGGCATCCACCCCGGGAATCGGCAGTTCGCGTGCAGGGTAGATGTCCATAAGCAGTACATCATCGGCCAGGCTCAGGCTTTTGGCAAACCCATCGGCAAAATCGCGTGTGCGTGTGTACAGGTGGGGCTGAAACACTACCGTTAATTTCTTACCGGGATACATCGAACGCATGGATTGCAGAAAGGCCTCGATTTCGGTGGGGTGATGGGCGTAGTCGTCTACGTACACCACTTTATCCGACTTGACTACAAACTCAAACCTGCGCTTCACTCCTTTAAAAGAAGCCAGTGCTGATTTAATTACTTCCATCGAAATGCCGTTCCGGTAACAGGCCAGTGCTGCCGCGATGGCATTTTCGACATTATGAAAACCGGGGACACCGAGCGTGATACGATAACCTGTATCAAAGCCATATAAATCAAATTCAAAAAATCCGTCACGCCCCCGCGTAACGGCAATGTTGCCGGCAAAAAATTGTCCCCGGCTCATACCATAGGTGATTTTACATTTTAGTTGGATGCCAGCCGTAAGGAGGGCATCTACCGATTCGTGAATAATAAGTTCACCCCCTTCGTTAATCTGCCGGATAAATTCCCGGAACGAAGTGAGCATGCTCTCATGATTGCCATAAATATCCAGGTGGTCGGCATCGGCCGAAGTAACTACAGCCGTGTGCGGGAACAACCGCAGGAATGAACGATCGAACTCATCGGCCTCAACTACAACGATAGTGTTGGGATTTACCTCGCCTTCCATTACGAGGTTCGACTCATAGTTGGTAGTTATGCCCCCCAGGAAGCCCACCATATTTACCCGGGCAGATTTCAAAATATGGGCAATCATGGATGAGGTGGTAGTCTTACCGTGTGTTCCGGCCACCGCGATTGTTCTGTAATTTTTTGTGAGCAGACCAAGCACCTCCGACCGCTTCATGATGGTGTACCCCTGTGCCTTCAGGTAATTATACTCCTGGTGATCTTTCGGGATAGCCGGAGTAAACACCACCAGGGTTTTCTCTTTACCCGACAGCACTTCAGCCGGAATATGCTGAACAGCATCTTCATAATGAATCTGCATACCCTCCCGTTGAAGATCAGCAGTAAGCAATGTGGGTGTGCGGTCGTAGCCGAAAACTAGCAGGCCTTTTTTCAGGAACCAGCGTGCAATGGCGCTCATACCAATGCCCCCGATGCCCAGAAAATAAACATTATGGTAGTTTTCCAACTTCACTGCTTAACTGATTAACATGGCCCGATTGGTTATGCCGGCAACTGAGCTTCCGTTAGCCCGAATGCCGATAAGTTTTTCAATTTCATCTACAATCTTTTCGGTGGCATCAGGCCGGGCCAACTTGCAGATATTTCCCGAAAGTCGGTCAGCCTGCTGTTCATCGAACAACAATTTCAAGGCTTCATCCACCAGCATAGCGCCTGCCTGTGCATCCGTAATCATCCGAGCCGCCTCTTTTTCAACTAATGCCATTGCATTTTTGGTTTGGTGATCTTCGGCCACGTTGGGCGAAGGCACCAGGATGCAGGGTTTGCCGGCCACGCACAACTCCGATACCGCCAAAGCGCCCGACCGGCTAATCACCACATCGGCAGTCGCATAGGCTAAATCCATCTCTTTCAAAAAATCGAACAGACGGATTTTTCGTTTATCCACATTCTTCAGCAACTCACGGTACTGATGGAAATACGACTTACCGGTTTGCCAGATTAACTGAATGCCAGCATCCCTTAGTTTTTCAATACCGGCATAAACGCATTCGTTAATGGTTTTTGAGCCAAGGCTTCCTCCAATAACCAGCAGCGTCTTCACTGATGGATCGAAGCCGAAATGGCTTAGTGCTTTGGTGCGCTTATCTGCTATTGACAGTAAATCTTTTCGTACCGGATTACCGGTCAAAACAATTTTCTCTTTAGGAAAATATTTTTCCATGCCTTCGTAGGCCACACACACACGGCTCACCTTGCCCGCCACCTGTTTATTGGCCAGGCCGGCAAATGAATTCTGCTCCTGAATTAATGAGGGTATGCCCATCGAAGTTGCCGCCAGCATAATCGGCCCGCTGGCATATCCGCCTGTGCCAATAACTGCGTGCGGCTTAAATTTTTTAAGAATAGATGATGCTTTGAAATAACTGGTGATAAGTTTAAGCGGCAGCAATAAATTAGAAAGGCTCAGCCTGCGCTGGATGCCGCTGATCCATAAGCCAACAATTTCGTAGCCGGCATCTGGCACGCGAGTCATTTCCATTCTTCCTTTGGCGCCCACAAACAAAATCTTCGAATCGGGATGACGATCTTTAAATGCATTGGCAATAGCCAAAGCCGGAAAAATGTGCCCCCCGGTGCCGCCACCGCTGATTACCAGTCGATATGGTTTTCCTGTGTTCATATAATTCTTATCTCCCTCACTCCGTCCTGACGGACACCCCTCTCCCTTAGGGTGAAAGGCCGGGGTGAGGGTTTACGCTGCCTTCATTTCTACATTCTTATCTTTCATTTCCGTTTGTTGTTGCCATACTTCATCGCGCTCGCCCCGGCTTACACTTAAAATGATGCCCAGAGAAATACCGGTAAACACCATGGAGGTTCCGCCCATGCTGATGAGCGGCAACGGCTGGCCGGTAATCGGGCCGAGACCCACCACAACACCCATGTTTATCATAGCCTGGCACACCAGGTCAAAACTCAATCCGGCCGATAGCAACCCTGCAAATGCCCGCTCGCTGTTGTAGGCGGCTTTCATTCCGCGATGCAACAGGATGAGGTACAACACCAATACAACTACACCACCAACAAGGCCGTATTCTTCGATGACGATAGCATAGATAAAATCAGAGTATGGATGAGGCAGGATGTTGCGCTGGTCGCTGTTGCCCGGGCCTTTGCCGGTAAGGCCTCCGGTTGCCACGGCAATGTGCGCATGTTTAGCCTGGAAGGGCAGTTCTTTAGTTCCCTGCACATACCCGATAAAATCATTCACCCGATTAATTACAGTTCCTCCCCGCATACCAAACTTAAAGGCCAGGGCCCCGAACAACACGCCAACAAACAATAACATAGCCAGGTAGCGCATGGGCACCCTGCCGATAAACATGATGAGCATGCAGGTGAGCAGTAACAGCACCGCGGTTGACATGTTGGTGAGCGCAATCAGTCCGCAGATTAAGCCGCACCAGAACAGGATAGGTATAAGCGACTCTTTTATATCATCAATGTTCTGTTGGCGCTTCGAAAGCATGCTGGCCAGGTTGATGATGAGCGCCAGGCTGGCAAAGTCGGATGGTTGGAAGGATGTATTGATGATGGGTATATTAATCCACCGGGCTGCATCATTTACGGTTGTGCCGTTTGTAAAGGTGTAAATCAGCAAAGGCACGCTGATCCACAACGCCAGTCGCGAAAGTTTGGAATAGTAGCGGTAATCCACACGGTGCGCAAACCACATGGCAGCCAACCCGATAAACACGTGCACGGTATGAGTAAGCAGGTATTTTTCCGGACTTACCGAGCGCTTATAAGCCAGCGTGCCTATTGAACTGTACACCACCAGGATGCTGATCATGGACAAGATGAAAACCACCGCCCAGATTACCCGGTCGCCCTGCAGATTCTCATCAGCCCATGTTTTTAGTTTATTCATACCAATTGGTTTTCAACTTCTTTTTTTAACTCCAGTACGGCTTTACGAAACTGCTCGCCACGGTCTTCATAATTTTTAAACAAATCGAAGCTGGCACAGGCCGGAGACAGCAGCACCACATCGCCCGGTGCAGCCTCCTGCAACGCAAGCCGCACCAGCGTAGAAACACTTTGGGTTTCATGGATGGCCGGCACAATACCGGTAAAAAACTTTTTTAGTTTTTCATTATCCCTGCCCAGGCAAATCAGCGATTTTACTTTTTTCTTCACTTCATCTTTAATGAGGTTGTAATCATTGCCTTTATCAATGCCACCGGCAATCCAGATGAGCGGCTGGTTGTAGCTTCCCAACGCATACACAACCGAATCCACATTGGTGGCCTTGGAGTCATTCACAAAATCAACCCCGTTGATTGTTGCAATAAGTTCCAGCCGGTGCGGGGCGTTGCGGAACGTTTTCAGGCCCTCTTTTATCAATTTAAGTTTTGCACCCGCCAAACACACGGCCGATACAGCTGCCATGGTGTTTATCAGATTATGTGGACCTTTCAGCGTGGTTTCTTCCTGCCGGATAGAGAACACCTCGGCCCCGAGCTTAAAATGCATGGTGGTACCACTGGCATACACCGGCAGTGCTCCGGTTTTCAATGAAACCGGAATTCGGTTTACTGTCGGATTCCGCTGATTGATTTCCTTCGCAATAATTCCATCATCGTCATAATAAATAAAGTGATTGCCGGCCTCCATGTTTTGAATGATCCGGAATTTGGAATTGACGTAGTTTTGCATTTCATACCCGTACCGGTCGAGGTGATCGGGTGTGATGTTCAGCAACACGGCAATTTCGGGACGGAAAGCTTTGGTACCATCCAGTTGAAAACTGCTGATTTCAAGCACGTACCAATCGTGGTTGCCGTGTGCAATTTTACGGGCCAGGCTTTCGCCCACATTGCCGGCCAGCGCCACGCTGAAGCCGGCCGCTTTCATCAGGTGGTAGGTAAGCAGTGTGGTGGTAGTCTTCCCGTTAGTTCCGGTAATGGCAATCACTTTTCCTTTAATAAACCGGAAGCCAAACTCGATTTCATCAATTACTTCGATGGATTTTTGCTTTGCCCGAACAATTATTTCGGCCTTTTCAGGAATACCCGGGCTCTTAATGATTAAGTTGGCATTCAGAATTTTTGATTCGGTGTGTACCCCTTCTTCAAAATCAATTTTATTCCGGATCAGATCATCCCGGTAGTTCTCTTTAATAGTTCCCTGATCGGAAACGAAAACTTCAAAGCCTTTAGCCTTCGCCAATAAGGCTGCGCCTGTTCCGCTTTCGCCTGCTCCCAATATAACTACCCGCCTGCTCATCGTAATTTTAAAGTTGCCAGTGTAACAATTGCCAACAGGCTGCCCACAATCCAAAAGCGCGTGACGATTTTGGATTCGTGCAGATTCATCTTCTGATAGTGATGATGCAAAGGTGACATGAGAAATATTCGCCTGCCTTCGCCATATTTTTTCTTTGTGTATTTGAAATAGCCTACCTGGATTATTACCGAAAGGCTTTCAATGAAAAATATTCCACATAACACCGGAATAAGCAACTCCTTGCGTACAGCCAGTGCAATTACCGCAATGATGCCGCCCAGGGTAAGGCTGCCGGTATCGCCCATAAAAACCTGGGCGGGATATGCGTTATACCAAAGAAAACCAAGGCATGCACCTACAAAGGCAGTGCAGAAAATCACCAACTCACTGAGGTTGGGTATGTACATGATGTTGAGGTAGCTGGAAAAGTCAACCCGACCGGAGAGATAGGCGAAGATAGCCAGTGTTAACCCGATGATACCCGAAGTGCCGGCCGCCAAGCCGTCAATGCCATCAGTCAGGTTGGCGCTGTTCGAAACAGCGGTGATCACCAGGATGACAACACCTACATAGATTATCCAGGTAAAATCCTTAAGCGAAGCCGGAAGAAAATAAGCGTAATCAAATTCGTTATTCTTCAAAAACGGAATGGTGGTTTTGGTTGAGCGTACATTATGGTACTGCTTGCCGTCTTCTTCCTGCAGCACATCCACGTTGATTTCCTGCACGGACTCGGAAAGCCTGCTTTGCGATGTTACGGGCTTTACTTCACGCACAACAACGTCTTCATGAAAGAACAGGGTTAACCCCACGATAAGTCCCAGACCAACCTGCCCCACAATTTTAAAACGGCCGGCAAGCCCTTCTTTATCCTTTTTAAAGACTTTGATATAATCATCAATAAATCCGATAAGGCCCAGCCACGCGGTAGCGGTTACCAGCAGGATGACATAAACATTATCAAGTTTGGCGAAGAGTAAAGTTGGAAGTAAAATAGCCGCGATGATAATAAGGCCGCCCATAGTGGGTGTGCCTTTTTTCTGCAGTTGGCCTTCAAGACCGAGGTCGCGGATTTCTTCACCAACTTGTTTCTTCCTTAAGAAACCTATCAGTCCTTTACCAAAGAAGATGGTGATGAGCAACGAAAGAAATGCTGCCATGCCTGCGCGGAACGAGATGTACTGGAACACACCTGCCCCGATGAGGTCGTGTTGCTTGTCAAGATAATCGAATAGATAGTACAGCATCGTTAATTGACAATTAATTTTAACATGCGCTCAACCACTTCTCTGTCATCAAAAGGATACTTCACGCCTTTTATTTCCTGGTAAGTTTCATGGCCTTTGCCGGCTACCAGCACAATATCCTTTTCCTTAGCCATCAGGCAGGCCGTTTTAATAGCCTCTTCCCTGTCGGCAATCACAACTGTTTTTCGTGCATCACTTGGTCCGATACCCGCCTGCATCTCACGGATAATGTCCATCGGCTCTTCATCGCGCGGGTTATCCGATGTGAGTACCACTTTATCGCTTAACCGTACAGCGATGGAAGCCATCAGTGGCCGCTTGGTCCGGTCGCGGTTGCCGCCACAGCCTACAACGGTTATCACCTGCTCCTGTCCGGAGCGGAACTGCTTGATGGTTTCCAACACATTCTTTAATGCATCGGGTGTGTGGGCATAATCCACAATGGCAGTGATCTTTGCACCGGCAGCAATCACCTCAAAACGCCCGGCAGCACCGGTCATATTCGAAAGGATTGTCAGTACTTGATCAGACGATTCGCCCAGCAGCACGGCTGCCGCATACACCGCCAACAGGTTGTAGGCGTTGAAATCGCCTATCAGTTTAAACCACACGGTTTTGCCGTCAACCTCCATTTCCAAACCTTCCAATGTGTTACTGATGATTTTACCTTTGAAGTCAACCATTTTTTTCAGGCCGAACGATTTACGGTTGGCCTTGGTGTTTTGCAGCATCACCATGCCGCGTTTGTCATCGGCATTAACCAGTGCAAAAGCGTGGCTGCTCAGCTCATCAAAAAATTTCTTCTTAGCCTTGATGTAATTTTCAAAAGTTTTGTGATAATCGAGGTGATCGTGCGTAATGTTGGTAAAGATTGCTCCGGTAAATTCTAAACCGGCAATCCGCTCCTGGTCGATAGCGTGCGAACTCACTTCCATGAAAGCGTGCGTGCAACCTGCCTCGACCATTTTTTTCAGCAACTCATTTAACTGAATCGGGTCGGGAGTAGTGTGGGTTGACGGCAATGTTTGATCAACAATTTTATATTCAACCGTTGAAATCAACCCGCTGCGGTAACCCAACGAGCCAAACAATTTATAAAGCAACGTGGCCACCGTTGTCTTGCCGTTGGTGCCTGTTACCCCAACCAGTTTTAGTTTTTGTGACGGAGCGCCAAAAAAGTTAGCAGCAATAATTCCCAGCGCGCGCGCGCTATTTTTGACTGTGACGTAGATGTTTTTTTCATGGATGGTATCAGGTAGTTTTTCACATACTATTCCAATGGCACCACCGGCAATGGCCTGCTCAATAAACTGGTGGCCGTCAGACTGGGTGCCTCGTACGGCAACAAACAAAAATCCCTTTTTGACTTTACGCGAATCAAAGCAAATGCCTTTCACCCCAACGCCCATATCGCCATAGGTTGAGGTAATGTTTACACCATATAATATGTCTTTCAGCTCAGGCATTATCCCAGTTTTATGTAAACACGATCGCCCTTCGATACCCGCGCACCCGGCAATAACGACTGGCTTTGTACACGACCCGTGCCTTCATACCATACCATCAGGCCGGCACGCTCCAGCAAATACAGCGCATCGCGGAAGGTCATGCCCATCACATCGGGGACAATGCCGTTGCCGGCTGTATTGGTTGTCCAGTTAACAGCATCGCCACTTTTTACAGCCCGCACCCACAACTCATCGCTTTTCGAATGGTTTGAAATTCCCAGTTCATTGCAGAGCATGGTCAGCTCCTGCTGGTTGCCGGCACGGATAACCGGAAACAGGCCCGGCTCCCGGTAAGTCTTCTTTTCCATTGCCAGGTGAATGTTGAGGTCGCGGGCATAAATGTTATCGGCAATTTCTTTGAACACCGGTGCCGCCACGTTGCTGCCGTACTGCTGCCAGCCCCGCGGATTTTTGATAAGTATGATGGCTGAATATTTAGGGCTGTGTGCCGGAAAATACCCCACAAATGAGGTGATATATTTTTTAGTGTATTGGCCGTTCTCCAGGATTTGGGCAGTACCGGTTTTGCCGGCAATGCGGTAGTGGGTTCCCCTAATATTCTTGGCGGTGCCGCTTTCAACCACGCCTTCCAGCAATTGCTTAAGCTTGTTGAGCGTACGTTCCGAACAGATTTTATTAACAATAACTTCGGATTGATACCGCTCTTTAATCCGATCGGCCTGGTTAACCGATTTTACAAATACCGGCTTGATCATTTTTCCATTGTTTGCCACTGCGTTATACAGGCTAAGCGTATGCATGGGTGTAATCTCAATGCCGTATCCGTACGCCATCCAGGGCAGGCTGATGCCGCTCCAGCCTTTCTGGCCCGGGTAGTTAAACTTGGGTGTTGGCTCACCGGTAATCTGAAGACCAAGGGGCTGGTTGAGTTTAAGCCGCTCCACATGATCGAGGTACCGTTGCGGACGCACCCCGAAATGTTTATCAACCAACTTAGCCATAGCTACATTGGAAGAATGTTCGAAGGCTTCACGAATGGTTATCCTTCCAAGTCCGCCTTCTTCATGGTCGCGCACCCGGTATTTTTTGTAGAAGATGGTTTCGCCCTTGCCCGTATCAATGCTGTCGGCCAGGTCAATGTTGCTGTCTTCCAGCAGGGCAATCATCGTTACCAGCTTAAAGGTTGAGCCGGGCTCGAATAAACCTCCCGTGGCGAAGTTGAACTTTTCGTAAAAGTTACCGTTGCCATCGCTGCTCAGGTTGCTGATGGCCTTCACCTCACCGGTTTTTACTTCCATCACCACCACCAGGCCGTCATCGGCACGGTGTTGTGCCATTGCTTTGTGCAGGACTGTCTCGGCTACATCCTGCAGATTGATGTCGAGAGTTGTTTGAATATCCAATCCGTTAACTGCTTTAACATTGTTGGCATCAAACACAGGCTTCCATATTCCACCGGCAATTTTCTGGTAATAGGCGTAGCCGTCTTTGCCGCCAAGTTGTTGATTGAAACTATATTCCAGACCGGCTCCATTTTCATTTTCATTTACAAATCCGATGGTTCTGCGGCTAAGGTTGGAGAACGGTCGATAGCGCACATCCATCTTTTCGAAGATGACCCCACCTTTTAGCCGGCCTTCGCGGAAGATGGGCCAGGTGAGCATCAGTTTTTTATCCTGGTAGTCGATCTGCTTTCTGTTGATGATGATGTATTGCTTGCCTGACTCCCGTGCATCGATAAGCATGCGCTTGTAATCAAGCCAGTTTTTGTCTTTGTAGAAGGATGCCAACAACCGTGCAAGTGAATCCACACCGTTGCGAAATACTTCTTCTTTGGGCAAGGTTGCATCGAATGCTACTTTATAAAAAGGCAGCGAGGTGGCCAGCAAACTTCCGTTATCTGAGTAGATGTTACCGCGTGTGGCTTTAACCTTTTTATAATCAAATGAAATCTGCTCGCCCATCGTTGCCCACTTGTCGCCTTCAACTACCTGCACGTGAGCAATACGGGCCACTACTGCCAGAGCAAAGAGCAGCACAAACAAAAAGGCTACCCGCACACGCAACAATATGGACTGCTTAATATTCATCTTCGTTCACCTCGATTTTGTAGGGCGGCTTCAAACTTTCCTTCAGCCCATATTGGCTTACTTTACGGGCTACTTCGCTTTGTTTACTGGCAAACATCAGGTCGGCCTTGGTCGTGGTGTAATCTGCTCGCAGGTCTTCCACTTCGGCCTGCAATTCGTTAATGCGCCTCACAGTTTTATCGGCATAGTGAGTATTGCTGATGTAGAATAAACTCAATGCCATCACAAACACAATTTTTGGAAGGTGCTGAACCGGAAAGCCTTCTTCAAAATAGTTCTCGAGCTTAAGCCTGCGTTCCAAAAATGAAAACAAGCCACCGCCTGAGCTTTTTGGTTTCGTGTCAATTTTGAATGTGTTGTCTGCCATAACCTCACCCCGCCCCTCTTCTGTTTGGAGAGTGGGCGGTTTATAATTTTACTGCTACCCTTAATTTTGCACTGCGTGCACGTTTATTTTCTTTTATTTCTTCTTCCGAAGCTTCAACCGGCTTTCGGTTTATGGCTTCGAAAGGCTTTCGTACGTTTCCGAAAAAATCTTTCTCGGGTTCTCCGTATGTTTTGCCTTTGTTAAAAAAATTCTTCACCATTCTGTCTTCCAGCGAGTGGTACGACAATACCACCAGCCTGCCGCCCGGTACCAGCACTTCGCCCGCCTGGTGCAAAAAATCTTCAAGGGCCTGCATCTCGTTATTCACTTCAATGCGCAGCGCCTGAAACACCTGGGCGAAGTATTTGTTTTCCTTGCCTTTGGGTGCATACCGAACAAGCAGGTTTTTTAATTCATCGGTGCGGCTAAACGGCTTAATAGTCCGCTCCTGTACGAGGGCTTTGGCTACCGTACGGGCGTTGCGTATTTCACCATACAGCCCGAGTATCCGGTGCAGTTCCGGTTCGCTGTATGTGTTCAGCACATTAGCTGCCGTCACCGGATTGCCTACATTCATCCGCATATCCAGCGGGCCATCGTACCGGGTTGAAAAGCCACGCGTGGGTTCATCAATCTGGTGCGAAGAAATGCCGAGGTCAGCCAGAATGCCGTTTACCGCTGTTACCTTATTGAGTTTTAAAAACTTTTTGAGGTACCTGAAGTTGGCATGACAGAATGTAAAAGAACGGTGCGTGATTTTTTCTGCCTCACGCGCGGCATCTTCATCCTGGTCGAAGGCGATCAACCGACCGCCTTTTATATGCTCCAACATAGCCAGGCTATGTCCGCCACCACCGAAAGTCGCATCTACGTACGTTCCTTCGGGGTGAATATTCAGCGCTTCGATACATTCGTGGAGCATGACCGGCTTGTGATAGTCCGATGCCATGATCACTACACATCAAGGTATTTTTGCGCTAGTTTCGACAACTCACTTGGGTCTGAAATCAGGTGTTTCTCATATAAACTTGGATTCCAGATTTCAACCTTGTTGCCCATGCCTACCAGCATCACATCCTTTTCGATCTGGGCATAGGAAAGCATGTTTTTAGGGAGTAAAAAGCGACCGTTGCCGTCCAGTTCAACCGTGGCCGTGCCACTGAAGAAGTTGCGCTGGAGCGTTCGGTACTCCTCGTTAAACTCGCTCAATCCGGAAATTTTGGAGAACACCTTTTTGAATTCCACCATGGGGTAGAGTATGAGGCATCGCTCAAAGCCCCTGCGCAAAACCAGTTCGCTGTCCCCTTCGGGCAACTGAGCTTTTACGCGCGATGGCAGTACCAGCCTGCCCTTGGCATCGAGCTTACTTTCATATTCGCTGGTGAAAAAGGTCATTGACGTAGTGGTTGTCTATTCCTTGATAACAAACATAAGCATTTTTCAACCACTTTCAACCACTTTCAACCACTTTTTTGCATTTTAGGGCCTAACAGCCCTTTTTTGGACCTGACTGTCATTTCTCCCTGAGTTTTAGACTGGACACAAATAAACGCGGCTTATTAACCAGACTAAATCCGACTGATTAAAAAAATCTGCGTTTTCAGGCTAAAATCGCAGATCTTACTTCTGGCTTTCGATGCAGGAAAATGCTGAATGATGAGGTGCGATGGTGCAACTTAGCCGGATTCTGCGCAAGGAAAAGGACTGGTCACAAACTGATCTGGCCAACGAAAGCGGTGTATCCCGTGAGATGATTGGTAAGTATGAACGCGGTGAAGCTTCGCCCTCAATCGAGGCTGCTAAAAAAATTGCTGACACTTTCGAAGTGCCTTTGGATTACCTGGTCGGTAGCTCTGATGCCGTCTTAGAAAAATCCCTGGTCAAAAAAATATCCGACATTCAGAAGCTGCCACAGGAACAAAAGAATATTGTTACCGCTCTGCTTGATGCTTTCCTCCGAGATCACCAGGCCAAGAAAACTTATGCGCATTAAAAAAGCCCGGTATCTGCCGGGCTTAGGATTAATCTTTCTTTATTTCATATGGAGTAACTTCAATGACTCTTTTCGTTGAGTCAACTGAAAAGTAAATCCAATCCGATGCACCGAACGGACTTTCATAGTAATAATCATGAATTCCTTTATAGTTCGCATGCTCTTTAATTTCGTATGGCTCACCCATAATTTTCAAAGCTTCATCTAACGTCATTCCAACCTTTAACTTTTGAGAATTCTGAATGTTTTTCTCAATGCGATCTGACGGACCACAAGAGATTAACAAATTAGCTATAGCTACGACTAAAAAAAAAGCTCTATTCATCTATATTAAATTACCGATCTATAAAAATTGGACCTCGATAGACTGGATTAGTCATAAACCCATTCAATCGGTTGACAAAATTCTCCGGACTACTGATTATGTTATTCACGATCCAGCCCGTCAGTCCTTTTCCTTCTACGTAATTATAAAACCTGTAGCCCAAGCGATTTGAGTAAAAATCTTGGGGATCCATAGCACTTGAAGGATCGGTCTTAAGCTGTAGCAACTCGTTGGCATTTCCGAATGCTGGCCCCATCTTACCAACGATAAGAACATGGCGCATATCAACCACAGCTTTCGGATTTACTGGATCAAATACATAACGCAGTCGTGGTCCACCAGCGAATCCATTTCGAGCAGGCATTTGATTAACTATTTCATCATAAGTCAAGCCTTGATTCGCTTTCACCCATTCGTCCCATGAAACAGCCCTGTCAGCAAAGCGCATTAACGGGTTCTCTTGGAGTGGCCCCGCTTGCTGGGCTTGCTGTTGAACCACCTGTACATTAGAAAACTGCTGATACAGCGGGTTACCAACACGCTGCACGGTTTTATTCGTTACTTTTCGCTCAGTGGCGGATAGCCGGCCTCCGGTGCTTACTTTCCTGCACCAAAACGTCCGGTCACGCGTTGGCTTAATCCGTTGTTCATATCTTGTTTCCCTCCTCCACCCTTGTTGGTGTTCTTCACCAACAAGGATTATCGTGCTCCGCACTCTATCCATTAACATAAAGCGTTTAAACTTCCTCATTCTATTTCTTATTAAAAAGCTCTTTCTTCTTTTTTAGCTCTTCAAGTCTTCGTTTTGCTAACTCATGCGTGCTATATTTCATATAGGGTAAATCCGGATAAGTTGAAAACGTAGTAGCATGGGCCATTTAAACCACTTCGTTCAATCTGCCTGGCAATATTTGAATCTTTGCAGGAAAAAATGTTCTGTAGAAGTATTAAGCTTAGAATTACATTAATTCGTTTGTACATGTGTCAAAGTCCTTTCTGAATTTATCTTCCGAAAATAGTTGGGTAACCCCTCCTGTTCGGGGATCGACATTAAGTATTCCCTGGTCCTTACTTGTAAGTGATTCTGTAATCCCTCTCATAATATTTTGTCGCTGTTGGGCTTCCGCTACCTGGCTGTACACCCAAGCGTTAAAAGTGGCAAACATACTGCCCTGCCCCGGCCGCCACCACCTACAGCCTTCATTCCTTTAATATAGTAAGGAAAGTATATTGCTTACAATTTTCAGTAAACGAACATTTTTAGCTTAAATCCTGTTTTTCACCTTTAACCAACTTGCATTATGCGCTTTTTACCACTTTTGTTATTTTTTATGATGGCGTGCTCAGGCTCAGAAAAAACAGCCATCCCTCCCGGCACCTGGCGGGGCGTGCTCGAACTGCAGGGTGAAGAGTTACCCTTTACCTTTGACCTGCAGATGCAAGCCGGCAAGTACGTGGCCTGGATTAAAAACGGACAGGAACGGCTTTACCTGGATGAAGTTGTTGTAACAAATGATTCAATTACCCTGCACATCCATATTTTCGATGCACTAATTAAGGCCGCTCATAACGGCACAGAACTGAACGGCCACTTTATTATTCGCTATGCCGATGACTACCGGGTTCCGTTCAGAGCACGCCATGGTGAAACGCACCGGTTTACCCCAACGGATTACACAGCCTCCGTTCCGGATTTTTCCGGCACCTATGCCGTGCAGTTTTTTAACGACAACAACACGGTTAACGCGCTGGGCATCTTTACCCAAAAAGGCAACTATGCCGAAGGTACTTTCCTTACACCCACCGGTGATTACCGGTACCTTGAAGGAAACATAGTGAACGATACCCTCTGGCTTAGCGGGTTCGATGGAAATCACCTCTATATCTTTAATGCCGTTAAGCAGGGCGATACCCTTTCGGGAATTCACTGGCTGGGCAGGTCGCGCAAAAGAAGGTGGACGGGCGTAAGAGACGACCAGGCCAAACCCCCTGCAACCGAATCGCTGACGTATTTAAATGAAGGATACAAAACTCTGGAATTTACTTTTCCGGATGTGGATGGAAAGCCCGTATCTCTTCAGCACGATCGGTTTAAGAATAAGGTAGTGATTGTTCAATTGCTGGGCTCCTGGTGCCCCAACTGCATGGATGAAACACGCTTCCTTACCGAATGGTACGCGAAAAACAAGGACCGCGGCATAGAAATTATCGGACTGGCCTACGAACAAAAAGCTGATTTCAAGTATGCCAGCGAGCGTGTAAGAAAAATGAAGCAAAAACTCAGCATACCGTATACTGTGCTGATAGCCGGAACCAACACCAACGCCAGCGAAACGCTGCCCGCGCTCAACCGCGTAATTGCTTTCCCAACCACTATCTTTGTGGGCAAAGACGGCCAGGTAAAATACATCCATACGGGTTTTTCCGGCCCGGGCACGGGGATTTATTATGAACAACAAAAGGAGCGGTTTAATGAAACGGTGAATCAGTTATTAAATAGCCGCTAGTTTCCAGCTTCCAGCTGGTGGCTTGCAGCCTAAAGCTTAGCATGAAAAAAAGAGTTGTAGTCGGTTTATCAGGTGGTGTTGATTCCAGCGTAGCTGCTTACTTATTAAAAGCGCAGGGCTACGAAGTAATTGGCATGTTTATGAAAAACTGGCATGACGACTCCGTTACCATCAGCAACGAGTGCCCCTGGCTTGACGACAGCAACGATGCCATGATTGTGGCCCAGCACCTGGGCATTCCGTTTCAAACCATCGACCTGAGCAGCGAGTACAAGGCGCGCATTGTGGATTACATGTTTGCCGAATACCAGCGCGGCCGCACCCCAAACCCCGATGTGCTGTGCAACCGCGAAATCAAGTTTGATATTTTTTTAAACGCTGCATTAAAACTGGGTGCAAATTACGTAGCCACCGGCCACTATGCCCGCAAAGCCGAAACGGTAGTTAATGGCAATACCGTTTACCGGCTTCTGGCGGGTACCGATCCGAATAAGGATCAAAGCTATTTTTTATGCCAGCTTACTCAGCAACAACTGTCGCGGGCGCTCTTTCCAGTTGGCGAACTGCTGAAACCCGAAGTACGCGACATCGCCAAAAAAATCGGGTTGGTTACTGCCGGGAAAAAAGATTCACAAGGACTGTGCTTTGTAGGCAAAGTGCACCTGCCGGAGTTTTTGCAACAGCAACTTGAACCCAAAAAAGGAAAAGCCATTCTCGTTCCGCCTGATGCACCGGTATTTAGTAACGGTCAGTCAATGGACGACCTGGTGGATGTAACAAAACCTTACCGGTACAGCCCCGATGTCGGTACCGAAGCCGGTGAACACACGGGCGCACATTATTATACAATCGGGCAGCGCAGAGGACTGAACCTGGGCGGCTTTCCAAAACCCTTGTTTGTAATCGGTACCGATACCACCCGTAATATTTTATACATGGGCATGGGCGAAGAACATCCGGGCCTTTATCGGAAAGGCTTATTCATTGCGGCTGCCGATGAGCATTGGGTGCGCGAAGATTTGAAACTTACGGATGGCGAATCGAAGGCCTACCGCGTACGCATCCGCTACCGGCAGGAGTTGGAACCCTGCACACTCCATAAAAAAACCGAAGGTTTGTACCTGGTTTTTGAAAAAACCCAGAAGGCCATTACCCCCGGGCAGTTTGCCGCCTGGTATGACGGGGAAGAACTGGTTGGCTCAGGTGTGATTTCCTGATGTTGCTTTAAAACCCGCTTACCCCGCCCGATACAATAAACTTCATGGCCACCGCACCCGATACATTTAGCGGCTTAATGTTCTCTTTCGGCACCACAAAATGATCACCTGCCATGGTGTACGACTGCGGTATGTACACGGCAATCATATCCTGCAAACCCAGGTTGGTTAAATCATTTTGGGTAATAAAGCCAACGCGGTACAACTGGTTCTCTTTGTTAATCATAACCAACACGGGTTTATCGAACTTTCGCTTCTCGCCCACAAAGGCCGACATCAGATCCTTGATGGAAGAATAAATCAGTTTAATCAGGGGTATTCGCCCGATTATTTGTTCGAACCAATCAGAAAAAGTTTTAAAGGCAAAGTTGGTTGTGAAATAACCAAACAATGTAATTACTGTAAGGATAATCAAAAACCCTACACCGGGGTAAGGCAGGTTGAGCCGGGAGTCAAGCCATTGAAACGCCTCGATGATAAAATAGATAGTGGCGACCAACGGTACAATAAACAACGTACCGTTAAAAAAATAGCGGGCAATTTTCGAAATCATATACGTTTTAGTTTAAAAATAAAAAACCTCTGCTGAAACCGAAGCAGAGGTTAGTTGAACATTATTAGTACTGTTTAAATCGAGAAGCCGAGGAAGCTCAGAAAGCCAAACGACATCAGGCCCACCAGGATAAACGTAATACCCAGGCCCTTCAGCGGGCCGGGCACATGCGAGTACTTCATTTTTTCGCGCACCCCGGCCAGCGCCACAATGGCTAGCAGCCAGCCGATGCCGCTGCCAAAACCAAAAACAGTGGCCTCACCAAGCGTGTACGAACGGCCCACCATAAACAACGACCCCCCCAGGATGGCGCAGTTCACCGCAATTAATGGCAGAAAGATACCGAGCGAACCATACAAAGCCGGTGAGAATTTCTCAACGGCCATTTCAGTAAGCTGTACCATGGCGGCAATCACAGCAATAAACACGATGAATTGCAGAAAAGACAGATCCACTGAGGCAAATTCCGGGCTTACCCAACTCAGCGCGCCTTCGGTAAGAATATAATTCTGAATGATCCAGTTAATGGGGATGGTAACACCCAGCACAAAGATTACCGCCAAGCCCAGTCCAAACGCTGTTTTTACCTTTTTTGAAACAGCCAGGTATGAACACATACCCAGAAAATAGGCAAAAATCATGTTATCAACGAAAATGGATCGAACCCCGATGCTGATTAAGTTTTCCATAATGCTTAGTTGTTAACCTTCCCTGTATCCGTTTAATGCTCGCTGAACCCAAATGATAATTCCAACTATTATACACGCTCCGGCCGGTAATAACATCAGTCCGTTACCCTTGTAGTGCAGTCCGACCGATTCAAAAATTTTAAATCCAAACAATGCACCCGAGCCGAGCAGTTCGCGGAAGAAGGCCACGATCATCAGGATGATGCCATACCCGAAACCGTTGCCCAGCCCGTCCAAAAATGAAGGACCTACTTTATTGCCCATGGCAAATGCTTCAAGCCGGCCCATTACAATACAGTTGGTGATGATGAGGCCGACAAATACCGATAACTGCTTGGATACATCATAAACATAAGCTTTCAGCACCTGGTCAACCAGAATTACCCACGAAGCCACAATAGCAAGCTGTACAATAATGCGTATCCGTGATGGGATGGTGTTGCGCATCAACGAAATGGCCACATTTGAACTGGCCGTTACCACCGTTAAGCTAATGGCCATAATAAAAGCAGGCTTCATTTGTGTAGTTACCGCCAGGGCCGAACAGATACCCAATACCTGAACGGTAATCGGGTTGTTAATGTCCAGCGGATGGGTTAACAACTTTCTGTTCTTCTTTGAAAAGAGCGGTTCGCTTTTCTTCTCCTGTACAACTTCTGCAACGGTGCTCATAGTTCTTATGGGTTGTTTTTCACCTTTTTGATGTAGTTCGAATAACAGGCCAGGTAATCTTTGAGCATGTTGTTTACGCCTTTGCCGGTAAGCGTGGCGCCCGACATGCCATCCACTTTGTGCGGATCGGTTGAATAATCATTGCCTTCGCCCTTCATCATTTCTACCGAGGCAAGCTGCTCGCCTTCAAAAACTTTTTTGCCTTTGTACCGATCCTGTATTTCGGCCGAGGCAATGCGGGCTCCCAGCCCGGGTGTTTCGCCTTTGTGCTGGAATACTGTCCCCTGAATGGTATTTAAATCGGATTGGAGAGCAACATACCCCCAGATTTTATCCCACAACCCGAATCCGTGCAGCGGCAGCACAACATATTCAATATGGCCTTCGGCATTCCGGAATTCATACACAGGCAACAGCCTTTTTTCGGCCGGCTTTTTATACTCTGCTTCAATATTTACGCTGGCAGGCGATACCCCGGCCACTTCATTGCCGGCAAAGTCTACCACAAACGCCTTTACCCGTTTGTCGTATTCTTGCGCTACGTTCACATCTTTACCAATAGCCATTACGGTTGAGAGAATATTGGATTTCCGTTCCAGTTCAATATTGGCCTGTTGGCGTTCCTTTAATCCTTCGGAAGCAATAGCCAGCAGCCCCCCCGACACAATGGTGACGATGGCTGCATACATGACGATATAAAGATTAGACTGTCGCACGTTTCAATCTGCGTTTTTTGTTTGCACTAACCACGGCATAATCAATCAGCGGTGCAAATACGTTCATCAGCAAAATGGCCAGCATAATGCCTTCCGGGTAAGCCGGGTTAAACACCCGGATAAGCACCGTTAATATACCAATCAAAAGGCCGTAAACCCATTTTCCTGCTTCGGTTTGTGCGGCCGTTACGGGGTCGGTAGCCATGAAAACGGCTCCAAACGCCAAACCGCCCATAACCAGGTGGTAGTGGGCCGGCATCTGCATAAAGGTGTTGGTACCAAGCATATTCAGAAACAACCCCATGCCATAGGCACCGGCAAATACACTTACAATAATTTTCCAACTGCCCACACCAGTCATAATCAGAATTGCCGCACCTATTAAACACATTAGTGTAGAGGTTTCGCCAATGCAGCCGGGCATAAAGCCGAAGAACATGTTACTGAAACTATAAATCTCATTGGCCCAGCCTGCACCAAAATTTGAAAGGTCATTAACTACATTACCGGTTGAAGCAGCTGCAACAGCCAGCGGTGTGGCCCCTGAATAGCCGGCCACCGTTTTGGCGCCATCGCCCAGGTAGGTCCATACTTCACCGGAAATATCAGTTGGGTAAGCAAAGTATAAAAAGGCGCGGGCGGTTAATGCCACATTCAGAATATTCATACCCGTTCCGCCAAATGCTTCCTTAGCAATAACCACGGCAAAGATGGAGGCCACGGCAACCTGCCACAGCGGAATATCAGGCGGCATCACCAGGGGGATGAGCATGCCGGTTACCAGGTACCCTTCGTTGATGGGGTGCTTGCGAATAATTGCAAATACTACCTCAACCAACCCCCCGGCTGCGTACGCAACAATTACAATAGGCAGTACCTGTATAAGCCCGATCACTATTTTATCTCCGTTGGAGCCAGCCGCTCCGGTTGCCAGAAAATGCTGGTGTCCAACATTCCAGATGCCAAACAGCAAGCAGGGTATCATGGCAATGACTACCGTCATCATCAGCCGTTTAAGGTCAATAGCATCGCGTATCTGTGCGCCTTTGGCAGGTGTTACCGTATTGGGTGAGAAATTAAACGTATCAATGGCCTCGAAGAGGTAGAAATACTTGTGGTACTTTCCGCCCCGTTCAAAGTTGTGCTTTGCTTTATCAAATACTTGTCGCAAAAACTTCATGGTGCTTAGCTGTTCCGTATTAAATCTATTCCTTCTCGTAAAATTTCCTGCACGTTGTGTTTGGATACATCCACAAACTCGCACAAGGCCAGGTCTTCTTCAATTACTTCATAAATACCCAGGGCTTCCATCTCATCATAATCTTCGGCAATGATTGCTTTGATCAGGTAAGTAGGAAGAATATCCATTGGGGTTACTTTTTCGAACACACCGGTTTGCACAAATGCGCGCGGTTCGCCCCGCGTGTTGCTGTCGGCAACAAATTCCTTTTTAGGAGTTAAGAACGATAACAGGCCAAATGCCCGCTGAAAACTTATTTTATTTACGGTGGGCTTGATCCATCCCAAAAATTCATAGTAGTCGCCTTCGGGGATTACTGTTACCAGGTGATCGAAAAACCCGATATAGCCTTCAGGCCCAATGCTTGTTCCTGTAAGTACATTACCCGAAACAACCCGTACGTGATTTTGTTTAAGGTTGTTGTCGAGAAACTTTTTAACGCAGGCTCCGGTGTAGGTTTTATAGTACTGCGGATTTTTTACTTCCGAACCGGCAACTGCAATTATCCGGGAGGCATCGTAAACGCCATTCAAAAACAACTTTCCTATTTGAATAACACCTTGTGGATTGATGGTCCATACCACATTGCCTTTGTTTACCGGGTCAAGGTGATGGATTTGAACCCCAACACAGCCGGACGGATGCGGACCTGAAAACTTATTTAACTCAACTCCTTTTACCTGCGAAAACACCGGAGATATTTCGCGCCCGCTATGCACATTAACATGCACCGGGCCGGGTGTAAATTTTTTCAACACATCAATACCCGCCTGAAAAAACTGTTCCTGTCCCTTAAACAGAATGTTATAGTCGGGTGCCAGGGGGCCTGAATCGAAAGCCGAAATAAAAATTGATTTGGGTTTTTCAGCCGGGTCGGCCACAACGCCAAACGGACGCTGAATGATATTTACCCACACGCCACTGGCAAGCAGTTGTTCAAGAGCTTTTTCGCGGGTAAGGCCGGCCAGTTCGCTTACAGAGTACCTGTTAAAGGAAAGGTATTCGATATTTTTATCGGCCAGTATTTTTATTTCGAGCAGTTTTCGCTTTTCACCTCGTTTTATTTCAACCACCTCCCCACTTACCGGGGCAGTAAAAACAATTTGTTCATTCTTTTTATCGTGAAATAAAACAGAGCCGGCTTTTACCTGGTCGCCTTCCTTTACCACCGGTTTGGGCATGTAAATGCCATGAAAATCAGTAGGTTTAACAGCAAAGGTTTCGGGTTGATCAAGCGAAGCGATTGTTGAAGCGGCTTTACCGGCAAGATTGATGTCAAAGCCCTTCTTTAACCGGATAAATTTGCCCATGCCAGCAGTGGTTTTGAATTTTGAACGGTGGCAAAATTAACCATAAATCTGACATTAAAAAGGCTTTGCGCTATGCTTTAGCGGCTTTTTACCATCGCTGAGATGGCCCGTCTTACCACCTCATCCACCTGCTCGCTGATGGTGATGTGGGTGGTATCAATAACAATGGAATCGGGCGCCTTGCGCAAGGGGCTTTCTAACCGGGTGGTGTCAATACGATCACGTTCCTGTATATTCTCAATCACAGAATCCAAATCAACCATAATATCCTTTTCGAGCAGTTCGCGCTGCCTGCGAAAGGCCCGCACCAGGATGTCGGCCGTCATAAAAAATTTTAGCTCGGCCTGCGGAAAAACCACCGTACCTATATCGCGGCCATCCATAACAAGGGCTTTGTCTTTGCCCATCTTCCGTTGTTGTTCAACCATGGCCTGGCGCACCTCTTTTATTGTGCTTACCTGGCTTACGTGTTCCGAAACACGGATGTCGCGTATCTCCTGTTCAACATTAAGTCCGTTCAGGTAGGTCTCACTCAACCCTTTTGCATTTACTTTAAAAGAGATAGACACCTTTTGGAGCGCGCGACTAACTTCTTTTGGATTCGTTAGCGCTACATGGTGATCAAGAAAGAACATCGTAACAGCACGGTACATTGCTCCGGAATCGATGTACCGGTAGCCTAAAATCCGGGCAGCTTGCCGCGCGGTGGTGCTTTTACCGCATGCCGAATACCCATCAATGGCGATGATGATTTTGTTAAGCATGATCAGCAGTCTTTTAACGGACAGGGAATAGGCTTGCCGGGCTTTAGCCGCTTGTTCTTTTTGCTGGATGCGCAGCTAAAGGCCAGCAGGGCACTGATCATTAACAATAAAGTAAATCGTTTCATGAGCCGCATTCAGCGGCAATATAGAATGCCGTGCAGTGCTGCGCAACCGAATCGCAATTCATCTGGTTTTATCCTGGTAACTCATACGAAAACCGATTTTCTGCCCTCCGCCCAAATCGGGTGTATGCTCAAGTTTTTGATAGAGGGTGATAAATTTAACCTGCGGGTAAGGAGGAGCCATTAAATCGTTTTCAATAGCCAAAGCCAACACCAGTTTTATTAAACCATTCAGAAACTCGTGCGTTAACGGCCCCTCTGAAACTTTATTGAACAAACGAGCCACCTGGCCTTCGCCTTCAACAAAGAACCGGTTCTCGTGGTTAACCATGAGCCGGGCCAGTAAATAGCCCGGATCATTCACGCGGTTGAACTTGAGCGAATCGGCCATGAAGTTGTAGATGTTGATCTGCCCGAAATACCGGTTGCATTCATTCTGAAGAATGTACGGATCTTTCATAACAAAGTGTTCTTCATCAAAAGTGACCACGTTGGTGTGCAGTACAAAAATCAACAAGTCACCGGCCAGCTTTACATGAAATTCGTGTTCGCTTACATCGGTAAAGTCCACGGTAACATCGGTATCATCCGGATGGGCTTTTTTCCGGATTTCCGTAATAATGCGCTTTGATTCGGCTTTCAATACAGCGAAAGCATCGAGCAAAAATTTATAGGTTTTTTGCTTGGCGGTTGATTTTGTTTCAAGCAGTTTTGTAATAAAATCGAGGTGATCCTGATCGGTGTTCATAACCTGGGGGCTTGAGGTTGCGTTGAAAGTTACTAACTTTTAAATCCAAAAAAATTATGGCACAGAAACAACAGCAGGGAACAGCCGAAAAGGCATTCCAGAACTTTGGTAAAAAGATGGATCAGTTTATGGCCGAACTGAATGAAGCAGGCCAGAAACTGAACAAGGAATTCGAGCAGAAGTACAAAGAACTGAAGCAATCGGCCGAGAAGTTGAAAAAAGAAGCGAACGACAAAGAGCGCTGGAAAGAGGTGGAAGCGAGTTTAAAAAAAGCAGGCGAGGAACTGGAGAGAGCGGTGAAGGCCGCCTTTAAAACAAAAAAAACGAATTAATTTTTACCAATCCCGGTAAAATTTAAAAGCATGAAGCCGCTGATTACAGTAGCCGATTTCAGCAAGGCAACAGGCATCCGTAATAAACTGGTGGCTGGCGGTCTTATGCAATTTGCCGGATTACACGACCTGAACAAACTATATGAAGCGTTGTATGATTACAAGGGTATTGACTTTACCCGGGCCTATTTCAGAAAACGCAATATTAAATTAGAAATCGATGAGAATGAGTTGGCGCGTATCCCAAAAAAAGGTGCTTTCATTACTATTTCAAACCATCCTTATGGGGGCATTGACGGGCTGGCATTGATTGAATTGATTGCGCGCAAGCGACCCGACTACAAAGTACTTGCCAACTTCCTGCTGAAAAAAATTGAGCCTATCAGCGATTTTTTTATTGCCGTTAATCCGTTTGAGGATTACAGAGAGGTGGCCTCCAGCATTGCAGGAATGAAGTTTGCCCGAAAACATGTTGAAGACGGCATGCCACTAGGCATCTTTCCGGCCGGTGAGGTTTCTACCCGCCAACGGAATGCAAATGGTATAACCGACAAAGCTTGGCAAAAGCCGGCTATTAAACTGATCAAAAATGCAAGAGTGCCCGTTATCCCTATTTATTTTCACGGGCACAACAGTTGGTCGTTTCATTTGTTAGGGCGTATTCATCCGTCCTTGCGCACGCTGCGCCTGCCACACGAATTAACCCACGCAAAAGATTTTGCCATGCGCATTCGCATCGGTAATCCGATAACCGTGGACGAGCAGGATGAAATAAAAAGCATCGACCAGTTCAGTGCATTTTTAAGAGCCCGTACCTATTCGTTGGGGCTTGCTATAAGTAAAAAGAAAAACCTGGTAACCATCCCAAAACTAAACAGGCCACAACCGGTTACCGAAGGCATAAGCCCTGAACTACTTGAGCAGGAAATAGAAAAAATTACGCATTTAAAACTGTTCAGCCAGCAGAACTTTGATGTTTACCTGGCGCCCGCGAAGGCTATACCGAATATTCTGTTGGAGATAGGCCGGTTGCGCGAACTGACTTTCCGACAGGAAGGAGAAGGCACCAATAAAAAAATTGATCTTGATCAGTTTGATGAGTACTACGAGCATCTGTTCTTATACGATCGCGAAGCCTCCAGGCTGGTTGGTGCCTACCGCATCGGTAAGGGCAATGTTATAATTAAAAAGTACGGCCGAAAAGGATTCTATACCAACACCCTATTTAAAATGAAAGATGGCATCGTTCCTGTATTGAACAACGCCATTGAACTGGGTCGGTCATTTATCATCCCGGAGTATCAAAACAAACGGCTCCCCTTGTTTTTATTATGGCGGGGCATTCTTACGGTATTGGTTTCCAACCCGGATTATTGCTACATCATCGGGCCGGTAAGTATCAGCAACTATTATTCAAAAGTATCGAAAAGCGTAATCGTGGCGTTTATCCAGAAGTATTACTTCGACCAGGAACTGGCTGCGTTTATTCAGCCGAAAAAGCGGTTTAAAGTAAGTCCGAAAATCATGCAAGAAGCCAACACGCTACTGAAAACTTCAGGGGGTGACGTACGGAAACTGGACAAGATTATTGATGACATCGAGCCGGCCATCCGGTCGGCACCCGTGCTGCTGAAAAAATACATTCAGCAAAACGCAAGGATTATAGGCTTCAACGTTGACCCCAAGTTTAACGAAGCGCTGGACGGCCTGATGATCCTGGACTTCAGGCACGTGAATAAAAATACGATTGAAAATCTGCAGAAAGAGTTTTCTTAAGCCTTATTTCAACGAATTGTAATAATCAAACAGCGCTTGCAGGTGGTCTTCGCGTGCTAAATCAAGCGTATTGATCCTGATAAAGCGTTGAATTTCAGGGTGGTGATCCGGAAATACCGTTTCAAACTTCTTTTTAGGCAGCGGCTTGAACACATTATTATACAGTGAATAATAATGGACCTTCTTGATTAATTTATGATCAAGGCTGCCTACATTGAGCGCCACATGATAATTTGCCTCCTTAAAAAAAACTTCAGTCTGTTTAATTAATCCAACTTTTCCTTCGGTAATTAATTGAAAGAATCCGGAACCAGGTGTGCCGTCTTCATGTTTAACTAACTGACCATTAATAAATACCTGGGGTTTTTTTGTTGCACTATCAATCCACACGAAGCTTTTAACCCGATCCCCTTTTAAAGCACGAAGCCCGGTTTTGGTTTTTATATCAAATTCGTTGCGGGTTATGTAATACTTAACCGGTAGGCCTTCCAGTAACGAACTGTCGTTAAGCAGAAAAGTAGTCTTCTGGAAATAAGTATTTAGCATGTCATCGCCAATCACATCAGGTGGAGCCGGTGGTAAGGTTTGCACAGAAGCCCCTGTCACCAGCATTTCCGGGTTTGACATACGCTCCAACAGGTACTTGTTTTGCATAAAAGTACGCGTGGAATTACTGGTGTTTTGACTAACGGCAACAAATGCCCATGCCATTCCAAAAATCAGGATAAAACCTTGTTTGCTCATGTGTGTCGTTTTTTAGCTCCTTTAATGTAATAGCTGAAAAGTTTCCGCAAGTTTAAGGTAAATTTTATTTACCAATGGCCACCCGTCTGAATTCAGCTACCGTTAGTCCCTTTGAAACGCCATCCAGGTACTGAGCTACGGTTTTGCTGTTGTCCTTCACAAAAGCCTGCGCCAGCAGGGTGTTTTCTTTGAAAAACTTAGCCAATTTACCTTGGGCAATTTTCTCTACCATGTTTTCAGGCTTTCCTTCGGCTAAAATTTGCGCCTTGGCAATTTCCAGTTCTTTTTCAATCAGGCTCTTGTCAACCGATTTATCATCAACAGCTACGGGGTTCATAGCTGCAATCTGCATACCCACATCTTTGCCTGCATCAGTTACGTCTTTTCCGTTTATGCCTTTAAGCGAGACCAACACGCCCAGTTTGGCGCCAGCATGGATGTAGGGAACAACTGCTTCACCCCTCATGTGAACATATTCGCTCACTTCAATTTTTTCACCGATTTTACCCACCAGTTCTATAATCTTATCGTTTAAGGTAAGGTCGCCAGCTTTTAACGCCAGCAGCGCCTCTTTATTCTCTGGCTTGTTCGAAAAAGCTTTTTCAGCAATAAGTTTTCCGAGGTTTTGGAATTCTTCATTCTTAGCCACAAAATCCGTTTCACAATTCAGAGCTAGTAGTACAGCTTCCTTATGGTCATCGCTTACTTTTACAAATACCGAGCCTTCGGTAGCGTCTTTATCCGAACGTGAAGCCGAAACTTTCTGCCCTTTTTTCCGGAGTATCTCAATAGCTTTTTCGAAATCACCGTTGGCTTCGGTAAGGGCTTTTTTACAGTCCATCATGCCAGCACCTGTCATCTGGCGAAGTTTGTTTACATCTTGTGCTGAAATCATCGCGTTAATTCAATTTAATGGTCTAATTTATTATCAATGGCTTATTAAAAACGAAGAACATCGGCCAGTCAGCCGATGTTCACCATGTTGTTGCTGAAACTGCCACCGGCCGTCAGCTTATAGTATTATTCACTTGGTTTCCTCTACCGCAGCTTCGTCAACCTTGCGCTTTTCTTCCTCTTCTTTCTTGAGGTTCGCATCTTCCTTATCGCGTTTGCGTTCCATCAGGCCTTCTTCAATTACTTCGCCAATATACTTGGTTATAAGTGAAATAGATTTGAAGGCATCATCGTTGGCAGGAATAGGGAAGTCAACCACGCCCGGATCAGAATTGGTATCCACCATGGCGAATACCGGTATATTTAATTTCTGCGCTTCGGCTACGGCTATGTGCTCGCGCTTCACATCAATTACAAAGAGTGCGGCAGGGAGCCTATTGAGATCAACAATGCCACCCAGTTGTTTTTCAAGTTTTGCTTTTTCACGGGTAAGCATGAGGCGCTCCTTTTTCTGCAGGTTTTGAGCTGCCTCGTCTTTCATTAATTTGTCAATCTGCGCAAGCTTCTTAAGCGACTTACGGATGGTAGCAAAATTGGTAAGCATACCGCCCAGCCAGCGTTCGGTAACGTAGGGCATGTTCAGCCGCTTGGCCTCTTCGGTAACAATGTCCTTTGCCTGCTTTTTGGTGGCCACGAACATAATCTTCCGGCCCGAACGCACAATGTTTTTAAGGGCGAACGCAGCCTCCTCAAGGCACGACAGGGTTTTGTTCAAGTCAATAATGTGGATGCCGTTGTTCTCCATGAAGATGTACTCGGCCATCTTGGGGTTCCACTTGCGGGTTAAGTGCCCGAAGTGTACACCTGCATCCAGTAATTCCTGATAAGTTAGTTTTCTTGCCATGTTGTTGTTCCGGTTAACGTTTGCTGAATTGGAATCTCCTTCTCGCCTTTCTGCGTCCATACTTTTTGCGTTCAACCATGCGGCTGTCGCGGGTTACTAACCCTTCCTTACGCAAAACAGGTTTGTTCTCGGTGTTAACTGAAACCAGGGCGCGGGCAATACCCAGGCGAACGGCTTCGGCCTGGCCTTTGATACCGCCACCCTCAACATTTACGGTAACATCGTATTGGTTCTCGGCCTTAAGCGCCACTAACGGCTGCTTAACCAGTGTCTGGTGAATCTCAGAAAGGAAGTACTCCTTGAGATCACGGGCGTTTACTTTGATTTCACCTTTCCCCGGGGTTACGTAAACCCTGGCTACAGAAGTTTTCCTTCTACCCGTTGCATTGACAATCTCCATGTATTAAAACTTTATTTCTTTTGGTTGCTGTGCTGTGTGTGGATGTTCGGCACCTGCATAAACGTGCAGGCTACGGAATAACTCCCGACCCAGGCGGTTCTTCGGCAGCATGCCCCGTACGGCATGTTCCACCAGCCTGGCGGGATGTTTGGCCCGGATTTGTGCCGGGGTATGTTCGCGTTGGCCGCCATTGTAACCGGAGTGCGTAAAAATTACCCGGTCAGTCCACTTCTTGCCCGTCATCCGTACCTTTTCGGCATTGATAACCACCACGTGATCGCCACAATCGGTATGAGGCGTATAGCTGGTTTTATGTTTACCACGAATAATGCTGGCCACCTGGCTGGCAACCCGGCCTAAGACCTGGTCTTTCGCATCAACCAACACCCAACCCTTCTCGGCTGTGGCTTTGTTGGCAAAAACCGTTTTATAACTCTGATGATCCACGTTTTTTAGCGTTAAAATTCAATAAAATGAACCCTTCCTTAAAAAAGGGACACAAAGGTAAACGGATAGGCCTTGAAATACAAATTGGAAGCAAATTTTGGTGTTTCCGGGTACCCTTTGCTCAGGCCGTTAGTGCTAACTGACGGAGCAGGGCTTTCATATCTTTGGGATATGGGGCCTCTACTGTTATCAATTCACCGTTCAGTCGCTTAAAAGTCAGGCTAAGGGCATGCAGGGCCATGCGCTTCACAAGGGGTTGTTCCTCAGAGAATTGTTTAAGGGTATATCCTTTTTTTAAGGAGGACAGATATACCGGTTTGCCTCCATATTGCTCATCTCCGGCAATGGATGCTCCCAGGGAAGCCAGGTGCACGCGAATTTGATGCATGCGACCGGTAACCGGCCGACATTGTACCAGCGTATGATTCCGGAAAATCTGCAAGGTACTCACCCAGGTTTGTGCAGGCCGGCCCTGTTTGCGACTGACTTTTACAGTTCCATCGTTTTGTTTTAACAAGGGAAGGTCAACGGCCACCTCTTCGAACCGGTGGATGCCATCAACCACGGCATGGTATAGTTTAACCACCTGGCGGTTCTGAAACTGTAAACTGAGGTGCCGATAGGCTATTGGGTTCTTGGCAAAAACAAGTATGCCCGAGGTATTTTTATCCAGCCGATGACAGGCCTGTGCTTCGGGTACATAAACCTTTGCCAGTGCAAGCAGGTTGGCAGGCTCAACTCGGTCTTCGAGCGTTGCAATAAACGGAGGCTTGTTAACCGCTATGAAATCCTCATCTTCCCAAAGGACAAGTGACTTGAAGTTGTGCTTGCTAATCACGCAGGTACGGCTTTTCCTAATCCGGAGATTCACCCGGCTCGGGTTTCACGCGGGGTAATTTAAAACTAAAGTCAGCACCTTTATTAGGTTCGCTTTTTACTTCGGCTTTTGTGTTGTGATTTTCCAGAATATGTTTTACGATAGCCAAACCCAGGCCGGTACCACCTTTTTCTCGGCTTCTGCTTTTATCAACGCGGTAAAAGCGCTCAAAAATGCGGGGCAAGTGTTCCGGAGGGATTCCTTCACCAAAGTCACGCACATGGGTTACCACACTCTTTTTTCCCATTTCAAAACGCACCAGCACATCGCCCCCTTCGAACGAATGTTTGATGGCGTTCATTACCAGGTTAGTCATTACCTGAAAAATTCGCTGCCAGTCGGCATACACGGTAACCTTCTGTGGTTCATTTTCAATTTTCAATCTGATATTTCGTTTTTGTGCCTTTTCTTCCAACTGGTCAAAAACTTCTTCAGTAAGTTTATACAAATCGATGGTTTCAAAGTGCATTTTAATCTGCCCGGTTTCGATGTGTGAAAGGGTGAGCAAATCCTGAACGAGGGCATCCAGGCCATCCAGGCTTTTGGCGGCCTTTTTTAAGAATTTGTTTCGCACCGATTTGTCATCGATGGCGCCATCCAACAGGGTATGAACAAACCCCTGCGCAGCGAAGATGGGCGTTTTAAGTTCGTGCGATACATCGGCTATAAATTCTTTTCTGAACGCCTCCAGTTTTTTCAATTCATCAATCTCTTTTTGTTTGAGTTCGGCAAACGAAAAAATTTCTTCGTTAATATTTTCCAGCGGGTTGAGTATGCCCGACTTCTGTTTATTGATTTTATTCAGCTCCTTTTTTCTGAGTTTCTCCATGAGCTTATGAATTTTTTTTATCTCCCGGAAAATCAGAAACTCCAACACCACAAATACCAGCAAGTACGAAACCGAGAAGCTGATGAAAAACCCGACCAACATAACATTTGTGTCGGCTTCCATTAACAGCAGGAATAACGTGGTGATTACCGAAATGCTTACAGCCAGCAACAAGGCCAGTACCCTTGAACTATAAACCATACGGCAAATTCAAGATTTAAAACGCAAAATTCAAACAATGCAACTGCTGATTGAGCAGCTTAATTCATGCTGAATTTGTAGCCCACGCCTTTTACGGTGGTGATGTAATCATCACCGATTTTCTCCCGCACTTTGCGGATGTGAACATCTACCGTTCGGGCCAATACGTAAACATCAGAACCCCAGATATTTTGCAACAAATCTTCACGGCTGAACACTTTATTGGGGTTTTGGGCCAGGAAATACAATAATTCAAATTCCTTTTTTGGAAGGTTAATTTCGCGATCGTTAACTTTTATGGTGTAACTGGTGCGGTCAATTGTCAAATCGCCAATGGTAATAACATTTGAAACCCCCGCCTTTTTATTGTCTCTGCGAAAGAGTGCACCGATACGACTGACCAGTGCCCGTGGTTTAATGGGTTTGGTTATATAGTCATCTGCGCCAATATCAAATGCAGCCACTTCCGAGTATTCCTCTGATCGGGCTGTTAAAAAGACAATAAATGTTTTTTGAAGTTCCGGCAATTCGCGCAGCAGGCGGCAGGTTTCGACTCCGTCCATCTTGGGCATCATAATGTCCAGCAGCACCAAATCAGGCTGAAATTTTCTGGCGATTTCCACCGCTTTCGAGCCGTCTCCGGCTGTTTTTACCTCATACCCGCTCTTTTCAAGATTATACTTCAGCAATTCCTGAATGGGTTCTTCATCGTCAACTACAAGCACTCTGTGTACCGGCTTGCTCGCCATATAGAATCAGTTTTTTGTGCTTCAAAATTAGGCAGAAAACAAGGCTTAAAAAACCGCTTACTTAATATTAACAATTCCTTAATCCGCTAAAAATGGGATAGATTTTACAGAAATGGGTACCTGTTGCTAAGGTGCAAAATGTACTGTTTAAGGTTACCCCGAAAGGTATTCTTCCACTCGGTCCAGAAAATATCCTGGCGGGCCTGGTACCGTTTAAAACTCATGAAGTACGCATTGTTCGGCAGCTTGCTGCCGTAAAGTACCGTTGGCCGGCTGAAGGTTGTAAATGCAAGCGAATCGGATGTGTTGATGATGTGAGCAATGGCGGAATGCTTGGCTTCAATTTTTTCGTTGAGCGGATAGTTTGCTATGGCACGATATACACTATCAAGGTAATCACATCCGCGCAGCATGTGGTCGGCATACGCCCTGAACTCCCGGTCTTCCGACAAAAACCGCTGGTATTCTTTACTATTGTTTCCGAAGTGGTGAATTAAAAACTGTTCCGCTCCACGGTCACCAATAAAGGATGCAAGATTTTCATTGAAGTCCACACTGTCCTTCACAAATATGGTAGCGTGTACCATTTCATGAATAATCAGGCTGGCCAGGTCGCCCTCATTGCGTTCAAGCATTTTGCTTAAGATGGGGTCGGTAAACCAGCCGAGCGTTGACCAGCCGCCCGGATTACGGATGTTTACATCCCAGCCGGCCTCTTCCAGTTTTGCTTTTTCTTTCAGGGCCAACTCTTTATTAAAAAAGCCCTTGTAGGGTACGGCACCCAGCACCGGAAATTCCCATTGTTTTTCAACCAGTCTGAACGGTTCGCATGCGGTTACCACCCATAGAATTTCTTCGCCTTTCTGATCGTACAGCGTACTGTAATTTTTGGTGTCTTTAAGGCCTAGCGAGTCAATAGCAAACTGCCTGACCGCCTGCACCAGCCTGAGTTTTTGTTTTAACGAATCAGGAAATTGATCATCGGCTAGCACTTCGCTGATGGGCCGTGCCTTCCATACAATGTTAAGCTGACCAATACCCTGCCGTACACCATAACCAATCAACTCGTAGTAGGCAATGAACAGGGCAACAGCGGCAATCAAAAAAACCAAGAATACTTTTCTTACCATTTTCAAAAACAGTGTAAGTTAAACGAATCAATCCATCTGCCACACTGACAACTTTTGTCGTACCGCGTTGGCTGCGTTTGTTTTTGGGGGTGATAGTCGTAATTTCAACCCGATATTAAAAACAACGCAACTAACCCATACGATTGTATAGAAGTTTATGAGCGACACCAAAGAAAAGTTAAAAGCACTTCAGTTAACTATTGATAAGCTTGAAAAGACTTACGGCAAAGGAGCCGTAATGAAATTAAGCGATGAAAAGATTATGGATATACCGGCTATCTCCACGGGTTCCATCGGACTGGACATCGCCCTGGGCATTGGCGGTATTCCACGCGGCCGCGTAACTGAAATATACGGACCGGAGTCATCGGGTAAAACCACACTTACCATGCACATGATTGCCGAGGCGCAGAAAAAAGGAGGGCTCGCTGCGTTTATTGATGCCGAACATGCCTTTGATAAAGCCTATGCCGAAAAACTGGGCATTGATACCGAAAACCTGCTTATCTCCCAACCCGATAATGGCGAACAGGCGCTTGAAATTGCCGACCACCTTATCCGCTCTGGCGCAATTGATATTATCGTAATTGATTCTGTGGCAGCACTTGTGCCCAAAGGCGAGCTGGAAGGCGAAATGGGCGACAGCAAAATGGGCCTGCAGGCCCGGCTCATGTCGCAGGCTTTGCGCAAACTAACCGGCACCATCAGTAAAACAGGTTGCGCCTGCGTGTTCATCAACCAGTTGCGCGAAAAGATCGGCATCATGTTCGGGAATCCCGAAACCACTACGGGTGGTAATGCTTTAAAGTTCTATGCTTCGGTGCGGCTGGATATTCGCAGAATCGGGCAAATTAAAGAAGCAGCCGATGACATAACCGGTAACCGTGTTAAGGTAAAAGTGGTGAAGAACAAAGTAGCCCCTCCGTTCAAAGTAGTGGAGTTCGACATCATGTATGGAAAAGGAATTTCAAAATCGGGCGAGATTGTTGACCTGGGTGTTGAACTGAACATCTTGCAGAAATCAGGTTCGTGGTTTTCGTACGAGGGAAATAAACTGGGACAGGGCCGCGATGCAGTAAAGCAACTGATTGAGGATAACCCGGAGTTGATGGAAGAACTGGAAAAGAAAATAAAAGAGAAACTAAGCCAGGCAGATGGCAAGAAAGCACTGGAAGGAAAATAATGCTATGAAAAACAGGGCCATCTCACCGGCCCTGTTTTATTAAATCATCATGCGCGAATAGCAATAACCGGATCCAACCGGGCGGCTACCGCAGCGGGCACAATACCCGATACAAGGCCAATAACACTTGATACACCCAGGCCCAGTACAACATTTTTAACCGATAACGTAACCACCAGGCTGCCCAACGGAATCAAGGTTATTAAAAAGGTGAGAAATAATCCGGCAAGGCCGCCAATCATACTGAGGAAAACTGCTTCGAACAAAAACTGAAACAGGATAAAATAATTCTTCGCACCCATCGACTTCTGAAGGCCGATAATGGGTGTGCGCTCCTTAACCGATACGAACATGATGTTGGCAATGCCAAACCCGCCTACCAGCATGGAGAAACCGCCAATAATCCAGCCGGCAATACCCACCACATCAAACACTCCGCTGATGACATTCATAATAGCTTCCGGGCGGTTAATGGCAAAGTTATCTTTCTGAGTCGGGCGGATACCCCGCTTGCCACGTAACATGCCGCGCACTTCGTTTTCAAGTTCAACCAGGCCTACATCCGAGTCATATCCTTTAACAGCAATGTACGATTCAGTTTCATTCCAGCGACCGGTGCCGGTTTGATATAACTTTCGGAAAGAATTATATGGAATGATTACCGCGTAATCGTTACTGTTATTACCAAAGAAACCTGCCCCTTCTTCTTTTACAACACCCACCACATTATACTGAACATTCTTTACTTTAATCGGCTTGCCGATAGCATCTTCATCGTTCGGAAATAAGGCCTTGGCCACCTGAAAACCTATCACAGCCACATTGCGGCCTGTGCCCAGTTCATCAAGCGTTAGGTACCGGCCTTTCTCTACGGGCACTTCAAACATCTTGTCATAACCCTCGCTTCCACCCACCAGCCGCACCTGCCCAATGCTGTTGTTATCGCGCTTGATAATCATGTTTTCGCGATCAACCGCAATGGCGATGGAACTGGCGTGCTTCAGGTTTTGCTGCAACATTTTATACTCAGCAAATGAAGGCGTGGGCCTGCGCCAGAACTCCCACCATTTGTACTCACCGCCACTCTCAGGCAGCCAAGGCCATTTTTGAACATAGATTACACCGCTACCAATAAAATTGAGGCTATCCTTAATGTTCCTTTCAAGCGAATCGACCAGGGTTAGCACGGTAATTATTGCGAAAATACCAATGGTTACCCCCAACAGGCTGAGTACCGTTCGCAACAGGTTTGATTTGAGGGCTTTCCAGGCAAACCGGAAACTTTCATAAATCTGTCTGAGGGTAAACATCATGGGCTATAAACGCTAAAAGCTAACCGGGGGTTAGTCGGCCTATACGGATATAAATTACGGCAAAAGACCTAAAAAGCCGGGTTTGTGTTACAGGAACCCCATCAACAAAAACACGTTCATCTTCGCAAATACCAAGTATTGGCTTATTTTTGCAGCCTTAAAAAAATAAATTGTTCATTGGGCATACTTTGCCTTCGGAATTATGAAGTTATCTGAATTTAAGTTCGACCTACCCAACAACCTGATTGCCCTCCGCCCAGCCGAAAACCGCGATGAGTCGCGCATGATGGTTGTTCACCGGGATACCGGAAAAATTGAGCACAAAATCTTTAAAGACATCGTTAACTACTTCGGCAATGGCGACATCATGGTGGCCAACGATACCATGGTCTTTCCGGCTCGCCTGTACGGCCGTAAAGAAAAAACCGGTGCCAAAATTGAAGTCTTCCTGCTTCGTGAACTCAATGCCGAAATGCACCTGTGGGATGTGCTGGTTGACCCGGCCCGAAAAATACGGGTAGGTAACAAACTTTACTTCGGCAATGGCGATCTTGTGGCTGAAGTAATCGATAACACCACCTCACGCGGACGCACCATCCGTTTTTTATTTGATGGTGATGCCGCTGCCTTTGATAAAGTAATTGAAACGCTGGGCGAAACCCCGCTGCCTAAATACATTAAGCGGAAAGTAGAACCTGAAGATAAAGAACGCTTCCAAACCATTTTCGCAAAACATAAAGGGGCTGTTTCGGCACCTACTGCCGGTATGCACTTTACACGCCAACTGGTAAAACGGCTGCAAATAAAAGGTGTGGATATGGCCTACATTACCCTGCACATCGGGTTGGGCACCTTTCGTAATGTGGACGTGGAAGACCTGACCAAGCACAAAATGGATTCGGAGAATTTCATTGTTGGTGCCGACTGTGTAGCCAAGGTTAATAAGGCCCTCGAAAACAAAAACCGGGTAGTGGCCATTGGCACTACCGTAGCCCGCGCCCTGGAGTCGTCCGTATCGGCAACCAACCGGTTAAAGGTAAAAGAGGGTTGGACCGATAAATTCATCTTCCCGCCCTACGATTTTAAAATCTGTAACGCCATGATCACCAACTTCCACATGCCCGAATCAACCTTGCTGATGATGGCTGCAGCCTTTGGCGGATATGATCTGATTATGGAAGCTTACAAGATTGCCAAGAAGGAAAAATACAAGTTTCTCACCTATGGTGATGCCATGCTGATCCTTTAGACTGGACCTACTTCACTTCTCGTATTAAATACAGGAACAGCGCTATTGCTACCGGGTAAATCAGAAAATACTGCATCGTAGGCCTGAAGATGTTAAAGAACATGCTGAAGGGCGAAAACAGCAGCAACAGTCCCGCGCCAACCACCAACCACTTTTTCCACCGGACGATGGGTTCCTGAATGACGATGAACAGCCGGTACACCAGATACGTTACCACTACCACATTAAAAGCAATAAGGATAAATCGGAGAAGGACCATGGTATTTTTGGTATTTTTCGGTAAGATATGAACAATACGGAATACGCGCTGATTGTGGCCGGTGGCAAAGGTACCCGCATCAAAAGCAAAGTGCCCAAACAATTTCTGGATATTAACGGCCTGCCTGTGCTGATGCATACCATTAATGCATTCTATGCGTACTCCTCCACCATAAAAGTAATTGTAGTACTACCCGAAGATGACTTCGCTTTATGGAACGAGTTATGCATGCTCCACGACTACCGTAAACCGTTACGCGTAGTAAAAGGAGGTGAATCGCGTTTTCAATCGGTACGAAACGGATTGGCTAAAATTGAAACCGATGGGTTGGTGGCTATTCATGATGGTGTTCGCCCGTTAGTAAGTGCTGATATTATTGCTGCCTCCTTTCGCCTGGCTGCTGTGCACGGTTCGGCCGTGGCTGCCGTGCGCCTGAAAGAATCCATACGCATGACTGATCAAGATACAACCAAAGCCATGGATCGGTCGCGATTCCGGTTGATTCAAACTCCGCAAACTTTCCAGGTTAGCTTAATCAAACAGGCTTACCAACTAAGAGAAGATACCACCTTAACTGATGATGCCAGTGTAGCCGAGCGTGCGGGGCATATGATATCGCTGTTTGAGGGAAGCTATGAGAACATCAAGATTACCACAGCAGAAGATCTTATTATAGCCGAAGCCCTGCTGGCTGCCCGGAAATAAAAAAGCCGGCCTCAGCCGGCTTCACTTTACCAAAAATAAGTCTAGTACTCGTCTTCATTAAAGAAGAAGTCTTCTTTTGTCGGATAATCCGGCCAGATTTCTTCAATGCTCTCGTACGGCTGGCCGTCATCTTCCAACTCCTGCAGGTTCTCCACCACTTCAAGCGGTGCGCCCGACCGGATGGAGTAATCAATCAATTCATCCTTGGTGGCAGGCCAGGGTGCATCTTCCAGATACGAGGCAAGTTCAAGTGTCCAATACATAGGGTACCTCCCTTTAATTTTTCGCAAAAATAGAATTAATTAATCAACAGGCAACACCTGTTCAAGGCTGCCTTTTTTTGCCTTCATCGGCCTGCCGCCTTGCGGGTAACCCGCAGCAACAAATTGCCAGTTGCCCGAAATCCGCCATATTTGCAGCCGAATTCCGCAGTAACACACTAAACACATGGCTGACGAAAAAATAATCTTCTCAATGGCCGGGGTAAACAAAATTTACCCGCCCAATAAACAGGTACTTAAAGACATTTACCTCTCATTCTTTTACGGTGCCAAAATCGGTGTACTCGGATTAAACGGATCAGGCAAGTCATCGCTGCTGCGCATAATTGCCGGTGTGGACAAAGAGTTCCAGGGTGAAGTCGTTTCCGATCTCTCCTTCTCGGTGGGCTTGCTTGAGCAAGAGCCGAAACTCGACAAATCAAAAACCGTTCGCGAAATCGTAGAAGAAGGCGTGAAGGATACAGTGGCCTTGTTAAAAGAGTTTGAAACTGTAAACGAAAAATTTGCCGACCCGGCTGTGATGGAAGATCCTGACGCTATGGAAAAACTTATCACCCGGCAGGGTGAAATACAGGAAAAGCTGGACGCCATTGGCGCCTGGGAACTTGACCATAAGCTGGAGCGCGCAATGGACGCCTTACGGTGCCCTCCTGCAGACGCAAAAATTGAATTTCTTTCAGGTGGTGAAAAACGAAGAGTAGCATTATGTCGGTTGCTGCTGCAAGAACCCGATGTGCTGTTGCTGGATGAACCCACCAACCACCTTGATGCCGAATCGGTGCTGTGGCTGGAACAACACCTGAAGCAATACAAAGGAACAGTTATTGCCGTTACCCACGACCGCTACTTTCTGGACAATGTAGCAGGATGGATTCTGGAACTCGACCGCGGAGAAGGCATTCCTTGGAAAGGAAATTATTCATCGTGGCTTGAGCAGAAACAAAAGCGCCTGGCCCAGGAAGAGAAAACCGAATCGAAACGACAAAAAGCACTTGAGCGTGAACTGGAGTGGGTGCGCATGAGCCCCAAAGGCCGCCATGCCAAAGGCAAAGCGCGTTTAAATGCGTACGAAAAACTGCTGACCCAGGAAGTAAAAGAACGTGAAGAAAAACTGGAGCTTTACATTCCACCCGGGCCGCGTCTCGGTAACAAGGTTATCGAGGCCAAGAATGTATCCAAAGCATTTGGCGATAAACTGTTGATGGAGAACCTCACCTTCTCATTACCACCGGCTGGCATTGTCGGCATTATCGGTCCGAATGGTGCCGGTAAAACCACACTGTTCAAAATGATTATCGGCAAAGAAAAACCAGATGCCGGAACTTTTGAAGTGGGCGAAACCGTGCAGATAGCCTACGTGGATCAGGAGCATGATGACCTGAAACCCGATGAAACCGTTTGGCAGGCCATCAGCGGTGGCAATGATATTATTATGCTGGGCGGTAAGGAAATGAATTCGCGCGCCTACGTAGGCAAGTTTAATTTTAACGGCACTGACCAGCAACGTAAAATCAAAGAACTTTCGGGTGGTATGCGCAACCGGGTACACCTGGCCATTGCGCTGAAGCAGGGTGGTAACCTGCTGCTGCTGGATGAACCCACCAACGACCTTGACGTAAACACGCTGCGCGCGTTGGAAGAAGCTCTCGAAAACTTTGCGGGTTGTGCCGTAATCATTTCGCACGACCGCTGGTTTTTAGACCGAGTGTGCACGCACATCCTTGCTTTTGAGGGCGACTCTCAAGTATATTGGTTTGAGGGAACGTTTAGCGAATACGAAGAGAACAAGAAAAAACGGCTTGGCGATGACCAGCCCCACCGGATTAAGTACAAGAAACTGGTAAGCTAAAATGCACTATAATGCATTGGTTGCATTTCTAATGTTACTCATGGGCAATGCACTTGCCCAAACCCCGACTTTTACCCGTATCAGTCCCTTTGAAATCGGGCGATTTGATATGGATGGTAATAAAGTAGGTATCTGGAATTATTATGATTACCCCGATTCGTTAAGCGTCACCATTAACTACGATAATGGTTCGCTGATTTACCTCCACAATCGTTCAACTGTTAACCGTATTCTGGTTGATAGTTCCCGGGTCAACAAAAAAGTAGAGCGGGGCGTTCGGTTTTTAGGAAGTCAGCAGGAAATAATCAACTATTACCAGAATTCAAATTTGCTTTCCGAGTTATTTCCTTCAGCCAGTTCAATGAATGAAAAAAAGTTAACAGATCAGGTTATCTGGTTAAGTTTTGAAGTTAATGAATCAGGTATTGCAGAAAACCCAACAATTAATCCACCGCAAAAAGAATCAGTGACAAAAAAACTGGTTGATTGCTTTAATCGGGCACCAAACCAGTGGTTACCTGCTGTTGCCGAAAGAAAAAAAGTACGGGCATTACTCACTATTCCATTCCGGCTTTGCATAGATGCCTGTCCTGAACTGGAGGCATTAAAACCCGGTACAGTTACCGATCAGGGGCTGATACTCTGCACTCCCGATTATCGGGTACTTACAAATAACTATAGATTCGAACGGGAAAAACCAGCATCCCCGAAAAGAGTCATGGTACCGGCTGCAACCAACTTACTTGGCTGGTCGCCCGATGGCAACTGGATACTGTATAAACAATTACTTAACCAGTCTGCCAATACGTTAAATGCAGAATCGCCATCGGTCATTTTTAGAATTGCTAAAAACGGAGACAGTTATACCGCATACAACTTTAAAGAAAATATTCTGGTTACCTGTTCAAATGCGGATTGTTCAGATTTTATTCTAAACTTTCCTTCTTTACCAAATCCGGTAATTGCTTTTTATCAAAGTAAAATGGCTATGCTGAAATATGCTCCGGCAGAAGCCGCTTATTTTCCCTGTCCGTTGGTAGACAAATCAGCAGTAGCCTTCCATAAAATGAATGCGTTAAGCGGTGAACTTTACTTGTGGAATGTTGCAAATAACCATACAGTCAAACCCTCATCTTTTAATACAAATAATTTAATCCCTTTATCCTGGCAAGATGAAAATACCTTGCTGTGTGCTGAGGAATTCAGCCATACAAATATTTTACGGCTTGTTGTGGTTAATTTTCAGTTAGGCACCAAAACACTGCTACCCTTTATCGCCAGCGAATTTTGTGATTGGTCGCCTGACCGAAGTAAACTGCTCATCAAAAAGTATAGCCCGATTGACTTTTCATTTAAACTTTATGTTTACGACATGACCTCAACAGAGGTCATTGAAGCTGCTGAGAAGCATTCCGTACTGAGCTCTGCTTTCTTTGCACAGAGCGATGAAGAAATATTTTACCTGATCAACAACGATCTGAAATTACTTAATATAAGCACCGGTAAAAGTAAACAGGTTTTATCCAACGTGTCTATGCCTTCATTAAATCCTGAAAGAACCCATATTCTCTATAAGGATATCAATACAAACTTTATAATGCTTTTTGATCTGGCTTCGCAAACTAACCAGGTGGTGTTTACTTTCCTTTCAGGAAAATGAACATATCGGATTTCACAAAGATGCAGTAATAAGAAACCCTCCCCTTGCGGGGAGGGCGTTACTCCGGTAACAGCTTAGCCTCAAAGCCCTGTTGCCCCGGAGACTGGCTGGTGAGGGCTTTGTACGCGTTTTTATAGCCGTAAGTCGTACCCGATGATGGTATTGTCTGACTTCAGAAAGAAGAACGCACCGAAATCTTCATCCACCAGGTACTCCGGTTTTTTGTCTTTGGTAATAATCTGGCCGTCCGGTTTGCCGGTGTCTTTATTCAGCCTGACTAAACCAACACCTTCATCCAGTGAAGTCTGAATATAGAGGCTGTTTTTGGTAGCCGCGGTGGCGCTGAAACGCTGTTTCATAATAGCGGCTGCGCTGCCGGCCATCCCGGAGAATGATTTGGCATTACTTGCTGCACGGGCTTCTTCGTCTTCCACATATAACGGTGAAGCACCCTGCATCATCCCTGCTTTGGCGGCATTAGCAGTTCCGGCCGCCACACTGGCGGCCATCACAGCACCGGCCAGCAACTTACCGGCTATGCTGGTGCCGGGAGCTTTGTAAAACACATTGTACTTTACATTGCCATCATAATCGACCAGCATGGCATTCTGGTTGGCCGACAGGAGGATGCCTGTTTCACGAAATTCAATCTTAGAAGGATTTTCATCGCCTTTAAAAGCGATGTCGCATACTTTTTGGGAGGTGCCATCACGTGTAATAAAAAACAACTCGTTGCCCGTGCTTACTACGAACCGGTTATTTTTTCTATCAACCGCAGTTATCAGTTGCTCAACTTTTCTGAACTTGGCAGGCTCTTTTGCAAAACCTCCTTCGCTCAGGTTAATCACGCCCATCTTTACACCACTTAAATAAAACAGCGTGCCATCCGGGTTAAGCGCAAATATCCGGTAAGGCGCACCGGTATCAATACTTTTACTCAGTTTCAGCGCACCGGTGTGTAGCAAGATGTTTACCTCTCCGGTTGAAGTACCAAACACCACGCCTTCGGGCTGGAAGATGAACTCGCGGATACCTCCCTTATCGCTATACGGTTTCTTCCACAGTTTTTGTGCGGTGCCCGGATCAAACAGGTTTACTTCAAACGATTTTTCCTCTTCCGAATAAACCCATAATCCTTCTTTCAGAATTTCTATTCGCTTAACGGCCCCATCCAAACTAATGGGCTTGGCCCACATCAGCGAACCGTCTTTTGCATTGATTTTGTAAATCTTGGCTTTCAGAAAA
>JAKLJG010000011.1 GCA_023151255.1 Cyclobacteriaceae bacterium | reverse complement strand
ATTCGGGCATCATCATAAAATACAGCTATGGTGGGTGCCAGCAGCCAAAAAAGTACAAACAGAAGAAAACCAATAAGCAGGTTAAAGTAAAATACTGAAGAATAAGTCACGGAGGTATTCTCCTTACTCTGCACAAGCGCAGAAGCCAGACCAAAATCAGCAAAAACCTGTGAGATGGTTATAAACACAAGGGCCATAGCTACCAACCCAAATTCAGCCGGAAGCAGAAGTCGGGCAAGAAAAACAGAAACTATGAAGGAAACGCCCTGTTTTGCAATAATAGAGAGCATATCCCAAAGGAAAGACTGTGTTGCTTTTTGCCTCAACTGACTCATGTTTCAATGTTGAGCAATTTGGCTACTCTTTTTAGTTCATGCAACCAGGTGCCATCCTCTTCAATCAGTTGGATGCCTCTTTTAACAATCGAACTATGAAGCGCCTTGTTCTCCAGTAACAAAGCCATCTTTTCCGCAAGGTCATTCTCATCTCCGGCATTATAAAAAAGCAAATCACGACCCTCACTAAACAATTTGGTAAGGTTTCCGGCCTTCGGAGCAATAACAGCACTGCCTACTGCCTGGTACTCTCTTAATTTTAAGGGAGAATAATGAAACCCTTCAGCAGAAGACGCACTAACAATCGAGATATAAAAATTACTTACTATTTGGGGAATAAGCGTAAAGGGCTGTTTACCTGTAAAAATTACGGAGTCTTCCAACCCCAACTGACAAACCAATTTCTGCATTCGCGTATACTCCTGCCCGGATCCAACAAGAACCAAAACAATTTCGTGATAGTGGCTTTTAAGCATCTTAAATGCCTTAACCACTATATCTAATCCATGAAAAGGCCGGAAACTGCCAGTCCACCCAATAACACGCTTGTTCGTCAGGCTAAACTTATTAGCAATTAAACTGCCATCCACATGTGGATGAAAAAGATTGCTATCAACACGATTGGGTGACACAATTGCTTTCTGCGGAGAGACGCCAAGTTGAATTACCTTTTGCTTAACCTCCTCCGAAACGCACGAAACCAAGTCGGCATTTTTCAACGATTTGGCCTCAAACTCATTTTCCAGCCACCTACCCCACCCTGGTCTGTTAACTCCCCATTTTTTGGCTTCCCAAACCACAGGTGCCTCAACCGAAATAACCAGGGGAACTTTAAATTTATCTGCTAATTTTCTTCCTGGCCCTTGGAATAAATCATGGCGCTCCCAAACCAGAACAACCTTTTTACCATAAAAGGCTGTTTCGTGTTCAATTGGCCAGACTCCCATTTTGGAATGATAAAGACACCAGTCTTTATATGCAGTAATCAGAAATTCAGGAAGGAATTTTCTGATCACAGAATGATTCCTCTTATTCAATGAGGTGTCAGTTGCCCTGGGGAACAATCGGACTTCTGAAGGATTAAAAATCCCATCCACCGTAGCAACCATAGCCTCACCCCATAACTGTTCACCAGCCGCTGCCCAACCTGACGATGTAATCCATCCAGCTTCATTACCTTGCCAAGCTGTGCTTAATCGTGGAATTATAAAAATTGAAGTTTTATTCACAAAATTACTCTGCAACTTTCACGATTGTAGCCAGCCTGCTGTCAAGTATAATCCGCTTTGATCTATATTTATATAAAAGTGCACTGAATACTGCAAGTTCAAGATCAGGATCATGCAAACCTGCTGATTTTATAAATTCTCTGACTTGGCCAGGCTCTCTCATTTCATTTCTGTATCCCTCTGCGAAAGCAGTTCGAAAGAACGTAAAGCCGGTAATATACAATTCGGAAAAATTGGTATGAAGTGCTGCATAAAGGGCGCAAAATCCAATAGTAGGCTTATACGTACCCAAATCTGATTTTATTTTCTTAAATAATTTCCTAGGCAAAGAAAAAACGGTTCTGGTTAATAAATACTTTTTATAAAAATTAAAGATCACGCGATAACCACTGAATTCGGCTATAGGATTTACGAGGTACCGGATATTTAATGAATCATAGAGTGTAATGTTTAATTGACCACCTCCACTTTTCTCATTTTCGTAAAAGCTGTGGAACAAGATGTCAGTTTTTGTACCAATATCCTTCTTCCATTCACCATGCTCTAACAATAATGGAGCTTTATTCACCCTGATTACCACATCAAAACCATCAATGTATTCACCTTTACCCGTATGGAAGGCTGAATCTGCAGCGCCAATAATAGCAACACGCTTATCCAACAACAACTTCTCGATATTAATTGTCCGCCTAAACATAAAAAAAAGTAAAAGGCCATAAACAAAACAGAATAGTCTTCTAATAAAATTCATTATACTCACTTGATTGCGTCTATTGTCCTAAAAAAACTCTTCTGAATAGCAAGCGTATTTATACGGTCATGTGTCCATACATAATTGCATGATGCCAGTAAGTTATACAATGAGTCCAATTGTGCCTGTGAGTAATTTTGTACGAGTTGGGCGTTTTCGAATACAATAAAGGGGGGATAAATTCCATCCTTCATGGCCATTTTAACAATCTCACCGTCATATCCCTCAGTATCGATAAGTAAAATATCTAAATGGTCAATTCCATAATTTTCGATAACTGATTTCAACGTAACGCAAGGGGTACTTTCAACCTGAATTTCACTCTCTTCAATACCATGTTTTAAGAGATGATCCTTGTAAAAGGAGGCTAACTGACGAGCCCATCCATTGTTTTGCCACCGTCCTTCATCTTTAATGGTATAAAGCAACCTGTTCTCGTTACGTTCAGCGATAGCTGCTTTTATCAATGTTACATTATTTATGCCCTGATAAAATACCTCAAGCTTCTCAAAATTCACTGTTGACGGCTCGATAAGGTATCCACGGATTCTGCCTGATTTTAAGTAAGGATAAACAGAATCACTGGTAACACCATCACAAGCACCTACCTGAACAAGTGTGATCTCCTTATCAGTAAGTGTCAATAAGCAGGCTACAATCTCAACATTATCAATTGTTGGTTTAGGCAAATACTTCCGCGCACGATTAAGCCGGGAAATTTCCAATCCGAAGAAACCAAAAAGACTCTTAACGACTTGCTTCAACATGTCTGATTCATTCACCGATTATTAATAAACAAATGTTCGTAAAGTAACTCGGCTACTTTAAAATCAAAAGGCGTGTCAATATCAATGGATTCCTCCTGTGGTAAACGAAAGAAGTACGGACTTACGCCAAGACAGCTTCTTTTCTCAATCATTATATTCCTGGGTAAAATAGAAATACAGAAGGTAAGCTTCATAATTTCAGGCAAGTCTTGGGAACGGGGTATTTTATTTCCATCATAATTAAGTGGTTTACCGTTAAGTATAAGGAACTCTTTTACATCGGCCACGGTGGTAATCGAATCATAGTCATTCGATAATGTATGATACAGTTCAAATGCCTTATTAAAGGATTCGGATTTAACCAGTGGTGTAGTAACCAGCGCATAAAGTATATCATCGCACTGCATGGCCGATGCCATGTTCTCGTACACTTCACTCATCGACACCGTATTCGATGCAAAATAGGGATCACGTTGATGAGTCTCTGCTCCCATCGATCGGGCCATTTGGAGCATTTCCGGATCATTAGAGCTTACAACAACGCCATCCAAAAAAGATAAAGAAAGCAATTGCTTTACCCTGAGTTCAAGCAGGGTACTTCCGCAAAAAGGCCTTATATTCTTGTTTTCAACACGCAGCGAGCCTGAGCGAACCGGAATCAATGCCTTAATTTTTCGTTTCATTCTAATTATCCTTTACGAATTACCACCTCATATTTATGATGTTCGGAGGGAAGCACACGTTTAACAGGTGAACCAAGCGCCAGTTCTGTGTTTCGGATGTCTGTAACAAACTTTTTAAAGGTATCGGTTTTCAGATCAAGAGCTACCTTATCAAAGTGAACCCAGCTAACATCTCCCAGTTTTACGTGCTTTTCAATCATTTTTGCCCCACTAGCCACAGCTAACATAGAACCAAACGAACCAATATCGTGGCTTGAGTATCCAGGAATCAGGGTTGGGTACTTTTTAGCAAGTTCAGCATAGTGCCTGACGACTGACACGTTACAATCGTGAAGAGGGGTTGGGTAAGCCGAAATGCAATGAAGTAGATAAATTTTTTCGTTGCTTGCAAAAGTTTTTAATACATAATCTTCATAACTCTGATCCGTATAACCGGTCGATATAACGATAGGTCCTTTATACACATTGGCAATTTGTTGATGAAAATCACGATGATTAGATATTGTTGAGGGAATTTTTATCAACTTTGGATTAAATCTTCTGATTACTTCAAATGAAGGATAATCAAGCACCGAGCAGAACCAGTCAATCTTCAATGACCGGCAGGTTTTATCAAGAATTGTTAATTTTTCCTCATCCAGTTCAACTCCTTTACGGTAATCACCGAGCGTCTTACCGAAAGGAGACCAATAATAACTATTTAATTTCTCAGCCGAATAGAATGTATCCACATCACGCTTCTGAATTTTTATCAGGTCGGCCCCGGCATCTTTTGCCCGTTCAACCATTTCAATTAATCGCTGGGTATCACCAAGATGATTGTTGGTTAGTTCAGCGACAATCAAAACAGAATTCTCGGGTAAGCGCCTCGGTTCAATTTCCGTTTTCGAAAGTATTTGAACTTTTATGGAGAATTTTTCTCTGAATTGGGTTGTTGTTAATTTGCTGTATTCCTTGTTACCTACATGCCATAGATTAAGTACCGGATTATCCTGAAAGAACTTCACCATTTGCAGGTAATCATACTCTTGCGAATGCACTACTAACTCCCTGTCGGGCTCTGCTTCTTTAGCATAATCAACTCCCAGGTTTTTACTAACCTCTCCTTTAGCTGTTGAGAAATCAAATCCTAACAGGTAAACATCCAATTTCTTCTTTAAATGAATAGAAAGTTGTCGACATATTTTAAGTGCATTAAGCAGGATAAATCCTTCATCGTAATATTCCTCCATTCCAAAACGATAAAGAATCAATTCTTCTGAATCAATTTCAAGCGGGATTGGTAAAGTCAAATCGTGCGGAACCTGAGCAGGTAGCGGTTTTCCTGCCAGGTAATAACGACACTTGAATCCACGATCTTTTAGGCTGTGCCGAACCCAATTGGCGCTAAAAACTCCAATATGTCCCTGAATGATCTTTTCTGAATCATTAATGTTAATAACTAAACCGGGCGGTAATTCAAAACCTTCCAGTTCGTCTATGCTTGGGCCTTTCCCGATTATGAAAACATTATCGGTGCTCCACGCGGAATCGGTACTTCCTATTTGGCTGAAGATACTCTCCAGTATACGGCTTGTCATCAACTTCCACTATTAAATTATTTTCTAATGCTAAATTAAGTCCTGCTAAGATATCCCAACTATTTGCACCTTTTGGATTTTCGAAAGATAGAAACGATCCACGAATTACATTAATCATGTTATAAACACAACAACCTAAAATTCGGTATTCATGTCCCTGCGTAGTTCTAATAAGTTCATCCATTGTCACAGATGACGATAAGCCACGAATTCTAGAACTGAATTTATTGACTTGGTCACCTGATTTCAACCATAAATTCATCTCAGGGCATCCCAGAAGTGAGCCAACATGACGGTAATCTTTGAAACAAGCGATAGAAATTCCCCATTCCGCCAAGCCCGAAGTAAAATTTTCTGTTCCGTCAATCGGATCAAGCACAACAATCAAATCTTTCTCCTTTTCACGATCCATTCTTGACTGAGCTTCTTCTGTTATAAGGGTTACCTCTGATTCAGCTTTTATAATATCCATTATAATAGACTGAATAAGCAAATCGCCATCAGTTACAAAGCTAAGATCGTCCTTTAACGCTCTTCTGCTTCTTAGTGAAATTACCCGATCAAGATTATGTTGAACTGCAGTTTTAATATCCGTAAAAAATCCATCAACATTCATGAACTTATATTGTAAATTATAAGTAAGATTTATATTGCAGGCTTAATTAGCCACAATAAATCTTCGTTTGCATTCACACCATAGTAATGAGCATCCATACCAGTAAAGAGGTCGAAATGCTTGACAATCCTCAAATTAAAGCCTGATTCCTGGAAGGATGTCAGTAATTGTGTTTCTCCATATAACCTTACATGATCGTGCTGGGCATAAAAATATGTGCGCAACTCCGGTGTGTTAATACCATCGTCTTCAAAGTTATTCCTCAACACTTTCGAAAACGGGGTCTGCAAAATGGCTGTGCCACCGGGTTTAAGTACGCGCCAAATCTCGTTCAAGGCTTTCTTATAATTTGGTATATGCTCCAAGATATGATTAGCCAACACAAAGTCAAAAGTTTCATCAAAAAAGGAAATTTGAGTAGCATCTTCCTTCCGTATTGTTTCGTTGGCAGGAAACAAATCGGCTTTAACATAGCAAGCAGGACCTTCATCTTCTATGCGATTCGAAAGATGAGGTTCGGGTGCAAAATGCAAGACGTAACGATTCTTAATCTGATTCCACAAGTCCAGCCTATCAAAGTACATAAATAGATGGCGTTCACGGTCGAATGAACCGCAGTAAGGACACCCAAAATTATCCACATCACTACCAACCATCTCAAGACGGCTTATCCACTCAGGAAAAAATGTCGATCCTCCTTTGTATTTTGTAAATCGTCCGAATGTTTTACCACAAACATAACATTTCCGACTGTTACCAATCCTATGAAGAGGAATATAGAGTGCAAGAATGGGCTTACGGTAGCGTAAATAAAATTTCTTTACAGGTTTTTTGTATCGTTTAATTAAGGAGTCAATCATTAGCCAATATTAGTTCTCGTAGTAATTACTTTGTTTATTGCTGTAATAGTAACCGTAGGTATACCCATAACCATAGCCATAGCCATAACCATAGCCATAACCAAGCCCTGATTTAAATATATCATTTAAAACAACACTGATATTTTTTAACCGTCCGTCTCCATAATAATCAGCAACCATTTTCAACGCTTCCTTCGGGGTATAGTTCTGGCGCACTACATACAGTGTATGATGGGCATATTTGGCCAATTCAAAGGCATCGGCAATAAGGTTAATTGGCGGTGAGTCAATAATTACATAGTCATATTCTTGCAACAGTCCCTTGAACAGGTCGGCTAGCCTTGAGCGCATCAACAACTCGCTGGGATTTGGTGGCACTGGGCCGCTGCTTAGTAAATATAGGTTTTCAATAGGAGTTGGTTGCACAATTTCTTCTAATTTGGCAATACCGGCCAAGTAGTTGCTGAGGCCTGTGTTGTTTTCGAGATTAAAATCTGTGTAAAGTCGTGGTTTACGCATATCCGCACCAATAATAACAGTCTTCTTTCCTGAAAGAGATAGAACTGTGGCCAGATTAACGGAGGTAAAGGTTTTTCCCTCTCCGCTTATAGAACTTGTGATAAGAATGATTTTTTTATCCTGGTACCCGGTAAAATACCCAATGTTGGAACGAAGAGCCCTGAAAGATTCAGCAACAGCCGACTTAGGCTTCTCATACACAATAAGATTGCCTTGGGTAGTGTTATGACCAACACCTCCGATGAAAGGCATATGGGTAATCTTTTCAATGTCTTCCTTTGATTGAATTCTTGTGTTCATTAATTCAAAAAGAATGAATAAGGCGAACGGCAGGATAAGCCCTCCAGCAAAAGCAATTGTATAATTTTGAACTTTTTTGGGCGAAATAGGACCGCTAACTTGCGGAGCGTTTACCACCAGAATATCAGTCACATTAGATTCTTTCGATATCTCGGCTTCGGACTTTCTCTGCATAAGGAAAACATACAAGTTTTCAAGTAACGTATAATTACGTTGTATACTAACCAGTTGCCGCTCAGCCGCGGGGAGGTAGATCAGTTGTTTCTCGGCATCATTTATCTGACTGTTAAGTTGGTCGAATTTTATCCTGTCAGTGGCTTCAAGCGAGGTGATCGACTCAAGTATATCCCTTTTAAGGGAACCAATTTGCGATTGTTTATCTGCAATGAGCGGATTACGCAGACGGTCAGCATCAGCAAATAACTTAATTTCAAGTTGTAAATCAATCATTGAGTCCACAAGCTTAATAAGAATTGGATCCTGGATACCAACCGATGATGGCAGGATTACCTGATCAAGATTATTACTCTTGGTCAGATAATCGCGTAAATACCTGTAATAATTTTCATTAATAAGAAGAGCCGCCTTCTGTGTTTCAAGCATTTCCAGTTTTTGAAAAATTCGCATCGCCTCTGCTCCCAGATTTGTTACAACATTCTTATCCTTAAATTTTTCAAGTTGTATTTCAAAGAACCTAAGCGAATCGCGTATGGATGAGAGCTGGTGATCGATAAACTGTATTGCACGGGTAGCAGTTTGATTTTTCTTTTCCAGATCATATCGCTGGTAAGCATAAATTAACTCACGCATGAAATCCAGTTCCCGCTGTTGATTCTCCCCTTGAATGCGCAAATTTACCACTGAAGCACCTTGCTCGGCCCATTTGGCTTCGAGCCGTGAGGCGTAGCCCCTAGCTGCTGAGGTGGTGTTGCGAATCATTAAAAGAAAAGGATCATTGTAGTATGGTTCTAGGTCCCGTCCTTTTTTCCGGATAACCACAAACTTTAATCTATTGAATGTAACCGTGTCGCCAAATTGGAATGTTAAGGTACCATCAGCCGCTAGTATAAACTGATGTTCATTCAAAATTGTAAGATTAAACGTATATGTTCCATTTTCTGCGCCAGTTATGACATGAGCCTCAATAGGCACGTGATGATAGGCGTCTATGGTAAGCACTTTACCCTGTCGGTAAAAAAGCACTCCGAAATTCAGACTGTCAATCACGCGTTCGATTAACGGGATCGAACGAATAATATAAATCTCATTGTAGTAATTTCGGTAAGGGCTGACAATTGGGTTATTGTAAAGAAGTTTACCTTCGCTTGGTTCCTGGGCCTCTCTAATAATTATGGAAGCGTTAATTTCATAAACTGGAACCGAATAGCGATTATAGAAAAAAGAAATGCTTACAGCTACCAAAATGGATAATAGAATGAGGTACCAATACTGCAGTGCACGGTATAGAACCCTCTTAAAATCCAGCGTGGTGTTTTGCATTTCTTGTCTGGTATTCTCATCTAAAATTATTTCAGCCATCAATTAAGCGAATTTATTAACGTTATCGTAATGAGTAATAACGAAAGGGAAGAAATAAATAACGAAAGATTTTTACCAAAAAAAACCTGGTACGGTCGCTGCCGAAGCGCAGGCACAATTAGGATATCGTTCTGGTAAACGAAATACTCCGGCTTGTCTACAAAATTCTCATCCAGAAGGTCAATATAGTGCACTTCAGCTTTTCCATTCACCTGCCTAATAAGTTTGATGTTTCGTTTGTCTGCCAGATCGGTAAGCCCTCCAGCCAATCCAATAGCTTCCAGAAAATTGACCCGGTTGTTGTACAACGTAACAGTACCTTCATGCCTTACCTCACCTAAAACAGTAAAGCGAAAATTGATCAACCTCACCTTCACAACAGGTGAATCCAGATACTCATCGGCCAGTTTCTGCAACTTGTCCTGTGCTTCATATACTGTAAGTCCGGCTACTTTTACTTTTGTTATGACCGGAAAACTGATTTCACCGTTCGGATCCACCAGTTCTCCAAGCATCAGGGCAGTTCCCTGCATTAGATTCATATTCATGTTGCCCTGTATATTACGGTTAAAGATGTCAAAATCTGATGGCGTAAGACTTTCAAACTGCACCCACAGGATGTCTTCTGGTTGGATGCGGTAATCATACATCTTTAAATCGTACGTCCTGAGGACCGTATCCTTTGGCAAACTCTTCTTGTTCACATCATCCTTTTGCAGGAGAACGTACTTCTTATTGGTAACACAGGAACTGAACAACACGGAGCAACAGAATGCCGACAAGAAGAACTTCATCATCAGGGACTTGGTAAAAATTGGACTACAAATATAAAAATATACAGTAATTCTGGGCATCAAAGAGAGGTATCAATGAATTGATTTCTAGAGAAATATTACCGGATATACTTCTCAAACCGTTTATTCTCCCGTTCAAACAAAATCTCCTTAGGCAGCGACTTGAAGTACTCGTAGGTGATCTTCAGTCCTTCGGCACGGGATACTTTTGGTTCCCAGCCGAGGATTTCCTTTGCCCGGCTGATGTCGGGCTGGCGTTGTTTAGGATCGTCAACCGGGAGTGGTTTAGTAATAATTTTCTGGGTAGTGCCTGTTAGTTTTATAATCTCCAGGGCAAATTCCATAATGCTCACCTCATCCGGATTCCCGATGTTCACCGGCAGGTGGTAGTCCGACATCAATAACCGGAACAACCCTTCAATCTGATCGTCTACATAACAAAACGACCGGGTTTGGGAGCCATCGCCAAACACGGTGAGGTCTTCGCCCCGCAGGGCCTGTCCGATAAATGCCGGCAACACCCGCCCATCGTTCAGCCGCATGCGGGGGCCATAGGTGTTGAAGATGCGTGCGATGCGGGTATCGAGTCCGTGGAAGGTGTGGTACGCCATGGTCATCGCCTCCTGAAAACGCTTGGCTTCGTCATACACCCCGCGAGGGCCAACCGGGTTAACATTGCCGTAGTACTCTTCAGGTTGCGGGTGCACCAGCGGATCGCCATACACTTCGGAAGTAGAAGCAATCAGTATTCGCGATTTTTTTAGTCTCGCCAAACCGAGCAGGTTATGAATACCAAGGGAACCCACTTTTAAGGTTTGGATAGGAATTTTCAGGTAATCAATCGGGCTGGCGGGTGAAGCAAAGTGTAGGATGTAGTGCAACTCGCCTGGCACATGCACGAAGGTGGAAACATCGTGGTGGTAAAACTCAAAGTCGGGATGCTTGAACAGGTGCTCGATGTTACGCAGGTCACCGGTAATCAGGTTATCCATGGCAATAACATGAAAACCTTCATTAATAAACCGGTCGCACAGGTGCGAGCCGAGAAATCCGGCTCCACCGGTAATCAAAACGCGCTGCTTCTTACCCATAATCTTGAATTAGTCACTGCAAATGTACATGTTTTGGGCTATTCTCCGAGCAAAAGAACCGGCTGGTCTTGCCTATTGTTATGGGTACACGTATATTTGGTTATCACACGTGCTTTATGAAAACCAAATTGACACTAACGGTTCGAAAGAGTGTTATTGACCACGCGAAGCGGTATTCCAGGCGCACCGGAAAGTCTATCTCCCAGTTATTCGAAGATTTTTTTGATAGCGGGCAGGCTTCAGTAAAATCGGAGCCGCAGCGGGCAGCCGAGCGACTTCTTCGAAGACTTAAGGCAGCTAAACCGGTAAAACCTTTGAAGGATAAAGAGTTACTGAATAAACATGTTGCCGGCAAGTATTCCTGACGTATTCCTTGACACGGATGTCGCATTCGATATCATTTCAAAACGCAAACCATTTTTTAGGTCATCAGTCAAAATTCTTGAACTTGCCGCAGAAAATCGTTTACAGTTAATGATTTCAGAGAGCAGCTACACCAATCTGATTTACCTTACTTTTGATATTTATAAAATTAAAGATGGCCTGATGCGGCTTACCGATTTTATCCACAGCACAACAATTGCGCCAGGAGAAAAATCAACCATTCTGAGAGCGTTACAATCACCCTTTAAAGATAAGGAAGATGTTCTGCAGTACTTTACCGCGCTTCAGGCATCAGCCGATTTTTTCGTAACGCGAAACATCCGTTACTTTAAAAAATATGCATTGCCTGAACTCCCGTTATATACTCCAGAAAAGTTTTACGAAGTGTTTGAATTATAACGGCAGATAAAGTTTGGATTTATAAGCTTTTTCTTGTTGTAATGTAATTCGCTATCCAAATCTTTCTCAAGTACCTGCAGCCCCACCTCCCGCACAATAGCCTGGGCAGCGGCAGTATCCCACTCCATGGTGGGCGCAAAACGCGGATAGACATCAGCCCTGTTTTCGGCCAGCAACATGAATTTCAGGCTACTACCTGTTGATACCAATAACGGGTTATCCAAAGAATCAATAAAAGCTTTCGTCTCTTCATTCATGTGCGAACGCGATGCCAGTACACGGATGCCGGGCTGGGCTAAATTAACCGGTTGTCTTTTGGGCAATTGAACGATCTTTTCTTTTCGTTTTACAAAAGCTCCATGACCCTCGGCTGCGTAATAAACCTCTCCTGTTACGGGTACGGCCACCACTCCGAGTACCGGCCGCTGGTTACGGATGAGTGCAATATTTACCGTAAATTCACCATTGCGTTTTAAAAATTCTTTGGTGCCGTCCAACGGATCAACCAGCCAAAGATATTCCCAGTTTCTGCGTACATCGTATGGAGTATCTTTTCCTTCTTCACTCAACACCGGTATGTTGGTTCCTGCCAGCGCAGCAAGAATAGTTGAGTGTGCCCGTTTGTCGGCCAGGGTTAATGGCGAGTTGTCCTCTTTCAGTTCGGTATCAAAGTTTATTGAATGATATACGTCCAGAATTTCCTTGCAGGCCAGTTCGGCTGCTTGAATACCGACTTCTAATAATTTTAATCCTTCCATTTTGTAAATCAATGTTGCTTGTTTCCTGTGACAGGCGGCCGGCAACCTGTACCAACTTAAACAATCATCCCCGCTGCTACCGTTTCATTGGTTCCTTCATCCACTAAAATTACACTCCCGGTAATCCTGTTCTTCCGGTAGCTATCAAACGCTATTGCTTTTGCCGTTCTTATTCGAACCCGGGCAATATCGTTCATCACCAATTTATCAACGTTTTCCATCCGCTGCAAGGTATTAATATCCAGTTTATACTGAATCTCCTTTAATATACCTCTGGTCTCCAGTGTGGTGTGCCGTACAACGAATTTTGAATTAATATTTACAGGGCGTTGGTTCATCCAGCACAGCATCAGGTCGACATCCTGATTTAATTGCGGCTGGTTGTTGGGTTTGCAAAGCATATCGCCCCGGCTGATATCAAGTTCATTCTCCAACGTGATTACAACCGACATTGGGGCAAATGCTTCATTTACAAGATGACTGCCTGACTGAATGGATTTGATGCGTGACGTAAAACCTGAAGGCAGGATTAACACCTCATCCCCGTTTCTGAAAATCCCTCCGGCTACCCTGCCGGCATAGCCGCGGAAATCCTGGTGCTCAGTTGTATGTGGCCTGATAACATACTGAACCGGAAAGCGGGCATCAATGTGGTTATAGTCGCTTTCAATGTGCGCATTCTCCAGCATGTGCAGCAGGGTGGCGCCCTGATACCAGTTCATCTTCTCCGACCGGTTTACCACGTTGTCGCCATGAAGGGCGCTGATAGGCACAAACTGAATGTCGGACACCTCCAGTTTGGATGAAAATGCTTTGTAATCCTGAACAATTTTTTCAAACACCACCTCATCGAAATTCACCAGGTCCATCTTATTTACACAAACAATAATGTGCGGTATCTTCAGCAATGAAGCGATAAATGAATGGCGGTGGGTTTGTTCTATCAATCCTTTACGGGCATCGATAAGTATTAGTGCAAGGTTGGCCGTAGAGGCCCCGGTAACCATGTTGCGGGTGTATTGAATATGTCCGGGCGTGTCGGCAATGATAAATTTACGTTTAGGTGTAGCAAAGTAGCGGTACGCCACATCGATAGTTATACCTTGTTCCCGCTCGGAGCACAAACCGTCTGTCAGCAAGGAAAGATCAACATAATCAAAGCCCTTCTTCGAACTGGAGGCCTGCACTGCTTCAAGCTGATCTTCAAAAATAGATTTGCTGTCGTACAGCAATCGGCCTATCAAGGTGCTTTTGCCATCGTCAACGCTGCCAGCTGTGGTGAAACGTAGTAGTTGATTCATACTTAATTGGTTACCGGTTACTGGTTTCTGGTTGCCTGTTTAAATTAAACTATAAGTTTATTCAATGTGGTTCTCAACCCATTGAATAAACTTATGTACCTCAATAGCCAGTCTCTTCGACTCCTGATAAATTTCTAAATCTCTAAAGCTTTTCATACAGCGATGTTTAGTTTTATGAGCTTGCAACCTGTGACCGGCAACTGGTGACTAAAAATATCCCGACTTTTTCCTGTCCTCCATTGCCGTCTCTCCACGTTTATCATCTGCCCTCGTTCCTCGTTCGGTTTTACGCGAAGCGGCTACTTCATCAATAATTTTTTCGATGGTGTCAGCTTCCGATTCAACCGCCCCGGTTATGGGCATATCGCCACAGGTGCGGAAGCGTACGCGCTTTATCACAGGTTTTTCATCCGGTTTCAGTTTCAGCCAAGGAGATGTTGACAGCAGTACACCATCGCGCTCAATCACTTCGCGTTGATGCGCATAATACAACTTCGGAATCGGTATGTTTTCGGCAAACAAGTATTGCCAAACATCCATTTCCGTCCAGTTTGAAATCGGGAATACCCGGAAATGTTCGCCTATATGTTTTCTTCCGTTAAATAAATTCCAAAGTTCAGGTCGCTGATTTTTTGGATCCCACTGGCCGAACTCATCGCGGTGTGAAAAGAAACGCTCTTTGGCACGGGCCTTCTCCTCATCCCTGCGTGCTCCACCCATGGCGGCATCAAACTTGTACTTTTCAATCGTATCGAGCAGGGTAACGGTTTGCAGTGCATTTCGGCTAGCATAATAACCTGTTTCTTCTTTTACACGTCCTGCGTCAATGGTCTCCTGAACCAACCCAACGACCAACTCCACGCCTAACTCGTTTACCAGCCAATCGCGGTATTCCATGGTCTCGGGAAAATTATGCCCGGTATCTATATGCACCAGCGGAAACGGGATGCGTGCCGGGTAAAATGCTTTGCGCGACAAGTACGCCAGTACGATGGAGTCCTTACCGCCTGAAAACAGTAAGGCGGGCCGCTCAAACTGTGCCACCACTTCACGGATTACGAAGATGGCTTCAGCTTCAAGTTCCTGCAGGTGGGTGAGGTAGTACTGATTCATCGGATTGCAGATTTTAAATTGAGGACTGTTGGATTCGTGGAAGGATTACCTGAACCAGCAATTTCAATGAATCGCTGACTGAAAGTTGGTGGGTTTGTAAAACAAGGTCGGGGTTCTCCGGTACTTCATAGGGCGAGTCAATCCCTGTAAATTCCTTTACCTGCCCAGCTCTTGCTTTGCGGTACAACCCTTTTACATCGCGCTGTTCGCACACCTCCAATGGAGCATTCACAAATACTTCGATATAATTTTCATCGCCAACAATCCTCCTGACTTTCTCACGGTCGGATTTGAAAGGAGAAATAAATGCTGAGAGAACAATAATTCCGGCATCCACAAACAACTTGCATACTTCACCAATTCTGCGGATGTTTTCACTTCTGCCTGCTGCATCAAAAGTCAGATCGCTGTTTAACCCGCTGCGGATATTATCCCCATCGAGCAGGTATGTTTTATAACCTTGCTTATGTAACTGGGCCTCCAGCCTGACCGCCAACGTGGATTTACCCGAACCGGACAAACCGGTAAACCAAATCACTTTTGCGCGTTGATTCAACAACCTTTCGCGATCCGGTTTGGTGACCTGCGTTGATATGGGATGTAGGTTCATTTAGTTGTTAGTGGGTTATAAGCGGTAATACCATGTAATAAAGGAAATGCAGATAATGGAATACAAAACTGTTAGCGGGGCTCCTACCCGGGTAAAATCTTTAAACGAATACCCGCCCGGGCCGTACACCATCAAATTTGTTTGGTAGCCGATGGGAGTCATAAAATCGCCCGAAGCGGCAAAGGCAATAGCCACAAAAAAAGGTGTTGATGAAACCTGCAGTTGTTCTGACAACTCCATCGCTATCGGAAACATAATGGATACCGCTGCCGGGTTGGTAACCAGTGCCGTAACCAACGTTGTAATCAGAAACAAAGCCGTTAATGCCCCTTCGTTGCCAAGCGATTTACTTACCTCAATAAGCCCAGTGGCAACAACACGGGCTGCTCCCGATTTTTCAAGCGCCACCCCAATGGCCAGCGAGCAAACCAGCACCATCAACAAATTAAAATCGAGGTTACGGGTGATTTGTTCAAGATTTAGGATTTTAAAAAGAATCATGGCTGTAAGAATAATAAGGCAAGAGGTAAACAAGGGCAGCAATCCGGCAATGCCGGCAACCAACAGCAACACGCTACCTATACCTACACCTGCCCGTAGCGCGGAGCGCCCGGCTTCTACTTTTCGGGGAACTGATACAAAGAACACATCCTTCTCCTGCCACTCTGCATGCTTATGATTGCCCGAAAGTAATAACAGAAAATCGCCCCCTGCCAACTGCCTTTCGCCAATCCGGCCGGAGACGCGCTTGCCATCGCGGTGAATAGCAACAATTGAAGCATTAAACTTCTTACGGAAGTCTGAATCTTTAATACGCATACCGATAAGCGTTGAACTGGCCGGAATAACAGCCTCAACAAAATTGAACTGTTCAACAGGCGCATCCTGAGCTATGCGTAAACCGTTATTGTGTTGAATAAGGTTATAAATAGATTGCGTGTTACCGGAGAAATAAAGCGAGTCGCCAGCCTCCAGCACCTCCTCGGGTGAAACCGGTGAAATCACTTCATCGTGTCGGATAATCTCAACCAGAAACAGATCTTTGAGGTTGCGCAAACCGGCATCCTTCACTGATTTACCAATAAGCGAGGAGCCCGGGGGAACTTCTGCTTCAACAAGGTATTCCTTTAAATTTTGACGAACCGTATTGAGTTTACTGGCATGATCAGGCAGGAGACGGTAACCGATGAAATAGAGGTATGCTATCCCGGCAAGGGTTACGATAATTCCCAGGAACAGAAAATCATGATACTCAAGCAAGGGCAGGTTATACTGTGAAATAAGTCCCATTAAAACCAGGTTGGTTGATGTACCGATAACCGTAATCATCCCTCCGAGGATGGTTGCATACGATAACGGAATCAGCAGCTTGGAAGCCGGTGTACCGGTGCGGTTGGCCCACTCTTTAACATACGGAATTAAGAATGCAACAATGGGTGTGTTGTTCAGGAAAGCCGAAACAGCGGCAGAGAAGGTTGTCATCTTCAGCACGAACGTGCGAGGATTTTGATTTGTATTAAACAAGTTCGAAAACCAGGCACCGCCAAACACCGACCGGATTCCGGCTGTGATAATAATCAGCAAAAAAATTACAACGATCTGCTGGTTGCTCAAACCACGCAGCAATTCCTGGGGTGTTAAAATACCAGCCAGCAAAAATGCAAGTATGGCAATGAAGAAAGTAAGAGCCGGGTTGAACCACTCGTGGTATAAAGCCACAATCAACAGCACAACCACGGTGAGTGTATACGCTTGAAGAAATGTAAACTCCACTAAATTGGTAGATTTTAAAGGCAAATATACTAAAAGTATCCGGTGGCCAACAGTTGATAAGAAAATCTACAAAGAGAGTGATTTATTCAAATCCCAGAACTTTTTAAGGGCAGTAACAAATCCCTCCATTTCCGCTAAAGGGATCATGTTGGGGCCATCGCTGAGGGCCTTCTCCGGATTGGGGTGCGTTTCAATAAAAAATCCGTCTACACCGGCAGCGGCCGCAGCTCGTGCCAGAAAGGGGGCAAACTCGCGCTGGCCGCCTGAAGAGCCACCTTTACCTCCAGGTTGCTGTACAGCGTGTGTCACATCAAAAACTACAGGGGTAAATTGCCGCATAATGGGCAGCGACCGCATATCGACTACCAGTGTATGATAACCGAAACTTGCTCCGCGCTCAGTAAGGAAAACATTGTTGTTGCCTTCGCTGCGTACTTTATCCACCGCATACCGCATGTCTTCGGGCGCCATAAACTGGCCTTTCTTAATTTTCACGGCTTTGCCGGTGCGGGCTGCAGCTTTTAGTAAATCAGTCTGCCGGCAAAGAAAGGCCGGTATCTGCAATACATCGACCACCGTTGCAACTTCGGCACACTGATAAGATTCGTGAACATCGGTAACAATAGGAACCTTTAAATCTCTTTTTACCATGGCAAGGATCTCAAGTCCCATGTCAACCGAAGGACCACGGTACGAACCTCCGGAAGTTCGGTTGGCCTTATCAAACGAAGCTTTGAACACATAGTCAATGCCAAGTCTCTCACATATGGCCTTCATTTTTGTACCGGTCTCCATACAGATGTCGTAACTTTCGGCCGCACAGGGACCCGCAAAGAGGACCAGCCGGTCTGAACCCAATGTTATACCCTTGGCAACTGTAACCACTGACCGAAACTTTTCCATTATTTTCTGTTCAAACTTTTAAGTTGACCTTTAGCTGCCAGTACAAGATCAGCTACTTCACGCAGAACACCCTTGCCTCCCTTTGCAAAGGTAACCAGATCAACCCGGTTGTGAAGGTAAACCATGGCATCGGCCGGGCAAATGGTAAAGCCTACTATCTTAAAAACCGGCAGGTCATTAATGTCATCGCCAATAAAAGCAACTTGCTTTGGCTTTAGTTTATAATGTATCATTAGTTTCTCACAGACAGAACCTTTATCCAGTATACCCTGGTGGCAGAAATCAAGGTCTAATTCAGCACAACGTTTAGACACAGCCGCACTTTCCCGGCCAGAAATGGCTCCTACAGTAATGCCTGCTTTTTTCAGGTAACTGATGATCAGGCCATCTTTAACATTGAATTCCTTAATTTCGCGGCCGCTGTCATCGTAAATGATTTTTCCATCGGTAAGCACACCATCCACATCAAAAAAAATTGCTTTAACCTGCGCGGCCTTTTTTACCTGGTCTCTGGTATAGCGCTCAAGAATCTGTTTCAATGAAACAAAATAAGGATTAAACAATGTCGGGGTGGCCAGATTCGAACTGACGATCTCTTGGTCCCAAACCAAGCGCGATACCGGGCTTCGCTACACCCCGTTTTTTTTCATAGCAAAGATTCGAACTGCGTTCTTGGCGCCACAGGCGCCACGCGATACCGGGCTTCGCTACACCCCGTTTTTTTTCATAGCAAAGATTCGAACTGCGTTCTTGGCGCCACAGGCGCCACGCGATACCGGGCTTCGCTACACCCCGAAATTCTGAAGGCGCAAAGTTAGCCTTTGAACCCAATCAATCAAATGTGATCCGGCAGGGACTCGAACCCCGAACCCTCAGCTTAGAAGGCTGATGCTCTATCCAGTTGAGCTACCGGACCGAAAAAATTATGCCTGCCTCAACTAGGGCAGGCAACTGCGGAGAGGGGGGGATTCGAACCCCCGGTACACTTTTACATGTACGACAGTTTAGCAAACTGCTGGTTTAAGCCTCTCACCCACCTCTCCGGATGATTATTCGCCTAAAGAACTGCAAATATAAGGGTTAGTAACATTCTACCGAATTACGTCATGAACTTTGGCTTGTCTACACCTGTTTATCCTGAAAATGAACCGGATTGAGTTTATTAACACACTAACATCATTACTGGGCATGGCCACATTAAACGATCTGAAAAAATATACCGACAATTTTCACAAAGAGAACGCGCCCATGCCCCTGCTGTTTATCGGTCATGGCTCCCCGATGAACGGCATTGAAGACAACGAGTTCAGCCAGGGCTGGGCCGCTATGGGGAAAGAAATTCCGCTGCCAAAAGCCGTGCTCTGCATTTCGGCACACTGGTACACAAAAGGCACATGGGTTACGGCCATGGAAAAACCAAAAACTATTCATGACTTCTATGGTTTTCCGAAAACCCTGTTTGACGTTCAGTATCCCGCACCAGGAAGTCCGCAATTGGCCAGGTACACAGCAAACCTGATCACCAAAACAACCGTAGGTCTTGATCATGAATGGGGCCTCGACCACGGCACCTGGTCGGTTGTACGGCAGATGTACCCCGAAGCAACTATTCCTGTGTTTCAGTTGAGTATAGACTACACCAAACCACCGGAATATCATTACGAATTAGCTCATGAAATACAAGAACTCCGCAAAAAGGGCGTACTCATCATCGGAAGCGGCAACATGGTACATAACCTGCGTATCATGAACTGGAACCTGCCCGATGCAGGGTTCGACTGGGCTATAGAAGCCAATGAAAAATTGAAGGAGTTAATTCTGTCAGGCCAGGACAAGGCCCTCCTTCGCTACGAGTCGTTGGGTAAGGCCGTGCAACTGGCTATTCCAACACCCGACCATTATTTGCCCATGATTTATATCCTTGGCTTGAAAGACGAAACGGGCAGCATTTCATTCTTTAATGATAAAACCGTGATGGGGTCGGTGTCGATGACTTCATTCAAAATTGAATAAGGGTTTGTGTACGCTAATCTTGTTCATCACGTTGGTTAATTGTTACTTGCAGGCTTACAACACCATGCCGTGAACTGGTACCGTGAATTTGGATTCACCGAAGCGCTCTGGATTGCCGCGTTCCTTGTACTTTACCTGATGTACAGCATACGGGTAATCCGTGTGGCCCGCTCCATTGGTTCACCTTTCGGCACCATTATTTTTAAATTCATTCTCCGAAGTTTCATCATGGCATTGCTGATTATTGCCCTACTCGGTCCTTCATTTGGTGATGCTAAACGCGAAGTAAAATCAATAGGCAAAGACATTATGATTTGTGTGGACCTGTCCAAATCAATGGACGCCATGGACATAGCCCCTACCCGACTGGAAAAAGTGAAGAATGAACTAAAGAAGTTGGTTCAGGCATTTAATTCTAATCGCATAGGCATCATTATTTTTTCCTCCGAAGCCTTTATGCAATGTCCGCTCACTTACGACCAAACTGCACTAAACCTTTTTATTGAAGCGATGAATACCGCCCTGGTTCCATCAGGCGGAACGGATTTCGGCCCGCCTCTTCGCATGGCGATGGATAAACTGGAGCAGGATAACACCCGGGCAAGCGAAGTAACCTCAAAAGTAATTCTACTCATAAGTGATGGCGAAGATTTCGGAGACGATACCGATGCAGCCCTGGCCGACATCGAAAAAAAAGGCTATAAACTCTTTACACTTGGCGTAGGTACCGAACAAGGTGGGCAGATTAGAACGGGTACAGGTTATAAAACCGACCGGCAGGGAAATACAGTTATAACGCGGCTTAATCAGGATGCATTAAAAACCCTCGCCAGTAAAACCGGTGGGCAGTACTTTGAAATCAATGAAAACCGAAATGATATAGCCCGGCTTATCAACACCATCGACCGGATTGAAGGTGAGTTGATGGACGCAAGGTTTATTGATGTAACCGCCAACAAATATTTTTACTTTCTGGCACTGGCTGTAATTTTACTGGCAATTGATGTACTACTACCTGTTAAAGCGATACGAATATGAGGCTTGCGGTTATTATTTTATTGACAGCCATCTCCATAACCGATCCGGCAAAAATCGGGAAGATTAACCGCACAAAAGAAAAAGCACGCAATGCATTCCAATCGGGTGATTACAAAACTGCTGCCACCCTTTACCAATACCTTGCCGATTCACTTGGCGTACAGGAAGATGAAGTGCTGCTTAACCTGGCCCATGCACGCTTCCAATTAAATGATACGACCGGTGCAAAAACTGCGTACCAGCAACTAACATCCAGTACAGATCCCGTCATCCGGTCAACTGCCCAGCAACAATTGGGCGTGCTCACCAACCGGCAAGGAAAGGCCGAAGAAGCACTCAACTACTTTAAAGAAGCACTTAAATCCAACCCGGCCAATAACGAGGCACGCTATAATTATGAACTCCTGAAAAAGAAACTGGACAACCAGAAGAAACAAGAGCAGCAACAGCAACAGCAGAATCAGCAGCAGAAAGACCAGCAGCAAGATCAGAAAAAGCAGGAGAAACCGGATCAAAAGAAAGATCAGGATAATCAGCAAAAGCAGGATCAGCAGAAAAGCGACCAGCAAAAAAAAGAAGAACAGCAAAAGCAGGGTGAGCAAAAACAAGAAGAGCAGTCGGCCGAAGAGAAAAAAGAAAATGAAAAGAAAGAGGCCCCTTCTTCGGTGAATGAAAAGCTGGAGCAATTAAAAATCAGTGAAGAAAAAGCCAAAATGCTTTTAGAGGCTATGAAGAATCAGGAAATGCAGTACCTTCAGCAAAACAAACGAAAACCATCAAAACCCAAGGATAAAGGAAAACCAGATTGGTAGGAGGGTTATGGAGTAACCGTAACTCGTAACTCAAAAACCACAACCCGATTATGAAAGAAGTTTACATCATCTCAGCCGTTCGCACCCCCATCGGAAGTTTTGGGGGAAGCCTGGCTTCCATTCCCGCAACACAACTTGGATCCATAGCTGTAAAGGGAGCTATACAAAAAGCAGGCATCGACCCAAAGCAAATTCAGGAACTGTACATCGGCAACGTCATTTCAGCCGGCTTAAAACAGGCACCTGCAACACAAGTAGCCGTAGGCGCTGGTTTGGGTTACGAAATACCCTGTACGCTGGTTAACAAAGTGTGCGCATCGGGTATGAAAGCAGTAATGCTCGGAGCTCAGTCTATTATGTTAGGCGTAAACGATGTGGTAATCGCAGGCGGCATGGAAAGCATGAGCAACATACCGTATTACCTGCTCAAAGCACGGTATGGCTACAAATATGGCAACGGTGAGTTGATTGACGGGCTGACCTATGACGGCCTCACCGATGTGTACAATCATTGCGCCATGGGAGTGTGTGCTGATAACACCGCCAAAGAAATGAACATTACCCGGCAGGACCAGGACAATTATGCCATCAACTCGTATAAGCGCTCGGCAGCCGCCTGGGCTGCTGATAAGTTTAGAGACGAGATTGTGGGCGTTGAAATTACCGACCGGAAAGGAAATGTTACGGTATTTGCTGAAGATGAGGAATACAAAAACGTAAACTTTGAAAAGATACCGGGCCTTAAACCTGTGTTCACCAAAGACGGTACTGTTACCGCGGCAAATGCTTCTACTATTAACGATGGCGCTTCGGCTATGCTGTTGGTTAGCAAAGAAAAGGCAAAAGAACTGGGCTTAAAACCCATTGCCAAAATCCTCGGTTTTGGCGATGCCGCCCAAGACCCCATGTGGTTTACTACGGCTCCTTCATTGGCCATACCCAAAGCATTAAAGCATGCCGGTGTTGATAAAAAAGATGTAGGCTATTACGAAATCAACGAAGCCTTTTCGGCTGTGGCCATTGCCAACAACATTAAACTCGGGCTTGATCCCGATCGGGTCAATGTAAATGGCGGAGCCGTGGCTCTTGGTCATCCGCTTGGCGCATCGGGCGCGCGCATTGTTACTACCCTCATCAATGTGCTAAAGCAAAATAATTCGGCCATTGGGGTTGCCGGCATTTGCAATGGTGGTGGCGGTGCATCAGCCATGGTAATTGAGAAGATGTAGCCCGCTGTTAAATCGTTAATACAACAATCCAGTCAGCCTTGCGTTCTTTGCAAGGCTGATTTAGTTTTGAGTAATTCATGCACCGGAGGATTATTTTTCTTGTTTACCTGATTACCTTTTCCGCTGCTGCCCAGCGCGAAGTGCGCACGTATTATGATGGCAGCCGCACCCAACTACAGGAAGTTTATACCGTTGCCAAAGACGATAACGAAAAGATTATCGGCAAATACCAGCGCTACTACCCCAACGGCCATCTTGCCGTTGAAGGAAACTTTACTAACGGAAAAAAAGCGGGGGTATTTACCGAATACCACCAAACCGGCCTACCCGCCCGCAAGCTTGTTTACGTAAACGGGATGCGCCACGGACCAGTGGAAGTATTTGACGAATCCGGTAAAAAAATCCAGAAGGCCTATTACCAAAACGACATTTTAGTTGACAGCGTGCAATCCTTTTACGACAATGGGGTGATTAAAAGCGAAACCGTTTTCAAAAAAGGCAAACCCGATGGTGTGGTGCGCGAGTATTATCCTCACGGGGTACTAAAAAAAGAAATCCAGTATGCACACGGCAAACCCAACGGCATTACACGCAGCTTTTATGAGAATGGCAAAGTGGCCGTTGAAGCCAACTATAAAAACGGTATCCTCACCGGCTTCTTTAAAACCTACTACCCCAACGGCCAGCTCGAAACCGTATCCACCATGAAGAACGGCTCAAAAAATGGTCAGTATAAAAATTATGATGAGGAAGGTCATCTGCTGCTGGAGGGAAACTTTATGAATGGCCGGTTGCACGGAGACAACACCGGTTATTATGCGAGCGGCACAGTTAAACACCGCTTTAAATACAAAGAAGGTTTCAAAATCGGAACAGCTTTAACGTATCATCCGAATGGGGTGCTGGCCCGAAAAGAGCAGTTTGCTATTAACGGTATTGATTGGGTGGTGGAAGAATTTACCGATTCGGCAAAACGCATTTCAGAAAAGCGCTACCGCAACCAGCAACCCCACGGGCAATGGACATACTATTACCCGGACGGAAAAACAGAGAAGCTGACAGAAACCTATGAAGCCGGAAAACTGAACGGCATGCGGTATGAATACTTTTCCAATGGCAAACCCGCCCGCGAAGAAAACTGGAAATACAACCTGCTCAACGGCCCGTTTAAAACCTACTATCCCTCCGGTAAACTGCAATCCGAAGGTGAGTGCCGCTCGCACCGTAAGCACGGACTCTTTACAGCCTATTACGAAAATGGCCAGGTTAGAGAGCAGGGCGAATACATTGCCGACAAAAAACACAAAGAGTGGAAGGAGTTTGATGAAAAAGGAAATCTGGTAAAAACCTTTGTGTTTAAAGCTGGTATTCTGGTTACTGATTAATTTTATCTTAAACAATCCATTACCTTTGTACAGTCGAGTTAATATAAAGTACTATGGAAACCTCCATTCTCACATCAAAAGGGCAAGTAGTTATCCCTGAGAAAATCAGGAAAAAATTTGGTATAAAACCGGGAACAAGAATTGCCTTTATCGAGAAGGATGGTGAAATTTTACTTCGAGCCATTACCCGCGATTATTTCCGAAACCTTGCCGGCTGGCTTAAAGGGAGTGGTGACATACTTAACGAACTTAAAAAAGAAAAGAAGCGGGAAATCGGTTATGACGAAAAACGTAGTGTTTGACAGTTATTCTCTGATTGCCCACTTCAAAAATGAGAAAGGAGCCGATTTTATAAGTGATTTGTTAACGGAAGTGGCATTAGGGGAAAAATCGGGTTATCTCTGTGTAGTTAACCTTGGCAAAATATATTACATGCTACACCGAAAAACCGGTTTAAAGAATGCTGAAAAAGCCCTCTACATTATTCAGCAGATGCCCTTTGCCATCGTTAATGCAGATTACGACCTGACCTACCGTGCAGCCCAATTAAAAGCTCAGTTTAAAATTTCATTCGCTGATGCTTACGCAGCAGCTTTGACAACTAAAACAAAAGGGACGCTGATTACCGGAGATTCTGAATTTAGAGCACTCTTAAAGGTTAAAGATTTTAAGGTCCATTTTATTTAAACTGACTTTTGAATGAAGGCCATCAAAGAAACCCACTTCAGTTTCCCCGGTCAAACCGGCTTTTACCGCGGCAAAGTGCGCGATGTGTATTATTTCGGCAACATCATGGTTATGGTGGCTACCGATCGCATCTCGGCTTTTGATGTTATCCTGCCCAAAGCCATTCCCGACAAGGGCCGAATCTTAAACCAGATTGCCGCGAAAAACCTGCTGGCCACCAAAAAACTCGTGCCGAACTGGGTGATCAGCACGCCCGATCCTAACGTAACTATTGGTTTTAAATGCGAAACCTTTCCGGTAGAAATGGTTGTACGGGGTTACCTGGCCGGCCATGCCTGGCGCGAATACAAAGCCGGTAAACGCACTTTATGTGGCGTGCCGCTACCGGAAGGCCTGAAGGAAAATGACAAACTTCCTAACCCAATCATTACGCCTACCACCAAAGCCAATGTAGGGCATGACGAAGATATTTCGAGGGAAGAAATTATTAAGAGAAAACTGGTAACCGAATCCGATTACCAGCAGCTTGAAGAATACACGCTTACCCTGTTCGGCAAAGGCACGGAACTGGCAGCCGCCCGCGGACTTATACTGGTGGACACCAAATACGAATTTGGTAAACATAACGGCACCATTTACCTGATTGACGAAGTCCATACGCCCGATTCATCACGCTACTTTTATGCCGATGGGTATGACATACGCCAGCAAAAGGGTGAACCACAAAAACAACTCTCTAAAGAATTCGTACGGCAGTGGCTTATTGAAAACGGATTTCAGGGTAAAGAAGGGCAAACCGTTCCTGAAATGACCCCTGAAATTGTACAGTTAATCTCCGGGCGGTACCGCGAATTGTACCGGCAGGTAACCGGTGAGGATCTGGAGCCAATCAACTATAACAACATCACAGGTCGTATTGAACAAAGTATCCTTAATTCGCTAAATTCCGTTAACTTGCAGGCACAGCTTTAATTCGAAACCGAAATGAAATACACCATTGATAAACAGGAAAAATACAGTTTGCTGCGCTTGCACGAGGAGAAGATGGACAGCAGTGTGGCACCCGGCCTGAAGTCAGAGTTGATCACCCTGCATGCCGAAGGTGTAAAGAACATTATCCTCGACCTGGCTGAGGTAAAATATACCGATTCTTCCGGCCTTAGCGCACTGCTGGTTGGTAACAGAATTGTGCAGGAAGACGGAGGGATATTCATACTCGCCAACCTGAGCGATCACACCATGAAACTCATAAAGATTTCCCAACTGGACAGCGTGCTGAATATTCTGCCCACAGTTGAAGAAGCCGTTGATGCCGTGTTTATGCATGAAATTGAGCGCGACCTGAAAAAGACAGACTGAAATTAAAACCCTTCAAATAAAATAGCCACAACCAAAACCCAAACCGGTTTTGGTTTTTTATTTTTGGTGGTGAACTTCAAAATCACCATTCTCGGTTCAAGCGGTGCCGTACCTGCTTACGGACGGTATCCCTCTGCCCAACTGGTAGAGATACAAAACGAACATTTTCTGGTTGATTGTGGTGAAGGCGCACAACTGCAACTTGCCCGCTTTAACGGAAACATCCATCGCATTAATCATATATTTATCTCTCACCTGCATGGCGATCATTACCTGGGCCTGATGGGCCTGCTCTTCACCATGCACCTGCACCACCGCGAAAAAGATTTGCACATTTACAGTCAGCATGGCCTGCACGAAATTATGACGGCACAATTGCGCTACTCCCGGTCGGTGCCCAATTTCAACATCCGGTTGCATACCCTCTCCCCCGACAGCCGCGAAATAATTTTTGACAACAAATGGCTTACTGTTGAAACCATACCCCTTTACCATAAGTTACCCTGTACAGGATTTCTTTTTCGCGAAAAACAAAAACCGAGGAGAATTGACAAGGATCGCTTACCCGAAGGCTTACCTCATTACCGGATGCATGAACTGAAGGCAGGCTTTGATATCAAGGATGAAACCGGAAAGATTGTGTATAAAAATGAAGACCTCACTTTGCCGCCTAATCAATCGCGAAGCTATGCATACTGCTCCGATACGGCCTATGCTGAATCCATCGTTGAACAAATCACCAAGGTGGATATTCTCTATCACGAAGCTACATTTACTGAAGATGATAAAATGAAAGCAGCCGAAACATTGCACAGTACAGCCCGCGAAGCCGCGCTGATTGCACGAAAGGCCAATGCAGGCAAATTGCTGCTCGGGCACTTTTCAGCACGCTACCGCGAATTGGAACCACTACTGACTGAGGCACGCACGGTTTTTACTGAAACGTACCTTGCCACCGAAGGCCAAACCTTTACCCTGCCCGAATGAACACTTCACTTAACGAAAAGAAAAACAGGCTCTTCATATTCCTTTCCGGATTTTTTCTTGCCTGCGCACTGGTTGCCGAAATGGTGGGAACAAAAATCTTTTCACTGGAACGGGCCATCGGACTGGAACCGGCAAATCTGAACCTTTTTGGCTACACCCTCGACTTTAACCTGACAGCCGGAGTGGTGATTTGGCCATTTGTGTTCGTAACCACCGACATCACCAATGAGTATTTTGGAAAAGATGGCGTGCGGAGAATCAGTTTTCTGACAGCCGCCCTTATTGCATTTGCCTTTTTCATCATCGGGGCCGCAACCCTGCTGCCACCGGCACCCTTCTGGGTTGACCTCTATGCCGAAGAGGGGTTGGATATTAACCGGGCGTTCGGCACCATTTTCAGGCAGGGACTCGGTATTATCATCGGTTCACTTACTGCTTTTTTAATCGGGCAGTTTTTGGATGTTTATGTGTTTCATCGCCTGCGCAGGCTAACCGGCCCAAAGATGATCTGGCTACGGGCAACCGGGTCAACACTCTTTTCGCAACTGATTGACAGTTTTGTTGTGCTGTTTATCGCATTTTACATTTTCGGAAAGTGGTCGGCATTGCAGGTTGTATCGGTAGGGATAATTAACTACATCTTCAAGTTTGTTGCCGCCATCGCAATGACGCCCCTGGTTTACCTGGGGCATTTTTTCATTGACCGTTATCTCGGTAAAGAAGAAGCAGAAAAAATATCGGAAGAAGCAGCCGAAAAAAGTAAAGGGTTTCTATAGTTTTTAGCGTGCAACCCGGCTAATTACCTGATTAAGTTATCACATAGTACCGCTGCAGCTACTGCCGCGTTTAATGATTCGGCCTTACCGTGTCGGGGAATAGTAATACGCCTGGTTACGAATGCCTCTACTTCCATTGAAATACCATTGGCTTCGTTTCCGATAACAATAAGGCCACCATCCATCTTACCGATGCGATGTACATTTTCGCCATTTAAAAAAGCGCCAAGCACCGGCATACTGATATTCCTTAAATACGCACCCAGATCGGTATAAAAAACCGGTACCCGCGTAAACGAACCCATACTGGCCGCGATAACCTTACTGTTGTACAGTTCAGCCGTTTCGGGTGATGCGATGATGTCGGTGATCCCGTACCAGTCGGCTATGCGGATGATAGTACCCAGATTACCCGGGTCGCGTATATCGTCAAGTACAAGGTAAAACCTGCCCCGTTTTAATAGTGGTGGTTTCACCTCCCGCATGCGCACCACCGCCAGAGCCGAATCGTTGGTTTTATACTCCCCCAAACCATGTAAATCATTAACTGAGACCTCCAGCAACTCACCTGTAAAACCGGCAGTACGCTTCCGGTTTTCTTCCAAAAACTGCCGCGTGGCCAGCAGCACTTCCACTTTAAAATCCGATAGTAAAACTTCCTGCACACTCTTAGCCCCCTCCACTACAAAACATTGTTCCTGTTTTCGGTATTTCTTTAATTGCAAGGATTTGATAAACTTAATCCGGGCCCTGGAAAGCATTGTTTAATGATTTTGAACCGCAAGAAAAGTAAATATTTTCTTATTCTCGTTGGCATCCTGTTGCAAGGTTGCCTGGGTACCCGGCATCTGAAAGAAAACGAGCAGCTGCTGTACAAACAGAAGGTAACCGCTCCAAAAAACATAAGTAAATCGAAACTGGAAGAACTTACCGGCATTGAAACCAACCGAAAACTTCTTTTCATGCCAATGCACCTGTTGGTATCAATGTACTACACCGGTAAGCGTAAATTCGACCCTGAGAAATTTGAAAGAAAAAAAGAAAAAAAACTTAAAAAGTTCGATACAAAAATCGCCCGGACAACAAAGGTTAAACGTATAAACAACCTGCAATTCCGCAAGCAGCAAAAGATTGAAAAGTACAACGACCGGCTGCAAAATGGCAATCTGTTTATGCAGTGGGGCGAATCGCTTAGCATTTTTGATACAGCCAAGGTGAATATTGCGGTAGACCGCATTAAAGATTACCTGTTTACCAACGGCTATTTCAATAACGTGGTTCGGTATGAGATTGAAAAAGCAACACCGCTCGGCTTTCGGTTAAAACGCGGCATCAACATCCGCTACCACGCCAACCCGGGAACGGCTTATGTTATTGATAGCATTTTATTTGAAACTCGGGATACGGCAATTCTGGAGTTACTGAAAAAGCACTCCATCAACAGCTATCTGGTAAAGGGTGAGCGATACAACCAGGAAAATTTTACCAAAGAACGTGAACGCATTGACCTTTTGATGAAAGACATGGGGTACTACGATTTCAGCAGGCAATATATTCTTTATGAAGTAGATACAGCCTCCTTACCAGACCGTAAGATAATTGTTAAAGTAAGCATAAAGGATCCGGCCAAACGAGGCTACCATCGTAAATTTTATATAACTGAAATTAACTTTACCACCGATGCAGGCATTACCATGCCCGGCATTAACCGCAAACAACTAACTTTTCGCAACATTCGATTTCAGAGCTACGAAAATTCTTACAACATCAAAATACTCAGTCAGCGTATCTTCATGGAGTCAGGCAAACCTTATAGCCGCACAACCACTTTCAACACGCAGCGGCAATTGGCCAATCTGGACGTATTTAAATTTGTTAATATAAATTTCGATACAACGGGCGGGCAGTTTATCGCCAACATTTTTACCAGCACATTCGATAGGTACCAATGGTCGCACGAGGTTGGCCTGAGTGTTACACAAGGATTTCCGGGGCCTTACTACAACCTGAATTTCAAAAAGCGAAACATTTTCAGGGGACTGGAAAACTTTGAAATGAACGGCCGCATCGGCTATGAGGGTGTTGCCGCTGCCACCGAACTGGGCAGCGTTTATCAAAGCGTAGATGCAGGCATTAATGCCTCCATTACCTTTCCACAATTTCTGATTCCTCTCCGGGAAAATACCCGTTACCGGCTCGGTAAACTAAACCCCCGCACCAAAGCCCAACTCGGCTTTAATTATACCGACCGGCCTGAATACCAGCGCTCAAATACCTCGTTTACCTATACCTATAGTTGGGACAATTCCCGCATCCGCAGGTTTGACTTCACCTTTGCCAGCCTTAGCATCATCAACTCAAAACTGCGGCCCGATTTCGATAACCTGCTCGACAGTCTGTTTATCTACCAGGGGAACACACTAAAATTTAGTTTTGATCCGTCATTTGTAAGCAGTACAGGGTTTGCCATGTCGTGGAATCACAACAACTACGGCAATCTTGAAGAGAATTCAATTTATTTCCGGTGGGCTGTTGAAAGCGGTGGTACACTTCAGGGATTGTATACCTTTCCGATTATTGAAAACCGTAACCTCCAAACTTTCCGATACATCAGGCTTAATGCCGATGTCAGGCGGATTACCATCTTAAACAAAAACACAACATTGGCTTTTCGTTTTAACGCTGGGGTCGGTTATTCATATAGCGATAATAAAGCATTACCCTACGAAAAATACTTTTTTGCCGGTGGAAGTAACAGCGTAAGGGCATGGCGGCCACGGAGGCTCGGGCCCGGCAGCTACCGCCCCGATGAAAGTACCAACCCTGAAAATGACGGCTTGTATAATTATCGGTTTGAAGTCCCGGGCGAGATCCTTCTGGAAAACAGCGTGGAATTACGCAGAAAACTATTTGGTTTTTTTGAAGGCGCCATTTTTCTGGACATGGGCAACGTGTGGACTTTTAAACCACGCATTAAACTTGATGAAAATGATAACGTAGTTGAAAACGGAAATTCACAATTTAAGCTCACTGAATTTTATAAAGAGTTGGGCATAGGTACCGGTTTTGGTTTCAGGTTTAACTTTTCATTTCTCATTCTGCGGTTTGATGTAGGGATGAAAGTTTACGACCCCGCACGCCCCGAAGGCGACCGCTTTGTACTCAACAAAATCAAATTTCTCGGGCCGTTTGGTGTTAACAAGGAACCGGTGATTTACAATATCGGGGTGGGATTTCCTTTTTAAGTTATCAGTACGCTAATAAATCCGCCAGAGCCGCTTGCACCTTATCTGCGTTTGGCAGCATCATCTTTTCCAACTCAACATTCAGCGGCACAGCCGGCAGGTTTGCAGCGCCCAGCGTCCATACAGGGGCATCAAGGTATTGGAAACATTCTTTTTGAATTCTGCCGGCAAGCGATTCGGCAAACGAATTCAACAACGGCTCTTCTGTTAAAATAATGGCCCGGCCGTGCTTCTTAACCGCCCCAACAACTGCCTCCCAATCGAGCGGGTTGAGGGTTCGTAAATCGATTATCTCAATTTGCCCGGTAAAATTCTTAGCAGCTTCACCGGCCCAGTAAATACCCATGCCGTAGGTAATAACAACGGCCGTTTCACCCGATTTGATTTTTCTATCATCGGCCTTTAGAACGGTGTTGGCTTTACCCAGAGGAATAATGTAGTCTTCATCAGGCTCAACTGTTTTCGCATTGGCCGTGCCGGGCACCTTGCTCCAATACAATCCCTTATGTTCAAGCAAAACCACTGGGTTCGGATCATAAAAGGATGCTTTTAGTAGTCCTTTCATGTCGGCTGCATTGCTTGGGTACACCACCTTAATACCACGAATAGTAAGCAATGTAGATTCAACGCTGCCCGAATGATACGGTCCACCGCCTCCGTAAGCGCCAACAGGTACCCTTATTAATGCCTGCACAGGAAACTTTCCCTTCGATAGGTAACAGCTTTTAGAAAGTTCTTCCACCAGTTGATTAATGCCCGGCCAGATGTAATCGGCAAACTGAATTTCAACAATGGGTTTTGCGCCCACGGCCGACATGCCGGCTGTTGAGCCGATAATATACGCCTCCTGAATAGGTGTGTTAAACACCCGGTCATCACCATACTTTTGGGCCAGTGTTGCTGCTTCGCGAAAAACACCGCCAAGCCTGCGCCCCACGTCCTGACCGTAGAACAAGGCTTCCGGATGCTTCTTTAAAATTTCATCCACCGCATGCAGGGCCGCATCAACCATTACTACCTTTTCAGCCCCCTTTGGTTTTCGGTTTCCTTTTTCTTCGGTAATTGGTGTCGGAGCAAACTCATGCTTATCGAAATCTTCCGGATCCGGCTCAGCGGCAGCCAGTGCTTTCGTGTAGTCACCTTCGGCCTTGCGCGCAGCTTTCTTGTTTAAGGCATTCAAATCATTTTCGGCAACACCCTGATCAATCAGATAGTTATGAAACTTCAGCAATGGATCTGCCTGCTGATGTACAGCAAGGTCGTCACCCCGATACCATTCCTTACGGACGCCCGAGGTATGGTGCCCCAGCAGCGGGCATTTGGCATGAACAAGAATAGGGGCACGTTTCGTTCTTACAAACTGAATGGCCTTTTTAAGAACTTCGAATGATTTAACAAAATCAGAGCCATCCACCCGCACCCGTTCCATACCTTTAAAACCGGCAGCATATTCGTATGCATCCATGGCGCGCATTTCGGCCCCGGTGGCTGAAATACCCCAGTCGTTATCCTGAACCAGATAAATAATTGGCAATTTTTTCAGCACGGCCATTTGAAAAGCCTCCGCCACCTCTCCTTCGGTTACAGAACCATCGCCCAGCGAACACAATACAACAGGCTTATTTTCTCCCTTCAGCAAACCTTGCGACTCCAGGTATGCAATGCCGTGCGCCATACCCGTGGCCGGAATAGCCTGCATGCCGGTGGCTGAACTTTGATGCGGGATAGTTGGAAACCCTTTGCGTTTGAGCGATGGATGGCCATAGTAGGTGCGCCCCCCAGAAAACGGATCATCGCGTTTGGCCATTAACTGAAGCATCAGTTCGTATGGCTCTAAACCCATACCCAGCAACATCGATTCATCGCGATAGTATAACGAGGCATAGTCCCAGGGCTTAAGTTGCAACCCGGCCGCTAACTGAATGGCCTCGTGCCCCCGCGAAGTACTGTGTACATACTTGCTGCAAACTTCACGGTTTTCATCATACAAATCGGCCATGCGCCTGGCCGTGCACATCAATTCATATGCCTTAAGCAAAACACCCTGCTCAATTCCGGGCTCGTTAGAAACCACACTGCGGGATTCATCCATAAGCAAACGCTGATTGTTGCTTTCGAAAGATAAGGATTTTAAAAATGTAGGGGCTCTGAATGTGATGAAACCACAATACAGTACTAACGGTTGGTCACATCATCCAGGCTGGCAAACTTTCTTCCTAAACCACTAACGGCTGCAACATTAAAGAATCCAACAGCCTTCCGTCCAGAGGGGTTTACATTAACAATATTAGTTGAAACGTTAGCCAGTGGAGTTGCAAATAATTCTGCAAAGCCACCGGGCCGGTCGGTTTGCAGAGCTACCTGTGTGAGAAAATCAAATGAAGCCTCCGTTAAGGAATGGATTTCGACATACAGCGAATCGCCAACCACGTACGGTGATAGAAAATTACCGTCTTTATCCTGATCGAACGGATTAATGCCGGTACGGATGGGAGCAATAAAAACGACTCCGCTGAAATTCCCACCTCGTGAAAAACCGGCATCATAAGCCAGGTTAAGCTCCGAAGGTTTGTTGAGCAGCGTTGAGTTCTTGAAGGTTTTAATCCAGTAGGTATCTCCCGACTCAACCGGGTCAGTTGCCCAGAACTCCGCCAGGTATAAATCAGGCACAAATTGATTGCCGGGTTCTTTTCGAAAGGTGATACTATCAACAGGCGGCACCCGTCCCATCCGGGCAGAAGATAGATACGACTCCCCCTCCGCTGTGATGCGTAACGTGTAGGTTCTACCGGTTTGGCCTAAAACCTCACCCGTGCCTGGCACCCAAACATACAACCCGGCCAGTGTGTCGCTCTCCTCAAACACAAAGAGGTTCCCTTCGTTATCTTCAATTTCTACCTGCGCTCCGCTAACACCGGGTGGCACTGTATTCTCAAAATACGGTTGCGTTTTCGTCAGTTTAATAACCTGAGGTTCGGGCTTATTGGTAATCCAGGCATCGACAACCAAAACAGGTGTAGCAGGACTGAGCTCCGGAAAGACAACAGTTTCGCAGGCCCAGTAAATCATGGCAGCAGCTATTAATACGATTTTCGTTACGACTTTCATCCTGCTAAAAGTTAAAGTTATATGATATAGAAGGGATAACCGTACCAATGATAGCCAATTGCGTAGCCTGACTGTTAATGGCCTGACCTGGGACAGTGCGCTCATCGGCCTGAGCGAAATAAATCGAAAACGGGTTTTTACGGCCGTACACATTGTACAAGCCAAACACCCAATAATCAGAATTCTTCCGCACTTTGCCGTTTTTCTTTACAGTTCTGCCCTCCAGCCGTGCGGAAATATCCAGGCGGTGGAAAGCGGGTATTCTGAAATTGTTACGGGAGTCATCTTCATTGTAAGGAATTAGAATGTTCTGAATAATGTATCGTGAGTTTGGAAATGTAGTGGGTGTTCCTGAAAGCAACGTGAAATTGGTGGACAACGAAAGGCGCTTGTTTACCTCGTAAAACCCGGTAAGTTTAAGGTTATGTGTTTGATCGAACCGCGTAGGATACCACCGGCCACGATTAATGCCTTCTACCTGCAATTCGGTTCGTGCCAGGGTATAGGCAACCCACCCGTTAAAGCGGCCTGTTTTCTTTTGAAGATAGAACTCCACTCCATACGCCCTGCCCCTACCTGTTAATAAGTCACCTTCCAAAAATTCATTAATCAGTAAATCAGCGCCATCAATGTAATCAATCTGATTTTTGTTATTACGGTAATAAGCCTCAACCGAAAATTCATACGACTTTTCTTTACCTAAGTCGCGGAAATAACCCAAGGTATATTGGTCGCCCACCTCAGGTTTAATATTGTTCGAACTGGGTGTCCACACATCCAGCGGATTAGATGCGGTGGTATTTGAAATAAGGTGAAGGTACTGTGCCATGCGGATGTAGCTCGCCTTAATTGAACTGAACGGTGTAAGTTGAACTTTTGCCGACACCCGTGGTTCAAAATTTCCGTATTCCGTCATCACTTCACCTCGGCCGAAGGCTCTGCGGCTTACAACAGTTTTGCGTACCCCAGCGGTGGTATCGTTATAAATGAACTGATCGCCCGGCCCGAAACCCCAAAAGTGTGAATAGCGAATGCCATACTCTACTGAAAAGGTCTCATTAATCCGTTGATTATTGCTGATATAAACAGCCGCTTCCAGGTTATATTTCCGTGTAAGGCTGATGTCAATCACTTCGCCACTGGAAGCACCTAATGCTTTAGCCGGCTGAAACGAGTAGTAATTACCCTCGGCTCCGAAGGCTAATTCGTTATTACTGCTGATGAAGTAACTGAACGCTGGTTTGAAGGTGAAGTTCGTAATGGATGAATTCCATCTGAAATAATCCCGGTCATCCTCACCGAAGCGCAGGGCATAATCGTATTTACTGAAAATACCAGAGAAGTTCGCAAACAGCCGGTCGTTTATAATGGAGTTCCACCGTAGGGTTGCCGTGTTGTTGCCCCACGAGAAACCTTGGTTGGCATCAAAGAAAAATACATCCCGGCCTGTATAACCCGAAAGAAATAACCGGTTACGGTTGTTAATGTTATAGTTAGCCTTTCCAGTTAAATCGTAAAAGTTAAGTTTAGCGCCATCCTGCAGCACGTCAACAAATGGCCTGGCTAAAATATCAATATACGATCTGCGGCCCGCTACAATAAATGAGCCCTTACCATCGTGTACAGGTCCTTCAAATGCCAACCGGCTGAAAATGGTACCGATGCCGCCATTCACTTCGTATTCTTTATTGTTTCCTTCCTTCATTCTCACATCCAGCAGCGAAGCAATTCGCCCGCCATACGGGGCAGGTATGGCACCCTTAAAAAGTTTTACATCCATTACGGCATCGGGATTAAACACCGAAAAGAAACCCAGCAAGTGGGCCGAGTTGTACACGGTTGCTTCATCAAGCAACACCAGGTTCTGACCCACGTTACCACCTCGCACATTAAAACCTGATGCACCCTCCCCAACTGTTGCTACACCCGGCAACTGCTGCAAACTTTTTATTACATCCACCTCGCCCAGAAAGGCCGGTATTTTACTGATGGTGGTAATGTCAACTTTATTAACGCTCATCTCAACCGACTGAACCGCTGATTTTTCTGCCGCTCCGGTTACAACGATTTCCTGTAGCTGACTGCTTTGCGGGGTCAACTCAATATCCAGGCGCACATTTTGTTGAAGATTAACAGTTCGGGTTACTTTAGCATACCCTATATACGAAAACACAATCTCATACGTGCCACTGCCCAGCGTTATAGAATAAAATCCGTACGCATTGGTAGTTACACCGGCATTCAGGGATGGCACATAAACCGTTGCCCCGATGAGTGCTTCGCCATCTGATGCATCTTTAAGGTAACCACTTAATGTGGCCTTATCCTGACCACTAGAAAAGCCTGCAACCAGAAACAGTGCAAGCCATACCAAATTTACACGCATACAGCCATTTGTAGATTGTAAACATAAAATGTTACAGGTATGTTTAAAACCGCTTCTAAATAAATGATGCCTCGTATCAAGAAACTGTTTTTACAGGTTCAGATATTTTGAAGCTTATCCGGAAATCAATAGGTTGTATAAAAAATTTAATCATGATCCGATCCATACGTTTTATCCTTTTGCTGTGTTCAGGCACCGTACTTGCCCAGGGACAAAAAATCTCACCCAACAAAAAACTGGTTGTTCAGGCTGTTGAAAATCAGCAAGATAAAATGATCAGTACCAGTAACCAGATATGGGCCTTTGCCGAAACCGCATTTAATGAAAACCAATCAGCTAAACTGCTTGCCGATTATGCCGAAGCCAACGGCTTTAAAGTGGAGCGGGGTGTAGCTGAAATACCCACCGCCTTTGTAGCCACGTATGGCACCGGCAGCCCGGTTATCGGCATACTGGGCGAATTTGATGCCCTGCCAGGCTTATCACAAAAGGCTGTTCCAACCAAAGATCCACTGGAAGATGGTAAGCCCGGCCATGGCTGCGGGCACAACCTGTTTGGTACAGCCAGCCTGGGTGCTGCCGTTGCAATAAAGCAGTTGATTGAACAGGGGAAACTAAAAGGCACCATCAAGTTTTTCGGAACACCGGCTGAAGAAAAATTCTTCGGAAAGTTGTGGATGATCCGGGCCGGCCTGTTTAAGGATGTGGATGTATGCCTCGACTGGCATCCGGGAGCCGAAACGAAGGCTGCGGTACAAACAGGTTTATCGCTGGTTGATTTTATTGTTGAGTTTTACGGCCAGGCAGCCCATGCGTCAGCCGATCCGTGGAATGGAAGAAGCGCATCAGACGCCCTTGAACTATACACGTCAGGGATAAACTACTACCGCGAACACATCCGCCCGAGTACGAGAATACACTACCACATTCAGGATGGCGGCCAGGTGGTGAATGTAGTACCTGATTACGCGCGCTTGTGGGTACGCGTACGCGATCCAAAACGCGAAACCATGAATGAAGTTTACCAGCGTGTGATGAAAATGGCCGAGGGCGCAGCCATCATGGCTAATGTGGAATATAAAGTCAGCCTGGTATCGGGCATATATGAAATCCTGGTTAACCGCACAGGCGCAGAACTGATCCAAAAAAACCTGGAGTACCTCGGTCCGATCACTTACACTGATACGGAAGTTGCCTTCGCAAAAAAAATTCAGGAAGCAACCGGAAAACCACAAGTAGGGCTGCACAGCAAAGTTGAACCGTTGGAAGCAACCGACCCCAATGCCGGTGGCGGCAGCACCGATGTTGGCGATGTAAGCTGGGTAGTACCAACCATTCGGTTAAGTGCAGCAACTGCTCCGATCGGAACGCCATGGCATTCCTGGGCCGTAGTGGCCTGTGGCGGCATGTCCATTGGGCATAAAGGCATGATGCACGCATCAAAAACGCTGGCATTAACAATGGTGGATTTATTTGAAGACCCGAAGAAAGTGGAGGCCGTAAAAGCGGAGTTTAAACAACGCAAAGGCGACCATGTGTACAGCGGGTTGATTCCTCCGGGGCCACCCCCGATCGGGAAGTAGTTACAAATTCATATATCACCTTCAGTATAGGGAATGACAAAAATCGCAAAGACGCAGAGACGCTAAGAAATTGCAAAGCTCTGCGACTCTGGGATAAGTAATTTAAACCCTTCTTTATAGTGAATACTTCATTTCAGAACTCAAGTCGGATACTCCTAAGCAGAAAAAAATTAAACTGATTACCATGAAAAATATCCTGATTGCACATTGCTTCTTATTCAGTAGTTTACTTAGCGGCCAACCCACCTACTTCTATCCGCAAGCGCAAAAAATAAATAGTCAGATTCCTACACCCGAACAATTTCTCGGTTACCCGATCGGAACACATCACACCCGGCATGATAAAGTGGTGGAATATTTCAAAACGCTGGATGCACTTTCTGCCCGCATGACCTTGCTCGAAATTGGCAAGACCTATGAACACCGTCCGCAAATTACGGCCATCATTACCTCCCCCGACAACCATGCGAACCTGGAAGACATCCGTCAAAAGCATCTGCAGCGAAATACATCAACTCAATACAATAATGTGCCGTTGGTCATTCTGCTCGGTTATAATGTTCACGGTAATGAGCCCTCCAGCACCGAAGCTGCCATGCTTACTGCTTATTACCTCACCGCCAGCGAAGACGAAGAAACACTGAACTGGCTGAAGAACATGGTTATTCTGCTCGACCCGGTGTATAATCCCGATGGCCGCGACCGCCACAGCCATTGGGCGAACATGCATAAAGCCTCCGCTTTGGCTGGCGATCCGTTGGATCGTGAGCACAACGAAGTATGGCCGGGGGGCAGAACCAATCACTACTGGTTTGACCTGAACCGCGACTGGTTTCTGGGTGTTCACCCCGAAAGCCGCAACCGTCTTAAACTCTTTCACCAGTGGCGCCCTTACGTAATGACCGACCACCATGAAATGGGCACCAACTCAACCTTTTATTTTGATCCGGGTAAAAACAGCAGCAACAACCCTATTGTTCCTGCCCAACTTTATGATGTGCTCTACCCGAAATTCGGAGAATATTTTGCCAAAGCCATGGATGGCATCGGCTCACAGTATTTCACCAAAGAAGCATTTGATAAACTCTATCCCGGATACGGATCGAGCTATGTAAACTTTTATGGTGGTGCCGGATTTCTGTTTGAACAGGCCAGTTCGCGCGGACATCTGCAGGAAACCACCACCGTTCCCCTCACCTTTGCCTTTACTATCCGTAACCAGTTTACCGCTTCACTGGCAACTATTCGTGCTTCCATAGCCGAACGTGAAACACTAATTAACCTGCGGTTGAACTTTTTCCGTACAGCCGCAACCCAGGCTAAAGCCAACCCGGTTAAGGGTTATGTATTTGGTGATGCTAATGACCTGAGTCGAACCTTTTCCTTTGTAAATCTGCTGCGCATGCACGACATCGAAGTGTTCGATCTGCCCCGCGATATGGCGATGGGCGGCAAGAACTATGAAAAAGGAAAAGCTTTTATTGTTCCTACCGAACAATCTAATTACATCATGGTACGCTCGGCCTTCGAAAAAGATATTAGTTATACCGACAGTATTTTTTACGATGCCTCCACTTGGTCGCTTGTACACGCATTCAATATGCCGCATAGTGAAATTCGCGGACCGGTGACAAAAGGAGAGCGTATAGTAAAAGATTTGGAAAAAACTGCCGCACCGGTTGCCCGAAGCAACTACGCCTACTTGATTGAACAAACCGATTACCAGGCCCACAAAGCCCTCTACCTGTTGCAGCAGGAAGATGTAATTGTGAAAACTGCGTTCAAGTCGTTCAGTGCCATGGTTAACGGAAAGGAGAAAAATTTCCGTCAGGGTACGCTTATCATTCCGGTTCAACAGCAAACACTGGATGGCGATCAGCTTTATGAGCGCATTAAAAAAGTTAGCGCAGCCTGCGCCACCGATGTTTACACGGTTGAGACCGGGTATAATGTTAAAGGCATTGATTTAGGTTCGGGCTTTGCTGTTCCGTTAAAGAAGATTAACGCAGCCATGCTGATTGGAAACGGAGTTAGCGGCTACGAAGCAGGAGAAGTATGGCACCTGTTAGATCAGCGCATCGGTATGCCGATAACCAAAATAGATGTTACCAATACCGGCCGGGTTAACTGGTCTAATTATAACGTGCTGGTAATGGTGAGCGGAACCTATATGCTGGATAAATCAACAGTTGATAGAATAAAGAACTGGATTCAAACCGGAGGTACACTTATTACTTTTAAAACTGCCAGCGAGTGGGCCATTAAACAGGGACTTACAAAAGAAAAGCTGGTGCCCACCGATACCGTTAAAAATAAACCCCGTGTAAACTACGAAGATGCCGCCAACAAGGAAGGCGCCCGTAATATTGGTGGCTCCATTTTCCAGGTTGACCTGGACGTTACCAATCCTATTGGCTTTGGGTACACCGACCGCAATGTAGCTGTATACCGGAATGGGTTGACCTTTTTACAACCCAGCAAAAACCCGTACACCACCGTAGCAAAATACAAAGCCAACCCGCTGATTGGCGGCTACCTGCATAAAGCCACTGCGCCCAAAGTGGCCAACTCGGCCGCCATCCTGTTAAGTGGAGAAGGCCAGGGCCGGATAATTATGTTCTCGGATAACCCAAACTTCAGGGGTACCTGGTACGGCACAAATAAACTGTTTCTGAATGCCTTGTTCTTCGGGCCGGTTATTACAGTACCTAACTTTAGCCCTTCTGAGTAATTGCGGCAACCTAACCGCTGATACCCGCTTGCATATAGTGTAAAAAAAAGAGATGCTGAGCCACGCCTTAGCATAACAAAAAAATCTGACAAATATCAGTCACCGGATATGTCCTGCATCATGGCATTTCTGGTATTCCGGTTTTTACTTCATGGCACAAATCAAAAAAAGGAGGAAGTATGACACTAATGAAAAGAACCGGATTCCCTTCGCTGTTTAACGAAGGTTGGCTGACTGACTTCTTTGACAACGACCGCTTCTTCGATGCCGACTGGATGAAGCGGATGCACGTTGTACCTGCTGTTAATGTTATTGAAAAAGAGAAAGAATTCGAGATCGAACTGGCTGCACCCGGTCTCGACAAAAAAGACTTCAACATTACGGTAGAAAATGGCGTGCTGACCATTGCCTGCGAAAAGAAGACCGAAAAAGAAAGCAAAGAAAAGAACTACACCCGCAAAGAGTACAACTACACCAACTTCAGCAGGTCATTCACACTGCCAGAAAATGTGAAAACCGACAAAGTTGATGCGCGGTATGAAAATGGCATTCTCCGTCTCGTACTTCCGAAAGAAGTAGAAGCCAAGGTAAAACCGAAAGCCATTGAAGTACACTAAAGGCGGGTACCTGAAGCAGTTGTAGCCGAAACGTTTTCTTCAAGGCTCTTTTAGAACCTGCAGCAACAAACCCAAAACGTTTTACGGAACTGCTGCCAACCAAAAGTCCCGGTTCATCACCGGGACTTTTTATTTCGGACGTACTGCATGAATAAACCCGCTTACCTGAACATTTTCTGCAAGGGCCTGAATAAACGCACTACCAATAATAACCCCCGACCCATAGCGACAGGCCTCGTTAAAAGTTGCATGAGTGGAGATGCCAAACCCAACCATAAATGGGTTCTTCAGTTGCATTTCCTTTAGCCGGTGAAAATACACTTGTTGGTCAGAGGTGAATGCCCCCCTCACCCCGGTTGTACCGGAAGCAGCAACGGCATAAATAAACCCACTACTGCATGCATCCAGCAACCGGATTCGTTCTTCGGATGTGGTTGGCGTAATCAGAAATGAAAAACGCACGGCATAATGCTCAAATAATTGCTTATACCGGTGAACATACTCATCAACCGGTAAATCCGGAAGAATAACCCCGTCAACACCGGTACGGCTACACTCCGATACAAACTTTTCCATCCCAAACTGCATAACCGGATTCAGGTAGCCCATCAGTACAATCGGCAGTTGTACGGTTTTGCGAATGACCTCAACCTGTTGAAAAATAATGCCCAGAGTAATACCATTACCAATCGCCACATTATTACTGTGCTGAATAACCGGCCCATCGGCTATTGGATCGGAGAATGGAATACCTATCTCTATCATATCGGCACCGGCCTGCTCCAGTTCTTCTGCAATACGGACGGTATCTTCCAGGTAAGGAAAGCCGGCTGTATAAAAAACCGACAGAATGCCGTGCTTCTTACGTTTAAACAAATCATCAAGCCGGTTCTGCATATTAGTGGTTTCCATAGTTTTTCTCACCTGCCGTAACAGCAAAAGGAAGCACGTTTTGCTTTGGCGGCAGCGGGCAGGTGGCAAACTCGGTAAAGGCACATGGCGGGTTGTACGCTTTGTTAAAGTCAATGATGACCCGACCGGTACTGTCGGGCAGGGGCACATACAGGTACCTGCCGGCACCGTATGTTTCGCGGGCGTTTGTCTCATCGCCAAAAATGATGAAGAATTCATCGTTGCCTTCATCAAGCGCATCAAGCCGGTAGGTTTTTCCTGCATAATCGAAAATCAAGGTACCCACTGAGCGTTGCTGCAGAGTTTGACCTAGTACGTTGGTGATTTCAATGGTTCGTGACGAATCGGCCCACTCAACCCTGCCCTCAAGCCGCCAAACCGGGTCAACAGGATAAAACTCTATCCCCTTAAATTCCTTCAGCAACGGATGCTCCAGATCACGCAGTCGTATGCCCAGTTTATCCTCCCGTTTAATTACAAACCAACGTAGTGGACCGTAGGCCATCATGATGCGTCCTGAATCCGGATGAAATAAAATACCTCCATCACTATCCTTTCCATTAAGCAAGAACTTTACGTCAGGATTGGCCTTTACAGTAACCGTGTTTCCCTGCACAACGAAATAGCCTGCCTGCTCCGGAATTTTATCTTGCGGAAAAATCAAATCGTTCATTTTACCGCTGCCAAATGAGTTAATGCCTTCTTTCAGCCAGAACAAACCGGCCAGGTTCACCCATCCGTTTTCACTAACCTGGTAAGCATTGCGTTGTTGTTGCCAGTTTGCAATTTCCTTTTTGTAAGCATCAACATCAATCGGGGTTTCATTTTGCTTTTTCGGGCCGGTGCAGCCGGTAAGCATACCCATCACCAGGTAAGGAAGAAATGATTTACTGAAATTCATACTTTAGCTAATTTAATTATAAAACGGAAAGAGCGAACATAACCTACTCCATGCACAATTACTGCATACTCATTGTTTCATATTCCACCGGATATAGGTCTCCAAATCCTTGTCTCCTCTTCCGGAAAGATTGACAACCACTACGTCATCGTTATCAAAGCTAAGTTTTGATAGCGCAGCCAGTGCATGCGCGCTTTCTACAGCCGGTATGATACCCTCCATCCGGCAAAGTTCCAATCCGGCCTTCATCGCTTCATCATCGGTAGCATGAATAAATTCAACCCTGCCTGTTTTATGCAAATTGGCATGGAGCGGCCCGATTCCCGGATAATCGAGACCTGCCGAAATCGAGTAAGGTTCAATAACCTGCCCGTCATTGGTTTGCATCAACAGTGTTTTACTTCCGTGTAATATACCGGGTTTACCAAGCGCTGTTGTGGCTGCCGATTGGCCAGTGTTAACACCTTTTCCGGCTGCTTCAACTCCAACCAGGTTAACTTGCTCGTCATCGAGATAATGATAAAAACAACCAGCCGCATTGCTGCCGCCACCTACGCAGGCAATTACATAATCGGGATAAGGATTGCCTTCTTTTTCGGTTAATTGATACTTCATTTCCTGACTGATTACTGATTGAAAGCGGGCAACCATATCCGGGTACGGGTGCGGGCCTACTACCGACCCGATAATATAATGTGTGTCTTTCGGGTGGTTAATCCAATGGCGCATGGCTTCATTGGTGGCGTCTTTCAATGTTCTATTACCAGATGTTACCGGTACCACGGTGGCACCCAGCAACTTCATACGCTCAACATTCGGGTGCTGCCGCTCCATATCCAGTTGTCCCATGTACACCGTGCAGTGCATTCCCATCAAGGCGCATACCGTAGCGGTTGCTACACCGTGCTGGCCGGCTCCGGTTTCAGCAATTATCTTCTGTTTATTTAAGCGCCTGGCCAACAGGATCTGCCCGATGGTGTTATTGATTTTATGCGCACCGGTATGGCACAAATCTTCGCGTTTCAGGTAAATACGCGCGTGATATTTTTCCGATAGCCTCGAAGCGAAGTATAAAGGTGTAGGCCGGCCGGCATAATCGCGTAACAGTTGAATAAATTCCTTTTGAAATGATTCGTCATTTAATATGGTCAGGTAGGTTTGTCTGAGCTCTTCGATGTTTGCATGCAGCAATTCGGGTATAAAAGCACCACCAAAATCTCCGTAATATCCGTTTAAATCAACGTTGTACCGCATCATAATTCTTTGTTTAACAGATGAAAAGCGTTGCGCAAAGCATCCAGGTTTTTCTTACCGGGTTCTATTTCAAATCCGCTGTTCAGGTCCACCCCGGCAAGTTGAGGGTGTTTTAAAGCGCCTACTTGTATGATGTTGGATAGGCGAATGCCTCCACTCAGAAAGAATGGTGTATGAAACCTGTATTTTTTAAGTGCCTCCCAGTCAAAAGTCAGTCCATTACCTCCCGGGTTTTTGCCCCGTGTATCAAACAAGAAGTAATCAACCGACCTCGCGTAGGGGAGCGTTTCATCAAAACAGAAAGTGTCATCAACTGCAAATGATTTGATTACAATCGGAATACCTTCTTTCAAGAACGCACACGTTGCTGGCGATTCACTTCCATGAAGCTGAACAGCATCAAGACCATAATGCTGAGCAATTTCATTAATACGATCAGGATTTTCATCTACAAATACACCTACCTTAATCAGCGAAGAGGGCAACCCTGCCGGCATGGAAAAATCAATTCCTACAAACCGTGGCGAGTGAGGGTAAAAGATAAAGCCGAGTAAATCAGGCTTTAATCGGGCCACCGCGTAGCAATTATCGCTTTCGCGCATACCACAAACTTTAATTTTTAACTGCCCCATGATTGTATATGGTTGAGCCGGTTTGCTCTATACTTTGAATAAATTCCATACAAGCCGTAGCCGGATTCTGCTGCTGCATAAAATGCTGGCCAATGAGGAATCCACGGTAACCAAGCCGCTTCAGGCCGATCACTTCATAAGGATTTTCAATTCCGCTTTCCGCGATGCGAACAACATGATTCGGCATGATGCCGCCCAGCCGGATGGATGTTTCGACAGAAACCCGGAGGGTTTTCAGATCACGATTATTCACCCCAAAAATATCTGCCGGAGCAGTGCGGTTCGCATCAAGTTCTTCTTCGTTGTGTACCTCGAGGATAACTTCCATACCGGCCTGATGGGCACAGGCAGTAAGTGAAGATACCTGGTCGGGCGTCAGCACCGAAGCAATCAAAAGAATAACATCGGCTCCGGCATATTTAGACTCATGAACCTGGTATTCATCGATGATAAAATCCTTTCGCAAAACAGGGCATGATACCGCCTTCCTCACAACACGCAGATCGTTCAGGCTACCGCCAAAAAACGGTGTGTCGGTCAGTACCGATACCGCAACTGCCCCGGCCTGCAGGTACCAGCGTGTAACCAGTTCCGGATCGGCAAGGGTATTATTGAATTTACCTGAAGGAGAGCGTCTTTTAAATTCGGCAATAATGCCGCTGCTATTATTACTGAGCAGCAGGCGCTTCAGCGAATAGCAGGAACGTTGATACCCGTCAGAACTGATAAAATCGTCAACCGGAACCTGTTGTTTCCTAAGGGCCACTTCCTGGCGCTTGGTCTGCACAATTTCATCGAGAATATTTTTCATATCAAATTCATAAATCGTTTAAATGTCAGGTAGGCTTTTCCGGATTCAAGTGCCTCACGTGCTTTGAATAAAGCCTCCTCAACGGTAACTTCTGAGTTGGCACCATTTAGCGCCAGGGCAGCATTGGCAATCACCACTGCCAGTTGCTGCGGGGTGGCCTGGTTTTTCAACACGTTAAGAAAAATTGCTGCCGATTCTTCAACCGTATCTCCTCCTGAAATTGTGGAAGCCAAAACCGGTTGAAATCCCAGATCGGCAGGCGCGGCAAGCCCTTCACCGGAGTTATTGAAAAATTTAAACGGGCCGGTTAAAGAAACCTCATCGTAACCGTCAGTTGAATGCACCACCATAAACTGTTTATCGGTTTGCTGATAGAGGTAAGCGTATTGCCGTGCCAGTTCAAGACTAAAAACTCCGATAAACTGTTTTTTGGGAAAAGCTGGATTGACCATCGGTCCAAGCATGTTGAAAAATGTTTTCAAGCCCAACTCCCGCCTTACCTGGGCCACGCTTTTCATGGCCGAGTGAAACAACGGGGCATGCATAAAGCAGATGTTTGCATAATCCAGGCTTCGTTTCAATGTGTCCACATCTCCTGTAAAGCGGTAGCCTAAATATTCAAGCACATTGGAGGAGCCGCATGGCGATGAAACACCATAGTTGCCGTGTTTGGCTACAGGCTGGCCTGCGGCTGCTACAACAAAAGCAGTAAGCGTAGAGATGTTGAAGGTATTTTTTCCGTCCCCACCGGTTCCGCATACATCCATTACGGGTGTATCGAGCGTTACCTGAACACACAATTCAAGCATGGCATCCCGAAAGCCGCGGAGTTCGTCAAGGGTAATCGGGCGCATCATGTACACCGTTAGAAAGGCAGCCAACTGACTTGCATTGTGTTTTCCCGATGCCAGATCAACCAGTACCTGCCGGGCATCAGTTACCGTAAGGCTTTCCAGTTCGGTGAGTTCATTCAATACTGTTTTCATACTTATCGGATTAACCAGTTTTTTATAATCGAGGGACCTGCAGGCGTCATGATGGACTCCGGATGAAATTGTAATCCTCGTACATCGTGTACGGTATGCCGAAGGCCCATGATCAGGTTCTGATCATTGGTAGCCGTTATTTCCAGGCAGGGTGGTAATCCTTCGGGGTTAACAACCCACGAATGATAGTGGCATACCTGGAAATGATTCTGAACACCCCGGAACAAGTACTCATCATCTTTAGCCACAATAGCCGTTGAGGTTACTCCGTGCAGGGGTTTGGCAATATTATACAACGACCCGCCAAACACCTCGGAAATCGCCTGGTGGCCAAGGCAGATACCAAGAATACTTTTTACACCGGCATAGTTACGAATGACTTGCTTCATAATACCGGCCTCTTCGGGGATACCAGGACCGGGCGACAACAAAATTTTATCATAAGCCCCTACCTGTTCGGGTGTTATCGCGTCATTGCGGTACACATCACAGGTATAACCAAACTCACGGATAAGGTGCACCAGGTTGTAAGTAAACGAATCGTAATTGTCTAATATCAAAATTTTCATCGGCTAATGGTTTCGGCCATCTGCACCGCACTACGCAGTGCTGATAGTTTATTATTTACTTCCTGTAATTCCTTTTCAGGCTCCGATTGCGCCACAATACCGGCACCGGCCTGATAAATCAGCGTGTTCCCTTTACTCATAAATGTCCGAATCATAATAGCATGGTTATAGTCACCATTAAAACCAATATAACCGATAGCCCCACCGTAAAAGCCACGGTTAACAGGTTCATACGCATCAATAAGTTTCATCGCCATATGTTTTGGAGCACCCGAAAGGGTGCCCGCAGGGAAAGCTGAAGCTGCCAGTTGAATGGCATTCGCTTTTGAGGACAGCAATCCACTGACTTTGGAAACCAGGTGGATTACGTGGGAGTAGTACTGGATTTCTTTAAAAACTTCAACCCGAACCTTGTCGGCATACTTACTTAAGTCGTTGCGTGCCAGGTCAACAAGCATAATGTGCTCAGCATTCTCTTTGGCATCGGCTGCCAGACGCTTGGCCAGTTCTGCATCAGTTGCGTCATCACCGGAACGCCTGAAGGTGCCCGCTATCGGGAAAATAGTTGCCTCATTATTGCGGATGCGGAGTTGCGCTTCGGGTGAAGAACCAAAGAGTTTAAAGTTGCCGTAATCAAAATAAAACAGATAAGGCGAAGGATTAATGGATCGTAAAGCCCGGTACACATTAAATTCATCGCCCTGAAATGATGTGGTGAATCGCCTGGACAGCACCAGTTGAAACACATCGCCACGATAACAATGCCGGATAGCCTTTCGGGCCAGTCCCATAAAGTCCTCATCAGAACTAGTTGCTGTTTCACCATTTACCTGTTTAAAAGGATACACCGCACTTCGCGACCGGTATATAATTTTTTCTACGCGCTCGATGAGGCTGACATCGGTTTGGCCATCAATAAAATTGCCGGTTAGTGTAAGTTCATTATGAAAGTGATCAACAACGATAACCACCCGGTACAAACTGTACCATAATTCAGGCAGCAGCGTTTCGTGCTTTGTAATTGGCACCGTCTCGAAAAATTTTACGGCATCGTAGGCCATGTACCCGAACAAACCGGCACCGGGCAGTTTTGCAGACGATGCGGTTTCAGAAATAAACGATTTTCTGAACAAATCGAGCGATGCCAGTACCTGAGATCCGCTAGACACCGGGTTGGAAATACTTTGACCATCGGGGAAGTTGCGGGTGACTGTATTCCGGCTAAGGATGAAACTGGCCACCGGCTGGCAGCAGATCATCGAAAGGCTGTTTTCCTGCCCGTGGTAGTCGGAACTTTCCAGCAGGATGCATCCCGGAAACTCATCACGAAGTTTCAGGTAGATACTAACCGGGGTAAGTGTATCGGCCAGCATCCGCTTGTATAGGGTAGTAAGTTTAAATTTCGGGTTCATAAACTTTAATAAACTGTATAAAAACACCGGGGGCCCGCTGTGAACAGCGGGCCCCCGGGTTTATACAATAAACACAACACAGCTGTTCACATATCAAATCCTGATATATGCCACCACCATGCTGTGTTAGTTATTCCTTTCATTGCTTTTATCGTTTATGCTGATGCCTTCTTACGGGCAACCTTACGCGGCTTTGAAGCTACCTCGGTTGTTGCACCCTCAGCTACCGGTTTTGCCGATTTCGATGCAGTGCGCTTTAACCGGGCTTTGATTGCCTTTCGGTTGCGGGAAACACCATACGAACCTATCCAGCGCTTCCCTTTCTTCGACTTTTTATCACCTTTACCCATAATAATTTACTTCTCTTGTTGCGCAAGTATAGCAACAATCATTGAAATACAAAATTGACTGGTACTTTTTGTAACTTATTCCGGTTAAAACTGTTATGAAAATATGGCAAAAGTTACCCCTGAAATCATTCATGTCCTTCGCAAAACAGCAGAAGCCATCAGAAAAAGCACAGCCTATCAATGGGGCCACATGGGCCTTTGCAACTGCGGATTTCTTGCTCAACAAATTACCCAACTTCGCAAGGATGAAATACATACAAGAGCCATGCAACGCCATGGCGACTGGACCGAACAACTAAATGACTATTGCCCAACCAGCGGCATGCCCATGGATGTCCTGATTGCTGACATACTGAAAGTTGGATTTGACATTGACGACCTTAAACACCTGGAACGCCTTTCCGATCCCCGGGTAAAACAAAGTCTGCCCGAAGCCAGGCGCAACCTGTCATTTAATGCAAAGGAAGACGTAATTTGTTACCTCGAAACATGGGCTGACCAACTGGAAACAGAGCTTATCACAAAAATTAATCTGCCGATACTGGAGCCGGCAGTTCCAGTTTAAACAAAATACATTCCTTAGCCCGGCTATTCTGGTTTACAAACCGGTAATAGTCAGGTATGCGTGCCTCCTCAACAAGTCCGCACTTTTGTAATACCCGAATGGAAGCGGCATTTTCAGCATCAACGAAAGTTTTAATGCTTATTATTCCGGGCATTGACTTCAAAACAGCAAGCAGAGCCTTTGCTGCCGCAGTGGCATAACCCCGGCCCCATTGCGAAGGAGCAATGAAATAGCCAAACTGAATTTTGCCCATTTCGTTAATCGCGCCAATGCTTCCTACAAGCCGGTTGGAATCAGCCAACCGGATACTAAAGGAATAATCAAGCCCCCGGTTCCACGCATGGATGGCATATCGTAGAAAATCGCGGGTATCTTTTAATCGCTGGTGCGTTGGCCACGATACATAGCGTGTACCTTCGGGCTTGCTGGCATAGGTAAAAAAAATTTCTTCGGCATCTTCGTACCTTAGCCGCCTGAGAATAAGGTTACCGGCCACTATGGATTCAGGCATAGGCAATTGCATAGAACGAAGCTAATGGATCATGTCAAAAAACCAGAATATCGTACACCAGTATTTTAAAAAAACAATAAACGGCAACCTTATCCTGGTAAAGGTAAATCCCATCCATTATACAGGCACTGAAATTACACGCACTCCGGAGGGTGAAACAGTCCTGCGGGAACTGGAGTTTGATGAACATATTTTTGATGACCTGAAAGCCGATGCGTTTGAGCCTTGCAATCCGCTGCAATTTAATCTCTATTTGTCAGGCCTGGCTTGAGAGATTGGGTTCATGGTTTAAGTTCAGGGTTCAAGATTTAAAATTAAAGTATATTTGCGCCCGGCAAGCCGGCACGACCAGCTCCTGCTGAACTCCCCCAGGACCGGAAGGTAGCAAGGGTAGGCGGTTGTAGCGGTGCGATGTTGGTTTGCCATTTTTTATTGGCCAATCATTAATTTTACAGTCAAACAACTACACTCATGAAGTTTTTTATCGATACTGCCAACCTGAACGAAATTAAAGAAGCCTACGATTTAGGCGTATTGGATGGCGTAACCACCAATCCATCGCTGATGGCCAAAGAAGGCATAAAAGGAGAAGCCAATATCCAGGCCCACTATAAAGCCATTTGCAATATTGTGGATAACAATGTAAGTGCTGAAGTAATTGCAACCGATTACGAGAACATAATCAAGGAAGGCAGGGAACTGGCTAAAATTGATGACAAAATTGTGGTGAAAGTGCCCATGATTAAAGATGGCGTTAAAGCGCTTAAGAAATTTTCAGCGGAGGGCATCCGTACCAACTGCACACTGGTATTTTCTTCCGGCCAGGCCATCCTGGCTGCCAAAGCCGGTGCAAGTTATGTGTCGCCATTTTTAGGACGGCTGGATGATGTATCGCAGGATGGCCTTGAACTTATTGCCCAAATCCGGCTGATCTACAATAACTACGGTTTTGAAACCGAAATACTGGCAGCATCCATCCGTCATGTAATGCACCTGATTAAGTGTGCCGAGATTGGTGCCGATGTAGCCACCTGCCCGCTGAGCGTGATTACCGGTTTGCTGAAACATCCACTTACAGATATTGGACTTGAAAAATTTCTGGCCGACCACAAAAAAGCTAACGGATAAAATTCATGTTCTCCACCGACCCGGTTATCCGTGTTAAAGATGCGCACATCTTTCAGGACAGCAGCACCGTGCTGGCCGACATCAATTTTGATATTGAAAAAGGCGAGTTTGTTTTTCTGGTCGGGCGCACCGGGTCAGGTAAATCCTCCCTGCTAAAAACGCTCTATGCCGATTTGCCCCTCCGGCTTGGCGATATCAGTGTGGCGGGGTTTAATATCAGAGGAATAAAACATTCGCAGATTCCCCTTCTCCGCAGAAAACTGGGAATCATCTTCCAGGACTTTCAGCTATTTCCTGATCGCACCGTTGCCGACAACCTGCTTTTTGTTATGAGAGCAACAGGCTGGCGCGATACTGCCAAAATGAAAGCACGACTTAGCGAGGTGTTAATGCAGGTTGGACTTGGTGCCGTAGAGAAAAAGATGCCACACCAACTTTCTGGCGGAGAGCAGCAGCGGGTGGTTATCGCAAGATCCATGATTAACGAACCGGTGATTTTGATTGCCGATGAACCCACCGGAAACCTGGATCCTGAGGTATCGTATGGCATCCTGAAACTATTTCAACAAATCAACAAGAGCGGAACAGCCGTGCTAATGGCCACCCACGACTATGGCCTTATAAAAAAATTTCCAACCCGCGTTTTAAAATGTGAGAACGGAAAAGTAATCGATTCGGCCAAAGAACCTTTCGAATTGGTGACAGAGTACTGAAGTTAAATAGCTGCTGCGCTTTTCTTGCTTTCCGGCCAATGGGCTTTATCAAGTTTGTGCAACTGCTGATTCAGCAGATCAATCCGCACGAGCAGGTTAAGCACCAGGGCGTCTTTTACCTGCTTACTTGGCCTTTGCCTCATTTCTTCTTTTAGTACCTGGTACATAGCTTCAAGTTGTCGGAAATCATGCGTAAAGCCATTCAATCCATTTTCCGTTTCGTTGTACGCCTCAATTAGTTCGATTTTATCGGCAATCTGCTCAATGTAAAAAGATTCTACATCCTGAAATTCGCGCAAGACCACATGCTGATTTTGATTTTCCCAAGACCGTTGAATAAGCAACCAACCCGAGGTTACCATAAACACTATGGCAGCTGCACGCCAAAAAGGCAAAGCATAAACCCACCTCGTATTTTGGCTTAAGGTACGCTGAATTTTATTCCATACCCTTTCGGACGGGGTGCGGTTATCAAATTCGTGGCGGTGCGCCTGTATAAAATCGTCAATGTTGTTTTTCATTGCCCAACGTTTTTATGGTTAACAACTGTTTTAATTTGCTTTTAGCCCGGTTCAACTGCGATTTGGATGTTGACTCGCTTATATGAAGAATACCGGCAATTTCCTGATGATCGTAACCTTCAAGTAAATACAGCGACAACACCGAGCGGTAGCCATCCGGCAGTTGCATGATGGCCGCACGTACCCGTTCAACGGTTAACTCTGGCTTATATTGTGGCTCCGATTCTTCAGCAACATCAGCCGCTTCATCCTCGGCCACTAAATCAAACTTGCGTTTTTTAAGTGCATTGATTGCCTTGTTTATTACAATCCGCTTAAGCCAGGAACCGAAACTGGCATCTCCGCGGTATTCGGCAAGGTTCCTGAATGCACTGATAAACGCTTCCTGCAGCACATCTTCGGCTTCATTGTCTTGCCCGGTTATTCGAACAGCCGTATTAAACATGGATTTAGCATATAGTTGATATAACTTAAAATACGCCTGCTCCTCGCCTTGCTTACAGCGTTCAATCAACTCGAAGTGAGGATTCAGCGATTCGGGACTCAAGTGATAATTTCAGTTAAAGAAAGACAAACCAGTCAATTAAAGGTTGCACAGGCACTAAGGCACAGGCTCCAAACCCCGCTCCCGTGCCTTTTTAAGCATAAACGCCATTGCCTCGTTTTTATCATTGCGGATGGTACCGTCCAGAATAGCCTCTTTTATTTCCTCTTTTATCTCCTTTATGATGGGGCCCGGGGTCAGATTAAAGATCCGGATAATTTCATCACCTGTAACAGGCGGCTGAAAGTTTCTTATCCTGTCTTTCTCTTCTACTTCGGCCATTTTTCGCTCTACCAGGTCGAAGTTTTTAAGAAACCGTCCTACTTTATCAATGTTTTTCGAAGTAATGTCGGCACGGCATAATTTCATCAGTGCATCAATGTCGTTACCTGCATCAAACAACAACCTGCGGATGGCTGAGTCGGTAACTTCTTTCGCCAGTGGGATGGGCCGCAGATGCAGGCGCACCAATTTCTGCACAAACTTCATCTTCTCATCCATCGGCAGCTTCAATCGCCTGAAAATACCGGGCACCATGCGTGCACCTTTATCTTCGTGACCGTGAAAGGTCCAGCCATGCTCTTTATCATACCGTTTAGTTTGTGGCTTGGCTATATCGTGGAGAATGGCTGCCCAGCGCAGCCATAAGTCATCCGAAACATCCGCTACATTATCCAGCACCTGCAGCGTGTGGAAAAAATTATCTTTATGGGCCTTATTGCCAACATACTCCACACCATGCAGCAGGACCAACTCCGGAAAAAACCTGTTCAGTAAACCGCTGTGAAAAAGTAACTTAAAACCGTAAGAAGGAGCCGGGCTTAAAATGATTTTATTGAGTTCATCCGTAATGCGCTCCTGCGAAACAATGGTTATCCGGTCGGCCATTTCTACAATGGCTGCATATGTATCGGGTTCAATGTCGAACCCAAGTTGAGCGGCAAATCGGATGGCGCGCATCATTCGCAGCGGATCATCTGAAAAAGTAATTTTCGGGTTTGTTGGCGTGCGGATGATTTTCTTTTTGATATCTGTTATTCCGCCAAACGGATCCACCAGTTCACCAAATCGGTTGCGGTTTAAACAAAAGGCCATAGCGTTAATGGTGAAATCACGCCTGCGCTGGTCATCCTGTAGGGTACCATCCTCTACAATGGGCTTTCGCGAATCGTTGCGGTACGATTCTTTCCGGGCGCCAACAAATTCAAGGTTAAACTCCTGAAAGGGAATCTGCGCAGTACCAAAATTTTTATAAACGTGCACGTGCACATCAGGGCCCAGGCTTTTTGCTACGGCCGTTGCCAGGTCAATGCCGCTTCCCACACAAACAAAATCAACATCCTTGGATGCTCGGCCCATAAGCGCATCACGTACAAAGCCGCCAACCACGTAGGTCTCCAAACCAAGGTTATCGGCCACTTCGCCTACTCTGGAAAAAACAGGATCACTTAGAACGGCTGCGAAATTAAATTGACTCATCACGAGTCAAAATTACTCAAATGTTGCGAGTACCGTTTGGGTTAATTCCAGAAGCCTTCTTTACTGTTGAAGGTCGGACAGGGAATGAGGCGGTATTTTTTCTTAACTGATCGTTGAACCGGCTTGGAAACAAACTCATAAATCAGGGCGATTTCATGCGCACCACCCGAGGTTGTTTGGAGTTCAGAAACAGTAAAGTCATAACTGTACCCAATGGTGAGGTTGCGCATATACAAACCCAGTTGCACAATAGCGGCATCCTGGGTAATGCTTCCGGCTACTGATTTTTGCCAGGGTTTTCCGCGATACCAAAAGCCCACTGAAACCGGATCAACGTGGTAATTCACGCCAATATCAAACTGATTAAATGAAGGGCCCTGCTGCCGGTACATGGCCGACCAGGTGAGGTAGGAATTACGAACCATAGTTGAACGGGGGCCACCACCTGAAAGATCCATACGGTAGCCAATGTGCAGATTCATTTTCATTGGCAAACGGCTTACATCGCCCAAGACAGATAAGTTTGGCTCATTCATATGCGTAAAAGCCGCGCCAAACCACAGCGACCGTGTATAAAGCAACGCACCGGCCCCAACATCAAAATACGATTGCTGTCCGATTTTATCCTGGTCAGGATCGATAGAATAATATTGACCATCCCGTTCGAATTCCAAACCATCGCCAAGCCTGATTTTACTACGGTCGATACCATTCGTTCCATAAGCAAAATTAAGTCCTGGAGAAAAAACCAGTTTTTCGGTTAGTTTAACTTTATATGAATACAGAAAATTCAATGAATTTGTCCGCCACCCGGCCGAACCCATTTTATCGGTCGTCATTAACAAACCAAAACCACTACGTAGTTCCTCTACAAAAATGTCATAGGAAAATGCATAGGTAACAAAAGCCTGTGGCAGGTTGGGCCATTGCATGCGGTGATTGGCAACCAGGCGTTGTTGCGGGGTAATGCCTGCAAAGCCCGGATTCAGATATAAAGGTGCATTGTAATATTGCGAAAACTGAAGGTCCTGAGCCGAAGTAATGGTACCTGCACCACACAGAAAAAAAGCAAATGCGTATTTCATTATTTTCTGCATAGCCTAAAACTATCGAATCAACGTTACATCTCCAACTTGCGTTACCTGCTGGCCGTCAGAAAGACGAAGTACAAGTTTAAATACGTACACCCCAGCTGGCAACAGGCGATTATTTCGGTCGTAGCCATCCCAACCCCTAATGGGTACTGGCGCACCGGGTTCGTTACGGGTTTCAAAAATCATGGTGCCCCAGCGATCAAATATCTGCATCAGGAAGGTGCCTGGCTCGTTTACATTGATCCCCTTCACCAGTGGCAGAAACACATCATTTACAGCAGCCCCGCTGTTCGGAATCCCACCATTTGGTCCGCTTGGATCTGGAGTAAATGCATTTGGCACTTTAACCAAGCCGCCTTCGCGGGCAACGATTTGCTGGGTTAACGTGTCTGAACAAACCACATCGCCCCGAACTTCGCGCATCACCATTGTAACCGTGTAAAGGCCTTCTACCGCATAGCGGTAAGTGGGATCAGGGTCACCAAAATTCTGCTTAATGATGTCATTTGTATCACCAAAGTTCCACCAGAAGTTGACCGAATCAGCAGCCGGAGCTGACGGTGTACTGAAATTGAAGGTCACTAACTCAGTATCCGGAACAAACAATGTAGTTGGTCGTGCCTGGAAAGAAGCCATAGGAAGATTATACACATTTATTGGTCCAACACCCGGCATGGCGTTCGGACCTGTGCCGGAGTTGTCGGCAAAGGCAGTTTGACTTGTTATGCTGTTGGTGGTCGTTAAGAAAATGGTATACGTACCCGGGTTTACAATGTCAAACACCGGCAATGGGATATTGGATGTACCCACCGTTCGTCCTCCCTGGTCAACTACCTGCCATTGGAACTGATCACCCGTTGAGGTATTAGTAACAATCCGGATTTGCGTAGGGAAACAGGCATTAGCCGGTTCAAAGGTAAATCCGGCAACCAAAGGAGGAAGTAGAATATTGATATCTTCTTCATAAATACTGGAACAAGTAACGCCATTGGCTTGTGCTACTGTATTAACCGCTGTCAGCCGAACTGTTTTTAAGCCCGGTGACGAATAGTCAACAGTAAATGGCCCAATGCCAGATTGCGTGAGCGGATTAGCAGATAACCCAAACTCCCAATCGTAACTAAAGTCAGATAAATCAATTGGTGATGAGGTGTTGGTGAACGTAACCGTTGCATTGCCACCAACAAACGGAGGCACTACACCTTCATCGAACCCGGCAACAATTTCGCGATAAACGGTAACCGGTATAGTCTGCTGGGCAGAACAACTTCCATTTGAAACCGTGTAAACAATATTGTAAATATTCGGATTAACCGTTGTTTGGTTCGTAATCGTGAAGGTCTGGTTTGCTGCAGCCACAAAAGGCCCCCTGGTTTCCACAACCACATTATCGGATTGACGAATAACCTGCCAGCTATGCGAATTACCACCCAAAGTCGGGTTCACAATATTCACCTGATCCCCGCTGCACATCTCTGTTTTATTCGGGAACATGTTTATTAAAATATTCGGGAAGATGGTGATCGTCTGGTTGGATTGCTTCGGTCCGCATCCATCCACGGTGTTCACGGCCGAAAGGATAACCGGGAAGTTGGTGTTGGTTGACGTATTGAAGCTCACAAAGTTATGCGTAATCGTATTGGTTCCGTTCGGTAAAGAATTCGGGGCTATCACATCCTGCTGACCATCACTCCAAATCCAGGTATACTCAATGTTCGGATCAACCGTCCATTGGAACGTGAAGTCATTGCCACTACATTGAGCCGGAGGGCTGAGCACGGTAAAGTTCGGATTGATTTTGCTAACCGGAACAGTAACCGCAATTGGTAACGTAGTTGCAAAACAGCCATTAAAGTCGCGTAGTTCGGTTAACGTATACGTGGTGGTGTTCATGTAATTTAAAATAGGTACAGGGGTTACATCTGCACCGATCCGGTCGTTTACAAACGTGGTACCGTCATTGTAATCAAAGAAATACGGGGCCGTACCATTGGAGAAAGTGAAATTAAGTATAAAGAAATCGCCTTCGCACACTGGAGAATTTGAAGGGGCGAGTGTGGCTGTAGGAATACTGTTTACCGTAACCGATACCACATTCGATTCAAGTGTTTCACAACCGGAGGTGATAATCCGCTTGTAGTAGGTTTTTACCAGTAAGGATGGAGGCGGATCAAATGTTGCACTGGTAGCACCTAATACATCAGTAAAGTTGATGCCATCGGTTGACTCCTGCCACTGGTAAACATAATTACCGATGCTTCCGAAGGCGGGGGCAAGTTCAACGAACGGATCCGGATCATCCTGCCCTAAACAAATACCTTGGTCGAATCCAAGAATTCCCTCAAACAGCGGAAGCGGATCAACAATGACTACCGGCAGGGATTTTTTAACACAACTGTTAACATCGGTAATATTGATATCGTACAACCCGGAATTTAACCCAGTGAAAATACCCGATACCTGACCTGTAACATTACCAGTTGAAATTCCTCCCTTAAATAATTCAAATGTATAACCACCGGCACCTCCACCCGATGACGTAACTGAAATCTCGCCATCGCTGGCACCAAAGCAACTTACATTAAAGCCGTTGTAATTGGAGGTAATGGCAATGGAAATATTGAGATCAGCGGGCTGGGTAATAACCACCGGAGCCGTTGTTAACAAGCATCCGTTAGCATCTTGTATACGTACCCTATAAGTGCCTGCCCGCAGGTTGTCAAACACCCCGGTTAACTGTCCGGTTGTGTTACCCGGATTTTCTAACAACGTAAAATTAAGCGGAGCAGTACCCCCACCAAAAGTTATGGTTAACTGGCCATCGGTTTGGTTGAAGCAACTAATGTTGAAACCATTAAAGTTACTGGTTGCATTACCTACTCCCGTTAACGCAGCAGGTTCTGTTACCGTAATCGGAGTTGTAACCACCGAACAGCCGTTCACATCGGTTGCTGTAAATGTATAATTCGAGCCGGCAACTACGCTGGTGAACACTCCAGAGAAACGGCCGGTTTGGTTGGCAACCGGGAACTGATCAAACACATAAATTGCCGAGCCCGTTCCACCCGCTGACGTCACGGTTACAATGCCATCGCCTGCACCGTTACAACTGATGTCCTGGCCGTTATAATTGCTTGTAATTGAAGCGCTCGCTGTTAGTACAGGCGGCTCATTAACTGTGATTGGAACAGTTACTGCCGTACAGTTATTTATATCGGTAACACGGAATGTATAAGTGCCTGCCGGAATGCCGGTAAAAATGCCGGAGGCCAAGCCTGTTACATTACCAGGAATTTCTATGAATTGGTAAGAGAATGTTGCTGTTCCTCCTGTTTGCGTTACGCTAATAACCCCATCGCTTGCCCCATTACAACTTACATCTTCTCCGTTGTAGTTGCTGGTTATAGTTGATGCAGGTACAAGAGCCGCTGGTTCGGTAATTACTGTTACCGGAGTGGTGCGCTGACAACCATTCAAATCCGTTACTAATACGGTGTAGCTTCCGGCCGGTATGCCGGTATAGATACCCGTAACATCACCAGTCGTATTGATTGGAGGAGATAGTATGTACGAATAGGCAGGCACACCGCCACCCGCGGTTACCGTAAGGATGCCATCGCTGGCACCATTACAGGTTATCTGAGCACCATTGTAATTGCTGGTTACCGCCATGGTGGCCGTTAAGGCAGCAGGAGAATTCACCACAATAGGTGCTGTCACCACAAAACAACTGTTAGCATCGCGGATGGTTACTGTGTAGCTTCCTGCCCCAACACCTGTGTAAATACCCGTAAGGTCACCTGAAGTATTGCTGGGCGCCTGATCAAGTTTAAACGTATATGTACCCGTTCCTCCGGCTGGGGTAACGGTTATTTCTCCATCGGTAGAGCCCACGCACCGGATATCTTCACCATTATAGTTGCTGGTTACGGTGCCACTGCCACTTATTGCAGTGGGTTCAGTTACGCTTATCGGGGCACTTACAACCTGGCAGTTGTTTACATCGCGAACAGTAAACGTATAGCCCACTCCGGCCGGCACACCAATGAAAATTCCGGAGAACTGACCGGTTGTATTAGCCGGGAATTGATCAAATGTATATTGTAGTACTCCCGTTCCTCCGGCAGCCGTTACGGTAATCACGCCATCGCTCACCCCGTTGCAACTGATTTGTGACCCGTTATAATTGCTGGTGACAGATGAACTAGCCGTTACAGCAGGAGGATCGCTGATAGTTATCGGTGCCGTTGTAACCTGGCACAGGTTTACATCGCGCACGATAAAGGTGTAAGTACCCTGAGGAATACCTGTAAAAATTCCGCTGACGGCACCGGATGTGTTACCCGGTATTTCAACGAACGAGTAGGTATAACCTGGGGTCCCTCCGGTTTGTGTTACGCGGATGGTTCCATCGCTGGCGCCAAAGCAACTTATCTGCTGGCCATTGTAATTGCTCGTTACTGTTGAACTGGCATTAAGCACAGCGGGCTCAGTAATTGTAACCGGAGATGTTACCTTCACGCACGAGTTAAGATCGGTAACTTGTACAGTATAGGTGCCGGCCGGGACACCGGTAAAGATACCCGAAGCGGCTCCTGTTACATTACCCGGGATTTCCACCAGCAGGTAACTATAGGCTGGCACTCCGCCTCCTGCTGTAACCGTCAGTATACCATCGCTGGCACCGTTGCAGCTAATCTGCCGGCCGTTATAATTGCTGGTTACTGCCATTGAAGCGGTTAAGGCCGGTGGCGGTGAAACCGTTATGGGAGCCGTAACCACAAAGCAATTGTTTGCATCGCGAATGGTTATCGTGTAAACGCCTGCACTTAAGCCGGTGTAAATTCCTGTCGCATCACCAGAAATATTAGCCGGATTCTGATCAAGTTTAAAGGTATACGCGCCTGTACCACCAGCCGGGGTCACCGTTATGATACCATCGCTGGCGCCCACGCAGGTAATATGCTGACCATTGTAGTTGCTGGTTACTGTGCCACTTCCGGAAACTGGCGTGGGTTGCGTAACGTCAACAGGCAGGGTAACAACTGTACAGTTTTTGGAGTCGCGAACTGTAAAAGTATATCCTGTTCCTGCAGGAACTCCGGTAAATACTCCCGAAAACTGACCGGTGGTATTAGTGAATACAAATTGATCAAAGACATATTGCAGCAGACCTGTTCCTCCACTTGCTGTTACAGTAATAATACCATCGCTGGCACCATTACAAGTTACCTGCGAACCATTGTAGTTGCTGGTTACTGAAGCACTTGCCGTAACAGCAGCCGGCTGATTGATGGTTATCTGCACAACATCGGAGCAAGCATTCAGGTCGCGCACTTCGAAATCATAGGTCCCATCGGCCAGGCCGGTAAAGATTCCACTGCCATTGGTAGGGCCGGCCGGGTTAATCTGCTCAAAGGTATAGGCTCCGGTTCCGCCCGTTCCACTAATTGTAATCTGTCCATCGCTAGCGCCATTGCATGAAATAGCTCCTGTAATCAATCCCGAAGCTACAACCGGTGCAGGCTCTGAAACATTTACCAGAGCGGATGTAACCGTACAGCCTCCGGCATCCTGCACAAATACTGAATAATTTCCAGGTCCGAGGTTTTCGAATGAGCCATCTACTGTACCGGTTAGGTTGCCCGGATCCTGTACCAAGGTAAACGTGTACCCTCCGTTACCACCGTTAGCAATGGCTGTTACCTGCGCATCGTTTGCTCCGGCACAGCTAATCTTAGCCCCGTTGTAGTTGCTGGTAACCGAAGCGAATGCGGTAAGTACCGGGGGTTGTGTAACGGTTACCGTATTTGAAACACGTGTACAGCCGTTGTCGTCCTGAACCGTTACCGTATAATTACCTGCCGCGAGGCCAGTGAAAACGCCAGTTCCATTGGAGGTAAATGGAGCCTGATTAAGTGTAAAGGTATAAGTTGGGCCAACCAATGTGCCGCCACCACCCACTACACTGATTTGTCCATCACTGTTTCCAAAACAACTTACCGGTGCGGTTAGTGTTGCCGTAGCTGTTACCGGTGCCGGTTCGTTTATGGTTACGGTTGCCGTTGTAAACTGGCAGTTATTTACATCCCTAATAACAAACGTGTAGGTACCGGCACGCAAGCCTGTATAAATACCGCTTGCATCACCCGATGTATTGCTGGGCAATTCCAGCAACTTAAAGGTATAACCTCCGGCACCACCAGCTGGAGTGATCGTCACCTGTCCATCGGAAGCAGCATTGCACGATACGTGTTGACCATTAAAATTGGAGGTGATTGCGGCAACTCCTGATAATGCCGGTGGATCGGTAAGGTTTAACGGAGTTGAATTGTTTGTACACATGTTAGCATCGCGTACGCGTACCACATACGGGCTTCCGGCAGCCGACAACCCATTGAAAATGGGGCTTGCAAAAAATGTTGTACCACCATCAATACTAAACTGATAAGGTCCTACCCCATCAGCCGGAACAGCTGTTATCTGTCCATCGCTGGCCCCGGCACAGGAAATATTAAATCCATTAAAGTTTGAAGTAATGCTGGTAGTAACCGAAGGAGTTGGGTTAATAGCAAACAATACCTGGGCAACTTTGGTACATTGGCCATTATCCACTTCGGCAAATACCGGTACGCCATTGGTAAGCGTATAGGCATTAGGTGCCGCAATAGGAATTGTAAGAGCAAGATCTTCGAACCAACTGAAGGTTATACCTCCTCCGGAATTTATGGACGGTTGCAAGGTTGTTAAGTCAATAAAGAAAGTGTTGCCTCCCGGTGTATCAGAACATACCGTTTGATTGATGTTGTTTCCGGTAGGAGCCGGATCAACAGTAATAACCACATCTACCGGATCGCTTTCGCATGAACCAAGGGCTGCAGGCGTGGTTGCTTTAACTTCATAAGTAACTGTACCCGGTACTACACCATTATTAACAAGAATATTAGTAATGGTTGATCCTGTACCATTTGATGTTCCGGTAATTAGTCCTGAAATACTTTTAACAACCCATGTAAAGGTACTACCGGCAATGGTTGACGTGAGTGTAAGGGTTGGCGAGGTGCCACTACAAATGGTCTCGCTAGTCGGAGAATTAACCACCGGTTCGGGGTTCACAGTAACCATCACCGGAATTGGTGGATCTCCGATACAGCCTGTTACCGAGTTGATTGGTCTTATAAAATACTCTACCACCACCGGTGCACCCGTCAGGTTTTCCCAACGATCGTCAAGCAATTCGGAAGGGCCAAAGATACCTGTAGTGGGGTTGCCGGCAACAGCCGTCAACCCATTTGTGTTAATGGAAGTAATCTCAAATTGATCGGCCGTTGAACTGCCGGGAGCCACGGCAAGCACTATGGAAACCGATTCCGTTCCACTACAAATTACGTCGTTGAGGTTTGGTGCCAGCACGGGTTCAGGTCGTACCGTTAGGTTTATGATCTGAGCTGTGCCAACACACCCGGCCAGACTGACCGGTGCCACGGTATATTGCACAGTAAGATTCCCACCCGTGGTGTTCGTCCAGATGTCACCAAAAATTTCACTGCTTGGCGCATTATTAACCAACGGACGCGAGGCTGGCGACAGGCCAGGCGGTACACTAACGTTGGTGATATTAAATGTAACTGCACCCGGACCAGCCAGGGTTATGCCTGCTTGCGTATCACTGCACACGGTATTGGATAGCGGGTTTAGACTCGGGCGAGGATTGATAGCTACCCCAAGACTTGCCGGATTACCTGCACATCCGGTGGTAGTGGTGGGCACTACTTCAACTAATCCAGCAACAATGCCAAAGTTTACGGTAATGGTGTTGGTACCTTGTCCGCTGATGATGGATGAACCCGGAGGTACTGTCCACGCATAGGTTGTGTTGGCCAGGTTTGGAACACTGTAAACAACACCAGCCTCATTTTCACATACAGCAGTAGGGCCGGTTATAACAATCGGTGGTGGGCTGCTTTCGACTGTAATATTTAATACATTAGGCAAGCCCACGCATCCCTTAGCTGAGGTTTCCGTCACCGAAATATCCTGCCCCGGGTTAACAATTACCGGAAATGCCAGCAGAGCGAAGAAGTCATTCACACCAGCTCCGGCAAACAGGTCGAACGGAGGATCGGGGATGCTCCAGGAGTAGGTAGCTCCGGCATTTATTGTTGTGATCTGATAAAGGTTGATGGCCGATGGATCAACGCAAACGTTGCTCGCCCCGATGATGGCATTTGGACCAGGTCGGGGGTTAATCGTAATCTCAACCTCCGCCACATTTGTACAACCAAACGTATCTGTTACACGTGCAAAGAAGGAGGTACCATCATTAGCTGTTACATTAGTCGGATCAGGCACCGGTATAGTCGTTCCAGCATCCGCAAACCAGGCTACCGTATTGGCCGCAACACTATTTTTAACTGCGTTATCGAAGGTAGTCAGGTTAATACCTGCACGGGTATTGCTACCAACCGGAAGATCTTCACAAAATTCAGGCGTTTGATTGATTGCCGCTGGACGCGAACGTACGGTAAAGGTTACTGTTCCGTCAGTTACACAGCCCGGTGATACATCGGTTCGAGTAACACGGGTATAAACAACATCAAGGTTAGCAAGAGAAGCCGATACAGGGTACGGCATTGTGCGGGCAGGGTCAGTAAAAAACTGAACCGTACGACCAACTGAACCGGGTATACCTGTAATCGCATCATTCAAACTGGTCAGAAAGGCCAAGGTAACCGTAGCGGTTCCGAGCGTTGGCGCATCTTCGCATAAGGCTGGTGTTTGATTATTGTTTACCGGGGTTGCATGACGGGTTACCACTACCTGGTCATTTGATGAACTGCATACCCCCAAAGCACTGGTTACTGTCCATGTGAAGGTAGTATTGCCAACCGGAAGATTTGAGATGGCGGTAGTCGGGTTATTAATGTCCGCTATTAATGGAAGGATAACGCCTGAACCTGATACAAAAATGTTATCAAAGCGATGAAACTCCGCACCAGCATCATTTAAAACACGAACAACGATTTCAAGTGTGGTTCCCGTCAGGCCGGATACAGTAAAGGTATTAAACGCACCATCCACTGCACTGTCGTCAACAATTTCACCTAAGAGTATTTCGGCACCCCCGTTAATCCGGTAGAACGCACGGATATAATCAGTAGGCTCCATGGTGCCCAGTTCAGCCATTTCAATAGAGATGGTAACATTAGGCTGAGCCGTAATATTGATAACAGGTGAACGCCATACCAATTCGGCATTCACATCCTGGGCTTCCATTACATTGCTCTGTACGCGCAGGTAATCATCAGCAGCCAGCAGTGTATTGGCATTTGGAGCAGTTATACTCCAGCCATCCGGATGGTTAAATACCGTGGCGTGGGGGTTAGGGCCGGATAAGCCGGTGCCATTCGGATAGGTAAACGTTTGGTAATAAAGCGCACTACCAATGCTCCATGTTCCGGTACCACCATTGTTGGCTGCCGTTGCCGCCAGGTTTGAAGTCGCATCACAAGTTGCAAAATCCGCACCTGCCGCAGCAGGTGAAGGCAAGCGGTCAAACGTAATAACCACGGGGTCATTAACTGCAACACATGCACCTACCGGATCATTGGTGATGAGGCGCAATGTAACCGAACCAGCGGTAAAATCACCAGCAGAGGGTTGGTACGTATCCGTAGCCGGGCTGGTGTTATCAAAAACACCTGTAGCGCTACCGCTTGAGGAGAACACACCTGTACCGGTTACCACTTCCCATCGCGCCTGCGAGGCCCCACCCCCAAATGTGCCCGAAAGATTAACAAAGAATGGTGCCGTGGGCGGGTTATTTAAACAATGAGTAAAATCAGCCGGACCAACAACCGTGGGCGGGTCGCGAAAGATGATGTCCACAAAATCATCGGAAGGCGCGCAGGTACCGGAAGTTAATCGCCACCGGTAGGTATAAGTACCCGGTGTGGTAACTGTAACAACGGCATTACGGGTATTGGCATTAGGGGCAAACGAAGAAGTGCCCGGTCCGGCAGTCTGCGTCCATGTACCTGTTGCAAAAGTAGGGTCGTTGCCATTTAATGTTGCTGAAAGGCCGCACACATCCTGGTCAGTACCGGCATTGGATGCCGGAGGGGTAGTGCCGAAGTCGATAACAACATCATCAAATGATGAACAAGATCCGTTAACCACCGTCCATCTGAACGTATGGATACCATTAGCAAAAACCCTAACAACAGCATTTGGTGTATTGGCATCTGGTGTAAATGTTGGCGCGGCTCCAGGTCCGCTTACACGTGTCCATGTGCCCGTACCTGGTGCTGGATTACTTCCTGCAAGGGTAGCATCCAAAGGCGAAGGAATACAAAGAAATTGATCGGGTCCAGCAGCAGCCGGAGTAGGATTGGCCGAAACATTTACGGTTGAATTATCCACTAATGAGGAGCAAAATACACCTCCGCCAAAATCGGCTGTGGCAACATAGGTTAAACCGTATGAGCCTGGAGCGGTTGAAGCTTGTACTGTTGGAGTTTGAATGGTCGAGTTATCAAGTATTCCTGTTGAGCCCCCCCATGTGTGGCCGGATATTGAACCAAAACTGGTTGCCGGGTTACCATTTAATGTGATGGTGCTGCCCTCACAAATATTGGCCGGATCAGGTGTGATGTTAACTGTAGGACGGGCCCTCACATTAACCGAGAGCGTTCTGGCTGTACTCGGACATTGGGAACCATTAACTGTGGTAACCGGAGGAGAGACATAACGCTGTACAACGGAAATATTACCTGAACCCACTGCCGCAGCACTATTTATAGTCAGTGATTGGGTTCCTTGTCCGGAGGAAATTGTACCAACAGCCACAGGTACCGTCCACAAAAATTCTGTTGCTAATTGAAAATTTCCAGTAATAGCATCAGTTATCGTAACATTCCCTGGGGGGGCAGGTAATGTATATACATACGTTGATGATGGACATAGATTTGTAGGACCGGTAATTACAGGTGGTTGACTTAGGTTCGGTCGTAATGTAATGGTTACTTCAGTAGGATCACTTACGCATCCATTTGCCGCTGTAGCCGTAACCCAGAAATGTTTTCGTTGCCCCGGATTAATTTGAGTGGCTCCTCCACCCAAACCCGGAGTAAATGAATTTGCTGTTACGATAACATTTGTGTTACTAAGTGCATCAGCCAAACTGCGGTACCATCTGTAGGTTAAACCACCAATAACCGGATTTACGCTAATAGTACGGCTTTGTCCTTCACAAATATCAACATTAGGTACCGTTGGTGGATTCGGCTTTGCTATGATAGTTATTGTGTAGTTACGCGTAACCGGAACTGCATTGGCAAAATAGTTATTAACATCCGGTATCGTTGGCGCCTGGGACTGGTAACTTGCAGAACCCCGGAAGTTAAAAACATTATCTGCACCACCCTGAGGGGGGTTCAACCCGTTGCCGTCAAATGTATTCCGGTCAAAGTTGTTACAGATATTCCACGTCCTCATGGTCACCGTCATCTGCTGCCCGGCTACGGCCGTTGCCGGCATCTGGATATTATCAGTAATATGAACCGGAGCCAATGTTGGCGCAGCCTGATAAATCACCCGGCCCCACACCGGTAATTGTGCGGGTGTGTAGGATACACCATTAATTATAACATTACCCGTAATTGTTGAGGCCGTACCATATACAAACTGAACCCAGCGGGCCTGGTTATTTGGTTGAGGATTTTCGAGCGGTGGTGTACAATTAAAATCAGTGGCATCAACCAACCGTATCGGATTGGTATCACCCTGACACACGTTTACGTTCTCGCCTACCTCAACACCTGTACTTGTTGGATCGTGGTTGATGTCGTGGGTACCAAGATTGGTATTATTTTCCCTATCCCAGACTGTAAATTTTTGCGTTTGAACGCCACTGGCCAAACAACTTGTCGTTCCCACTCCCCAGGTTGCCTGCATCGTATAAGTACAACGTTCCCCGGCCGTGGCTGACGCATTACTGGTTCCTCCCGTTGTTGGATAACTATACACATGGTTTCGTGTTACCCGCCATAATTGCTTAGCAAGGTTTGTTTCGAAAGTATTAACCAATGTTGGATTCAATGTTTCAACCAAACCATCGGCCCAGTCAATAATTATCCTGGGAGGGTTAGTGGAATTATAGTTGATACCTGTATATTCTACCTGCCAATCCAGACTTCGTGGTGAACACAAGGAGGAAGGATTAAGTATGATATTGCCCGGAATCGGCACACCAATACCATCAGCTTTATTGCAATTAAAAGTAGCTCCCGATAAAACAGGATTTGGTCCAATATCCTGACCTGGGGCCGGAGGGGCGCAGGACCAAGGTCTATATTCTACCGGTAATCCTACTTCACCATTAGCATCCCGGGGTGTTACCCTTACTGCAATATGGGCATTGATTAAACCACCGCTAATGTTTAGTGTCAACGAAGTACCAGATGCTATAGTTGACGGATTATTACCACAATTGTCATCGTAGCGAATCCATGTTATGGTTGTACCCGACTGTGCATGACCATCGGCATCAAAATAGTCGTACGAAACGGTTAATGTTAAACCGCTTTTCATTCCACCCGTTAGCCTGACATTACTCGCCACTGGAACAGTTGCAAATACAGAAGTAAAACCTAACAGAAGAACTGTGAAGACAAGAAATCGGACAGATCTAAGCACCATCGACATTAGCTATAATTCCGTTAAAATACTCAACCTATCGATTTCAGCCAAACGTGCAGACATGGAGGTCATAATCGGTCTCTATATACAGTACCAGTTTACGGTGTAACCACCAGCTACCGGTATATCCGATAAGGGTTAGTTTATTCCCGGTATTCCGCTACCTTTGCACCCCGTAACAACCACTGCATGTCCACCGCCAAATACATTTTCGTTACGGGAGGCGTTACCTCAAGCCTGGGTAAAGGCATTATCTCCGCATCACTTGGTAAGTTATTGCAATCCAGGGGGTTCAATGTAACCATCCAGAAGTTTGACCCCTATATTAATATAGACCCTGGTACCCTTAACCCCTATGAACATGGGGAATGCTACGTGACCAACGATGGCGCTGAAACCGACCTGGACCTGGGGCACTATGAGCGCTTTTTGAATGTACCCACCAGCCAGGCCAACAACATTACCACCGGGCGCATCTATAACAATGTCATCACCAAAGAGCGACAGGGCGAATACCTTGGCAAAACGGTACAGGTCATCCCGCACATCACCGATGAAATCAAGCGCAACATCTTTTTGCTTGGTGAAAGCGGCAAGTACGATGTCATCATCACCGAGATTGGCGGCTCGGTGGGCGATATCGAATCTCTTCCCTTCATCGAAGCTGTGCGCCAGGTAAAATGGGACATCGGCTCCAATAATGCGCTGGTCATTCATCTCACCCTCATCCCTTACCTGAAGGCAGCCGGTGAACTAAAAACCAAACCCACGCAGCATTCGGTTAAAGAATTACTCTCCTCAGGAGTACAGCCAGATATCCTGGTTTGTCGGACTGAGCGACCATTGCCACTTGAAATCCGTAAAAAACTGGCCCTCTTTTGCAACGTACATCTAAACTCTGTTATAGAAGCTATTGATGCGGACACGATCTACGATGTGCCCATCCTGATGCGCAAAGAGAAACTGGACGAGCGGGTTCTGGCAAAATTAAAAATGACGTCCAAGTCAGATCCCGACCTGGAGCACTGGAAAGATTTCCTCGGTAAACTCAAAAATCCGGTAGAAGAAGTTACCATCGGATTGGTGGGTAAATACGTAACCCTGCCCGATGCCTATAAATCCATCGCTGAAGCATTTGTGCATGCCGGAGCACAAAATGATTGTCGCGTAAACGTAAAATGGATCTCTTCAGAGGATCTGGTTAAAGACAGCGTGCACTCTATTTTAAAGGGACTGCATGGCGTGTTGGTCGCCCCCGGTTTTGGCGAGCGGGGTATGGAAGGAAAAATCGAAGCCATCCGGCACGTACGCGAACATAAAATCCCTTTCTTCGGCATTTGTCTGGGTATGCAGTGTGCGGTGATTGAATTTGCCCGCCACGTACTGGGCCTGGAGGCCAGTTCGACCGAACTGAACCCAAAAACCAAAAACCCGGTAATTGATCTGATGGAAGAGCAGAAGAAAATAACAGCCAAAGGCGGAACCATGCGATTGGGCGCATACGCATGTCGGCTGAAAAAGGGCAGCAAAGCAGCCACCATCTATGGCGAAACAACCATTATGGAGCGCCACCGCCACCGGTACGAATTTAACAACAAGTACCTCGACCAGATGGAAGCTGGCGGATTACGGGCCGTGGGCATCAATCCGGAATCGAACCTGGTGGAAGTTGTTGAACTGAAAGACCACCCCTGGTTCATTGGCGTACAGTATCACCCTGAACTGCGTAGCACCGTTATGAACCCGCACCCGCTTTTTGTTAAGTTTGTGGCCGCTGCCATTGAATATAAAAAATCACTTCTTTAACCTGTAATTGTTTACGATGGATAGAAATCAGGCTATCGGCCTTACCCTTATTGCTGTTGTGTTACTAGGCTACTTTATCTGGTTTGCTCCCCGGCCCGAACCGTTAACAGAACAGCCGGCTATGCCCCAACAATCTGTTGCCGAAATCGACTCAACTAGTCGAGTACCGGAACCATCCAAACCCGATAGTATGATATCCGCGTCACTCGGCAATTTGGCAAGGTTTCTCTCCGGAGAGGAACGCCTCATCCCTATCGAAACACAGGATCTCAAAATCAGTTTCTCTACTAAAGGAGGTGTTATTCGGGAACTGGAACTAAGAAATTATAAAACGTATTCAGGTAAGCCATTAAAATTGGTTGATCCGCGATCCAACACGTTTCAACTCATCGCGAACCGCCTGGGTGGCGATCTCAATCTGTACGCCCTGCACTACCAGGTAAACCAAACCACCGTTGGCGATACCACGGTGCTCACGTTTACCATCCGCCTTGATGAAAATACATTTTTTGAACAACGGTACTCCATTCCGGCCAGTGGGTACCAAATCGGGTACGCCATAAAAACCGAGGGGTTCGAAAACGAATTATCTGATCACCTTACCTTTCAATGGAACAATTTTTTACGCTTGCTGGAGCGCGACCTGGCCGACAGCCGCATAAACACCACCATTACCTACCATTACAACGGCAGCATGGATGAACTCGCCCCCCGCTCCACCTCAACTGAAAGCGAAACCTTTTCGGGTAACGTACAGTGGGTAACGCTTAAGCAAAAATTTTTCCTCAGTTCAATTATTTCGCCCAAAGGTTTTCCGGGTGGCGAAATTGAAACAGCAGTAAACGAAGCCGATACCTCGGTAGTTAAACGCGCCAATATTCGTTTATTTATACCGTTGGCCGAACTTGGCGGAAAAGGCAGCACCTACTCATTCTATTTTGGCCCCAACGACTACCAAACCATCGGCAAGGTGGCACCTGATTTTGCCAAAAATGTTTACCTGGGCTGGCCACCGGTATATTGGATCAACAAATTTGTAATCTTCCCGGTCTTTCACTTCCTCACCAAAGTCATTAACAACTTTGGTTTAATCATTATCATCCTGGTTATCCTGCTGCGCATTGTCTTGCTCCCGCTATCGTACAAATCATACCTGAGCATGGCCAAAATGAAGGTACTGAAACCTGAACTGGATGAGATTAAAGACAAGTTTGGCGATGACATGACTAAGGTGCAGCAGGAGCAGCTGAAACTGTACCAGCAGGCCGGTGTAAATCCTATTAGTGGATGCATACCCATTTTGTTGCAGATGCCAATCCTGTTTGCCATGTTCTACCTGTTCCCAAATAGCATTGAACTGCGCCAACAAGCTTTTTTGTGGGCCGATGATTTATCAACGTATGATTCCGTTCTCAACCTGCCGTTTACCATTCCGCTGTACGGCAATCACGTGTCGCTCTTTACACTACTGATGACCATCTCAACCCTGGTAATTACCTGGCAAAACAACCAGGTGTCATCAGTAACAGGCCCTATGAAGTCCATGTCGTACATTATGCCTGTAGTGTTTTTATTTGTGCTAAACTCCTTCCCAGCAGGCCTGAGCTTCTATTACTTCATGTCGAACATCATTACCTTCGGACAGCAGGCCATCATTAGGCGGTTTGTGGATGAGGACAAAATCAAACGTATCATGGATGAACACAGGCGCACCCTGGCTGCCGGTGGCGGAAAGAAATCAAAATTTATGGCCAAACTCGAAGAAGCCATGAAAGCCAGTGAAGAGGCGCGAAAAAAATCGGAAGAACAACGGAAGAACAGAAAGAAATAAACATTGCGCTGTGCATGGAATGTGGAAAAATACGTTCCACAGCGTTCCACGCCCCGTTCACCTTCCTCTATATTTGCAGTCCGGCTAAATAGCCGGACTTTATTTTTTAACCTTATCCGATGGGAAAAATTATTGCCATAGCCAACCAAAAAGGAGGCGTAGGTAAAACCACTACCGCCATTAACCTGGCCGCCAGCCTGGCCGTGCTTGAACATAAAACCTTGCTAGTTGATGCCGACCCACAGGCCAATTCCACGTCTGGCCTGGGCATTAACCCAAAAGAAGTAGAAACCGGTATTTATGAATGCATGATTGACGGAGCCAATCCACATGAAGCAATTATCGGTAATGAAATGCTGAAGTACCTGCATGTACTACCCTCGCATATTGACCTGGTGGGTGCCGAAGTGGAAATGGTGAGCATTGAACACCGCGAAGAAAAAATGCGCGATGCGTTGCAGAAAATTAAAAACGACTACGAGTTTATCATAATCGACTGCTCCCCATCGCTCGGGCTGATTACCATCAACGCCCTGACGGCTGCCGATTCCGTAATTATTCCGGTTCAGTGCGAATATTTTGCCCTGGAAGGACTGGGTAAACTGCTAAACACTATTAAGATCATCCAGACGCGCCTTAACCCTAAGTTGGAAATTGAAGGAATATTGCTTACGTTATACGACTCGCGCACCAGCCTGGGCAACCAGGTAGTCGAAGAAGTGCGAACACATTTTAAAAAGATGACTTTTAACACAATAATACCGCGCAATGTAAAACTAAGCGAATCGCCCAGTTTCGGTATTCCGGTAATTGTGCACGATGCCGAAAGCAAAGGGGCCATCAGTTACCTGAACCTGGCACACGAAATCCTGGATAAAAACGGCTTATCGAAATGACCAAGAAAAAAGCATTAGGCCGCGGACTTAACGCGCTGCTCAGCGACAGCAGTGTTGACGAACGCCTGGAAACAGATGTTCCCGTTGCCCATCACTCACCAGCCGGTGGGATCCTGGAAATCCCTGTGGAGCAGATTGAAGTAAACCCGTTCCAGCCACGCACGCATTTCGACCAGGAGGCGTTAAACGAACTGGCCGAATCCATCAAAGTACATGGTATCATCCAGCCCATTACCGTACGCAGGCTGACGCACAACCAATACCAGTTGATTTCTGGCGAACGGAGATTACAGGCATCAAAACTGGCCGGCTTAAAAACAATACCTGCCTATGTACGGCTGGCTGACGACCAGCAGATGCTGGAGATGTCGCTGATTGAAAACATCCAGCGCGAAAACCTCAATGCTATTGAAATTGCCCTGAGTTACCAGCGCCTGATTTCCGAATGTAACCTGAAACAGGAAGAACTTGGCGACCGGGTCGGGAAAAACCGGGCCACAGTTACCAATTACCTGCGCCTGTTAAAACTACCCCCGGATATACAGATAGCTGTTCGTGACAATAAAATCAGCATGGGGCATGCCCGGGCAATAATTAATGTTGAGAACCCCGACACGCAACTTTTCATCTTTAACAAAATCCTAAGCGATGACCTGTCGGTAAGAAAAGTCGAAGAGTTGGTACGTGACCTGGGCTCAAAAAAAAAAGAGAGGCGCGAAGCAACCTCGATTACTCCTGCTAACCGCGAGATAGCCCAACTCCAGTCACGCCTCTCCTCCCACTTTGGCACCCGTGTTGCTGTAAAGAGCGATGGCAGAAAAGGCGAGATTAAAATACCCTTCCTGTCTATTGAAGACCTGAACCGGATTCTGGATATCCTCAAAATCCAGTAAGGGTTTGATGCAGGTATACAGATGAAACTCCTTTTAGTAATTTTCTTCGCAAGCATCCTTGCTGGCGTTTATGCCCAGAGCACCGATTCGGTGCGCGCAGTAATGCCCGGCAGAGATACTGTTGTAATAAAATCCTATGCCGACCGGTACAGTCCGCGTAAAGCCCTTTTGTACGCGGCTGTTCTGCCCGGTGCCGGTCAGGTGTACACCAAAAAATACTGGAAACTTCCGCTGGTTTACGGAGGATTTTTTGCCACAGGCTATGCACTTAATGTTTACCAGAATGGCTACCGTAAATACCGGAGCGAGCTCTTTTACGTGCTTGATACAGGAGCACCCTTAAGTCCGAGTGGCTTTACCGAAAGCCAGTTACGCACCATTGTTGACCGCTACAGGCGGGAGCGCGATTTTATGATTATTGTTATGGCCGGGGTTTACCTGCTGCAAATGGTGGATGCCCATGTGGATGCGCATTTGAAAGAGTTTGATGTAAACCCCAGCCTGCAGGTGAGCATCAGGCCCACAGCCGAAAACAACATGCTTACCGGCACAACAGCCGGGCTTTCACTGGTAATTCGTTTCTGACCCCTTGGAGGATGGTGCCGGATGTGATTACTTGCACCGGCATAAACTAAAATTTACCATGAATATTCTTCTGCTCGGCTATGGCAAAATGGGTAAAACTATTGAACAGGTGGCTTTAAAACGTGGGCACCACATTGCAGCCCGCATTACCTCAGGCAACCGTTATGAACTTGGCCGGGTTGCAGCCGATGTAGCCATTGAATTTACAAGTCCGGAAGTTGCCGTTGAAAATATTACCTGGTGCCTGCAGCATAACCTTCCGATAGTTTGTGGCACCACGGGCTGGCTTGAAAAGAAAGGCCTCATTGAAAAGTTAACGCGTGATTGTAATGGCACCTTCTTCTATGCGTCTAACTTTAGCTTAGGTGTGAATATCTTTTTTAAGTTGAATGAATACCTGGCCCGGTTAATGGCCGGCAATCAATCGTATAGCGTGCAGATTGACGAAACTCATCACACCGAAAAAAAAGATGCACCCAGCGGAACAGCTATAACACTGGCCGAAGGAATTATAAAACACATCCCATCCAAAACAACGTGGGTCAATGGCGCCTCCGGTAAGCAAAATGAACTGCCCGTCCTGTCACACCGGATTCCCAACATTCCGGGCACACATGTGGTTAAATACCAATCCCCGGTTGACACGATCGAAATCAGCCACGTGGCACACTCGCGCGAAGGTTTTGCATTAGGGGCCGTGTCCGTAGCCGAATGGCTGCCAGGAAAGAAGGGTGTACTGACGATGGACGACTTTTTACAATTATAGATAATCGCTTTATTTGCAACTTTTTAAAACCGACCTGACGTGAACGCAATCCTGTTAACCTTCATCCTCATCCGTGTGGGTGTTACCATCGGCTATTGGCGCCTTTTTGAAAAGGCCGGTATTGACGGATGGAAATCGTTGATACCTTTTTATTCAGAATATGTACTGATGCACGACATTGTGGGTAAACCAAAGTTGTGGTTTATCTACCTGCTGATTCCGGTGGTTAATGTATTTGCCTATTATGTTATCATCTTCGATGTGCTCCGCTGCTTTGGCAAGCCATCACTGTGGAGCCAAATACTCATCATCTTTACCGGATTCTTTTACCTGCTTTGGTTGGGATTTGACAACAAAGTTAAATACCAGGGCAAACTCAATGACTTACCGCAAATTAAAAAGTCGCCATTGGCTGAGTGGTCAGAGGCCATTGCTTTTGCCGTTGTAGCGGCTACGCTTATCCGTTTTCTGGTAATGGAAGCCTATACCATCCCCACACCCTCGATGGAAAACTCCCTTTTGGTTGGCGATTTCCTTTTCGTAAGTAAATTTCATTACGGCAGCCGTACTCCTAAAACCCCGTTGCAAATTCCACTCACGCACCAGAAGATTTGGTTTACCAACATCCCTTCATATCTGGACTGGATTCAATTGCCGCAAACCCGGCTGCCTGGCATTACCACCATAAAAAGTGGCGATGTGGTGGTGTTTAACATCCCGCCAAAACAACTCAATGAAGGAAAAGATTATCCGGTTGACATCAAAACAAACTATATCAAGCGCTGCGTAGCAGCCGCTGGCGAAACGCTGACCATCAAGGACACCCAGGTTTTTGTAAACAACAAACCGCTGGCCAACCATCCGCTAACACAGTGGGCCTATCATGTTAAGGCCACCGCCATTATTAACGAACGCAATCTGGATAAATTAAACCTGGGCCCGGAAGATTACAACGTCATCGGGCGACCGGATGAAAATACTGTGGAGTACATCATGTGGATTACGCCTGAGAAATCCGAAGAATTAAAAGCGCTGCCTTACATTAAAAGCGTTGAGCGCGAAAAACAGGATCAGATTTTCGGGTTGTTTCCGTTCTCCGAATACTACGGCTTCGGTGCCGGTTTTAAAAACAACCTGAACTGGACGCTCGATAACTTCGGGCCATTGTGGGTACCTGCCAAAGGCGCAACCATTGCCATTAATGATTCGACCCTGGCCCTGTACGGATTTATCATCGCTAATTACGATCACAATACCGATGCTGAAATCAAAGACAAGAAACTCTACATCGATGGAAAAGAGGTGACCCAGTACACCTTTAAACAGAACTATTACTTTATGATGGGCGACAACCGCCACAATTCGCTCGACTCGAGGTACTGGGGCTTTGTTCCGGAAGATCACGTGGTGGGTAAAGCTTTTTTCATCTGGCTATCCATCGACTCCAATGCCGGACTGCTGCATAAAATACGGTGGAACAGGTTTTTTAAGATGATTGAGTAAGTTCTACCAATCTATCTCCCTTAATCCTTTGCTTTTCAGGTAAGCATTTGCCTTGCTGAAATGCCGGCAGCCGAAAAAACCGCGGTCGGCCGAAAAGGGTGACGGGTGTGGCGCCATCAACACCAGGTGTTTGGAGCGATCAATCACCTCTCCCTTTTTTTGTGCATAAGCACCCCACAATAGAAAAACCACGTTTTCCTTTTCAGCAGAGATAAGTTTAATTACCGCATCAGTAAAAACTTCCCAGCCTTTATGCTGGTGTGAACCGGGCGATGATGCCCGTACGGTAAGGGTTGCGTTTAACAACAGCACACCCTGCCTGGCCCAACGTTCGAGGTTACCGGTCTTCGGAAAGGGTTTTCCTAAATCGGTTTGTATCTCTTTAAAAATATTTATCAACGAAGGCGGCATGCGCACCTGATCGTTAACCGAAAAACAAAGTCCGTTGGCCTGACCCGGGCCATGATACGGATCCTGCCCCAGGATAACCACCTTCACCTCATCAAAACTGCAGGCATCAAAAGCCTTAAAAATTTCGCGACCGGGCGGATAAACGGTTGTGGTTTGGTATTCGGCCTTTACAAAAGCCGCCAGTTGCTGAAAATACGGTTGAGCAAACTCATCCGATAGCCTTGATTTCCAGCCCGGTGCGATCCTAACATCCATTTTCAGCGTATTTTCGGAAATATAAATCAACCGCTGAACAGTTTCAGGGGATGAGTAAAAATCCCTTATTTTTGACCGGATGGTTACTGAAATAACACAAGGTATCCGCGTAAGCGTTGAAACTGAATACCAGCCGGCCTATTCCAGTCCGAGCCAGTACCACTATGTTTTTACCTACCGCATTACCATTGAAAACCAGAGTGAGTTTACCATCCAATTGCTGCGCAGGCACTGGCACATTTACGATGCCGGCTTCAGCACACGCGAAGTGGAAGGCGAAGGCGTTATCGGGCAACAGCCCGTGCTGGAACCCGGTCAATCACACCAGTACGTTTCGGGCTGTAACCTGAAATCCGGCATCGGTAAAATGGTGGGCACCTACTTGATGGAGCGCGTAGTTGATGGCACACGGTTAACCATCCGCATCCCCGAATTTACCATGGTGGCTCCCCTCCGCCTGAACTGAGTGTCCCCCTTTTTCAAAATAAAAACGTACCTCAACTACTGGCTTGATGCCGTAGATGAACATTCATTGCATGCGCCCTTTCTCTTCGATTTTTACACCAATACCATCAGGCGCGAAACCGGTGAACTGTTTACCGTTGAGAACCTGCGCAAGAAATTACTGAAAGATAACCGCACCATTGAGATAACTGATTATGGGAGAGGTTCCACGCATATCGAAAACAATCAGCGAAAAATCAGCCACATAGCCGAAAAAAGCCTTACCCCTGCTAAATACGCCTCACTGTATCACCGCATTATCCTGGCGCGTAAGCCGAAAACCATCATTGAGTTAGGTACTTCGTTCGGCATAAACACGTTGTACCTGGCTCAAAATCCCGGCTCCACGGTTTATACCTTCGAAGGCGCTGACAGCATTGCTGATATTGCCGAACTGAGTTTTGAATTTGCGGAAGCAAGCAATATTGAAGTAATACGTGGAAACATCGACCACACCCTTTACAGTACCCTAACGCGCATTCAGAAAGTGGATTTGGCCTTTATGGATGCCAACCACCGGCTGGAGCCAACTTTGCGTTACTTTGAACTGCTTTTAACAAAAACCCACCATAAAAGCCTGATCATTGCCGATGATATTCACGATTCGCCCGAAATGGAACAGGCATGGAAACAGATGAAAAACCACCCTTTGGTGTATGTAAGCATGGACCTGTTTCGCTGTGGCATTATGCTGCTCGATCCATCACTGAACAAACAACACGTTGTACTGCGGTTTTAGCACTTGAATTACATGCCGATATAGCTATTTTTGCATGCTGCTATGCCCGTTTTATGAGCGAAGAGAAAACAACCCCCTCACCGGAGGTTCCTAAAAAATCGAACAAAGCAACGATTGTGATCGCCTTGCTTTCGATCATCATTATTATTCAGGTTATTAAAATTTACCTCGACCATCAGGAACGCACCGAAATTCAGGCCCAACTGAGTACCACCGAAGAAGAACTGGCCACCACCATGCAACGGATGGAAGAACTTAAAGTAGAGTTGACTCAGAAAATTGAAGAAGTAAAAAAACTAGGAGGCGATGTAGCCGACCTGCAGCAGGCCAAAGCCGAAATTGAAGAACAACTGAAACGCAGAACGCAGGCTTCAGGTAAACTGATTAAAGAACTGAAAGATAAAGTAGAAGGCTATGAACTCCTGCTCAAAAACAAAGACGAAGAGATTGAGCGGCTTAAAAGCGTAAACAAGGCCTTGCTGAATGAAAACGTAACACTGAAAACTGAAAAGAACCAGTTGGGCGATTCACTCAACCGGTTAAGTCAAACCAAGCAGGAACTGGCCGGCAAAGTAGCCCTTGCCTCGCAACTCAAGGCGGAGAACATCCGCATTGTTGCCCTGAACGACCGGGGTAAAGAACGCGAATCCCCCTTCCGAAGCCGCCAGGTGGGCAAACTGAAAATCGAGTTTACCTTGGCCGAAAACAATGTGGCCCCCATAGAAGGCAAGAAAATCATGATCCGGATAATCGATGAGAATAACCAGGTGCTCTTCGATGTATCGCGGGGTTCCGGCACATTCATCTACAACGGCAAGGAAGAATTTTATACAGCCGCCCAGGAAATCCTGTTTGATAATACCCGGCAACGACTAACCTATTTGTACGACAAGGGTTCCGACTACGCCCCCGGTACTTATACGCTGGAGGTGTATTGCGAAGATTACCTGATGGGCAGCGGTAAATTTGTGGTGAAGTAAGCCAATTAAGGGAATTACGGGCATCCCCTCAATTTTCGGGCTGGCCCTTTCAAATTCGCGGCAATTCCCTACCTTTGCAGGCTCAAAACCTTAAAAACACGTAAAAATCAATGAAAAACTACGAGACAGTATTCATTTTGAATCCCGTTTTGTCTGAAGACCAGATGAAGGATACTGTCGATAAATTCGTGAAGGTGTTGAAGAAAGCCAAGGCTGACGTGATAAACGTTGAGCAATGGGGCCTGCGCAAAATGGCCTATCCCATCCAGCGCAAATCCACCGGTTTCTACAACCTCATCGAGTTTTCGGCTACTCCTGACGTGGTTAACACACTTGAAACGGAGTACAGACGCGATGAGTCGGTGATGCGTTTTCTAACCATTACCCTTGACAAGCATGCCCTGCTCTATAACGAACGCAGGCGCAAAGGCGAATTCAAGAAGAAAGAAAACAAAGAAGTTAAAAAACCAAGAAAAACTGAGGAGGAGTTGGCCTGATGACACTGATGAACGAACCCATTAAGCGCGTAGAACCTAAAGCCAAATACTGCCGCTTTAAGAAAAACGGAATCAAATACATTGATTACAAGGATCCCGATTTCCTGCTTAAATTTATCAACGAACAGGGTAAGATTCTGCCCCGCAGACTTACCGGTACCAGCTGGAAATTCCAGAAGAAAGTTACCCAAGCTGTAAAGCGGGCGCGTCACTTAGCGATCCTTCCCTATACCGGTGACTCTTTGAAGTAATTCATAACCTTTTAACTGAAGAAGATATGCACGTAATATTGAAACAAGACGTTCAGGGACTGGGTTATAAAAACGATATTGTGAAGGTAAAGGCCGGCTATGGCCGCAACTACCTTATCCCGAACGGCCTGGCTCTGATTGCCAACGACTCCAACAAACGCATGGCCGAGGAGAATACCCGGCAAGCCGCACACAAGGCAGCTAAAATCAAGCAGGATGCTGAAACCCTGGCCGCCAAAATTGGCGAATTGGTACTGGAAATCGGCACGAAAGCGGGTGAAAGCGGCAAAATTTTTGGCGCTGTTACGGCCCTGCAAGTTGCCGATGCTTTAAAAGCCAAGGGCTTTGACATTGACCGAAAGAAAGTCGTATTTAAAGAGCAACCCAAACAACTCGGCACCTATTCTGTTTCGCTTGATTTGCATAAAGAAGTGAAGCACGAAATCAAGGTGAAAGTGGTTTCGGAATAACACATGACGATGGCAACCATCAAACCCTGACGGGCAACCGCCAGGGTTTTTTATTTTGTAGTTTTGACTATGTTTCGTACGGAACTTAATCCCAGGCAAGCGCACACACCGCTCACCCTGCAGCACCAAATCTTAACAACCGGCTCGTGCTTTGCCGATGCAATCGGAAACAGGTTTGTTACTTATAAGTTTAACTGCCTTGCTAATCCCTTTGGTATAAATTATAACCCACAGGCCATTCATAAAGCACTGCGCTATGCTATACATAACCAGTTGCCTCATGAACACACTTACCTCATCAGCCAGGGCATTCACCTGAATTACGATTTTCATTCTGCCTTTGGTTCACTGGATAAAGGCATCCTTAAACAAAAACTCAGCAACATCATCGGTGTCAGCCATCAATTTTTAAAAAATACCAACTGGCTGCTCATCACCTATGGCACGGCATGGGTGTATACCCGTGCCGATACCTGTGAAATTGTGGCCAACTGTCACAAGGTACCCTCCTCTAATTTCAACAAAGAACTATTGACCCAGAAGAAGTTTCTGGAGTCGTTCGATACCTTTTACCAAGAACTGCTGGCCCTTAATCCCGGTATTAACCTGATTCTTACGGTAAGCCCTGTACGTCACGTTAAAGACACCCTGGAAATGAACAGCGTAAGCAAAGCGGTTTTACGCCTGACATGCCATACCTTAAGCGAGCGGTACGAACGGGTACACTATTTCCCGGCATTTGAAATGATGATGGACGATTTGCGCGATTACCGGTTTTATAAGGCCGACATGATTCACCCCTCAGCGGAAGCCGAAGCATACATCTGGCAAAAGTTTTTACATGCCTTTGCTGACGAGCCTACAAAAAAATTTATTGCGGAATGGACCGGCATTATGCAGGCGCTCCAGCACAAGCCCTTTCATCCGGCCAGCGAGGCCCACCAGCAATTCGTAAAAAATACCATCCAAAAATTGGAGTCCCTGGCAAACGTAGTGAATGTTGAAAGAGAATTGAATCAGCTTAAAGCTCAGTTACTGTGAGTGCTTCATCACGCATACCCAACCGCCTTATCCAGTCAACCAGTCCGTATTTACTGCAACATGCTTACAATCCGGTTGACTGGTACGAATGGGGTAATGATGCCCTTACCAAAGCGCGGCAGGAAGATAAACCCATCCTGGTCAGCATTGGCTACTCCTCGTGCCACTGGTGCCACGTAATGGAACACGAATGTTTTGAAAATGCCGATATCGCGGCCCTGATGAATGAGTTTTTTGTGTGTATTAAAGTGGATCGGGAAGAACGGCCCGACATTGACCAGGTGTACATGGAGGCCGTGCAGGCCATGGGTATTAACGGAGGCTGGCCGTTGAACGTGTTCCTGACACCCGACCAAAAACCTTTTTATGGCGGTACATACTTTCCTCCTCCCACCTGGGCACAGGTGCTCACCAATATTCATAAGGCATACCAGTCACGCAAAAATGAAGTTATCCATACAGCCGATGAGCTAACCCGGCTGCTGGCTGAATCGGATGTATCCAAATTTAAAAAGCAAACTGAACAGGCCTTCAACGAAAGCCTGCAGCAAATCTACAGGCACCTTGAAGTGAAATTTGATAAGCAAGAGGGCGGCCTCGAAAAAGCGCCCAAGTTTATCATGCCCTCCATCTGGTTATGGCTGCTGCGGTATCATTACCTGACGAAGAATCCACAGGCGCTCAGCCAGATTAATCTTACATTGAAACGGATTTTTTATGGCGGTATTTACGATCAGCTTGGCGGAGGCTTTGCCCGCTATTCGGTGGATGGCCGGTGGTTTGTACCGCATTTTGAAAAAATGCTTTACGACAATACCCAGCTTATCAGTCTGTATTCCGAAGCATACCAGGTTACCGGTGATCAGGAGTATAAACAAGCCGTGTATGCAACCGTAAATTGGCTTAAACGCGAAATGACCCATCCTTTGGGCGGCTTCTATTCAGCCCTGGATGCCGACAGTGAAGGGATTGAAGGAAAATTTTATACATGGACATTTCAGGAAGTTTTGGACATCCTGGGCGATGTGGCAGGCGAAGTATGCAGGCACTTCAACATAACACCAAAAGGAAACTGGGAGCATGGCACCAACATCCTCTACCGAAATGCCGGAGAATCACCACCAAGTGAAAATCTCGATCGGTATAAAGAAAAACTGCTTCAGCACAGAAATCACCGGATAAGACCGGGCCTTGATAACAAGATTTTATCAGGTTGGAACGCCATGGCTGTCAGCGCTCTGGTTGATGCCTATCATGCCTTTGCCGACAATGCCTTCCTGGAATACGCACAGAATGCTATTCGTTTTATTGAGAATACGTTAATTGAGAACGACACACTCTACCGCAGCTGGAACAAAAAACGTTCGGCCACCGAGGGCTTTTTGGAAGATTACAGTTTTCTAATCCAGGCCTATCTGAAATTATACGAAGCCGGCTTTGATGAGGGGTGGCTCGAAAAAGCAAACCGGTTTGCAACAAAAGTAATTACCGACTTTTACGATCAGGCCGATGGCTTTTTCTTTTACACATCAAAAAATGCCGAACAACTCGTTGCCCGAAAAAAAGAACTGTTTGACAACGTAATCCCTGCATCGAACAGTGTAATGGCACAAAATCTTCTGTGGCTCGGAAAATTACTCGACCGCGAAGACTGGTTAGCTATCGGCAAAAACATGGTTGACGGCATGCATGAGTTGATTCTGAATGAGCCTAACTACATGAGCAACTGGGCCATGGCCTGGTTATGGGCAAACAAGGAAATAGCCGAGATAGCTTTTGTAGGGGAAGAACACTTGTTGTATAAAAATGAGTTCAGAAAGCACTTTCATCCGGTTTCACTCGTTACAGGCACCGCTGTTTCGAGCCGGCTTCCGTTGCTGCAGGGAAAGGAAGCCGTTAATAAAACCACGGTTTATGTTTGCTACAACAAAACCTGCAAACAGCCTGTTCATTCCGTAAAGGAAGCCATCGGGCAAATGGCGGTTGACGTTACTAGATAAGAAAATTTGCAACCGATTCCATTAGATTTGCCGGTAGGCTCTCCATGATTAATCAACTCCCATTAGAAAATCCGGAACGGATTACACTTTTTGCAGAACTCATGCTGCCGGTACCTGTACAAAAACTATTCACATACCGCGTACCCCTTGAGTTTAATGAACGCATCGCCCCTGGGCAGCGCGCCATTGTACCGTTTGGCGACCGGAAGATCCTTACCGGCATCGTCAGCACAATTCACCAAAATCCGCCAACTGAATATGAGGCTAAATACCTGCTTGAACTGCTGGACGATGAGCCGGCTGTAAACGGCAATCAACTGAAATTATTCAACTGGATAGCTTCGTATTACCTCTGCACCCCTGGCGAAGTAATCAATGCTGCCCTGCCTTCCGGGCTAAAACTTTCCAGCGAATCAAAGGTGCAACTGCACCCCGCCTTTGACTGGAATGAAACCCTGTTTGAGTTTACCCAAAAAGAAGAAATGCTGCTGCGCCAGCTTCAGCACGGCCCGATGACGTACTCGGAAGTATCTAAACTGCTTAGTGTAAAAACAATTTACGCTATCCTTAAATCATTGGTCAGAAAAGAAGCCGTCATCCTTTTTGAAGAAGTGCATGAAAAATATAAACCAAAAACCGAACGGAAAGTGCGGTTAGCCCAGCATTACCTTTCGAACGATGCACTGCACGAGCTATTCAACACACTGGCCTCCAAACCAAAACAAGAAGCGTTGGTACTGAAATACCTGCAGGAAGTGCCGGTAATGCACGAGGCCGGACAAAATAAAACCGGGCTTTCGCGTAAAAAATTTCTGGAAAGCAACCTGTCTGAATCATCACTCAACACGCTGATTAAGCACGGCATCTTTGAAGAGTTTGAGGTTATCGTCTCGAGGTTCGATACAGATACATCTGCCGGGCAACCTGAAAATATCCTTAGCGAAGACCAACTTCGCGCCCGCGATGAAATTCTGCAGTCGGCCAAAAAAAATAACACCACACTTTTTCACGGCATCACCGGCAGCGGTAAAACCGAAATCTACATCAGCCTGATTAAGCAGGCACTGGATAGCGGCACGCAGGTACTTTATCTGCTTCCGGAAATAGCGTTGACTACCCAGATTGTTCAGCGGCTGAAAAAAGTGTTTGGCAACACCATGGGCGTTTACCACTCCCGTTTTTCTGATAACGAACGCGTGGAAGTGTGGCAGGGCATTCTGAGCGGAAGGTTTAAGTTTGTGGTAGGCGTTCGATCATCGGTATTCCTGCCCTTTGACAATTTGGGGCTGATAATTGTTGATGAGGAGCACGACACCTCCTATAAACAACAGGAGCCGGCTCCGCGCTACCATGCCCGCGATGTGGCGCTGATGATGGGCCAGTTGCACCACGCACATGTACTGCTCGGATCGGCCACCCCCTCGCTGGAATCCTACTGGCTGGCGCACACCGGCAAGTACGGCCTGGTACAACTACACACCCGGTTTGGCGAGGCCACGCTTCCAACAATTGTCTTAGCCGACTTAAGCCGGGAGCGTAAAGAAAAGAAAAACAAAGGGCAGTTCACCTCCACGTTGCTCAAGGCTATTGAAGAAACACTTGCACGGAAAGAACAGGTAATTGTTTTTCAAAACCGCAGGGGTTACGCACCGTTGCTGGAGTGCGAAGACTGCGGATGGATACCGCGGTGCACCAATTGTTCGGTTAGCCTAACTTATCATCAATATAAAAATGCGCTGGTGTGCCATTACTGCGGATACAGAGAGCCCATGCCCACGGCATGCCGCACCTGTTCATCCAAACGACTGCTCACATCAGGTTATGGTACCGAAAAACTGGAAGAAGAACTGCGCCTGTATTTTCCGGAAGCCGTCATCCAGCGTATGGACCTGGAGACTACCCGATCGAAAGCCGGCTATGAAAATATTATCAGCGAATTTGAAGCCGGCCAGACCGACATTTTGGTTGGCACCCAAATGGTTACTAAAGGCCTTGACTTCGGCCGGGTTAGTTTGGTGGGGGTGTTTAATGCCGACCGGATGTTTCATTTCCCTGACTTCCGCGCACACGAACGCGCCTTTCAACTACTCACCCAGGTGAGCGGACGGGCCGGCCGAAAGGATAAAACCGGAAGGGTTATCATCCAGACCTCGCAACCGCAACACCCCTTGCTCAATGATGTTCTCAACCACCGTGTTAACAAATTTTATGAACTTGAACTGGACGACCGAAAAGTACACCAGTACCCGCCCTTTACACGCCTGATTGAACTAACCCTTAAACACACCGATAAAAGAACGGTTAATGAAGCTTCCGCTGCACTGGCTGACCGGTTGCGATCGCAACTCACCGGTGTAAAAATACTGGGGCCGGGCGAACCCATGGTATCAAAAATCAGAAACCAGTACCTGATGACCATCCTGATTAAAATTCCCCGCAACTCAGGATACCTGGGAGATATCAAGCAACTAATTGCCGATGATATTGACCATCTTAGCCTTAACAGTTCCTTTCGGAATGTACGCACCGTAGTGAATGTTGACCCGTATTGAAGGTGGGTGCGAATTATCGTACATTTTCGAACTCATCACCTCGTTAATAGATCATAACTAAACCAAAATGCCATGCTTATTTTACGCACCCAACTTCTTTTTGCATCAAGCCTTCTTTTTATTTACACCTACAGTGCCGCACAACAAAAGCCAAATGATGAGCAGATCATCCGAAACAGCATGTTCAAACAGCAAGCGGATTGGAACCGGGGCGATATTGCCGCTTTTATGGAAGGCTACTGGAAATCCGACAGCCTGAAATTTATCGGACGGAACGGCCTTACCTATGGCTGGACTACCACATTAGAGAATTACAAGAAAGGATATCCAACACCCGAGGCCATGGGACAACTTACCTTTACCTTGCTATCGGTAGAGGTACTTTCGCCAACTACGGCCTATGTTATCGGGAAATGGGAGCTGAAGCGCACACATGACAATCCAGGCGGGCATTTCACCTTATTGTGGAGAAAAATTAAAGGCAAGTGGGTTATCGTTGCTGACCATACCTCTTAAAAAAACCATTTTAGAGCATTTTTACCGACAGCCAACTTCAAAACAACCTGTACTGGTTGAACCGTAACATATTCTGGTTATTTTTACAGTGATTTGATTAATTTATCCTGAGCCCATCTTCGTACCGAACTGAGTTTCAGAAAGATTCATCAAACAACAGTTTAATTATTCACTTTATCAGTTAACAAATGAACATTTATGTTGCCAACATCCCTTTTAAAGCAACGGAAGCAGAATTGAAGGGACTCTTCGAACAGTTTGGTGAAGTTAGCTCAGCTAAAATCATCCTTGACAAATTTACCAACCGCAGCCGTGGTTTCGGTTTTGTTGAAATGGCCGATAATTCATCGGCTCAAAGCGCCATTAACCAGTTAAACGGTGCCGATTTTATGGGCAAAAACCTGGTGGTTAACGAGGCCCGGCCACGCACCGATGCTCCCCGCGGAAACAGGAGTGGCGGTGGATTCAGAAAAAATTTTAATCGGGACGATTATTAGGATTTCAGAATAACTATTGAACAAACCCGGGTTGACAGCCCGGGTTTTTTTATTCTCGGTAAAAAAAGAAATCAGCAGTCGGCATTGACCTTTCGCCAAACATTTCTTAAACTTTGTGTAAACCAACCGATTACAAGTATGAGTGTTGTTACCGATGTTGAAAAATGGGGTAACGCGCACCGCCCCGGCTTTCTTGATTTCTTCCGGATTATTCTCGGCCTGTTTATTACCTACAAGGGCCTTGAGTTTATTACCAATATGGATGAACTGGAAATGACCGCCTCCGGTTTCAATGTTTGGTTTGCCGGGGCAACCCTGGCCCATTATGTAGTTTTTGCACACATACTGGGCGGTCCGCTGATTGCTGTTGGCCTGTTTACGCGGGTAGTAAGCATTATTAACCTTCCGGTAATGATTGGTGCGGTTGTTTTTGTGAATGCCCCAAAAGGCTTTTTAAGTGTGGGTAGTCATATGGAACTGGAGATCTCGCTTATTGTACTGGCCGGCCTTATCATCTTCACTATTTTCGGTGCCGGCAAATACTCCATTGATGCCAAACGCAGGCGAGAGATGGAAGCCGCACATCCCGGCAACTGAGTACCTATTGCTCAGGCACGCTTCAGTTCGATGATAGTGAGTTCGGGAGGGATACCCACTCTTCCCGGATAGCCAATATAACCGAAACCCCGGTTAACATACAGGTATTGATTGCCTTCCTGATACAAATCAGCCCATTGCTTGTACACATACTGCGAAGGACTCCATTTGAAATCCCCAATCTCTACACCAAACTGAAAGCCATGTGTATGACCGGCAAAGGCAACATCGATATCCGGATAGTTGGGGCGTACCTGGGCATCCCAGTGGCTGGGATCGTGCGAAAGCAATAATTTTACAGGCGCTTCCTCACTACCACGATAGGCTTCATTTAATTTTCCGTACTTGGCAAAACGGCCGGCTCCCCAGTTTTCAATACCGATAATGGCCATTGCCTCACCGCCTTGCCTGATAAACCGGTGTTCATTCATTAACAGGTCAAATCCCATCAAGCGGTGGGCCTCCATCAGATCGGTAAAATTCTTCTGCTTGGCTTCCCTACTCACCCACGATTTATAATCGCCATAATCGTGATTGCCTGTAACCGAATATACACCCAGTGGAGCTTTTAACTTAGCAAATACATCAATATACTCGGCCACTTCGCTGGTTTCGTTGTTCACCAGGTCACCTGTGAAAAAGATCAAATCCGGCTTCTCCCGCAAAAACATGTCGATGCCTCCCCTAACGGATGTCTTGCTGAAGAAACTACCGGAATGAATATCAGATAGCTGGCCAATTCGAATACCGTCAAAAGCTTTCGGAAGGTTGGGCAGCATAATAGTCCTTCTGCGAACGCGGTAATCGTGTGCGCCTGAAATGATGCCGTACGTCATTGCCGCAAACGGAATAGTTGCCGTAATAACCGCTGCCTTGGCTAAAAATTCAGAGCGTGGTATTACCTTACCGCCTTGCGAGGGGGTATCTTGCTTAAAATAAGTTACCAGCCAGCGAATGCCTCGTTGAACATCATCAATCAAAACAAAAAGCACCCCGAAGATCTTGGAAAAATAAACAATAAAAATGCCGGTAAGCACCAGGTTGCGCAACTGCGATCCATATTTATACGGATCACCATAAGCATACCACAACACAGCCAGCAACGAGAGTCCTGTAAAAATCCAGAAACCCAACCGGGCAAAACTTTTCCAGCCGGCTGTCCATTCTTTGCTGATGGTGGCAACAGCCTGGTAAACGTACAGGTCTATCAACACCAGAACGACCAGAATGAAAAAAAGTACCATGAACTTTGCCATTCGTTTGGTTAACCAATGCCGAGCCTGCGGTTAAGCCTTTCAACCAGCAGGTACATAACCGGCACCACCACCAGGGTTAAGAAGGTGGCAAAGGCAAGGCCGTGCACAATCGTCCACGATAGCGGGCTCCAGAAAATTACACTATCACCACCAATGTAAAAGTCAGCATCGTAACTGGTAAGAAACTTGATAAAGTCGATGTTGATACCAATAGCCAGCGGCATTAACCCCAAAATGGTAGTTATAGCGGTTAATAGTACGGGGCGCAAGCGGGTTTTGCCGGCTTCGGCAATCGCATCAATTACCACCGGCATCGGCAGCTTATCCACGTTCATCTCCTCTTTCAGGCGCTTTTTCTTCAGTTCAATAAAGTCAATCAGCACAATGGCGTTATTCACCACCACACCGGCCAGCGAAATCAGCCCCACCATGGTCATGATAACCACAAAGTCCATTTTAAAAATAAACAGGCCCAAAAAAACACCGATGGTGCTGAAGAGTACGGACGTCATGATAATCAGAGGAGCCGTTATTTTGTTGAACTGCGCAACGATAATTAAAAAAATGATGAACACAGCCAACGCCAAGGCGCCCGTAAGGAAACTCATTTCTTCCATTTGTTTCTCTTGTTCGCCACCGAATTTAAATGAATACCCCGGAGGCATCCGGTAATCGGCCAGTAATTCCTTTATCTGGTTGTTAATTTCAGTAGCGTTATACCCGCCCAATACATTTGAGCTTAATGTGATAACACGCTTTAAGTCTTTTCTTCGCACCGAGCCGTAGGAAGAACTCAACTCAGTTTTCGCGATAGAGGAAATTGGCACCTGTGAAATTTTGCCGGTACTTTGATCGCGAAAGGTTACGCTCTTATTAATCAGCGCATCCAAATCATAGCGGTACTTATCGTCAAGCCGAAGCTGGATGTCGTAATCATCTTCGCCCTGTTTAAATTTCGATACCTCCTTACCGTAAAGCGAGGTGCGGATTTCGTTTGCCACCGAATAGGATGAAAGGCCAAACCGCCTGGCTTTTTCCCGATCAATGTCAATAACAAGTTCAGGCTTCCCGGTCTCTAAATCCGATTTAAGTTTTTCAATGCCCTGAATCCCCGATTCATTGATCTTGCTGCGCATGTCTTCAGCTATGCGTACCAGAGTAGAAAAATCATCGCCTGAAATTTCGATGTTGATGGGCTTTCCGGCCGGAGGGCCATCCGAATTCTTATCAACGGTTACCGTAACTCCGGGATACTGCCCAATGGCTTTTCGCACCTCTTCCATAATGGCGTTTGTGCTTTGGCCGTTACGGTATTTAAAATCAACAAAGTTTACGGTTATGCGCGCCTTATTGGGAGTATCCGACATCCCGATATTGGACGGATCATTCGGATCGCCCGTGCCCTGCCCTACGTTACCGATTACCGATTCAACAATCGACTCGTAGGGCTTCACCAGTTCAATAACCTGATCTTCAATACGCTCGGTTAATTTGTTGGTTACCTCAATATCAGTACCGGTAGGGTATTCAATAAAGATATTGATATACTTTGGCTCGTTGATTGGGAAGTAGATAACCTTGGGCGGAAATACAACCAGCAACCCGATAGAAAGAAACAACAAGAGAATAGTGCCTATTAAATAAGCCTTGGGATTAGAGCCCTTTAAGGCATGCTGAATCAGTTTGGCGTATCGGCTCTCTAACCGGGGAAGCAAGCGTGTTTGAAAAGCATGGGTTAGCGGAGCAAAAACATAGATATTAAGCAGAGTCAATAGTGCACCGATAAGCAGAAGGTTACCAAACCAATAAACCTTGATTGCGATAAAAAGTGCGCCTGCAACAAATAAAGCCAGTACCACGCGGTAAGTCATCCTCCGGTTTTTCATGGCGCTGTCGCTCTCGTGCTTCATAAACAGCGAGGCAATTACCGGGGTTACCACCAGCCCAACAAACAGCGATGAACTAAGAACAACAATCAGCGTAATGGGCAGGTACTTCATAAACTCGCCCATGATGCCCGGCCACATGGCCAGCGGCAAAAAGGCAGCCAACGTGGTAGCGGTTGAGGCAATAATAGGCCAGGCAATTTCGCCTGTACCCAGACGCACGGCACTTTTCAAATCATAACCCTCTTCGTACAGGCGGTATACATTTTCCACCACCACAATTCCATTATCCACCAGCATACCCAGCGCCATGATCAGGCCAAACAACACCATCATGTTAATGGTATAGCCGATGAAGCCCAGTATCATAAAGGATAAAAACATGGATAACGGTATGGCAATACCCACGAAGTAGGCATTGCGGATGCCGAGGAAAAGCATAAGCACACCCACCACCACAATCACCCCTGAAATGATGTTGTTCTCCATGCTGCTCACCATCTCTTTGGTAAACGAGGATTGATCGTTGGTGATAGTAACATTCAAACCAGCCGGGAATACCTCGGCTTTGGCTTTGGCCAGAATGGCATTTACTTTTTCGGTAGCAATCAGCAGGTTCTGGCCGCTTCGTTTAATGACATCAACCATTACCACCGGTTGTTTTTGCAGGCGGGCATAGCTCTGCCGCTCTTTATAATCAAATTCCACGCGTGCCACATCTCTCAGGTAAACGATGTTTCCCTTTTCATGCTTAACCACGATGTCTTCAAGTTGTCGCGGGTCGTTGAACTCACCCACAACACGGATGTTTCTTCGGATGCCGTCATCCAGAATATTGCCTCCTGAAAGGGTAATGTTCTCGGCCTGGATGGCACTTTCAAGATCACCAAAGTTCAGCTCGCGCGCCTCCAGTTCGTAAGGGTCAACTTTTATTTTAACTTCTTTTTCATCAATGCCTTTTATCTCTACTTTTGAAATTTCGGATAGTTTTTCAATTTCATCCTCCAGGTACTCGGCATAACGCTTAAGTTCTTCCAACTCAAAATTTCCGGAGAGGTTAATGTTGAATATAGGAAACTCCGAAAAGTTCAATTCAAAAACGTTCGGGTCAGCCGGCAGGTCGTTAGGTAGTTCGGGTTTGGCCTTATCAACCGCATCTTTTACTTTGGTTAACGCATCTTGAACGGAAGTTTTTGGATCAAATTCGATAATAATGGTGGAATAATCCTGCACGGAGGTGGATTTGATGTTGTCCACTTCAGAAATGGTATTAAGCTCCTTTTCGATAGGCCGGGTTACCAGGTTTTCCATATCGATGGGCGAGTTGCCCGGATAAGAGGTGCCGATATACACCACTGGTTGTTCAATTTCGGGATAGCTGTCTTTGGGGAGGTTGATGTAGGTCATAATACCCATCACCGTAATCAGAAAAGCCAGAAACATCACCGAAGTGCGGTTGTTCAGCGCCAGCGTTGACAGACCAAACTCTTTATCAACTTTAAGTTTTTTATTGCTATCGCTCATAACGTAACGTCAAATTAGTTTTTGGCAACTCCATTAACATTTTTGGTTGTACCGGCCAGGATTACTTCAACGCCTTCGGTTAAATCGCGGTAACCTTCGTTTACAATCATTTCATTGCCTTCCAGGCCTTCCAGTATTTCGGTTTCGGTTTTAGAGGTAATGCCGGTTGTTACATGTACCTTACGGGCAAGCATTTTATCGCCTCGGTTATCGACAACGAAAATAAACTGGCCTTCCTCATCTTTTTGAATGATGCGCGTAGGAACAGCCAGCGTTGCTGCG
>JAKLJG010000010.1 GCA_023151255.1 Cyclobacteriaceae bacterium | reverse complement strand
TTGATGACAAAAGAATATGAGCTTAGAAAATTCGGAAAACTTGAAATTCATGAAACAGCCGGGCACTAACAGCAATGTTGCAGTCGAAGCCTTCAATGTCCATGGAAATTTGAACCAAAAAAATTAACAGATGAACACGAACATAAAAACGATAGCATTGGTCGGCATTGCGCTTTTGGGCAGTCTTACTGCCCAGGCACAACAACGATTAGAGTTGGACAGCATCCTCAAGGTGATCCAGCAAAACAATCCAATGTTGCAGGAGTATCGATACAAAGCACAGGCGCTAAATGAAATCTCAAAAGGTGCAAAAAGTTGGATGGCCCCAATGGTAGGAGTGGGAACTTTTATGACTCCTTATCCAGGTCAAATGGTAATGGATGAAAGGGACAAGGGATCTGTGATGATCTCCGCTGAACAATCGATACCAAATCCGGCAAAACTTCGGGCCAATCAGCAACTGCTTTCGTCTAAAGCAGCCATTGAAGAAGCAGGAGGGGCGTTTATTTACAACGACCTGAGGGCCCAGGCGAAGACGGCATTCTATGAGTGGTTAGTGTTAGAGAAAAAGCGTTCCATTCTTTTAGAAAATCAGGAAATTATAAAACTCATGTACAACATAGCTAAAGCGCGGTATCCCTATAACCAAAGCCCACTTGGAAACAGCTTTAAGGCCGAAGGAAGATTGCATGAAGTAGAGAACATGATTTTCATGACCGAAAATGAGATCATTCAAAAGAACATCGCGCTAAACGCGCTGATGAACCTGCCGAAGGAATATCGATTCGTCATTGATACGACTTTCCAAGAATTTGACGCTGTGCAACTGGTGCTTGATACGGCAGAGTTGGCCAGCAGGCGAAGCGACATTCGGCAAATCAACAATACTATTCAAAGCATGAAATATGCCGTAAAACTGGAAAGTTATCAGGCCAAACCGGACTTCCGAATCCGATATAACCACATGGCTCCATTGGGGCAGATGATGCCCAGCGCATACACGATTGAAGGTATGGTATCCATTCCCATTGCCCCGTGGTCATCCAAAATGTATAAGGCTAATGTTCGGGGTATGAACCTCCAGATTGAGGCAATGAAACGCGGACGCGAGGCCATCCTTAATGAAGCACAAGGTATGGCTGCAGGAATGGCTTGGGAAATTCAAACCACCCGGAAGCAACTGGACAACTACGAGCAGAAAATTATTCCAGCACTTGAAAGGAACTATGAGACAGTAATGCTGGCATACGAAGAAAACAGGGAGGAATTACCCTTTGTGATTGATGCATACGAGGCCCTCATTATGGCACAAACCCAATACCTCGATGTAATGAGAAGATATTATCAGATGATCGTGAGTTATGAAAAGCAATTGGAGAAATAATATGCAACGTGCAACTGATAAAATGCTGAAGACGTTCGCCCTACTCATCCTCATGCTGGGATTAATGGTAGCATGCAATTCAGAAAAAGAAAAGCAGGCGCATATTCACGATGAATACACCTGCCCTATGCATCCCCAGATTACTCAGGATAAACCAGGGACTTGTCCAATCTGCGGAATGGATTTGGTAAAGAAGTCTGGCGCTACACAACCAGTAGTTGTATCGGATGAAATGAAAGACCTGATCAAGCCTACCAATAGCTCGGTGATATCTGCTATAGAAACAATCCGGCCCGAAAGAAAAACGTTGTCTGTAAATATTACAGCCGCTGGAGTAATCAATTATGATACGCGCAAAACTTATTCAGTTCCGGTGCGCTTTGGCGGTCGCATTGAAAGGCTCTATCTGAAGTATAATTACCAGCCCGTGCGAAAAGGCCAGGTGATTATGGAGATATATAGTCCGGAGTTGATCACAGCCCAACGGGAATTACTCTACGTGGTAGGTCAGCATAAGGAACATATCGAAATCATTGAGTCTGCAAAGGAAAAGCTTCAATTGCTCGGACTTACAGATGATCAAATAGGGCACATCATCAAAACCGGAAAAGAAACTTTTGCCTTACCAGTGCTGAGTCCATACTCCGGGTACATCCTGGAAGCAACTGCAACACTCCCGGAGAGTAGCACATCGAATGGCACACCATCATCAATGGGCGGTAGCGGAATGAACAAAAAGTCGGGGGGTGCCATGAGTGGCGGGACGCAGTCAAGTAACTCAATGAATGCTGCAAATCCATCATCGGTAATGGGTGGGCAATTTTCAATTCGCGAAGGTATGTATGTGTCTACAGGTCAAAGCCTCTTCAAAGTGGTAGATGGCACTCGCCTTTGGGCCGAAGTATACTTTCCGGCAAAGGAAGGCGCACAAATCAAAAAAGGCGAACAGATTGAACTCCACGTGAAAGGTTCGCAAAAAGCCATCCAAGCTAAGGTGGACTTCATTCAACCCTTTTTCAGCGAAGGCAAACAATTCCTACAGGTTCGATCCTACATCGATGTAGACAAAAATGAAATCCGTGTCGGACAACTATTAACTGCGCATGTTGTGCAGGCACATGATCAGGCGTTGTGGGTACCCAAAAAAGCAATTCTTGATTTAGGTGTTCAGCAAATAGTATTCATCAAAGAGAAAGGTACCTACACACCCTTTAAAGTAAAAACGGGTTTAGAGGCAGATGGCTGGGTTGAAATAACTGAGGGGTTAACCGAATCGGCAGACGTTGCCGCCAACGCTCAATACATGATAGACAGCGAGAGTTTTATAAAAGTAATTAATCCATAACAGCGATGAAAACTACAATTCAATATTCAGTTGTTATTATCATCATACTACTGATCGGGTGCAATGGAAAAAAAGATGGTCAGTCCTCTGAAATAAAACAAACTTATACATGCCCCATGCACCCGCAGATTGTTCAGGATAAACCCGGCACTTGTCCTATCTGTGGTATGGACTTGGTTCCGATTACAGCAGGTGGTGATAAGTCAGAAGTAACACTCAGTGAAAGCCAGATTGAACTTGCTAATATTACCGTGCAGCGAGTGTCTGTTCAGGAAATTGGTAACAGCATACTTCTGAACGGCCGCCTCAGGGCGGATGAGACGCAGACTGAAGTAGTGAGCACCAGGGTTCCGGGCCGGATTGATAAACTCTTTATCAAAGAAACTGGCATCCCTATAAATCAGGGTCAACTGATTTATGAAATTTACAGTGAGCAATTGCTCACATACCAGAATGAATATCTACTTGCTCTTGCGCAATCCCAATCTATTGACAATAAGCGGTACTCCTCTTACCTGGAGGCTGCGAGGAAAAAGTTATGGTTGTACGGAATGACAGAAGATCAGATTGCTGAACTATCCAAATCGAAAACCACTAACCCACGCATACAATTCGTAGCCCCTGCCGCGGGCATCATTACCGAAATACCTGTTGCCGAAGGACAGTACGTTGCCGAAGGCGCAGCCATCTATCGCTTAGAAAAACTCAGCAAACTCTGGGTGGAAGCGGAAATGTACCCGCGAGAAGCATCGCTTATTAAGTTGGGCGACCGCATAACCATTTATGTTAACGGATTCGAAAATCAACCCATTGAAAGCAAGGTCATCTTTCTTTCCCCGGAATACCGACAGTCCAGCCAGATATTTGTATTACGTGCTTCCCTTGCTAATAATGAGCATCTCTTCGCACCCGGTATGCAGGCGGAGATCGTCTTCGAACATTCCAAAAAGAAAGCGTTGACGTTACCTGCGGATGCCGTTATCCGCGAAGAGTTGGGTAATCATGTGTATAAGAAAACCGGTGTTGGTAAGTACCGACCACAAATGATCACTACCGGGCTGGAGAATTTTAACAAGGTCGAGATTACGAGTGGTGTGGAAGAAGGTGATTCAATTGTTGTGACGGGCGCCTACCTGCTGTACAGTGAAATCGTACTCAAGAAAGGAGTTAACCCAATGGCTGGGCATAATCACGATCACGAGGCTGCACAAACAAGTGATGCAACGCAAGTTACCACGGTGGAAAAGCCAATGGTGGTAGATCAGGCATTTACAAAACAGCTCAAAGAATTACTGACCCCTTACTTCAAAATAGAAGAGGCCCTTGTAGCATCTGATGCCAAGTCTGCATCTGCTCAAACAAGTGCGTTCAATACGGCTTTGAAGAATGTCGATATGGGTTTGCTAAAAGGAGATGCACATATGAAGTGGATGGACCAACTGAAAAGTTTGGAGACAGCTACCAAACTCATTTTTTCTGCAACGGATGTAGAGATTCAAAGGGCAGCGTTTTCTCAACTCACAAATGCTTTTTACTCATCGATTAAAACGTTCGGAGTGAATGGGCTTGAAGCATACTACCAGTTTTGCCCGATGGCATTCGATAACAAAGGTGCCTTCTGGATCAGCAATGAAAAGGAAATAAGCAACCCCTATTTCGGTGAAAAAATGCTGCGTTGCGGAGAAACAAAAGAGACTTTAAAATAAAGTCATGGCTAAACCTTGTTGCGAAAATAGTAACCCTAAACCACTTCCATATTGGAAAGTATGGCCTAGAAGAATTGTCTATGCCATTCTGATTGGAATAGTACTATTCGCTCTGTGGAGTCAACTCATGCATCAACAATAAAAGAAGACAACAAAATGGCAGAAAGCAAAAACTATATACCCGCATTGAAATACGACTGGCTAACAAAAGTGTATGACCCCGTGTTGCAGTTCACCATGCCTGAGAAAAAGTTTAAAACAGCTTTGATTCAGCAAATGAAAATCAAGCCGGATGATCGGATTCTGGATTTTGGATGTGGCTCGCTCACGCTCTCCATCATGGCTTCTCAGATGTATCCTCAAACCCAATTCTTTGGAGTGGATATCGATGAGAAAATAATTTCAATCGCAAAAGAAAAACTTTCAAAGGTGGCGTTGCCTATTGATGTACAGCAATACGATGGCAACAGACTGCCTTATCCAGACAACTCGTTCGATCATGTCATGTCAAGCCTTGTGTTTCACCACCTCACCTTACGACAAAAATATTTTGCGCTAGAAGAAATCCACAGGGTACTTAAGCCTTCCGGCCAATTGCATATTGCAGATTTTGGTAAACCGGATGGTGCTTTCCAGAGGTTTGGGTTCTATATCGTCCAACTACTGGATGGATTTCAGACAACGACCGATAACGTTGAGAATTTGTTAGCCAAAGCCATCAAAGAAACTTTTCAAAAGGCAGAAGAGACTGCGCATTTTAAGTCGATGGTCGGCACAGTAAGACTTATCAAAGCAAGAAAAACAACCAATACGATTCTATAAACAACTAATGATAATCAATAACAACCATGAAAACAAAAATGATGATGCTTATCCTGGTTCTAGGTAGCTGGGGAGCTTTTGCACAACACGATCATGCCGGGCATGAACAGAAGAAGACCGATCAAGCGATGGTGATGTTTAAAGATCCTAAACTGGGCAAGGCATATGAGCACTACATTCATGTGAAGAACTCATTGGTAGCCTCGGACAACGAGGAAGCAAAAGCTAGCGCTATTGAATTGAGTCAAGCATTAAGAAATGCCAAAGTATCAACAGCTTCTATTGAAGCGGCTACTAAGTTAGCTAATACTTCAGATTTAGATGAGCAACGTAAGTTGTTTAGCACGCTTAGTAACGAAATGGCGACTTTGGTAAAGGATGGGAAACTGTCAATGGGTATGCTTTATCTAGAGTATTGCCCCATGGCAAACAATAATAGTGGTGCCTATTGGCTCTCCAACGAAAAGGAAATTAAGAACCCTTATTTCGGAGACAAAATGCTGAAATGCGGTAGTGTAAAAGAAATGATTCACTAATAGCGGGTGGAGAGATGAGACGGAGTAAATGCACATTGAAACGTCTCGCTCACTCTTAAATTTAGATCGTTCGTAAAACATTTTTCATCAGAGTTATGAAAAAGAAACAAACCTACCGACCTCCGACAGCGAATAAAAAAAAGAAGTTCAAATGGAGTGAAATCTTCATCACGGCTTTGGCCATTGTGATGATTGGAGGTTGGTTTGTGTGGTTGGCGGTGCATACTTACCAGCAGGAGAAACAGGAAAGTGAGATGAAGCAACAATATCAATCCTCTCTTCCGGTACCTGGTACAGCCGTTGATCACAAGCTAGTATGCATGGTGAACAACACGTACATGGGTGTTGATCAAATTCCGGTAGTGGTGCTGGACAAGACATATTACGGATGTTGTCCGAAATGTGTACGCGACCTTAATACAGATGAATCCGTCCGGCTAGCTGTTGACCCCTACAGTAATGTGTCGGTTGATAAAGCGCGCGCATTTATTACGGTGAGTCCCGATAAGTCAGGCTCCATTTTATATTTCGAATCAGAACAAAACGCTAAAAAATATTTAAAGAAATGAAACGTAGAGAATTTGTAAAACTATCAGGAACAGCAGCTGCGTCTGCGATCATTATTCCACCTGTGCTGCAAAGTTGTATGGACAACATGAACATGAATATGAACATGGGTTCCAATGCCGTGGCGGTTAAAGAAGGCGCATTTACCACGCCTCTGGCTTTCCCCACTGTTATGTCCAGTAATTTTTCAATGAAGGCCAAAGGAAACACTGCCAATCTTTTGAATAACCAGAGTGCCTCGGTATTCGGTTACGCAGACGGAATGTTAGGGCCAACTATTAAAGTTGACACGGGCACAACTGTGTCGATGGCCTTCCAAAACCTTCTTTCGGAGGAAACCAACATTCATTGGCATGGGCTATTAGTTCCTGCCGATATGGACGGACACCCCAAGAATGTTATCAACAGCGGTGGTAGTTTCGACTTTTCACTGCCCATTAACCAACGGGCTGGCACCTATTGGTATCATCCACACCCGCACGGAAAGACGGCCAGACAGGTATTCAGCGGCCTCGCAGGCTTTTTTATTGCCAATGACGCAGAAGAGTTGGCGCTGAACCTTCCTTCTGGCGACCGTGAACTTTTGTTGGTGATCCAGGACAAACGCATTGAAAATGGACAACTGAATTATTCGCCCTCCATGAATGAAATCATGACGGGTTATACGGGTGAATATGTTTTAGTAAACGGTACCTATGCTCCTTTCCACAATGTGTCTACTCAGTATTATCGGATGCGCATTTTGAATGGCTCAACGGCCAGGGTGTATAACATTAGTTTGAGCGATAACCTGGGTTTTGAAGTAATCGGTTCTGATGGTGGTTTGTTATCGCAGCCTGTTTCTGTGAATTCCTTATTGCTAGGCCCGGGCGAGCGAGCTGATATTTTAGTGAGCTTTAAAAATCTGGCGGTTGGTAAAGAAGTTTACCTGTTAAGTAAAACTTTCGATGGCGGGGCTCAAGGCCAGCAGGAATTCAAGATCATGAAGTTTACGGTGAATCAACAAGTGAGTGATTCGTTCTCTACACCCTCTCAACTTTCTGTGGTCACACCGCTGGCAGAAGCTTCGGCATCCAAAACACGCTCGATGAAAATCAAAGGAATGATGGAAGGGATGAATATGAATGGTGGGGGTATGGGAAGCGGTATGCACACCATTAACGACAAAATCTATGACCTCAACCGGATTGACGAAACGATAAATGCAGGCGCTACTGAAATCTGGGATTTTGATAATTCCGAAGGAGATGAAATTCACCCGATGCACATTCATGGTGTTCAATTTCAAATCCTTTCCAGAACAGGAGGCAGAGGCACATTGATTGCTTCTGAAAGAGGATGGAAAGACACCGTACTGGTAATGCCACGTGAAAAAGTAAGAATCATCATGACCTTCCCTCAGGATAAAGGCGTGTACGTATTTCACTGCCACAATCTGGAGCATGAAGATGATGGCATGATGTTGAATTACGAAATTGTTTAATGAATTAAACCCATTTGCCAATGAAAAATAGCATAATAATTATGAGCTTTATTCTGCTTGCAGGTTCGGCAGTTGCCCAGCACGATCATGGCGCGGGGCATACCAGTGCACCCGCACACAGTAAAAAAGAAACTACCCACTCTCACCGTGCGGTGCCCGAATTTCAGGTACAACTCCGCGAGGTATTTGCTGCCTCTTTACAGCTAAAAGATGCACTTGTATTTTCCGATGTCGCAAAAGCTGCAGAATCTGTACCCCAACTTCGTGTCGCACTATCGAAAGTCGATTTGGCTTTGCTAAAAGAGGAAGCGCTGATGGACTGGATGGGTTCCCTGAAAATACTCAATGAGAATCTCGAACGGATTGAGAAGGCAACAGATCTGGCCATACAACGACAGGCGTTCTCATCCTTCAGCAATGCACTATACAAGAGTCTGAAAGAATTCGGTGCAGGGGGCATCACAGTTTACTACGTGCAATGCCCTATGGCAAACAATAATACGGGAGCACATTGGCTTAGCGATACCAAAGAAATACGCAACCCCTATTTGGGCAGCGAAATGCTTTCATGCGGAAAAGTGAAAGAAACAATTCAATAAATGCAAATCCAGCAACAACTAAACAATCTAGATTTATGAAAACGTTAAGCATAATCATTTTTCTTGCAACGATCACCTTTTCAGTTCAAGGTCAGAAACCCAATGCTGACGATGTCACCACCGTTATCACAACGCTGGAGGCATACAAGAAAGCCATTGAAAAACTTGATACAATCGGGACAGGAAAACTCTTTGTATCGAATTCAATTGTAATTGAATCGGGAAAGGTCGAAGGCAGGTATCAGGATTACCTGGCTCATCACCTGGGACCTGAACTCGGTGATTTTAAATCTTTCGCATTCAGCGATTATAAGGCTGATGTCACAGTTGATCTGCCATACGCATTCGCCATGGAGACGTATAAGTACACAATTGTTCTGAAAAAAGACAACTCCGTAATTGAGCGCAAAGGTGTTGCTACTACGATTCTTAAAAAGGAAAATGGCACATGGAAAATATGGCAAACACATACTTCAGCGCGCAGACCATGAGATTGATGATGATTCTTTTGTTCTGCTTTACTGGACTCAAGACCACGGCACAAGAACAAGCCAGGGACATCGTGGGCCAATGGCTTACCGAGAAAGGTGAAGCTAAAGTTTCCATTTATATAGAGAGTGGATTGTACGTTGGAAAAATTATCTGGGTGAAAGATGATAAGGAAAATGCCAAGTTGAATACTCTTGTATTATCTGGTTTTAAATATGACTCCGAAACCCGCGAATGGAATGACGGTACAGTTTATGATCCAAGACATGGCCACAAGGCTGATGGATATCTTGCATTGAAGGACTCCAAAACTCTCAAAGTTGTCGGTTACAAGGCATTCCGTTGGATCAGCGATACTGAATTATGGACGCGGATCGAATCGAACCCATAAAGCAAGGAAAAAACACACAAGTCGCATGGAATCATTACCTGACATCATTAAATCTTACAAGCACGACCCGGCTTCGGTTTATAACACGTGGTTCATCGGCAACGAAGAGAGATTGAAAGCATTCCGGGCTATCAAACGGGGTGTGCTTCAAGTCATCGAAGATATTAAAAACGAAAAATTTGGAAATGATTTTAAGGGGTCATCGCTTGAATTTGTCCTCAATGCCATCACCGAGCAAAAACAGGTATTTGAAGGGGCAGCACATCCATTTTACTGGAAACCTAAAATGCGGATCCCGGATATTTACGAAAACCAAAACAACAAACGCGCATTTGGCCAGTTCCTTGAAAACTGCTACAGTGCCACGAAAGAGGAACAAATTATTCGCGAAATTATTAAACTTGATGCGCTTAAAATTAAAGGTCTGGGGCCTGCCGTTGCCAGCATTTTATACTTTCTACACCCCACGCTTATGCCTCCATTTAACACAGCAATTGTAAATGGCTTCAATTATTTATTTCGGGATAATAAAAAGTTGGGTAGTTGGACAGAGTACTTAAAAATGCGCGATGTGATTCTCAGATCAAATGAGGAGAACAAAAGTCAGCTTTCAAATGACCTGGGAGCAATTGCAGGACTACTGTATGAAGTCGGTATGCGTAATATTATTATCGAAGGACAGGTAATATCGGAAGACGAGAAAACCAAACTTTTGAAGCAGTATGACAAGCGTCACCAAGAGGTGCTAGATGAGAAGCATGAAGAAGACCTACATACCGAAATGCAATTCCATCTCCTGAAGGTGGGCAAAGCACTGGGGTACGATCCCATTACAGCCAGCAACGACCGAAGTAAATGTTATGGGGAGATTAACTTTTCATTCATCAGCCTTGGTCAGTTTCCCACGCTGAGCATTGATAAAGAAACGCTAAGCACGATACAATTGATCGATGTGATCTGGTTTGAAAGGGGCACCAATAAAGTAGTGTGCGCATTCGAAGTTGAAAAAAGTACCTCTATCTACTCGGGTATTCTTCGATTAAGCGATCTGGCCTTTTCGTTGCCGGATCACAGTTCATCCCTATTCATTATTATTCCTGACAAGCGTGAAAAGGATGTGCTTCTTCAACTGAGCCGGCCATCGATCAAGAAAAGTCAGGTACTTATAAAATATATTCTTTTTTCAGACTTACGGGAGCACTGTGATGCTCTTTGCAAGTTTGGCGACAGTCACATGATCTTAGAAAAAATTTCTAAAACAATTTCCTAACAACCTAAACTAACTTAACTACCATGAAAACAATTATTGCAAGTACGCTTGTGCTGCTCATAACAATTTCTTCCGGGTTTGGCCATGATGGAAAGAAGCATAAGAAAGATTCTGTAAAAACAGCCGACTCCATCGCTATGGCACAACAGCATGTTGCAGGAGACACCGTTCACCATCATGACGAAGGGATGGCTCACGATGAAAAGAAAGTAACGGCTGACCTTGCTGATTTCCCCACGCTGCACCCTCTCATTGTGCACTTTGCTATTGTGCTGATTATTGTAGCAGCAGGCATCCAACTACTCAACCTATATTTCATGAAGAAAGAAATTTCATGGATCATCGCGGCCATTCTTTTTGCAGGGGTATTGGCAGCCTGGTTTGCCAGTAAAAATTTCCACCCTCATACGCATGGTATCAGTGAGCACGCACAACTTGTATTAGATCAGCACGATAAGTGGGCCGACTGGACTATTAATTCCGGCATCGTAGCGCTGCTGTTGCAGATCGTCAATTTGTTTGTATTTAAGGGCACTCGATGGGCAGCAGTTGTTGTGGCCGCTGTGCTGGTAGTGTCGGCTTACAGTGTTTCGCGTGCAGGGCATTACGGTTCACAACTGGTCCATATCGAAGGCATTGGCCCGCAAGGCAAGTACCTGGAAATGGAACATAAACATTGAAATTCTTAACCTAAAAATCATAACTATGAAAAAATCAATTTTAGCAATCGCTATCCTGGTTTCAGGATTATTCGTCTCCTCAATGTTCGTTGTTGGTTGCGGAGGCAAGAAAGAACAAAGCACCGAAGAACACGAGCACGCAGCGGGTGACACTACCGGTCATGACCACGATGAAATGGAAATGGATTCCACTGAAATGCAAAAGATGGACTCCACAGAAATGAAAGGGCATGATCATTAAACCAGCAAAAAAAGTAATTCTTTCTTCCATCGGGGTTTGTATGCTGCTTACTGTTGCAGCATACATGCCTTTGCTGGCTCAGCATAACAACATGCACGATAAAAAGCCCACCGCACCCGGCAAGCGTGTAGAGTATGATCTCTACATTGACCACCTGATGGTAAACTATACTGGCAAAGAAAAAATGGGTATGGCCATCAACGGGGGCATACCGGGGCCGGTACTTCACTTCAACGAGGGCGATACTGCCATCATTCGCGTACACAACAAACTGAAGAACGAAGAAACATCCATTCACTGGCACGGCTTACTGCTGCCCAACGAAGAAGACGGTGTGCCCTACCTGACTACCGCACCCATAAAGGCAGGCCAGACACACATATTTAAATTTCCGCTTATCCAAACGGGAACATACTGGTACCACTCCCACACTATGCTGCAAGAGCAATCCGGTATCTATGGCTCAATTGTTATTCATCCACGTGGTTGGAATGAATCAGCAAGTATGAAAGAACACGTGATTATGCTCAGCGACTGGACGGATGAAAATCCCCACGAAGTGTTGCGCAATTTGAAGCGCGGCCTCGATTACTATGCGATCAAAAAGAATTCAGTGCAAAGCTGGGGCGAGGCGCTGGCCAAAGGCTACCTGAAAGACCGCGCCAAAACCGAGTGGATGCGCATGCCTGCCATGGACGTTTCGGATGTGTACTACAACCGCTTATTCATCAACGGAAAATCGGATCATGTTTTTACTGATGCGAAGCCGGGCGATTCACTGCGGCTGCGCATCATCAACGGCAGTGCATCGTCATACCACTGGGTGCAATATGCCGGTGGCAAAATGAAATTGGTGGCCGCTGATGGCATTGCCGTACAGCCGGTTGAGGTGGATAAGATACTAGTGGCCATTGCCGAAACTTACGATATAGAAATTAAAATTCCCGATGACGGCATGGCGTACGAATTCCGGGCGACCGCACAGGATATTTCCGGCTATGCTTCGCTTTATTTTGGAAACCGCATGAAGATGAACGCACCCACGCTGCCTAAGCTCGACTACTTTGCCATGATGCGCGATATGAATAATATGGGCAATATGGCCGGCATGGACATGAGCAACATGAAAGGAATGAAAATGGATGGCGCACACCAAGGCCATGATATGGGTAATATGAAGATAGAGGACATGAATATGAAGAGTGACCCTTCTATGAAAGACATGCCCAGAGATACTTCCATGATGAACATGGCAATGGATACCACATCCATTAAAGAAATGAACATGGATACCATGAATATGCAAGACACCGCAATGAGCAACATGGATATGTCGAAAATGGACATGGGCGATCAAAGCGAAGTCACCTTAACCTACGACATGCTCCGCTCTCCAACGCCAACAGTCTTGAACGATCAATTGCCCATACGCGAAATCAAACTCAGCCTTACCGGTAACATGATTCGCTATGTGTGGTCGTTCGACAACAAAACACTCTCGCAATCTGATAAAATAGTAATACGCAAAGGAGAAAATGTGCGAATGATTTTGGTGAACAATACCATGATGCGCCATCCGCTGCATTTACACGGTCATTTCTTCCGTTTCCTAAATGCACAAGGAGAATACTCGCCCATGAAACACACCTTCGACATCGCTCCGATGGAAACCGTTACGATTGAGTTTTATGCCAACGAAGAAAAAGACTGGTTCTTCCATTGTCACATTCTCTATCACATGATGGCCGGCATGGCGCGTGTGGTGAGCTATGAAAACTCGTCTCCAAATACGCAGGTTACCGCGAAGGATCAAAAGAAAGTTTTTAAGGAAGACCGCGCATTGTACTTGTGGGGCCAGACAAAAATAGCCTCCGATGCCGTGTTTGGTTTTGCCAACATCGTAGGAAACAAAGGGATTCTTGGATCGACCTACCGGGTGAACTACAAAAGCAAATACGAATTTCAACCTGACTACCAGCGCTTCCTCGACAAGAGGCAATTCTTATCAGCATTTATAGGCGCGGACATCCGGAATACTTTTCAGGTCACTGAAGACGGAAAGCAAGTGAACCGCAAAGTTGGCGTCATAGGCGTACGCTATTTGCTCCCCATGTTTGTTCTTTCTGAATTCAGGGTGGATCACCGGGGCGAAGTTCGTTTTCAGCTTTCCCGAAATGATATGCCGATTACCAAACGATTGAGGTTAAGCCTGGTGGGCAACTCAGATTGGGAGTACAACATTGATTTTGACTATAACATTGCCAAACGATTTTATATTCACGCGTCTTATGATTCGGATTATAAGTATGGTGCTGGGCTAACGGTATTGTGGTAATCCAACATCAATACAAATTTGAATAGAATGAAGAGAATACTTGTCCCCACAGATTTTTCAGAATGCGCTCAAACTGCTGCGGACGTTGCCATTGCCATCGCTGTAAAAACCAATGCAGAGGTTTATTTTCTTCACTTGCATGCCCCTGCACCAACAGGAGGACATATGGCCATGCATGGAGGTGGTTCTCATGACGGGCACCAGCACCATGACTGCAGCGGTCCGGCAAGAGCCAGGCTCGATCAACTGGTAAGAGCGGCCGAACAACAAGGTATTTCCGCGAAGCCGGCTTTGGTACTGGACGAAGATTGGAAACAGGTTGAAAAGCATGCAACTGCATTCTCTATCGATTTGATAGTAATGGGATCGCATGGTGTCAATGGACTCAGGAGGATATTTTTAGGCTCTCGCGCTCTTCAGATGATTCGTCATACAATTCTACCTGTGCTGATCATTAAATCACCCATCCCCGACTTCAAAATCCGAACAGTAGTTTATGTCACTGCCCTTGAAGACAACGAGAAGGAAGCACTTGCGTTCCTAGATCAATTAGCATCCCCGTGGAATGCCACTATCCATCTCTTGCATATTTTAAGCATAACCCTAAACTCCGAGGAAACCAACGTTTCGCGTACGAAAATGGAACAACTCACCAAAGGATTAAAAACCCACATCGAATTTTCCGTTTGCAACGATGAGGCCGGGATAAAAAAAGTGGCAGTGGACTTGGATGCTGATTTGGTTGTATTAACTACTCATGGGGGCAACTCCTTAATCCGCCCTTTTTCATCCGGAATGGCAGAGAAGGTCGCAGCCGAGTATGAAATGCCAGTACTTATCATCAATAAGAAATAAACGTTCCATGCAGAATTATAAAACCCACTGGGAAAACATTTACGAAACCAAGACAGAATCTGACCTTAGTTGGTCTCAACCGTATCCACATACCTCGGTTGACTTCATTAATTTGTTCAAGCTGCCGAAGACTTCCAGCGTCATTGATATTGGTGGTGGCGATAGTCATTTGGTAGATGCGTTGCTGGAGTTAGGCTATTCGGATATTTCGGTGCTTGATATTTCAGCTAAGTCCATTGAACGCGCGAAAGCGAGGTTGGGAGAAAAGGCAGCAGCAATTACCTGGATAGAGAAAAACATTGTGGACTTTGAGCCTGAACGTAAATACGATTTCTGGCATGACCGGGCAGCCTTCCACTTCCTGACAGTAGAAATCCAAATCATAAAATATCTTGCCATTGTAAAACAGAGCATTAAATCCGGTGGCCACTTGGTTCTCGGCACCTTTTCGGATAAAGGCCCTAACCAATGCAGTGGCCTGGAGGTCAAACAATACACCGAAGCCTCTATGTCTGCGCTCTTTGAGAAAGACTTCAAGCGAATAAAATGTATAGAAGATACCCATATAACACCTTTTAGCACGCAGCAGAACTTCGTCTTCTGTAGTTTTCAACGAACCTTGAAACAGATACTATGATCAAAAACAAAAACCTGTTCATCCGTAGAATCCACCGTTACCTTGGTTTGTTCATTGGCATTCAGTTTTTAGGCTGGACGATCAGCGGTCTTTTTTTTAGCTGGAACGACATCGACAGTGTGCATGGAGACCATCTGTTAAAATCGCCCGCATTTATTTCTGCCAATGTATCAACGGTCTCACCCACGATTGCCATTGAAAAACTCAGACAATCTCAGTCGGTTGATTCCATCCATTCCGTTCATCTTGTTCGTGTTTTAGATAATCCTGTTTATCAGATTGCCTATTTCTCAGGCCATGCTGGCGAGGGCATGCATCACCATATCCATTACGCATTGGCCAATGCGGGCACAGGCGAACTGAGACAAGCATTGACTAAAGATGAAGGACTTGCCGTGGCAAAAGAACAAGTGGTTTCGGGTGCACAAGTAAGCGCAGTGCAATACCTGGATCAGACCGATGGCCACCATGAGTATCGCGAGAAACCTTTGCCTGCATGGGCAGTAAGTTTTAAGAACCCCGATTGCACTGTGTATGTAAGTGCCGAACTTGGAACTTTTCAATCCATTCGCCATGACCAGTGGCGGGCATTTGACTTTCTGTGGATGTTCCATACGATGGACTATGCCGGTCGCGACAACTTTAACAACTGGTTGCTGAAAATACTCTCTGTATTCGGTCTGCTCACAGTAATGTCGGGCTTTGTATTATATACCATTTCATCGCGTACCCTCAAAAAATTTTTTACCAAATAAATTCAACCAACCAATATGAAAAGAATTATAATAGTCCTTGCCATTGCACTCGTGTATTCTGTTTCCGTAAAGGCTCAGCTTAATTTGCCACCAGCCAGTACCGATGCTGAGTTTAAACAACAGATTGGCTTTGGTGAAGTGGAGATAAAATACTCTCGCCCCAGTGCGCGTGGCAGGGTCATCTTTGGCGGCCTGGTTCCTTTCGGAGAACTATGGCGCACGGGTGCCCACGATGCAACCACCATCCGTTTTTCGGAAGCTGTGAAATTGAATGACAACGACATTCCCGCGGGTACTTATTCTTTGTTCACCATTCCCAATCAGAACGAGTGGACAATCGTAATCAACAAGGCTGCTGAGATGCACGGCACTTCCGATTATACACAAGAGCAAGACCTCTTGCGCTTTGCAGCAAAGCCAGAGAAATCGGCACGCTACTACGAAACATTCACCATTGAAGTAAATGACCTCTCCAAAGACGAAGCCGGATTGTTTTTACTATGGGAGAATACACAGGTGAAACTCACCATCAAAATGAATGTGGACGAAAAAGTAATGGCCGAAATCAATGACCGCATTAACGTAAAGAAGGAAGACCGTGCAAGTCTTTTCTATCAATCCAGCGCTTACTACTTCAACAACAATAAAGATTTGAAGCAGGCGTATGCCTGGGTGCAAATAGCCAACAGTAAAGCGCAGGATGCTGGGTATCTTCAACTACAGGCAAAAATTGAAGCAGCTATGAATGACTATGCATCGGCAATTAAAACATTGAAAGCATCGACTGACTTGGCCATAGCGAAGAAACTTGACCAGATAATCTCAGCAAACGAGAAACTGCGTGTTGAATGGACAACCAAATCCGGCAAAAAGTAAGATGAGGAAATTTGCATTTATAACGCTGTCTGCATTTCTGTCGTTTGCTTCTGTCGCACAAAAAACTAGTGCCGAAAAAGTTGACATCGACCCAAAGCAAAGCAAACTGGAGTGGACAGGAAAAAAATTGGGTGGTGAACATTATGGAACAATTCAACTTGTTTCCGGTTATCTCATATTCACAAAAAAGAAACTAACCGGTGGCACCTTTGAAATGGACATGGCCAGCATTACTTGTGTTGACATTACCGATGCGAAATCAAACAAACGGTTGGTGGATCATTTGAAGTCGGAAGATTTCTTTTCCGTGGCACGGTTTCCAAAGTCATCATTTATGATTACCAAATTAGAGTCTAAATCGGCAACTGAATACCTGGTAACCGGAGATCTCACTATAAAGGGCAAAACAAATCCCATAACGTTCACAGCAAGGATCGGTACGATGGGTAATCAAACTATTGCCGAAGCTACACTGGTGTTTGACCGAAGTAAGTATGATGTGAAGTTTGGCTCACAATCGTTCTTCGAAAACTTGGGCGACAAACTTGTTTATGATGATGTGGATATGAATGTAAAATTGGTATTACTTTCAAAATAAATAGTAGGATGAAACATCAACACGGAAATCAGCAGTTTACCTGCCCCATGCACCCCGAAGTGGTGAAGGACGCGCCCGGAAAATGCCCTAAATGCGGAATGGATTTGGTTTCAATTTCAAATTCAAAAGGGGGACATTCAGGACATCAGCATCATGCGCAACATGAGAGTGAGCACGAACATCATTACTTGAAAGTTGAAAAACATCCCGAGCATGAGCACCAACACTCGGGTCATTCAGGCCATGCTCACCATGCCGGAATGATTGATGACTATAAAAAACGATTCTATATCGTCCTTGTTCTGACAATACCGATCATGGCGCTTTCACCCATGATTCAACACTGGCTTGGTGTCGATTGGATGTTTACAGGTTCCTCGTATGTGCTCATGTTGCTCTCGTCTATTGTTTACTTCTATGGCGGATGGCCCTTCCTCATTGGTTTAAAGGATGAAGTGAAATCAAAATCGCCTGGCATGATGACACTGGTAGCAGTGGCCATTACTGTTGCCTATGTGTACAGCGTGGCCATTGTGTTCGGTTTAACCGGCATGGACTTTTTCTGGGAGTTAGCCACGTTAATTCTCATCATGCTGTTGGGGCACTGGATTGAAATGAAATCTATTATGAGTGCATCGCGCGAATTGGAACTGTTGGTGCAACTCATGCCCTCGGAAGCGCACCTCATTCATGGCGAGCACATCACGGAAGTGAAGACGGAAGACCTGAAAGCCGGGGACATTATTCTCATTAAGCCGGGTGAAAAAATTGCCGCTGACGGCATCATCACCGAAGGCAATAGTTACCTGAATGAGTCTATGCTCACGGGTGAGTCGAAGCCAGTGGAGAAGTCGAAAGGCGAAAAAGTAATTGCAGGTTCCATCAATGGAAACGGATCGCTCAAAGTGGAAGTGTTGCACGGGAGTAAAGACTCGTACCTGGCGCAGGTAATTAAACTTGTTCAGGACGCACAACAAAGTCAATCCAAAACGCAACTCCTGGCTGATAAGGCTGCGGGTTGGCTTACCATCATTGCACTGGTATCAGGTGCATTAACGTTTATTGTCTGGCTGAGTATTGGTAAAGACCTGGCTTTCGCGATGGAGCGCATGGTTACAGTGATTGTCATTTGCTGTCCACACGCCCTTGGGCTTGCCGTTCCGTTAGTGGTGGCGCGGTCTACCGCCATTTCTGCCCAGAGCGGATTGCTGATCAAAGACAGAACGGCCTTTGAGAATTCCAGAAAGATTACCGCGCTGGTGTTTGATAAGACCGGTACGCTTACGCTTGGTAAATTTAGTGTGGTGAGGTTCGATTCATTAAGTGAATCGTATAATCGGGATGAAGTTCTTGCTATTGCCGCAGCACTTGAACAGAACTCCGAACATCCCATTGCAACCGGCATTGTAGAAAAAGCGAACGAACTTAAACTTTCGTTGCCTGCTATTAGTGAGTTCAATGCAATCACAGGAAAAGGCATACAAGCCATGTGGCACGGAAAGATTGTAAAAGTAGTGAGTCCGGGATACCTAAAGGAGCACAACTTAAGTATACAACTACCGCCATCAAGCGAGGCGGAGACAGTTGTGTATCTATTGATCGAAAATAAAGTAACAGGTGTAGTTGCATTAGCGGATGAAATCAGAAACGAATCAACTGACGCCATTAAAACACTGCGTGCCAACGGCATCAAAACACTTTTGCTCACAGGCGATAACAAAGAAGTGGCCAGGAAGGTGAGCGAATCACTGGGGATGGATGGCTTTATGGCCGAAGTACTTCCACATCAAAAGCTGGAAAAGATTAAAGAACTTCAGGTGAAAGGTGAATTTGTTGCCATGACGGGTGATGGCGTGAATGATGCGCCTGCTCTCGCGCAAGCCAACATCGGCATTGCCGTAGGCTCTGGTTCTGACATTGCTGCCGAAACCGCTGGTATTGTTTTGGTAAACAGCAACCCGAAAGACGTAGTGAATCTTATTTTGTTTGGAAAAGCTACGTATAAGAAGATGATTCAGAACCTTGCGTGGGCTACTGGCTACAATGTGATTGCCTTGCCATTGGCAGCGGGCGTGTTGTACAATTTTGGGATCATGCTCAGTCCTGCAATGGGTGCCGTATTAATGAGCGTAAGTACCGTGGTTGTAGCAATTAATGCTCGGATGTTGAAGGTGTAAAAAGATCTTACATGAGGCACATCCGAATTTTTGAAGACCACGCCACCTTCATCAGTCCGGCTATTCATACGGATCCACACAAGCACCATGCCCTTGAAATAATTGTCAGTGTGGATGGCGTAATATACATTCAAGATGCCTTTCGCAATTCCTTGGCTTCGCAAGTTGCATTAGTATTGCCTGATCAACTCCATCAAACTACAACCACTGGCGAAGCAGCCTTTATTTTTATAGAGCCAGAGTCTAACCTGGCAAAAGCAATTCTCACCACATTTAAATCCACTCAATCCGTTCAATCCATTGAAGGCAGAATATCAGAAGCGGATAGAAAAGCGTTTGCTGGGGGTAGCATCCCCACATCACTCACAAAAACAATCGAATCTGTCAACCCAATTGACGACCGCATACAAAGAGCTACCGACTTTATTCGTTTTCATATAACCACACATGAGTTTAACCTGGAAATGCTGGCAGAGGTAGCCTGCCTCTCCACCAGTCGCTTCACGCATTTATTCAAAGATCAGGTCGGTATCCCGCTGCGCCCTTTTATTCTTTGGTGTCGCATGCGCGTGGCTGTCACCTTGGTGCTTACAGGAATGACGCTTACTCAAGCCGCACACGAAGCGGGTTTTTCTGACACCGCGCATCTCAGCCGCACCTTCATGGATATGTTCGGGGCTAACCCCTCTGCGATTTTGAAATAATAGCCAGTTTATTCAAGCATAGCCATTTCTTTCTGGGGATTTTGCAAAAAAATATTTGGCTATGAAAAAACTTTTTCAGTATTCAATATACCCGGTCTTTATGCTGTCTGCTTCTTTCTTAATTATCAGGTTGATAGAAAGCGGCACCAACCAATATCTCGCCACCGTGCCCATTATTGCATTATTCGGTTTGGTCGCATTACTGCTCGAACGCTGGTTACCATTCGAACAGAATTGGGTGGATGGAAATGATTGGAATCTCGACTTTACGTATTACATCATCAATTATCTCATTAAAGTTTCTGCCCAATTTGCACTTATCTGGCTTGCCGTTTGGATACCCTTTCCCCAATGGTTTCCAACCACGCTACCGGTTTGGATACAAGTACTGCTGGCACTCACCATTATCGACTTCTTTTTATTCGTTGTTCACTGGCAAAGTCACCGCTATCAATGGTTATGGAAACTGCACGCCATCCATCACAGTTCGGAGCGCCTCTACTTTCTAAATGGAGAAAAGCGGCACGCCCTTCATCAGATTCTGGAAGGCAGCCCCGGAATAATCTTATGTCTTGTAATAGGTACGCCCCAATCGGTAGTGGTTGCCGCGCTTGCTATTCTTGCCATCAATATGATGATGCAACACACCAATTTAAATTATAAGGCTGGCGTTCTCAAGAGGTTCTTTTGCGTAGCTGAACTCCATCGTTGGCACCACCGTGCAGATTACAAAGATGCGCAAGTAAATTATGGCGCATGGTTAACTGTATGGGATCATATCTTTAAGACAGCGTACGACAATCCAAAAATTTATGAATCCAAGGGCATTGGTGAAATTGGTATTAAGGAAGAACCAAATTTTCCCAAATCATACTGGAAACAGTTGTTATATCCATTCAAGTGAATATGAGGTACTCACTTTCGAAGCAGATCAAATAAGGAGTCGATTATCTTCCGGATTACATTAGTGGCGACTCCTTATTTGATCAGCTTCTTCAAACCTCGTGATATTGAATGCCATTTGATAAACTCCAAAGCACTTGGAGAAAGTATGAGAAATAATCAGGTGTTAAAGACTCATACTTTCTCCAAGAGCTTTGGAAAGACTTTGATTTTACTATGCTCAACGTTACAGACCATTTCACCGCCAAGCCAAAGTTAGGCCTGTTGCAGAACCTTTGTCAAGGGCCATGTCGAGTGTCGATTGTGTTTGAATTTTTATGGAATCGACACCCTTGACAAAGGCCCCGCAACAAGCTCATTTGGCGGCTTGTCGGAAGCAATGGTCGGGTGGGTTCACAGTGACAGATTGTTTCTGCTGGTCAACTTTCGTACGCGTTCATAGCTATTCACCGGTTACCAACATTTGGTCCAGTCTTTAAAAAATTCAACGACTTGGAAGAACGGGCAGGAACGGATATTTCATTGCCCTTGCCGAAAAACTGAACTGCTTTCAACTTTGTACCCGGTTTTATTGATCGCGTCATTGATTTCAGTTTCTGAGATTTTGGTGTCGTCAAATTCTATAATAGCGTTTGCTTTTTCATAAGAAGCAATGGTCTTTATAACCCCTGGTAATTTATTAACTTCATACATAACATGCTCAGCACACCCCTGACAAGTCATGCCACTGATTTCAAACTCAACGGTTTTTAAATTCTCTCTATCAACCAAGATCGCTTGTCTTTCCTGATGAGGATAAAATACATGGGCGTATTGCGGGAAGGACAGCATGGCCAAGGCAAAGAAGGTAATGATACCGAGAAAAGATTTGGTCTGCCAGAATGAAGTTGTTTTAGGATCCGTTTCACATGCGCACTCAGGTGATTCCTTTTTTGGAAAGAGTTTTTGATACCATGCGAATCCAAGCACAGCAATCGTTACACCGGCAAGGTATGGTCTTGCAGGTTCCAGCCAGGAAAAAGAAGCCGCGAAACTGCTCGTTCCGGCTATTAAAGCCAGCACCGGAGTAATGCAACACAGTGAACTAAGCAGGGCGGCAACCAAACCACCACCCAATATGCTACTTCCCTTCATAGATCATCAATTAAACAAGCTCAACGTTTGCAACTCATTCTTCGCCTTACAACAAGCGGGCAAAGAAGATTGATTGAAAGGGCATTGCGGAGTATCTTTCAACGGGCAATTGATTTTGGGACAAACCGGAGTGCCCTCTAAAGGACAAGAGGCAGCAGATTTGCTGTTTAATTCAAAGGCTGTCGCGCCCAGGCTTGCCAGGGCTACAGTGGTGATGAAAAATGCTTTTTTTATCATGGCTTTAATTTTTTTATCCTTATTACTTCAAATATAAAGGTGATGGGGAGGGGGTCTCCAAATTACTTTTCAAAATATTTTTTCGAAGATGATCTTCTATTTCTGTCGCCTCTTTCAATTTTTCCGGTACATTTTCGAGCGGGATTTCAGGGAATAAGTTTCGAAGCAGTTCGATGTTTTGCTCGTACCCGCAATTACCCGGACAGTTTTGCCATGAAAACGAAATCTTCTCAGCCAGGGCCTTACGGTAGACCTCATCAAGTAACATAAGAGTGACCTTTTGCAAACCTGCCTGCACCGCCTTCAGTTGCAAAAGGGTTTGATCTGGAAATTCCTTGTCAACCATTTTCTCTACTGCAAGTAAGTGACCGGATAATCCTCTGATCGAATTTTTAAATTCCTTTGTCAGATCTTTTGAAATCATAAGCTGTAATTTTTTTTTGAACTCAACAGCATCGCTCGTTCATTTGTACTGGTGGACATTTAACGCTCCCATAAGAACAGAAAATACAGCAGTCTCCTGGCAGTGGTTTCAAAAGTTTTTTACAATTCTCGCACTCGTAAAAATACTGGCAAGCGTCCGTTGGCATTTCCTCCTCTTTGGAAAAACCACAGTTCGGACACGTTATTACTGATTTTGTCACAATTGTTGACTCCATTGCTTCTACGATTTTGTCTCTTCTTCTTTTATCCTATTAATGTACTTGAAGAATGGTCTTAATATTTTCAGGTGGTCGGCCGTTAGCGAGTAGAAAATAGTCTGACCAACACGCTTTGCCTGGATAACATTGCCATCTTTTAGCTTTCTCAGGTGTTGAGAAATAGCTGGCACAGTCATCCCAAGAATATCACTGAGGTCACATGGACAAAGTTCTCCTTCTTCTTCAAGCAGATAGAGAATCTTTAATCTTACTTCATTGCCTGAAAGTTCAAGAACACGTGCCAGATCATGAAACGCCTGATCGCTTGAGATAATCTTACTCTTACAATCCTTAATCTGGTTGACATCGGCAAAAACGCGTATGCAGGTAGTTCTGTCCATGAGCTGACTAAATTCATTGCAAGGTACTAAACTTCATTATTTAAGCAAAGACTTAAATATATTCATTTTCAATGCATCATTAATCCTGGTACAAGTTAGGCTTAGTCTGGAATATGCTTGCAAGGATATTCCGGCATAAACGGTTTCCCCCTTACAGCTATCGCTTTCAGGAACCCCCATTTATTCCGTTCCTCCTTGCGCAAATTCCTTTCAAAGCCTGTGGGTGCACCATAATTAATTCTTACGATTATGGAAAGCACAAAAGAAACAAGACCGTACCAGGCAGCAGAGATTCAGCTTGTCTACAAGTCGAACGTAAAACCTTCGTTACGTCCCAAGATCAGCCACTCGAAAGATGCATATCAAGTGTTGCTGGAAAGCTGGGACGACACCAAAATCGAACTCCTTGAGCAGTTCAAGGTGATGTTCACCAACCGTGCAAACAAAGTGCTCGGAATTTTTGAACTGTCAACCGGAGGCGTTAGCGGCACGGTTGCCGATCCTAAGCTGATTTTCGCTGCTGCGCTAAAAGTGGCCGCTTCTGGATTGATTCTAAGCCACAATCACCCATCCGGAAACTTGCAGCCAAGTCAGGCTGATATTGATCTTACCAGAAAAATCAAAGAGGCTGGCAAACTGTTGGAAATACAGTTGCTTGACCACATCATCTTGACAACAGAAGGATACTATTCCTTCGCGGATGAGGGCTTGATCTAAGCCCTCATCAAAACCTATGGTGAAGAAACAGGAAGCGTTTCAACTCGGCTAATGCATGGATGTACAGTTAACGGCAAAAGTTCACTAATTGTGAACTTTGTTCTTATGCCGGTTGGGAGCCATGAATGGCCTTTGAGGTAAAGTGTGCTCGTGTGGCTTATCATTGCGCTTAGCAGCATTACTGGACAATGCTTCTACTTCAGGTTTGATACTCCCTTTTTTGTGTTTATGCGCTTTCGAAACATGCCCGTCAAGCGACCGCTTGTTTGGGAAGGGTCCGGCTTCACATTCCGCACACCAAAACTCCTTTACCTTTTCTTTGTCGGCAGTCAAACGCTTGAAGAACAAATCACTCAGTTGCCAGATCGCCAGCGAGTGCATGAAGCAGATGAGAAAGCTGGTTATCGTGAGTTTGACATTCAAGATGGTTGGATCCTGTATGGCCAGGAACCAATAGTCGTAGTAAAGTCCATTGATAAAGAAACTCACCAGCGCATAGGCTCTGCCTGCATTCTGATATCCGTTTATGATAAATACTAGGATCAGAATTTCAATGACCGCAGCAAGCGCAATTCCATAAGCCCAGTTGAAAAACGTAAACCCAAAAAAGGTCATGTCGAGGTGTTCCAACTTCATAAACAAGTGGCCTGCATGTGGAACATAGAGTACAATGAGTGCGAGAGCGCTGTGAAATATCACTTCTTTACTCTCCAGGTAGGTGACAAGTTTATTCATGATCAATATCTTTTTGATGTTATTATTTTATTGTACGGTTGTCGATGACAACGACTCAAGCTTATTGCGAAGCATCATCATATCATCGCTTACTTTCTTATCCAGAATCTTGGCGTAATGTTGCGTAGTTTTCAGATTACGGTGCCCAAGCATTTTTCCAACAGTCTCTATGGGAACTCCATTCGTTAGGGTAATGGTAGTGGCGAAGGTGTGGCGTGCCGTGTGGAAAGTCATCTTTTTTGTGATGCCACACAGATCCGCGATCTCTTTGAGATACGCATTCATTTTTTGATTGCTGGGCATAGGAAGCAAAACGCCCTTGCTGATGCAAAGCGGTTCGCGTTCATATTTTTGCAGAATCGCCAGTGCAGGCTTCAGCAAGGGAATTTTTGAAGATGTGTCTGTTTTCTTTCGTTGCGTACTGATCCACTTCTCACCGTCAACACCGGTTACAATTTCGTGGCGCCTGAGTTTCTTTACGTCTGCGTATGCCAGACCGGTGTAGCAGCTGAAAAGGAAAATATCACGGATAATGCCCAATCTGTTAGTCGGAAACTCTTTGGCGGCAATACGGTTGATCTCATCCTGCGATAACACTTCACGCACTACTTCGCGCTTGCTCATTTTATATCCGAGGAATGGATCACGTTGCAGCCATCCATTTTTCAGGCATAGGTTGACGATCTTCTTGATGTTGCTGATATACTTGATTGAGGTGTTATGGCTACACTTGCGAATAGATTTCAACCAAAATTCCAGTTCGGATACAAACTCGTAATTCAGTTCCTGGATGTCGATGTCATCTTTTTTGAATTTCCAGCGAAGGAATGAAACGGTATGACTGAGTGCCGTTTCGTAACGCTCAATGGTTCCCGGTGAAAACTCTGTGTCGACAAGTTGCTTGATTTTCTCATTGTGATTGCGAAACACTTCGATGAACATTTTTGAAGCGGCACGCTTACCTTCGAATCGCAAGCGAAGGTTTTTCACCGTGATGGGTTGTTGATCTGCGATCAGTTGTCGTTGTGCTTCATACACACGCGCCTGAAGTGTATCAAGGTAAGCATTAAGTGTGCGCGCGTCTTCTTTAGTACCAGTTGCTCTACCGGCAGCAATGTTCCATCGCGAAGGATCCCATTTGCGTTGTGTGGAAATTTCAGTGCGTGCACAACCTACAGTGATTCGCATGTAGATTGGCAACTCTTGGTGTGTACAGTTCTTCGGCTTCTTGAAGTAGAAGAGAAGGCTAAATCTGTTGTTCATAACATGGGTGGTTTAGCGGTGATAAATCTATGCTTCCAGCCACCCGGATTCAAGATGTTCACGTCCTGAACTACTTGAATGTCAAATCGTTATGAGAAATCTGGTGAGTACTTTTTTCTTCCCTCCGATACTCACCGAATTACTCACCAAAGGCGTGTTATTTAGTGTCAAATCGTATGAGCCCGAAAACAAAAAAACCTGCAAATTCTTGTGATTTGCAGGTTCTTGTATCGTTTGTTACTGATTCTTGCAGAGGAGGAGGGATTCGAACCCCCGAGCCCCGTGAAGGGCTGCCGGTTTTCAAGACCGGTGCAATCAACCGCTCTGCCACTCCTCTGTATCAACGGTTGTTAAAATTTTGGACTGCAAATCTAAAAGAATTAAGCAGCACTGCCAACTCACGCTAATTCTCCTCCAAAAAATCGGCAAACGTGTGCTTTAAATCTTTATTGGTGTATTCAGGTTGCTTTTCCTTAAACGCATCTAATTCCAACAACACAATGCGCTGGTCATTCAATACTGTTCTAAGTTTATCTATGTCTTTGTCAAATTCTATTGTTCTCCGTGCCGATTTCTGAGCATACTTTCTGGCAAACTCATCACCGGCTGATTGCGCCCTGTTTCGTATGTCAACGTTAATCTTGATCTTATCCATGATATCATCTTTTGATTTGCCAATCACTTCGGTCACCTCTAACGTGTTCATTGTTAATACGGTGGTGCCACCAACGGCCGACACTACCTTCGCTTGCTCTTGCTCAAACATTACAGGCGAAAAACCGGTTACGGCACCCAGCGTTGCGTTAACCATGGAACGTTTTTTCTTTCCTTTCTTTGCTTTCTTGTAATCTACATTCAGTTTTTTCTGGTTCTCATCGAGCAGGTTTATCAATTCCAGCGCACTCAACAGACTGTTCCGGTATTTTTGATATTGAAGGGCGTCTTTCAGCAGCAGGTTTTCGGTATCAATAACTACAACGGTTACTTTTTTCTGGGTCCGGTTGCCTTCCTTATCCACACAAAAGAAAATCAGATCGGTCTTCAGGCTTTTCTGGGCATCATCTACAAAATCGTATCCGGGTGTCCAGATGAATTCGTATTGCAATCGGGTATTTTCTTTTAGCGTAACCTGCGGGATTCTCGTATCCGATGGAATAAATCCAACGCTCAGCACGTCATCATCGCCATTCGGATCAGACACGTATAATTTTAAGCTTAAGGTAGCATCTTCTTTTAGTGTAAAGACTGAATCGCCTGGTACGATAAGAATTTCAGGGGGCAAATCCAGTTGCGTTTGGGCAATACGCAGTTTGCCGCGTGTTTCGGCTTTGCTGGGTTGATCCTGTACAATAAATTCTATGTTAATAGGGTTATTCTTCAGGGCGTTAAATTGATTTCGTGAAGGTGTCCAGGTAATCAGCCCTTGCGAAGTCATGGAGGCGCCTTCGGGCAGACTAGACGAAACGGGTTTGAATACGATGGGGTCCCCATCAGGGTCAGAAGCATATTCAGCGGGCACCTGGTAGCTGTTTCGGGTTGTTTGCTTCACATAGAATACGGGCAGTTCTTCAATCACCGGTGGGCGGTTAACATGGCGGATGGTGAACGTTATCGTTTTCCGGATGCGCGCGCCATCTTTCCATAACCCGATTACCGGCAAGATGAAATCACGGGTTTGTTCAATGCGATCGACCAGATTATAAGCAGGGGTCCATGAAAAATTTCCAGTGGAGTCAACCTGAATCCCTAATGTTTCAAATCCGGTTATGGAAATAGCCTGGAAACCCGCCAGTGGCAACGCCTGTATACGGAATTTAATTACTTCGCCTTCATTACGTATGTTCCATCCGGTTGAATCCGGAAATACCAAATCGTGCCCGTTCTGGGCAAGCAACATGTGCCCAAACAGAATAAATACGATTGAAAAAATTCTCAACACAGTTGGTTTACCTTAAAAGTGGCCGCAAATTTAACAAGACAATCGCGCTAACAGTATGGCAGGTAAGAAAAAGCCACACAACAAACCGAATTTCTTTGAAGACGTGTACGCAATAGTCCGGCTTATTCCAAAAGGCCGTGTAACAAGTTACGGAGCTATCGCAAAATACCTGGGTGCAAAAATGAGTTCGCGTATGGTGGGCTGGGCAATGCATGGGGCGCCAAGAGGTGTTCCTGCCCACCGGGTTGTAAACCGCAATGGCCTGCTTACCGGCAAACACCATTTTAAAACACCTTACACGATGCAGCGCTTACTTGAAAAGGAAGGTATTCAGGTGTTTAACGACAAAATCATAAGATTTAGCGACATTTTCTGGGACCCTGCCCGCGAACTTCCCTAAAAACGGTTCAAAATCCGGAATCCTCCCTCCCAATTCTGGAATTTCTTAAAGTTCAATCTTCAAAATTCTGCAAAAAAGAGCTGTTTCTTACATGGCATAAGTATTGGCATAGGTACCCGAAACTGAAACGTAATACCTATGAAAAAGATAGTTCTGTTATTGGCCCTTAGCCTTCTTTTGGCCACAGCCATGTCACTCTCGGCTGCCGTAATCCCAAGCAAGCACGAAGAGGTAGTTGATGTTGTCAACACCAAATGCAAAAACCTGTTTGTGTTTAAGGCCGAACGCAAATTAATCGGAGCTAAAGTGGAAGTGTACTCGATGAATGGCGACCTGGTTACCGCACAACGACTGCACCGGAGAAAAATGATTATTGACTTCTGTGACGTGAAGTTTGGTGAATACACCATCCGCATCACGAAAGGAAACGAGAAACAGGAGTTTCACTATGTAAAGAAATAATCCCCCAGCGGGAAAACAGCAACACCAACGTGGGGTTGGTTTTAATCGGGTTAAGGTCGTTCCGAAATTTCGGAATGGCCTTTTCCTTTTTTATAGGCTATCAGCCAAAGGCCGGTAAACGTAATCAAGCCGTTGATGATGAGAATTTCAATGCTGATAACATAACCGTTAAACCAGGTTGGTGCATTCAAACTAAGGATATAAGACAAAGCTGGCGACAACACACAAACAATAGGCACCAGGTTATCGCGCACCCGGTAGCTGGTAAATAATCCGAACGTGAAAAGCCCTAGTAACGGTCCATACGTATAACCGGCAATACTGAGTACGGCATCAATCACCGCCCGGTTGTTGACTTCTTTAAAGATTAGAATGATAAGCAGGAACAGCAGCGAAAAGCCAATATGCACATAAAACTTTTGTTGTTGCTTTACCTGTTCAGTCTTGTTTTTAAAATTCAAAAAATCGATACAAAAGGAGGTGGTTAATCCGGCCAAAGCCGAATCCGCGCTGGCGTACGAGGAAGCCGTTATACCGAGGATGAAGAAAATTCCTACCAGCATTCCAAATTCATTAAGAGCCAACCGTGGAAAGAGTTCATCGGAAACGGCCGGAATGGGCAGGTTGTTTTTTGTACTGTAGATGTACAATAACGCGCCCAGCGTAATAAACAACAGGTTAACAACAACGATAATGTTGCTGAGCCAGAACATGTTTTTCTGGGCATCTTTCAGGGTTCGGCAGGTTAAATTTTTTTGCATGATTTCCTGATCCATGCCCGTCATGGTAAGGGCAATAAAAGCACCGCCCAGAAATTGCTTCCAGAAGTAAAGTGGCGAATTCACATCATTAAAGTAAAACATGGTGGCATACTTGCTTTTGCTGATGGTTTGCACCATCTCGCCAAACGATAAGTCAAGCCGCGTGGCTACTTGCCAGACCGCGATAACCACAGCCGAAACAAGGAAAAATGTTTGAAAGGTATCTGTCCAAACAATGGTTTTAATCCCTCCGCGAAAGGTGTAAACCCAAATCAGCACAATGGTGGTGGCTACCGTAACAAAAAACGGAACGTTCCAGGCATCGAATAAAAATAGTTGAAGCACAGTAGCCGCCAGGTACAGGCGAAGCGATGAGCCGATCGTGCGTGAAACAAGAAAGAAAAATGCACCGGTTTTGTACGACCAGAAACTGAACCGTTGTTCAAGGTAAGTGTAAATTGAAACGACATTAAGTTTGTAATACAGCGGCATCAGCACCCCAATGATCGCCCAATAGCCGAGCACATACCCCAGCACCACCTGGAAATAGCCGAACCCGATTTTGCCGACATTCCCCGGAACGGAAATAAACGTTACCCCCGAAAGCGAAGCCCCAATCATGCCAAAGGCCACCAGGTACCAGGGCGATTGCCGGTTGGCCGTAAAAAAAGTGTCGGTAGTAGCGCCACGGGAAGTGAAATAAGAAATAACGATAAGGACCAGAAAGTAAATGCTGATGATGGAGATAATAAAGGCCGGTGACATGATGCAAGGAATGATGAATTCGGTGGAATTTCAAATTTTCGTGTAAAAACCCATATAGGGAATTGCCTTAACTATTTTAATTTTGCGGGGATATGATACGCGTAGGCACTGTAACACGGGAACAGGAATTGGTTGATGTGCTTGAAGTTGTTGAAACTACCGAATTGCTCGACCTGGTGGTGTTTAACGATGACTTCAACACGTTTGACCATGTAATTGATACCCTCATTCGGGTCTGTCGTCATACGGTTGAACAGGCCGAACAGTGTACTTGGATCATCCACCATAAAGGAAAGTGTACGGTAAAGCACGGAACGCTTACTGAACTCAAGCCGATGCGTGATGCGATTTGTGAAGCAGGAATTGACGCCCGGATAATTTAACGCTTGTGGAATACTCTTCAAAGCTTATTGAAGAAGCTGTAAATCAGATTTCCCGGCTCCCGGGAATCGGAAAAAAAACCGCTCTGCGCCTGGTGCTGCACCTGGTGAAGGAAAAGGAGGAGAGTACCTTCTCGTTAACCGAGGCATTAAATAAACTTCGTTCCGGTATTCGGTTTTGTGTTCACTGTCATAACATTTCCGATGCTGAGGTGTGCTCCATCTGTTCGGGCGTAAAACGTGATCGTTCGGTGCTGTGCGTGGTTGAAAATGCCAACGATGTGCTGGCCATTGAAAACACAGCTCAGTTTAACGGGCTCTACCATGTGCTGGGCGGAGTGATATCGCCTATTAACGGCATCGGACCGGGCGAACTGAAAATTGAGTCGCTGGTTAATCGGCTCAATCACGGACAATCCGAAATTAAAGAACTCATTTTGGCGCTTAGCCCCACACTTGAGGGAGACACCACGGCATTTTATATTCACAAGCGCGTAAAGGATCTCCCGGTTAAGGTAAGCGTTATCGCCCGTGGGGTGCCGGTAGGTGGTGAGTTAGAATATGCTGATGAGATTACGCTTGGCCGCAGCATAACGGCAAGAACCTTGTTCAACTAAGTTCCCGGATTTTTTGGGTTTCAACTTCCCGATTTAATCTCTTTCTTTGCTTCCACAACTCTTCCATCATGAACACCCTTTCCAACCGCATCAATGCCATAGAAGAATCGGCTACGCTGGCCATGGCGGCCAAGGCACGCGAATACAAAAACCGCGGCCTGGATGTTATCAACCTGAGTTTGGGTGAGCCCGATTTTAAAACACCGCAACACATTTGCGAAGCGGCAAAAAAAGCTATTGATGAAGGAAAGTATTTTGCTTACCCCCCTGTAGCGGGTTATCAGGATTTTCGCGAAGCGCTGGCGGCCAAGTACCAGAAAGAAAACAACGTCCCATATAAAGCCGAAAACATTATTGTATCGAATGGCGCAAAGCAATCCATAGCCAATGCTATGCTGGCGTTGCTCAACCCAGGCGATGAGGTAATTGTGTTTTCACCGTATTGGGTAAGTTACGATGCACTCATCCGGATTTCGGAAGCCACACCGGTTATTGTTAAAGGAAGTATTGAAAATGATTTTAAGGTAACAGCCGCTCAGGTTGAACAGGCGATAACAAAGAAAACAAGGGCACTTATTTTTTCCTCACCCTGCAACCCAACAGGCTCCGTTTTTTCCCGTAAGGAGATTGAGGCCATCGCCTCCGTGGTGCTGAAGCATGAAAACCTGCTGGTTATTGCCGATGAAATTTATGAGCACATTAATTTCACCGGTGATTCGTTAAGCATTGCTTCGCTGCCGGGAATGTTTGAGCGCACCATAACGGTAAATGGGTTTGCCAAAGGTTTCGCCATGACGGGCTGGCGTGTGGGGTATATCGGGGCACCAAAATGGATTGCCGATGGGTGTAATAAAATTCAAGGCCAGCTTACGTCTGCCAATTGCTCCATTGCTCAGCGTGCAGCACTGGCGGCCGTTACAGGCGATCAAGCACCAACTCGCAAAATGGTTGAGGAGTACCGAAACCGCAGAGAGATCGTGTACAACCTGTTAAAGGAAATACCCGGTGTAAAATCTAATTTTCCTCAGGGAGCTTTTTATTTCTTTCCAGATGTGTCATCTTATTTTGGCAAGTCGGATGGCACGGTGACCATAGCGAACGACTTTGACCTGTGTATGTATTTGCTGGACAAGGCGCACGTTTCGTTGGTACCAGGCGGTGCATTTGGCGATGACCGTTGTATAAGGCTGTCGTATGCGGCTTCGGAAAAAGAGTTACGGGAGGCCTTAAAACGCATGAAGGAGGCCCTTCAGAAACTCAGGTAATTTAATAGCCGACAGCAGGTTACTTCTTAGCACTTTTTTCACTAAGGGGTAAAAACCCCATGAATCGCTCACTTAATTTTCAGTTAGGACTGCTCCATTTTGCCCATTTGCTGATGAGTTCGGATGGCAGGATTGATGAACAGGAAAAAGCAATGTTGGAACGCATACGAAATGAAGAGGAAATTCCACACACGCTATACACCTACTTTTTGAATGTTGCCTCACGGCTATCCGAGCTGCAAAGTTACAGAACGGGCGTTGAGCGACTTAATCAATGCAATGAGGAAGAAAAGCTGAGTGCTTTTGTGCACCTGTACCGTCTTGCCCAAGCTGACGACCGGATGGATATGAAAGAGGTAAGGTTTCTGCTGTATTCACTAAAGCAGACAAAGATTGACTTTGAAGATGTGGTGCTGAGTGCCAGGCTATCCAGCATGGATTTCGTAAACGAATCGCAGAAGCGTGTGGCTTAACCCAGTACTTCCCTCAACACCTGCACCGATTTAAACTCGCCCAGTGAATCAATATGGGTTTTGTAAAATTGCAGAAGCCAGTTTAAAATATCCCTGCGCTGCATAATGTTCAATTCCAAATGGTCATGGTAATAGCAGTTTACCAGTTTACCGATTAAGGAGAGGAGGGTTTCATCGGCAATCCCCCCACTTGTAATGTCGGTTGCTGAAAATACACCAAACCCAAGCAGGCGGCTAAGTCGCACCATAAAAACAAGGTGAAAATTTTCATACCCCGATTTCATTTCATCGAGTGTAATAAAGGAGGTGGATAAAAAATCAAACAATTCATGGGCATGGCTTTCATCCTTAACCGTTTTGTTTACCAACTCGATTAAAAACATAGCAATACCCGATTTTCTAATATCTGTTGGAATAGATTGATACTGATAAAAGCATTTTACTTCCTTCAGGCGCATGATATTGGCGTGTTCTTTATGATACGCTACAAGGTCGAGCAGGGTGAGCGGTTGATACAGGGCCATCTTACCTCTTACCGAAGCGCTGCGCACTCCGTTAACGATGTAGGATTGTAATCCGAAGTGCTCGGTAAAAATGGTAACAATGATGGAGGTTTCCCTAAACCGGGTAAACCGAAATACGATGCCTCGTGTTTTCTGCAGCACAGCAATTCAGTTAATCACGGCTATTTTTCCAACCATGCTTTCGTTGCCGTCCTGCGAAATGGCGATAACCAGGTAAATACCCGTTGCTGCCCTGCGGCCCGACACATCCCGCACATCCCACGTAGCGGTGCTTCCGTTGGCCTGCGTTTGCCATACCAACCGGCCGGAGACATCGGTAATCTTTACGGTAGCATCGGTAGCGAGGCCGGTTATTCCTACCGTGCCGGTAAAGGTGGCTGTTACAGGATTTGGAAATATTTTGATCTTCGAAAACGATGGCGTACCTGCAGTGGCATCCGAACGATAGGAGACAATGCCTGCATCAATTCCAAAAAATACTTCACCGGTTAACGGATTTATTTCAATGGCATTGACTTTATCAGACAGCAGCGGGCTGTTTAACTCATTGAATTGCAGAATCTGTGTTTCGCCAAACTGATCGAACAACCAAACCCCGCGTTCGGTACCCAGCCACTTTCGGTTTGCTCCATCCACTGCAATGGCGGTTGTTTTTTCATCGCGAAGCAGCACCCGGCCGTTCACTACCGGTTTTATTGAATTGATGTTTCCGCTAAACACGCGCGAAGGATCAGGAAAATAGGCCACACCGGCATCGGTACCTACCCAAACGGCACCATTCCTATCGCTTGCCAGCGAATACACTTTGCGACTGGGCAAAGCGCCTGCGCCCTGAACTTCGGTTAAATAAACATGCTGATTGGTTGACTTATTGAAAACCAAAATGCCACCGGTTGATGGATTGAGCATCATCCATACCTGCCCCAGGTTATCAATCAACAAATTTACCGGGTATTGCGCTGCTGTTACCGGAAATGAAAACGACTGCCAGGTATTATCAGGCTTAAGCAGGTGAAGCGGCTGCGATGCATTATAGTTTGCAACCCATAACCCTTCGGCCGATGAAGCAATGGCCGAAACCCGGCTGCCGGTTAACGGACTGTTGCCGCTGTTAAATAAAGTAATGGTATTATCGTGTACCTGTAGGCCTAGGGTGTAAGACGCCACAAATGTTTTCTCTCCGGAAAAATCAATTCCAGTAACATCCTGTTGAAGATATTCGGGCAGCGTACTCCAACTGCCCAAACTAAAGTAGTTTACGTATTCAGTTTTTCCGGCTGGTGTAAAATCAGGCTTAAAGCCTCCGGCCGTTGCGTACACCGTACCCGAAAAGAACTTGAGCCTGAAGCTGCCGGAAAAAGTGGGGCCATTTGGATTGGAAGTCTGAAAGGTTCCGCTGGTGTTCGATACAAGACCATTCCGGCCGTCACCAATCCACAGTTTTCCGTTACTATCTTCCACAGCGCATCGTGGTTTTTGAGTAAGACTATTGGTTAGCTCCGTAAGGACACCGGCACTGTTGAGTTTCCAAACCTGCGTGGAGGTTGTGATCAACAAGTCAGTGAATGAGGAAAGGCTCGTGAATTCTTCATTTTGAAGAAAAGTTTCTTTCGTCCAGATTCCGTTAACGTAATTATACAGGCCATCGCCATTAATAGCTGCATAAACTTTATTATTGAAATAGGCGATTGATTGGACCGGGTTATTAAAACTGCCCTGATCAAAGCGTCTCCAATTGTTAAAATCCATCAGGTTGTCAGCCAGATTACCGGCTATTACTCCGTTTTCTGTAGCCAGAAAAATGCTGTCGGTTTTAAAGGTGCTGCTATAAATTTTTAGTTGCGTGCCACTTACCCCGAGGTCGCGCCAGGTTTCCTTGATTTCCAAACGAATAAGATCAAACACTACCACACCAAAGTCGGCCGCCAGGTACGCATAGGGCTGTTGAATGCTCATGTGATTTATTTGCTTTGTTCCGACAATAGTGGGGGAATTTTTCAGCGCATTGAAATTGATAATTTCGTTTTGACGTACAATGTCCAGGTTGCCGTCAGCATAGCCTATCAATAATTGATTATGGTTGTCGTCAAAGGCGAGCGCAGTAATGCCGGTTCCGCTAAGCCCATTCAGTTTGTTAAATGAGGAGAGCGATCCATCAGCCCGATCAACAACGCTAATCCCATTGGAGGCTGCTGCATAAATTTTTGATGGACTTTGCGTGATGGAATGAATTGAATTATAAGAAATGTGCGCCCGCCAGCTGCCCAAGGGTATCTCCTGGGCGTAAATTTTTGCTGTCAGGAGGATAATTCCTCCAATAAACCATGTTCTGCTACTTCTGTTTTTTTGGTGATTCATTTTTCCTTTTTCTCATCCCCTCATTAAAACTGCTGCGGCTGCGGGCTTCGTATTGTGCCTTTTCACCGAGCAGAACCTGCTGGTTGTCCTCGGTGAGCCTGAACGAGAACGAAGCAAGTTCACCGGTTTGTGCGCAAATGGCATGGACTTTCGTTACAAACTCGGCCACCGCGAGCAGGTTCGGCATGGGGCCGAAGGGGTTGCCCTCAAAATCCATGTCCAGCCCAGCCACGATTACCCGCTTGCCGCTGTTGGCCAGGGTATTGCAAACCTCAACGATGGCCTCATCAAAAAACTGGGCCTCATCAATACCCACTACATCGCAATCACCGGCCAGCAGCAGAATGTCGGAAGCAAAGTTTACCGGAGTTGATCGGATGACCCGCTCGTTATGCGATACAATGTTTTGTTCGTGATAACGCTTATCGGTAACTGGTTTAAATATCTCAACATTTTGCCGGGCAATTAAGGCCCGGTTAAGTCTTCTGATGAGTTCTTCCGTTTTACCCGAAAACATACAGCCGCAGATCACTTCAATCCAGCCGGCCCGCCCCGGGGGATTATTTTTACGTAGTTGCGGCTCGATGAACATGGTGCAATTTAGTGAGTACGGCCTTTAGTTTATCGGGGTGAGCTAACTTCTGACCGACTCGGGCAAAGTTCCATCAAAATCTTGCCATATTGCATGGCAGTGATGTACCTGCCTTGCTATTTTTGACGTTAAACCCAACTAACGGTTAATACCTTATGGATGAAAAAATCAGTCTGGAAGCCATAGCCCTGTACAGCGATGCGTTTGCAGAGAAGGTATTGGCAAAATTTTTTGATAAAAAGGAGCGTATTACCGGTAAGGAAATCCTTTCGCTGTGCGAGGTGCAGCAGGTAAACCTGTTTGTTATACGCGAGTTATTCCGCCTTTGGCGTGATGAAACAAAAAAACTTAAAAGCCCTTATTTTGATTATGAGCACCAGGAGACTAAAGAAGCCCTGGAAAAATACATGGGCGTTTTATCGCAACATATTTCCATTGATCGCGCCCACTTTGCCCCCTTGTTGAAGAAAGCGGTAAGTGCTACCCTGCTGGTGATTTTTAATCCCTATGATTATTTCTCGGTGTTGATTTCGGGAACGAACAATAAACTTGAGGTGGCAGCATTCCGGGAAGAGATAAAATACCTCAAAATCAATAAAGCCCCACTAGAAAAACTGCTGCAACAACTGGAGGACGGCAGCATAACAGTTATTTCGGGCAACGAAGCATTTGCCATGTTGGATCAAATTCTGGAGGCGGTAAACTTTACACCCGAAGATGTGGAGCCTTTCCTCGATCAGTTCAACAAAATTGAAAAATTAAGTCCGGAGGGTTTTTATGTAAAAAAAACTGAGCCTGCACCGAAACCGGTAACTAAGCCTGTGCCTCCTGTCGCCAGGCCGCAGGAAGAAAAAAAGCAAAAGGCTACCCTGGCTGACAATTTTCAAAAGATTGACAAGATCAAAGACCGGCTGACAATCAATCAGAAGTTCATGTTTACGAAAGTGCTGTTTAATGGCGACTTTGAGCTGTTCAGTAAAACCGTTGATGACATTGACCGGCAGGATTCCATAGCCGGGGCGCTTAAATACCTCAGCCAGTTCGAGGACGTATGGGACAGGGAGAGTGATGAGTACCTTGAGTTTATCGAGATCATCGAAAAACGCTTTGGCTGATCAGGAATTTCTGACCCATTTTTCTATTACATCCGGATAATGCCGGTATTCCAGTTCGTGTACTTTAGCGGCAATCTCATCAGCTGTTTCAGTACCTGTTAGTTTTACCCGTGCCTGCAGCAAAATTTTCCCCTCATCGTATCGCTCATTAACCAGGTGGATGGTAATACCGGTTTCCTTTTCACCGGCAGCCTTTACGGCTTCGTGCACGTGCATGCCGTACATACCCTTGCCACCATACCGGGGCAGCAGGGCCGGGTGGATGTTAATGATCCTTCCGGCATAGGCGTTTACCAGGTAATCGGGCACCAGCCACATAAAACCGGCCAGCACCAGGTGGGTGATTTTCTTTTCAATGAGCCAGGATAACACTTCGTGCGACTCCTTAAACTGATGACGATTAAATACGAAAGTCGGCACGTTAAATTTTTGTGCGCGCTGTAACGCGTAGGCATTCGGGTTATTACTCAGTAGTGCTGCTACCGAAACCGAGGGATGGTTTGCAAAATAGGTCATAATGGCCTCGGCATTTGTGCCGCTGCCGGAAGCAAAGATGGCCAACCGTTTTTCGTGTACGGAGTTGTCGGAATCGGGCTGTTGTTTTTGCATAAATAAAAAACTAAACAAGGGCCATGCTTAAAATGCCGAGCAGCAGAATCACCTTGCAAAAACTGCTCAGCCAGCCGAAATCGCGCATGGTATCGGCCCGTGCCAGGCGCGACACCAGCCAGGCCAACGGCACGAACAGGAACATGATAAAATAAATCATCTGCAATTTCACATAGACGTAGTTGATAAACAATACACTTAATGTAAACAGGGCGATAAGTGCGTAAAGAAATAGTTTAGTCTTGCGCACTCCCCAAACAATCGGAAGTGTTTTGCATCCGTACGTGTTATCGCCTTTTAAGTCTTCCATGTCTTTGATGACTTCACGAATCAGTGTCATAAAAAATGCAAAGACCGCATAGATGATTACCAGCAGGTTGGGTGTATGATACAGCAGGTTAATCACCGCGATGGAAAGCCCGGTTAAAATAGAAACGGCCAGGTTGCCTACAAACGGTAATCGTTTCAGCAGGTTTGAATAGAACCATAACATGGCCACTGAAAAAACATTGATGGCAACAATCCACCATGATAACAGAAGCCCCAGTGCAATACCCATGAACGATAATAGTGCATGCAGCATGATGGCAAACCTTCGGTGAATAAACTTGCCCACCACCACCCGGCCGGGCCGGTTGATGATGTCTATTTTCATATCGTAATAATCGTTGATTACATACCCTGCTGCGGCAATCAGGGCGGTTGAGGCGACCAGCACAAACAGCCGCCAGTCCGGCAGGGTGTGGCTCCCAATCAGAAAATAGGCTGTAAAATACTGAGCAAGAGCCAGGATAATCAGGTTCCAGGCCCGTGTCAGGCGCAGTAATGATTCAGCAAGGGCTTTAAAGGAGGTCATGGCCGGAGAGGGCAAAAGTAAGCACACCCCCGGCCATTTCCTTATACACTTTAAGATTACGGGTTAAAAGAATTGTTAAAATTTCAGCTGCAGCATGGCCAAATAATGCCGGCCTGCTTGTGGGTAATAATATGCGGTTCCGTTATAGACGTAACCATTGGCTGCATAGTCTGCATTAAATATGTTATTAACCAGCAAGCTTACTTCTATGGTGCGAAATGCTTTAAGCGGAACCCGATAACTTAAACGCAAATCATTTACAAAATAAGCATCCAGGTTAAGCGATTCATCTCCGGTATTGTCAAGAAATTGGCCGCCAACATACTTGCTTAACAACGAGGCCGTAACCAGCCTGTTGAGTTGCCAGGTAAGTTGACTGCCGGTAACGAAATTGGGTGAAAGAATGATCGGGGTGTTGCGTGTTACCAAATCGTTGTTACTGTCGGTAAACGTATAGTTGCGGTTAATATTTTTACTAAGCGTGGCATTGATATTCCAGGTGAGTGATCGGTTTAACCGTAAGCCGGATGATACTTCCATACCGGTGCGGTAACTGCTGCCCACGTTTGCACGGATGGGATAACCTGCGTTGTCCAGTTCACCGGTAAGTACCAGTTGATCTTTGTAGCTCATCAGGTAGTAGTTTATTTCAATGGTTTGGGCAGGCGTTTGTTTTCGCCAGCCGGCCTCCAGGTTGCCCAGGCGTTCGGGTTTAGGCTTGGTGTCACTGTCGAGGTAATCCGTACGGTTCGGTTCGCGGTGGGCAATGGCATAGGAAGCATAGAGCATACTTTGATCTGCCAGCGTGTAGCTGATACCGGCTTTCGGATTTAAGAAATTGAAGGTTTCAGTTACCTCATACCTGCTTTGATCATCGCGCAGGCCTGCTGTTTTATAGAAAACATGCCTGTACTGCAAGTCGATAAATCCATTCAACCGGTTTGTTATATCGTAATGGAATTTAATGTACCCGTTTAAATCATTCTTTACGGATGAGCCGTTGTAATAGGTATAGTTGGTTGAAGGAACTGCATCAGCGAACTGGGCCCAAATCAGCTTGCCGAAGTGGCGCGCATTGCCGTATTGATTCAGTGCGCCTCCGATAATCAGGTTGGTGCGGTTCTTTTCGTAATTCAATGAGAAGGTGGTGCCGTAAAAATGGTTATCGAGCCACCGCTGCACCACCACATCCATGGCTGAAATAGTAGTATCGCCAACGGTGTAATCGGGCAAGCCGAGGTATTTTAATGAATCGCCCTGGTGGTATTCTTCATAAAACCCAAATCCACGTGTATAGTGAAGGGCTATAGTGGCATTCCAGTTCGGATTAAGCCTTTGAGAAACATGCAATTGGTAATGATGTTGTGTGTAATCGTCAACCTGGTTTTCATAATACCGCAGCACATTATAGTTTTCGTCATAAATCGCACCGGCATAGTTAAACCGCCTGTTTAATCTCATGGTGGTTTCATCCAGGCCGTACCACGACTGATACGTGACTTCGTGGCCGCCAAAAACAAGGGCTTTAACCAACGTGTTTTTACCATGATAGCCCGCACTCAGAAAATACGAACCCAAATCAGATGAGGCGCGCTCCACGTAGCCGTCAGAAGTAATTCTGGAAAGGCGTGCATCTAAGGCCCATTTACCGTTGAGCAACCCCGTTCCGGATTGAACTGTGTAGCGCTGGGTGTTAAACGATCCTGCCGAAACAATTGCCTCGGCATACGGTTCAGCTATCAATGTGTTGGTTTGTAAATTTACGGTGGCACCAAAAGCGCCCCCGCCATTGGTAGAAGTGCCGACACCCCGCTGGATTTGGATGCTCTGGGTGGATGAGGCAATATCAGGGATGTCAACCCAAAACGTACCCTGCGATTCGCTGTCGTTGTACGGGATGCCGTTGATGGTTACGTTAATGCGGGTGGCATCGCTTCCGCGGATGCGCATGCCGGTATAGCCAAAGCCGTTGCCGGCATCGGATGTGGTAACCAGCGAAGGTGTCCAGTTGAGTAACAGGGGTAAATCCTGTCCGAAATTTTGTCGCTGCAATTCTTCTTTTGAAACGGTAGTAAAGGTGGTTGGTGTTTTTTCGCCCGCACGGGTGGCCACGATAATCACCTCATCCGTTAGTCGGGCCGCTTCAACTAACCCGATCAGCAGTTCATCTTCACCGGGTTTTACAGTTAGCTGTTGCGTTTCATAACCAACAAACCGAACCTCAAGCCCAGTAACCCCTTCCGTTAACGGTGCGATGCTGAAATAACCGTCTCGATCAGTTACGGTCGTTACCCGATCATTCAGTCGTGTAACGGTAGCACCCGCCAGGGCGGTTTTAGTTTTGGCATCTTCAACTTTGCCGTGAATACGATGTTGGGTGTATGCACCGCTGCTTGCCAGCAGCATGCAAACAACTGCAATTTTTTTAATCATGTTTATCTGGTTTAAGCCTGCAGCACACAGGGGAATGTGCCGCTTACATTAAACCGTCCTGCCATCAGGACATTGCCTCCCTTCGGCCGCATTACCGGCATCAGGTTCTATGGGTATAATCTCAGCCCGTTGTTTTAAGGCACCCCTTGGAGGCAAAGGTAATCATCTGTATGCTGATTTCTGCAAGGTATGTTCTATTTTTGACCATGCTTACAGCTCAGGTTAATAAACGCACGTTTTCGCTGGCCTCTTCGCCTGACGGCCTACTGGTCGATGGGGAAAGATTGGATTGGGATGTGGTGGAAATCGGTGACGGTTACTTCCACATCATTTATAATAAACAAAGTTACCGGGCCGAAGTGGTCAAGGCTGATCCCACAGCAAAGGTTTTTACCATTAAGATCAACGGCACCAACTACGAGGTGAAGGTTAAGGATCGCTTTGATTTGCTGCTGGAAAAACTGGGGATGAACAGTGCATCGACCGGTGCTCTGCAGCTAATTAAGGCGCCAATGCCCGGGCTGATTGTTGACTTGAAGGTAGCCACAGGTGATGCCGTCAATGCAGGCGATCCGCTGCTTATTCTGGAAGCCATGAAGATGGAAAATGTACTGAAGGCATCCGGCCCGGCCACCGTTAAAACCGTTAAAGTAAAAAAAGGCGACAGCGTTGAGAAAGGACAGGTGTTGATTGAATTCGGCAGCTGAAACGCTTTTGATGCATGCCGCATTTCTGAATATATTGCCGGGATTTTAGTCATCAGTTATGAAGTACAAGCGCATCCTGCTCAAACTTAGCGGAGAGGCCCTGCAGGGCTCCAACAAAGAAACCCACATCGACCCGGCCATGCTTGAGCAATATTCTGAAGAAGTTAAGCGTGTTAAGGAGAAAGGCGTTGAACTGGCCATTGTAATAGGAGGTGGAAATATTTTTCGCGGAGGCGAGGCCGATGTATTGGGTATTGACCGCGTGCAGGGCGATTACATGGGTATGTTGGCAACTGTTATCAATGCCATGGCCTTGCAGAGTGCGCTTGAACGGCACGGGCTATACACCCGGCTGATGTCGGGCATTAAAATGGAGCAGGTGTGCGAACCGTTTATCAGGCGCAGGGCCATCCGCCACCTCGAAAAGGGTCGGATTGTTATTTTCGGGGCAGGCATCGGCAACCCGTATTTCACCACCGACTCCACCGCCAGCCTGCGCGCCATTGAAATACAGGCCAACGTAGTGTTGAAGGGAACACGCGTGGATGGTGTGTACAATAAAGATCCCGAAAAGTTTAACGATGCCGTCCGCTACAGCAAGCTGTCGTTCCAGGAAGCTTATGAGAAAAACCTAAACATTATGGACATGACCGCCTTTACGCTATGTATGGAAAACAAATTGCCGATAATTGTTTTCGATATGAATAAGAAGGGAAACCTGATGAAAGTAGCAATGGGCGAAGAGGCCGGCACGCTTATCAGTTAGTTCCTTTTCACGATGCGAAGTAACTTGCATGTAGTGTTGTTTCGATAGAAAACCGTTGTATTATGGACGAAATTGAAATGTACCTTGAAGATGCCAAAGAACACATGATGAAGACGCTTAACCATGTGGGGCATGAGTTAACGAAAATCCGTGCGGGCAAAGCCAACCCGGCTATGCTCGATGGGGTGCAGGTTTCTTATTACGGCACCATGACACCGCTAAACCAGGTGTCATCAATGACCACCCCCGATGCACGGACCATCTTCATCAAACCCTGGGAGAAGAACCTCATTCCCGAAATTGAAAAGGCCATCCGCGATGCCAACCTGGGCCTTAACCCGCAAAATGATGGCCAGCAGGTAATTGTTAATATACCGATGCTAACCGAAGAAAGACGTAAACAACTGGTAAAACAGGTTGGGCACGAGTGTGAGCAGGGCCGCGTTAGCATACGCAACATCCGCAAAGAGACCAACGAGCACCTGAAGAAGATAAAGGGCACCAGTGAAGATGATATTAAAGATGCCGAAGCCACTGTACAGAAGTTTACCGATGAGTTTATAGCCAAGATTGACGCCCTGATGAAGAAAAAGGAAAGTGAAATTCTAACGGTTTAACCATGGAAAATCAGGGCTTTGTAAGTCGTGCAAAAACAGCAACGGTAAAATTCGTTAAACGCTTACTCCTGGTTTTACTGGGCCTTGGCTTGGCAGTAATGTTGTTTCTGTATTTTGGTGTTTTTGAACGTGGAGTGATGGCCGGCAAAGTTTTGCGTATTGCCGAAAAGGGAGTGATCTTTAAAACCTACGAAGGGCAGCTTAGCCGTGAAGCTTTTGGTACTTTAAAGGGAGCCAGCCCGCTTGCCGAAACCTATGATTTTTCAGTTGAATCAAGTGAAACCGAGGTGCTGAATGAACTGCAGGCCGTGGCGTTAACAGGCGAGCGCGTAAACCTTCATTTTGTAAAGCGCTACATGAAGTTTCCCTGGCGTGGCGATACCCGGGTGTTTGTTACCCGTGTGGAACGAAGCTCTCAGCCATGAGGCAGGCAGGCTCTTTAGTTTCACTTATTTTCATTTTTACTGTTGCCGGAGCGCAACAAAAAATCAATTACCCCAGGGGCGCATCGCTGATAAAACTATACCTGAAAAACGGAGAGCAATATACCGGTATGCTAATCGAAGCCGGTGAAACCGGAATAACGATAGCCGGTCTTTCTAACCTGGCCGAAACAAAACAAGTTGTTCCGGAAGAAATATACCGGTTGGAAATCCGGAAAGTAAACAGCGTTAAGCGCAATACCTTTATCGGTGCAGGCATTGGCTTTATCATCGGCTTTGGTATTGGTTGGGATGAGTTTAACACAGGCAGCGGCACCAACATCAATCAACTGGGGCACGCAGCCGGAGGCGGATTGCTGGGCGCGTTTGCCGGGGGGTTTATCGGGTTTATCACAGGCACGTCAGCAAAAGCATTTTATGTATTGGGCAGTTCAGAACAGTACAAAAATCTATTACCGAAACTAAACCGGTATAGACTGGCTAACGATGGCAATTGATACAATTATTATTTACGGTTCGTACGGCTATACCGGTCGTTTGATTGTTGAGGAATGCCGCAGGCGCGGACTTACAGTGATTTTATCGGGTCGCGACAGCCGGCAGTTGGCTGAACAAGGTGCTGAAACGGGTTATCCGGTTGAGTCGGTTGCGTTAGCTGATACGAAGGCATTGCATGCCCTGCTTGAAAAAGGAGCCATGGTTATTCATTGCGCGGGCCCGTTTCAGTTTACTGCCCGGCAAATGGTGGAAGCCTGTTTGAATACCGGCACTCATTACACTGACATTACCGGTGAATACCAGGTGTTTGATAGGATTTTTAGTTACGATGAAGCCGCAAAGAAAAAGGGTATTATGCTCATGCCCGGCACCGGTTTTGACGTGGTGCCATCGGATTGTCTGGCACTTCACCTTAAAGAGAAACTTCCTACGGCCACCAGTTTGCAAATGGCTTTTGCATCGTCAGGCGGATTTTCAAGGGGCACGGCTAAAACCATGGTTCAAGGGCTTGGTTACGGAAGCACCATCCGTAAAGAAGGTAGCTATGTAACCATTAAAACCGCTGAAAAAGTGTTGGATGTTGATTTCGGACCGTTTAATAGCAAGACGGTGTGCATCCCTTGGGGCGATATCGCCACCGCCTGGCGTAGCACCGGCATACCCAACATTGAAGTTTATGCCGGTGTGAACAACCGCGCAATACGTTTGCTGAAGGTGAGTAACTTTATTAATCCGCTGCTTCGGCAACAATGGGTAAAAAATTTTCTGCAACGACAGATTGACAACCGGCAGCCCGGGCCTTCGGCTGAAAAACTGGCTGCCGCCCGAAGCTATTTGTGGGGCCGCGTGAAGGACGAAGCCGGGAATGAAATGCATGCCCGGCTGCAAACGCTAAACGGCTACGCGCTTACCGCCAAAACCAGTGTGCTGATTGCAGAAAAAATTGTCAATAAAAATTTAAAGCACGGCTTTCAAACTCCGGCTATGGCGTATGGATCAGATTTGATTATGGAAATACCCGGAACCACCCGTACATGATAAGGTAATTTGACCGGTTTTAAACTTTTATCTACATTCGGGAATATACCATTTTAATATACTATGAAACGCATCGTCTTTAGTTTGGCATTGCTTCTTTTTACAGTTTACACATTTGCACAGTGTAATGATTTTTATGTGCTGGCCGATGGAACAACATGGACGTATGAGAATTATAACGGTAAAGGAAAGTCGGTAGGCAAGAACGAACAGAAAGTAACGGCTTACCAGGCTGTGGCTAATGGCTATAAGGCCACCTTGCACACGGTGGTGTACAATGAGAAAGGTAAAAAACTTACCGAGGCTGATTTGGATGTTACCTGCGAGGGCGGTGTTTTTATTATGGATATGCGCAGGTTTATTCCGCAGGAACAGCAAAAAGCGTTCGATTCGTATGAACTGAAATTTGAAACCGAAAACCTGGAATTGCCTTCAAAACTTTCGGCCGGGCAGGCTTTGAAAAACGGTTCGGTGACCATGACAGCCGTGGGTAGCCCGATACCGATGAAAATTACCGTAACTATTACCGAGCGGAAAGTGGAAGGGAAAGAGACGATTACCACGCCAGCCGGAACGTTTGAATGCTGGAAGATCTCGAGCAAATCGAGCACCCAAATGCAAATGGGTGTTGCTATGAACCTGAATTTTTCTTCAGTTGAATGGTTTGCCGAAAAAGCGGGTATGGTCAAATCCGAGTCATACGATAAGAACGGCAACCTTGCCTCGTATACGTTACTGGTAAACCGGCAGAATTAAATGTGATAAACCCACTCTTTATACTGGCCATCGTGCGGATTAAAATCATCTCGTTTAAAAAAGTGTTGGTCCGTTACTTCGGCCTCTCCGATTTCGTCAAGTTGCAGGTTGCGGTAACCGGCTGTGGCACCGGCTTTGGTGAAGCCGCGCTCCTGCCAACACACCACTACCACCTGGTTACGGGTGGTTCGGCAAATACCGTAAGGATGAATAATCCGCGGTAAGGGCTCATGCAGCATTTGTATGCGGCAGGCCAGTTTTTGTTCAGAAGCACGCCATAGTAGTTCGGTTATTTCATCCATGGTGTATAGTGATAGTAGCAGGTTGTTGTTCAGTTAATTTTCCAATCGGATGCAGCCCTTCTACACCGAAAAATGTTTGTTCAAAGGTATTTTTATGGTCAGGCCGCACACAAATCAACAGTCCTCCGCTTGTTTGCGGGTCGCACAGGCTCAGTAACGATTCACTGCCGATGCCGTTTACCTTCAATTGCAAACTTTGCCAGTTGCGCATGGTGTTGTCCGGGTAGATCATTTTTGAAGTGTAGTGCGAAAGATTTCTGATAAGCGGAATTTTGGTGTAATCAATCTCAGCCGATACTGCGCTGCCTTCGCACACTTCAAGCAAGTGGCCCAGTAATCCGAAGCCAGTAACATCGGTCATGGCCGTAACCGCTTGGAGTTCGCCCATTTTTATGCCCAGCGTGTTCAACTGCGTCATTACACGCACAGCTTCTTCCACATCTTCGGCAAGGGCCAGCCCGCGTTTTTGGGCAGTGGTTATGATTCCTGTGCCTAACGGCTTGGTCAGATAAAGCAGGTCATCTGGCTTGGCCGTATTGTTTCGTTTCAGGTTTTTCTTTTTCACCGTGCCGGTTACAGCCAAGCCAAAAATCGGTTCCTGGCTGTCGATGCTGTGACCACCTGCCAGGGGTATGCCGGCTTGTTCACACATTGTGCGGCTGCCTTGTAGTACTTGTTGTGCAGCATCGATTGGAAGTTTATCAACCGGCCAGCCCAGTATAGCCAGAGCCATCAAGGGTTTTCCACCCATAGCATACACATCGCTTAATGCATTGGCCGAGGCAATGGCACCAAATGTAAAGGAATCATCTACAATCGGCATAAAAAAGTCGGTGGTGCTGATGATGCAGGTTCCATCGGTAAGTTCATATACGGCCGCATCGTCTTTGGTTTCATTGCCAACTATAAGATTAGCAAATGATGAAGAAGGCGCACTTGATTGCAAAATTTTTTCCAGTACGGCCGGGGCGATCTTACAACCGCATCCGGCACCGTGTGAGAATTGGGTGAGTTTTATTTCATTCATAATACTTTAAACCACCAGGTACTTAAAGCTTACTGATTTTTATGCGCCTTTACTGTTATTAAATCTTTCAAAATCAATTCTACATTTTTTCCATCCCAGGATAATCGCCTGATAATCCGATGTTGCTTTCGCTCCAATCCGTTTCGGTAGGCTTTATCGTAATAGGTCAGCACAATATCAATAGCTGTACTCCAGTCACCTGCAAGCAGTTTTTCTTTAGCCGCCTTAAAGTGCTGGCCGCCCAATTTTTTGGTAATGCCGGTCATGGCATTTAGAAAATCAGTCGGATCGGATTGACCGTATTCTGTTACCAGGCGGTGCACCCGAACGGATTTATCAACATCTATTTCTATCACCGGGCCCGCGCTCAGGGCTTTCCAGAAGGCAAGCGGAAGAAACACCTTGCCAATGGCGATGGATTCATCCTCAATCCAGATTCGTCTGGTTGTGTCCAGTGAATGGATTACTTCAAACAGATCGTTTTCAAACTGTTCGGTAGTTGGTTGCGGGGGCATCTGCAATCCGCCAAACACCGAACCCTTGTGACGGGCGAGCCCCTCCAGGTTAATCACCTGCTCACCGGCTTTTTCCAGTGCCTGAAGGATTTCGGTTTTACCGCTACCGGTGCAACCACCAATTACAATTAATTTAAGGGGTAATTGAAAAGAACCATGCACAATGGTTCGGTAAGCTTTGTAACCGCCTTTCAACTGGTGGGTTTTAATACCGGTCATTTCTACAAACCGGCTGAAAAAAGTTGAACGCATGCCTCCGCGCCAGCAATGAACAACCATCTCGTTGTGTGAAGCAATTCTATGAGCTTCGTTAATAATGTCAACCAATCGGGGGCCCACAAGCCTAAAACCTGTTTTAATTGCTTCGGCCTGCCCTTTTTGTTTGTAATCCGTGCCTACAGTCGCCCGCTCGGTGTTGTTCAGCAGTGGAATGTTGGCGGCACCGGGTATGTGTCCGCTTTGGAATTCCCCTTCGGAGCGAACATCAACCACAGGCACTGACTTGCGTAGCGATAAAAATTCTTCTGGCGAAATGACCACGCCTTGAAGTTAGCATGATCAGATCATCTGCCAAAAACTGCTGGTTAATTGTCGGAGAACCGGACAGCCAGGTTGGTGGCAATGCCAAACCGGAATCCATACGATTGGTACTTTCCGTCCTGGAACGCCACAGTTGCTTCAATCCGGAAGAAGCGCAGGATGCCATTGATGCCGTAGCCCAGCTCCGTGTAGTTTTTGGAGGTAGGCGTAGCCAGGTAATTCACAAAAATATTTTCGCGGATGCCCAGCATGCGCACTTCATAAATAGATGAAACCAGAAAGCGCCTGAACTGGTAATGCATATTGGCGATAAGGTATTTATCAGCCGTACTGTGTAAGTAATAATCGAGCAGGCGAAAACTGCCAATCGGATCGGTAGTGGCCAGTGGCGTGCGGTTACCTAAGAAGTGTTTGAAATCCATAAACGCCAGGCTGTCGGTATTTATAAAAGCTCCGCCACGCAGGGCCAGGTGCATGCGGCCGCGTACGCCAATGCCAAACTCATGGCGCCCTCCAATTTCTATCCGATTAAAATCCAGTTGACTTTTTAAACCCGTGAATCCTTTTTCATAATACAGGTTGAAGGTGGGCGAGGAATTTTCAATTTCAGATTTCCTTCCGTTACGGATACGATATTTAAGCCAGGGCCTTGCCGAGAAACCAATGGATCCGACAAAAGCATAATGTTCAGCAAAACTGCTGTTGGGCAACTCAAGGTTAACCGGGGCGTTTGGTGTAAATCCTTCGTTGCGCTCCTGGCTAATCCACCGGAAGTAGTCGTTATTAAAAAGTTCTCTGCGTAAAGCCCACGACCAGGTTGTTTCGGCTGAATATTTTGGTGAAAAGCGCCTTCGATAGAACATCGACACAAAGTCGCGTTCGTAAATTTTCATCCAGTTTTGTCCGGCAAGCAGGGTTGTAAAGGTATTAATTACCGGCAGAATGGGCTCATCGGCATTGAATTGCCGGATGTACCGACCACCCTCCAATTCAAACCGATGATTTCGGTTGCGTACCTGCAGGCGCAGGGTGCCGCTGGCTAGTTCACGGGCAAAGGCGTACCGGAGGGTGGGCCTGATGTTGATTCGCGTACGGTTTGTGTCTTGAACGATGATGCCATAGTTCAGCCGGTAAATCAGGTTGAAACCCTCTACCGTGTTAAACCATACTTGCGGAAATTCAATTTGCAGGTTTGAGTGTTTGGAGATTTTATAGTAATCGCCAACAATAAGGTCCCACGGCTGAAAGCCTTTCTTGTTTTTTTGTGCCCGTTTAATCGTATCGCCCTCTTCGCGTTTTTTTTCTTCGATGGCAATACTATCGGTGACTTTGTAGCCCTTTACTTCTTCGAGGGTGAGCGGCACCGGCCTGATGAGTGACCAGTAGGCCGAATCTTTTTTATAAGCGCCACTATCTACTTTAAACGTAGTATTATAAAGTACTTCGGGTTCTTTTTGTTCCTGGCGTTCGTCTTTCTCGTATTCTTTCAGGATGGTTTTCAGTTCTTTTCTGGTGATCTCCTTACCGGAAGCCATCCGCTCCTGCAATTGCTGGTTCTTCTGTCCGTATTTCTTTTCAATCTCTTTTGCCTGTTCTTTATGTAGTTTATCATCAATTACTTCCATGGTTTCCACAACCAGTTCAGGATTAAGCATAATTTTATAATCGCTTACGGTAGCCAGGTAATTATATTCAAACTCAAACCCGAAGAAGCGGCCATCCACAACAAATTGCTGTGAAACCGGCAGCCACGCTTTGTCATCGATAGGTGCATATACTTGTTTCACTCCGATTTTTACTCCGAGTTTGGTGGTGGTGATGTCCAGGCTGTGGATGCTCCACCAATCCTCAACAATAAAAATGGTTCCTTCAACTACGTTATCGCCACGGCTTCGCGGGGTTACTTTTATTCGACTGATGTCATAGTTGCGATCTTTGAAAGTGCCCTGGTACTCAAATTTATAGTAGCCAAAAGCAGCGGGCGATAGCGGTGATACGGTTTCGGCAATGACGGGCTGGTAAAAGCTGCCGAAGATGAACGCGTTGGGCGAGGTGTTGTTGTCTTTGCCATCGCTGCGGATGGAGATTACCTTTTCAGAGAATGTTGCGGGACGCCTGTATTGTATTTCGCTGACGGATTCGGAGATAAACACCCGGTCTTTTTTGATGCCTTCTTTTTCTAATGCCTTTTTTGCCAGCCACGGGTAGTCTTTTAGCTTGCCTGCACCCTTGATGTAAACACGTGCTGAAAAGCTATCAATTTGTTGCGTGTGATACTTCGCTTTGGCAATGGCTTTGCGCATGATGGTATAGGCCGGATCTTCATTACCCGAAGAGATAGTAACCTGCTGCAACACAATTACCTGTTGCTTCATTACGATGTTTATATCTTCGAATTTTTCAGCTACGGTTACCTGGCGCTCCTGCGTTTCATAACCAAGGTATTGGTACACAATGTTGTAGCTGCCGGGCGGCATGGATAGTTCGTAATAGCCGTTTACGTTGGTGGTCGTGCCGGTACCTAATTGTTTTACATAAATAGTAGCGTAGGAAAGCAAGGTTCCGTCATCGGCTTTAATTGTTCCGCGGATACCTCCGGCAAAAAGCGGAACAGTAAGTACCAGCAAAAATCCCAGGCAGCTTAACCGGATATTCCATGCTTGTAAGTTGTCCTTTTGCATGCTGACGTGAAGATTGTATAATTGCCGGCCGGGTTGCTTACCTGTAAAAATTACGGGCGCGAATTATTTCTTCCACCGGATCAGGAACAAGATAACGTATGGATTGGCCTTTCCGGATGCAGTTGCGGATAAAAGTGGCAGAAATGTCGACCATGGGTGCTTCGACCAGTTTAACATTTGGGTGACGTTTTAGTTCTGAATTTGTTACGTTGGGCCTGGGATAAACATACAACCCGTAATCCTCAAGTATTCTCTCGTAATTCTTCCAACGGGCAAACGTTTCCAGGTTATCTTCACCGATAATTACTTTAAACTGCTTATCAGGGTGTTTTTCTGAAAGGTGTACCAGCGTATGGATGGTGTAATTCGGTTTGGGCAGATGAAACTCCACATCGGATACTTCCAGTTTGTAGTTATCATAAGCAGCAGCGCGCACCATATCATACCGATCAAAATCGTGCAATAAACCCTTGCTTGGTTTTAGCGGATTTTGAGGCGTAACAATGAACCATACTTTTTTCAGATCGGTGGTTTCGGCCATGATGTTGGCAATGATCATGTGGCCGGTGTGAATAGGGTTGAAGGAGCCAAAAAAAAGACCGATTTTCATTGGGTTACTTCTTCTTGAATTCCTCATAAAGCCGCTGGGCTTCGGCCAGCGATTTGTTCAGGTCTTCATTAACCAACACCACATCAAACTTATCCTGAAACGTCATTTCGAATTTTGCCTTAAACAGGCGTTGCGACAGGCTGGCGTGCGATTCGGTACCCCTCGCTTTCAGTCGCTCTTCCAGGATATCCAGTGAAGGGACTTTTACAAAAACAGCCAGGGCTTTGTTGCCGAAATATTTTTTCAGATTCAGGCCGCCTTTTACGTCCACATCAAAAATCACATTTTTACCTTCTTTCCAGATGCGCTCGATTTCGGATTTCAGGGTGCCGTAATAGTTGCCTTCGTAAACTTCTTCCCACTCGATAAATTCATCGTTGTCAATTTTCGTTTTGAATTCTTCGGGTGTCAGAAAGTAGTAGTCTTTGCCGTGTTGTTCAGAGCGCCCGCGCCTGTCGCGGGTAGAAGCCGAAATCGAAAATCCAAGATCGGGATTGTTTTGCAGGAGGTGCTGTACAATGGTTGTCTTTCCGGAGCCGGAGGGTGCGGAGAAGATAAGCGCTTTGCCGGGCATTAATGCGGGGTAATGTGGCTGATTTTATTTTTGATTTTTTCAATCAGATCAGGCGGGGCGCCATGGCCGTTGCATTTTTTCTGGAGCAGTGCCTTAATGGCCATTTCCAATTCATAGCCCTTGTAGCAGGGCATGCACTCTTCCATGTGTACTTTAAACTGTTGTTGTTGCTCCGGTGTGGCATCGCCATCGAGGATTTTCTGCAGCATTTCCCTGCAATTGAACGTTTTGGAGGAGTCGGGAAGTTTTGGCATACGCTTACGTGTTTTTGTAACCCATTTTTCTGGCGTAATCGGTCAGCTTTTCTTTCAACAGGTTGCGCGCCCGGTGCAGGCGGCTGCGCACCGTTCCGATTGGAATATCGAGAATCTTGGCCATTTCATCATATTTGAAACCCTCCAGATCGCACAGGATAATCACCGTTCTGAAATCCACATCCAGCGAATTGAGGGCGTTCGAAATCTCATCGCCAATCATATCCTGCAGGGCCTCAACACGCAAATCCGGTGTAATCTGCCGGTTTACATCATCCGAGTTATAGTATGTTTCAACTTCCTGGTAATCTACCTTCGAAGGCTCTTTGCTCTTCTTGCGGTAGTCGTTAATGAAACTGTTTTTTAAAATCCGAAACAGCCAGGCTTTGGCATTAGTTCCTTGCTGGAATGAATCAATGAAGCGGTAGGCTTTTAAATAGGTGTCCTGAACCAAATCACTGGCATCATCGGCATCCAGCGTAAGCCGGTAAGCAAAGTTATGCATAGAGTTTATATGAGGCATAAACTCGGTGTGGAAGATGCGGTGCTTTTCCGTTTCACTGTATTGCTGGCTGAGGGGTTCTTCCATGGGTTTCAAAAGTAGTAACTTCTTTAGACAAATTATAAATAAAAAGTCGCTGCCCGCGGGCAGCGACTTGATCATTAAAGGGCAACTGGCTTACCGTTTTGCAACTACTCCGTTTAGCGATTTTACCATGCGGATGAACTCTATCCTGTAACCTTCTTTGTCAACACCCCGGGCATTTTGTGCCAGTTGAATCACATCATCGTAGGTAAAGTTTTTGATGTATTCCGAATCGCGCAACAGCATGCCGAAGCCTGCTACTGCTGCCGACCACCTGAAATTGTCTGTGGTCTTTTCAAGTGTTACCGAGGAATCAATAAGCGGGTGAACAATCAGTTTGCTTACATCTTCATCCGGATTTTTGTACCGGAACTTCACGGTCATCAGTTCCTTTGACTTTTGTGCGGAAGGATCAATTTTAGTGGTTTGATACTTCAGTTCATCAATTTTAAAGAATTCACTCTCCACACCAACCGGAATGACTTCGTAAAGTGCAGTTACCGTATGATTCGAACCTAAATCGCCAGCATCCTTTTTATCATTGTTGAAATCCTCATTCTTCAGCATCCGGTTTTCATAGCCAATCAACCGGTAGGCCTGTACTTTTGCCGGGTTAAACTCAACCTGCAGTTTTACATCTTTGGCGATGGTAAACAGCGTGCCGCCAAATTCATTCACCAGCACTTTTTTGGCTTCAGTAATGGTGTCAATGTAGGCGTAGTTTCCATTGCCTTTGTTGGAGAGTGTTTCCATTTTGGAATCTTTGAAATTGCCCATGCCGAAGCCCAACACTGTCAGGTAGACACCACTTTTCTTCTCTTCCTCAATTAACCGTTCCATTGCTGCGTTACTCGACTCGCCCACGTTAAAGTCGCCATCGGTAGCAAGGATAACCCGGTTGTTGCCGCCTTTTTTAAAGTATTCACGCGCTGTAGCGTAAGCGAGTTTGATCCCAGCTCCACCGGCAGTTGATCCACCCGCCTCCAGGCGATCAAGAGCGTCAATGATCTTTTTCTTTTCTGCGCCTGATGTAGGTTCCAGCACCAGGCCGGCCGCACCGGCATACACCACAATAGCCACGTGGTCCTGCTCGCGCAGTTCATTTACAAGCATTTTGAACGATGACTTTAGCAGGGGAAGTTTGTTCGGTTCATCCATCGAACCGGAAACATCGATAAGAAATACCAGGTTTGAAGGAGGAAGGCTTTCGGTGGGGATGCGTTTACCCTGCAACCCAATGTGTACCAGCTTGTGTTTTCGGTTCCACGGAGCCTCCGCGATTTCGGTGATAATGTTGAACGGGTGTTCGTTTTTTGGCTGCGCGTAATCGTAATCGAAATAATTCACCAGTTCTTCAACACGCACGGCATCTTTTGGCGGGCGCTGACCATTGTTAATGAACCTGCGGATGTTGGCATAGGAGGCAGCATCAACATCAATGGAGAAAGTAGAGAGTGGGTTGCGCAGTGCATCATGAAAAATGTTTTCATGAATAGCATCGTACTCTTCCGTGTTCCACTGGGGTTTCTGGTAATCAATATACGTGGACTCATATTCGGCCGGTGCCCCAAGGGCTTTATCGCGCTTTACCCGGCTTTTGATTCCATACCCGGTTACCACCACTTCGCTCAGTTGCGTCATATCCAATGACATCGCCACATTAATTACGTTTGATGTGCCGATTTTTACTTCATGGGTTTTTAACCCGATAAATGAGAATACCAGTGTGCCCCCGGTTGACGGAACTGAAATGGAATACCTGCCGCTGGCATCGGTTATGGCAGCGGTTTTTGTTCCTTTCAGGGTAACATTCACTCCGGGTAAGGTACTGCCGTCTTCGGCCGAGGTCACGGTGCCGCTAATGGTACGGTTTTCGTGTACCCGGAAACCTAGTGCGGTAAACACCAGAGTTGCCAGAATAATCAGTTTGGTTTTCATACAATTTTGTTTTTGGTTACACGGCTGAGATGCCGTAAGCCGACTGATTCCATACGCAGCCGTAAAAAAATTCTTACCTTAAAAAATGCTTTTTAACCGCCCACTGCCTGAGTTGACCGACCTTGACCTTGTAGCGCTGTACAGGCTGGAAGGCGATATGAATGTGCTGGGTGTTTTGTTTAAACGTTATTCCGCACTGGTATACGGTGTTTGCCTGAAGTACCTGAAAAGCCGGGAAGATGCACGCGATGCCGTGATGCAGATTTATGAGAAGCTGGCCGTAAGCCTGCTCAATCATGAAGTAACCTATTTTAAAAGCTGGTTGTACGCCACCTCGCGTAACCATTGCCTGATGCAATTGCGCTCGCAAAAGGGCCAGTACCATGAAGAATTATCGCCTTTTATTATGGAAACCGGTGAATCTGAGCATCAGGATACCGGAGACAGCCTGGAGGGAAATCTTGTTAAATTGGAAAATTGCATTGAAAAACTGGGCCATGAACAAAAACTATGCGTCAGGATGTTCTTTCTGGAAGAGAAGTGCTATGCCGAAATCAGTGCGGCCACAGGCTATGCCATGAAGCAGGTAAAAAGTTACATCCAGAACGGCAAGCGCAACCTTAAGATCTGCATGGAGAAAAATGACTGACTACAGCCACGATATTAAACGGTACCTGAGCGGTGAGATGACACCTGCCGAAATGCAGGCCCTGGAGAAAAAGGCGCTTTCTGATCCGTTTCTTGCTGATGCCCTTGAAGGAGCCGCGCAAGTATCGGCCGCTGATTTTAGCGCTGACGTGGCTGACCTGAACCAGGCGGTTGATAAGCAAAGCAACCTTAACAGGAAAATAATAGCCGCGTCAAAAGTTGCAGCACAGCCGGTTCCGGCTGAGGAACTACCCGTGCAAAAGACAACCCCGATACCATGGGTATTTCGTATTGCTGCAGCACTGCTTTTGCTGGCAGTAGCCACATTTACCGTGTGGTATTTTGCAAAGCAAGATGACGATGGTGTTCTGGCATTAAACGAAACTCAAACTGATTCCCCGGAAATGTCTGGTGAGAAGGATAAACAACCTGCTACAACCGCTGAATCAGCAACACCAACTGAGCAGGCCGGTCCGGTTAAGCGCGATGAAACAGGCACAGGGTCATCCAGCCCGGCAGGTATCACGACAAAACCAGAGGCCCGCTCAACAGACGAAAAAGCCGTTGTTGCAAAGGCTGATGAAGAACATGTAACCGAAACACAGCGTGCACCGGCTTTTGCCGAGACAGAAAAGGCAAAAGGGCAAACCGAGCAGGTGCCGGTTCCTGAGAAAGTGGCAGAACTTGCAGTTGCTGATAAAAAGGAGGAGCAGTTACAAAAGCCTGATTTGCTAGCCGATGATCGTAAAAAAGTTGCCGGTGTGGCGCGCTCAAGTGCGCTCCCGAATCGGTATAGTATTCAGGGCACGGTAACTTCGAAGGAGGATGGAAGCCCGTTGCCCGGAATAAACATACTGATAAAGGGCACCAGCATAGGAACAGTAACAGATGCCTCCGGAAATTTTCAAATCGAATCGGCTCAGCCAAATCCTTCTTTGGTTTTATCCTTTATTGGTTTTCAAACACAGGAGATAACAGTTGCTGACCGCAACCAGGTTAATGTGCAAATGGCGTTGGATGTAACGCAACTTAGCGAAGTAGTGGTTACCGGCTATGGTATTCAGGGCGAAGCCTATACACCTACGGTTGAACTGGCCCACCCGGTTATGGGCAACAGGGCATTTAAACAATATTTGGAGAAGAACATGCGCTATCCGAAGGAAGCGCTGGATAAGAAAGTAGAGGGCCGCGTAACCATAGAATTTTTTGTAGAGACCAACGGAGCATTGTCCGGCTTTACCGTTATCCGGGGTATTGGTGCCGGTTGCGATGAAGAGTTAATCAGGCTTGTACGCGAAGGGCCGAAATGGGAACCTACCAAACGGGATGGCGTACCTTTGCTGGATAAAGCACGCGTCAGGCTGAAGTTTGATTTGCCGAAAAAATAATTCTTACACCACTTTCCTTCGGATAAGTTTAGCATAGGTTCGGCTTACCGGAAAACTTTTGCCGGTTTGCATTTTTACCATCATTCCGCCATTGAAATGTTTTTCAATTTCTTTGAGAAAGTTAATGTTGATGATGGTGCTGCGGTGCACACGGATGAACGTTTCGGGGTTGAGTATCTCCTCCAGTTTGCCGATACCGGACGAACTGACAAACTGATCATTTTTAGTCGTTAGTATAGTATAATCACCCGAAGCTTCCAGGAACATAATTTCTTCCACCGGCAGGTTGATTAGTTTTTCTGATTTCTGCACAAAGATGTGGCTGTCGTACGAAGTTTTGTTTTCGGTTTTCAGGCTGCGCAGCAGTTCACCTACGTTGTTTTGCTCCAGCTTCATGCGTTCAACGGCACGCTTTACTGCCAATCTGAAGCGCTCCTGATCAATGGGTTTTAACAGGTAATCAACTGCATTTTTTTCAAAGGCTTTAATGGCATACTGATCATACGCGGTGGTGAAGATAACGTAGGGGTCGTGAGTAATATCATCCAGCACATCAAAGCCGTTCATGCCGGGCATTTGTACATCCAGAAAGATCAATTCCGGTTTCAGGTTATCTATTATCTCTACAGCTTCTTTGCCTTTGGAAGCCTCACCGATAATTTTTAGTTCGGGCTCATGGCCGATGTACTCGCGTAACAGGTCGCGTGCCAACTGCTCGTCATCTACAATCAAACAATTTATCGTCATAAGTTTTTAATTACAATGTTAACCAACTTCGCTCGTTAATTCGGTTTCGCTCTCCCGTACCCAGTGGCGTTCCTCTTGGCTCAGCGGAATAAAGAAGCTTACCGAGTAACCCGATTCGCTGGAGCGGATGCGCAAACCGGCACCGGCACCGTAGGTGCTGCGCAAGCGGTTGTCGGTGTTTTTAATACCCACACCCGAAGAAGTGCTGTCCATCACTTTTTTGGCATTAGAACCCAGGCCGTCATCTTTTACTTCGAAAAAGATGCTTTGCTCCAGTCGTTTTACGGTTAGGGTGATGGTGCCTCCGGCATCCTTTGGGGCGATACCGTACTTTACGGCATTCTCCACCAGCGGCTGTAAAATCATGGGAGGCACCTTAATACCCAGGCACGTAAAATCAACCTGCTTTACAAACTTAAGCCTGTCGCCAAAACGAACCTGCTGAATTTTAATGTAGTTGTCGATGAAATCAATTTCATGAATAAGTTTAACCAACTGGTCGCCATGCGAATCCAGCGCATAGCGGAAAATATCCGAGAGCTGCGTAATCACTTTGCGGGCCTGTTCTTTACTCGATCCCACCAGCATGTTAATGGAGTTAAGGGTATTAAATAAAAAATGCGGGTTGATTTGCGATTTGAGCAGCGACAATTGCATCTCGCGGTTTTTAATAGCCAGCTCACCTTTTTCCTGTTCGCGTTTCTGCATCCGTTCAAAGTACCGGATGATGTAGTACACAGCGGCTGTTATTACATACTGGTTTTGAAAATGCAATCCTTCCCAGCGCAACAGCCCCACCATGTGGTCTTTCCAGTTATCGAAATACACGTACCCTTCAATGTAATCTTCCAGGTAGTAGCTGAAGGAGCCCATGATGAGAAAGAAAACCATTGCTCCGGCAATGTGCCCGGCAACCTGAACAACGATGCTGTATCGGAAAAGGAAATGCGAATACAGCAATATCAGTGCGATGAAAATGCACAGGGCCTCGAAAAGATAGAGCGCGTTCCAGAAAACATACAGGAAGGGCGTTTCCAGCTGGTATTCGATGATGGCGCTTACCGAAAAATTAATAAAATACCACAGGCAAAGAAGCAAGTAGGCCTTTTTCCAGATGCGCGGTATTTTATCAAAATTGATCAACGGCCGATAAATTGTCCGATAAAGTTACATCAAAGAAGATAAACGCGTTTAAACTTTGCCTTTCATCGGTAAACAGCAAAAAACACCGATAACCTTACCTGTTGTTTGAAAGACGGAAATGAATACCCAATTTTAAAGTTCAACAAATGAAGATTTCGCTGATTATCGGGGTGTTGGTGTTGTTTTGTGTGCCGGGTGTTGCACAAAAAATTACCATTTCCGGTAAAATAAGTGACCGTGAAACCGGGGAGGTTTTGCCGTTTGCTACCGTGGGTATACGGGGCAAATCGGTAGGCACCATCAGTAACCTGCAGGGAGAGTTCGATTTCCACATTCCAGTGGAGTATCGCAATGAAATACTGGTTATCAGCATGCTGGGGTATTACAATTTTGAGGCCCCGGTATGGTCGGTTACTGATAGGCCACTTGTTGTTGAGCTTAACCGGTCCACCACCGTGCTCAATGAAATTGTGGTGCGCGATTCACTTTCAGGAGGTGATATTTTACGGATTGCACTGAGCCGGATTGAAATGAATTATCCGATGACCCCGTTTTTGTTGGAAGGTTTTTACCGCGATGTAAAAAAAGTAGCAGGCACCTATATATCGCTGCTGGAGGCAGCTGTGCAGATCTATGACGAAGATTATGCCGAACCGCGCAACAAGTATAAATTACGCGAACGGGTAAAGCTGGTGGAGGTTCGTAAAAGCATCGGCTATGAAAGTCGCTTTACCACATTTTTTGATCAGGATAATCTGCTGGAGGATTTGCTGCTGCACAACAACATCCGTTACCGGCAAATTGAAGCACGCGAAGAAATGTTTGCCGGCATGACCCGCGAGCCCGATTCGTATTATAATGGCCATGAAATTTTCGTTATCGCACACCGGGAACAATACATTCTTAAAATTTTTATTGATAAGCGCACCTATGCGGTTGTACACCTTGAATATGAAACGGGCTCTTCCAACGAGCCGGTGGGTAAAAAGAAGAATTTTATAGGCCGCTTTGCCGGATTGCGCAAAACCATCGACTTCCGTGAGGTAAACGGCAAAATGTACTTGAGCTACCTGAGCATGGTATCAAAAGTAAACTGGCACGACCGGCAAACCAATGCATTAAAATTTGAAACGGAATTGCATCAACAATTGCTGATAAATGACATCAGGCCCGCAGCTATTGAACGCATTCGCACCACCGAGCGCATGCGTAATTATGGATTACAATACCAGGATAGACCTTATAATAAAGCATTCTGGGACAATTACAACCTGATTAAGGACAGCCCGCTGGATAAACAAATACTGGAAGACCTGGAAAAAGCCGGCCCCTTGCATAAGCAATTTGAAGGGCGGCATTAGCAACTAGTTTACTTTACGCCAACTCGTTCATTCCATTCATAAACCTTGTTGGCAATATCGATCAAAAGGTTTGGCTCCTTTTCAAGCGCGTTGCCAACAACAATCATATCGGCTCCGGCCTGCAGGGCAGCCTGTGCTTTATCGGGTGTGTTGATACCACCCCCGACAATGAGCGGAACAGACACGGCTTTTCTTACTGCGCTGATCATTTTAGCGCTTATTTCTTTTTCGGCCCCGCTGCCGGCATCAAGGTAGATGAGTTTCAGGCCGAGCATCTCACCGGCCATGGCCGTGCACGCTGCCAGCGAATATTTATCATCGGGCAGGGGCGTGGTGTTGCTCATATAAGCAACGGAGGTTGTACGGCCTGAGTTGATTAATAAATACCCGGTTGGCAGAACTTCAAGCCGGGTATTGCGGATAACCGGTGCCGCCACCACATGCTGGCCAATTAACAGTTCGGGATTGCGACCGGATATAAGCGATAAGAAAAAGATGCCATCGGCAGTTGGCTCAACCTGCATGGCGTTACCAGGAAACAGAATGACCGGTAAACTAACGCTTTGTTTAATCTGCGTAATGATTTCAGCACTATTTACAGTGGTAACCAGGCTGCCGCCCACCAGAAAAAAATCCACACAATTTTCGCTGGCCAGATCGATCAGGTGCTGTAACTGAATCCGATCGGCAACCTTGTCGGGGTCAATCAATACCGCTATAGATTTTTTACCGTGTGCCTGTTTTTGGTAGAGCAGGTTAAGAATGTTCATGGTTATCTTTTTGTGCCTGAGCCTGTAGGTAGTCCGTTAATTTTTCTTTGGCCATGTTCAGCAAAAATACAGTAGCCTGGCTAAGCAGGGCCGTACCAATTTGTGAAATTACGTGGGTAACCGGGGATTCATCATCGGGCTCGGACTCAACCCCGGTTTCCGGTTTGGTAGCTGCCTTCTTAGCTTTTGATTTCTTTTTCTTTGTTCCGCCAAACTGCCTGACGAGGACATAGGTTAAGGCCAAAGCCCCGCCAATAATCAACGCATTTGTTAAAATTTTTTCGGTGCGGTCTGAAAGTTCTTTCAGTTCACCTTCAAGTTCATCACGCTGCTGCGAAGCTTTGCGCAACAACTGGCTTTTCACAGGATCGTCCGTTTGCTGCATGTTCATGGCGCTTTTTTCTTTAAATGTTTTTTAATGTCCTCTTCAATTGTATGGGTTAGGCGGTGGCGTGTAAGAGCTATAATAATAATTACTAACAAGTAGACTGCGCTAATAATGGCAAAACCGGCAGCACTGCCCACATATAAACTCAACAGTAGGGCTGCAGCCACGCTCAGAAATACCACCACCAATCCGGCAAGCAACATCAGCACTAAAAAAATGGAGGCTTTGGCAAGGGCTCGCGCCACATCCTCCCTGATTTCATACTTCAGTAACTCAAGGCGTGTTTCAATGTAGTCGTTCAGGTTGTTTACCAGGCCGTCCAGTTTCAGAAATTTTAAAATGGTGTCCTTCAGCATAACCTTGTTTGAATATGCAATATAGATAAAATAGAGGCGGCCGGAAATCGCTATTCCTGCGAAATGCTAACGACTTCTTCGGTTTCTGTAATCCGGTTACCGGTTTGGCTGGTGTATTTCAAAATGGCCGGGTAATCACGACTAATATACAGCCGCTGTATGGCCGAATCGGGCGCCTGGTAATACTGGCGGTTGAATACATAAACCGAATCGAAGGTCAGGTTAGAGGCAGTTGAAAAAGAGGGCAGAATTGCTTCAACACAGCACTCGTATTTTCCAAGTTTGTTTTCACCATCCCAGCAATATCCGGGCTTGTTGAAAAGGAACATCTCCTTGTTGATCATCAACATATTGTTGCGCCTGTAGATCACAATAATTTCTTCGGGGGCGTTATCGGCCGAACGGTACATCAGCCATTCACCACTTTTATTACCCGAAGGTTGTTTTAGTGTAACGGCAATGGTCTTTTGTTCGGCTGTTTTGTGGTTCGTGAGTCTGAAGCCCATCCGGATGGTTTCTGCCGAATCTTTATTGAGGTAAATCAGCGAGAAAGGAATAAAGAAAAACACCGTCAGGATGTACACGAATCCCACCAGGCGATAGCGCAGGGTTAGGCGGCCGAGCCGATAGGCTAAGCCCAAAGGAATTTGTCGTAAGAATGGAATGGGATAGAAAACAAGTACTCCAAAAAAATTAATCAGAAAATGCACCAGCGCTATGCTGATGGCGCTGGAGGAATTTACGTTGAGTGTTGCCGCAATAAACGCTGTAATGGTAGTGCCGATGTTGGCACCCAGTATAAACGGTGCGGCCTTTCGCAAGGTGATAATTTTTTGTGCCACAATAGGCACAACCACCGATGTGGTAATTGTGCTGGAGCGAATGGCTGCTGTAGTAAGGAGGCCCCAGAAAAATGACTTCCATGTATTCTTAAAGAAAAACCGACTGAAGCGTTCGGGTGAACTGGCCATCAGCAACCGTGAAATCAGTTGCCTGAACAATACTATGGAGAGAAACAATAAACCGAATGACAATACAGCCAGCACAAAGCCGCTGGGGATTATCCGGATAAAAAAATCGACAACCGGTGTAAAGCCCGACCACCCCGTAGGAATGGACTCAGCCTGTATCAGGGGCAGGTTTAAGAAACGCTGCGTGATGTACAGCGAAGTATCTGACAAAAAGCGGAAATAATACTCGAGCGGAAACAGCAGAAATACCGTGAGAATATTGAAAAAGTCATGGTAGGTTCCGGCCGCAACCGCCCGCCTGAATTCCTTCTTTTTATTGATGAAGCCCAGCGAAACAATGGTGCTGGTAATGGTGGTGCCGATGTTGGCACCCATAATTATCGGAATGGCACTTTCCAGGGTTATGGATCCGGATGCCACAAAAGCTACAACCAAAGCAGTGGTTGTTGAACTGCTTTGTATCATAGCTGTAATCAATAAGCCGATGAACAAGGCCGTAAACGGGTTGGACGTGGCCATGATGATGGTTTCGGCTGCTGATTTCCCAAGGTTTTGAAGCGATGAGACAAGTAAATCAAGCGAAAACACAAAAAGCACCAGCGTACCCAGAATGTACAGTGTAGTGATTACGCGACCCAATAACGGTGGACGCGAGGCGGGAACGTTGCTATGCTGAAGAGGTGTTTCCAAAATGCATAAAGGTTAGCTGCCTAATTCTTTAACCGCCATCCACGCCATGAGTCCGGGCCCAAGGGCCAGCGCTTCCTCATCAATATCAAAAGTTGGCGTGTGCACGTACGAGGTTATACCCCTGGCTTCGTTGCGTGTACCCAACCGGTAAAACGATGCCGGAATTACCTGTGAGTAATATGCAAAATCTTCCGAGCCCATGGTAATGTCCAGGTCAACCGTGTTTTCCTTGCCCACATATGCTTCAGCTGCCTGGCGGATCCGTTCTGTCAGTTCATCATTATTTTCTAGGTAAGGATACCCGTTGGAAATGGTTACCTCGCAGTGGCCGCCCATACCCTCGGCAAGGGCTGCTGCCATGGATTTAATTTTTTTCAGCGCTTCCTGGCGCCATCCTTCGTTTAACGTGCGGAACGTTCCGGCCATGGTAACTTCATCGGGTATGATGTTGGTGGCCCCATTGGCTTGTACACGGCCAAAGGTTAATACGCTTGGATTTTTTGGGGAGGCATGCCGGCTGATAATCTGCTGTAAGGCAATGATAATGTGCGAGGCGATGACCACCGGATCAATGGCCAGTTCGGGCGCGGCACCATGCCCTCCCTTACCAATCACCTTTAAATAAATTTCGTCAGAGCTGGCCATGTATTTGCCGGTGCGAAAGCCCACCTTTCCTACAGGCAATAAGGGAAATACATGCTGCCCGATGATGGATGCCGGCACGGGGTTTTTAAGCGCGCCCTCTTTAATTAGCAGCGAGGCTCCGCCAGGATGTTTCTCTTCACCCGGCTGAAATATCAGCCGGACAGTCCCTTCAAACTGATCAGTGAGCATACTCAATATGCGGGCTGTTCCTAATAAGGATGAGGTGTGCACATCATGGCCGCAGGCGTGCATGATACCCGGTTTAGTTGATTTGTAAGCAACGTTATTCGTTTCCTGTATCGGCAAGGCATCGATATCAGCCCGTAGGGCAATGGTTTTACGTTCCGGATTTTTTCCTTTTATCTCGGCAATAACCCCGGTGGTAGCCATCGGCCGGGGTGCTAAGCCAAGTTCACTAAGTTGGCGGGTAATATAAGCGGCCGTTTCAAATTCCTGGTAAGAAAGTTCGGGATGAGCGTGCAGGTGTCTGCGCATCTTAACCACTTCGGAGGCATAATCGCTTGCCAGTTTTTTAATCCGCTCAAGCAGGGGCATTTTCAAAAATACAAATGATTGCCGAATGATGGCTCTGAAATGGGCGTTATCAGTTTACCGGGATTTTATCGGGTACAACAATAGCCCCCGGAAAATATCGCTTTACAGCCATATAATCTTTTTGGGCGTCAAGCCGGGTAACGTATTTTCCAGTCTTTACCCGGAAGTTGGGCTGAATATACTGCACTTCCGATTCGAGATGGGGCAGGTAAGCAAGCAGGTTTTTTTTAACTGTTAGGGCATCGTCCCGCTTCAGTCCGGAATACACCTGGATGGTAAATCCATCAATAAACTTGCGGGTAAGGTTAATACGATCAATGCTGTCAAGAACAAAATCAACTTGTTTGTTTACAGCATACTGTGCTTCTACATAAGCTTTAGGATCGCGCCTGGTTTCCTGTTGGGTCGTGCCGTTTTCGGTGGGTACTTCCGGTACGGCCGGCCGGTAAGCTGAGAGATCTTCATGGTACCGTCCGCCCTGAACAGCGGTTGATTGTGGTGGCTGCTTGCAAGCGTGAGCGACCAGCAAAAGGAGCATGAAATAAGGTAAGTGCGCTCTCATTCGATAAGGATGCAGCGGTTATTAAGAATATCGTCTTCTACTTTTTTATACTTCACATCGCGCAGAATTTTACCGTCCGGGTATTGCACAGAAACGCGATCGTTGCGGTTGGCAATTTTCTGCGATTTGGCCGGCATTACTTTTTCCTGCGGAGGCCGGCTCGTTGGCGCCTGTGCCTGTCCGCCCCCGCTGAGCAGTGAACGCGATTCTTCTTTCTGCTCGCTGAAGCGTTGCCTGCGTGCCGAGCGGGCCTCCTGCACCTGGTCGGGTTCCTGTACGGGAATATCGGCCTTCATCAGGAAGGAAACGGTTTCTTCATTTACTTTGCCCACCAGCCGTTTAAATAGTTCAAAACCTTCGAACTTGTAAATCAACAACGGATCTTTTTGTTCGTACACGGCCGTTTGCACGGATTGCTTCAGGTCGTCCATGTCGCGCAGGTGTTCTTTCCACAGTTGATCAATGATGGCGAGTGTAACCATTTTTTCCATGGCTTTGATCAGCTCCGCATTGCCGGTGTCTACACACTTTTTAAGGTTGGCCGCAATGCTGATATTTTTAGTGCCATCGGTAAACGGAACCAGAATGTTTTCAATGGTGGCGCCCCGTGTTTTGTAAATTTCTTTAATAACGGGCAAGGCTTTTTCGGCTACGGCTTTATTCTTTTTATGATAATGCTCCAGGGCTTTTTGATGCAGGTTGCTGGCCAGTTTGGCTTCGTCCTGCTTTTCAAATTCTTCCTTGCTCAGTTCGTAATCGAGAGCAAGCGTACTGAGGGCGTTCAGCCGAAGGCTCTCATAGTTGTTGGCGGCCTTGGCGTTACCCACAATGTCTTCGCAGGTATCGTTAAGCATGGTCAGGATGTCCAGTTCCAACCGTTCGCCAAAAAGGGCGTTGCGTCTGCGCTTGTAAATAACTTCGCGCTGTGAGTTCATTACGTTATCGTATTCCAGCAGGCGTTTACGAATACCGAAGTTGTTTTCCTCTACTTTCTTCTGTGCCCGTTCGATGGAGCTGGTTACCATCGAATGTTGAATCACTTCGCCTTCTTTCAGACCGAGTTTGTCCATAATACGGGCGATACGCTCGGGCATGAACAACCGCATCAGGTTATCTTCGAGTGAAACATAGAACTGCGAGGTGCCGGGGTCGCCCTGGCGGCCTGACCGTCCGCGCAACTGGCGGTCAACCCGCCTGGATTCATGCCGTTCGGTACCAATAATGGCCAACCCGCCTGCAGCCCGCGATTCGGGCGTAAGTTTAATGTCGGTGCCGCGCCCGGCCATGTTGGTGGCAATGGTAACGGTGCCGGGTTTGCCGGCTTCGGCCACAATTTCGGCTTCGCGCTGGTGTTGCTTGGCATTGAGTACCTGGTGCTTGATTTTGCGCAACTGGAGCATGCGGCTTACCAGTTCGGAGATTTCCACCGAGGTGGTACCCACCAGTACCGGCCTGCCTTGCTGGGTAAGTTTTACAATTTCATCGGCTACGGCATTGAATTTTTCGCGCATGGTTTTGTAAACCAGGTCGTCAAAATCTTTGCGGGTTACCGGCTTGTTGGTGGGGATGGTTACCACATCAAGTTTATAGATGTCCCAGAACTCACCGGCTTCGGTTACGGCTGTGCCCGTCATACCGGCCAGCTTGTGGTACATGCGGAAATAATTCTGCAACGTAATGGTGGCGTAGGTTTGGGTGGCGTCTTCCACCTTAACGTTTTCCTTTGCTTCGATGGCTTGGTGCAGGCCATCGGAATACCTGCGCCCTTCCAGCACCCGGCCGGTTTGTTCATCAACAATTTTTACCTTGCCGTCAACAATAATGTACTCGGTATCTTTTTCAAACAGCGTATAGGCTTTCAGCAGTTGGTTAACGCTGTGAATGCGCTGCGATTTAACCTGGTACTCGCGGATGAGTTCTTCTTTTTTTTGAAACCGTTCGGCTTCACTCAGTGCAGGATCTTTTTCAATTTTATTTAATTCAGTACCGATTTCAGGAAGGATGAAGAATCGGGGATCCTCGCCTTCGTTGGTAATCAGGTCAATACCTTTTTCGGTTAATTCAACGCTGTTGTCTTTTTCATCAATAATAAAGTAAAGGGGTTTATCGGCTTCGGGCAGGTTGCGCTTGTTATCCTGCAGGTAAAAGTTTTCGGTTTTTTGCAGGATGGCCTTAATACCGGTTTCGCTCAGGTACTTAATTAAAGGTTTATTCTTTGGAAGGCCGCGGAAGGCACGGAAAAGTGCAGTGCCTCCTTCTTTTTCGTTGCCTTCGGCAATCAGTTTTTTTGCGGTTACCAGGTAGTCGGCAACAATTTTTTTCTGGGCTTCTACCAGTTTAAAGATGCGGGGTTTTAGATCATAGAATTCGTGCTGGTCGCCCCGCGGTACGGGGCCTGAAATGATTAATGGTGTGCGGGCCTCATCAATCAGTACGCTGTCCACTTCGTCCACCATGGCGTAATGGTGGCCGCGTTGTACAAGTTCCTGCGGGTCGCGGGCCATGTTATCGCGCAGGTAATCGAATCCAAATTCGTTGTTGGTGCCGTAGGTAATATCGGCCTGGTAGGCGTTTCTCCGCGCGGGCGAGTTGGGTTCGTGCTTATCGATGCAATCAACGCGCAGGCCATGAAACTGGAAGAGCGGCCCCATCCACTCGCTGTCGCGTACGGAGAGGTAGTTGTTAACCGTTACAATGTGCACACCTCGTTTGGCCAGTGCATTTAAAAAAGCAGGGAAGGTAGCCACCAACGTTTTGCCTTCGCCAGTGGCCATCTCGGCAATTTTACCTTCATGCAGTACAATGCCTCCGATGATTTGCACATCGTAGTGTACCATATCCCAGGTGATGAGGTTGCCCGCGGCCATCCACTGGTTGTGCCAGATGGCTTTGTCGCCTTCAATCTGTACATGTGGGTGTTTGGCGGCCAGTTCGCGGTCAAGGTCGGTGGCAGTAACTTCCAGGCGGCTGTTTTCTTTAAACCTGCGGGCGGTTTCGCGAACCACGGCAAACGCCTGGGGCAGCACCTTCATCAGCACTTTTTCCAGTTCCTTGTTGCGGGTCTCTTCCAGTGCATCGATTTCGGAAAAAATGGTCTCCTTTTCGGTGATGTCCAGTTCGGGGTTATCAGCAATGCGCTGGTGCAGCCCGGCAAGCTGGTCATCAATTTCTTTGAGTTCCTGGTTTATGGTGTTCTGTATCTCGGTCGTTCTGGCTCTGAGCTGATCGTTGGTGAGGGTGGCCAAACGGGTTTCTTCCTGCTTGGTTTGCTCTACCAGTGGCATAATGCGCTTAATGTCTTTTTCTGATTTGGTGCCGAAAATTTTGGCAATGAATTGTAGCATAAAAAAGTCGATAGTCTGTTACTCCGTCACCCCATGTTATGGTTAAGGATAAAAGAGGGGTCAAAGTTAATTTGTTTTTGGTAATGGATGCGGGCAATAATGGCTCCAAACAATAGGTTAAACGGCCGGTTTACCCATTTTGGCAGGTTGGCGCCACTATTTGGCAGGTTTATAACTCCACCACTCCGGTAAATACTTTTTTGGCAGGTCCGATGAGGTAAATGTCGGTGAAGTAGGGCTTTGTGGTTTGATGCCTGAATTCTACCCGGAGATTACCGCCCAACGTTTTAATCATTACGGGCGACTGATAGCCTTTTAGTGAAGCGGCCAACGCTGCGGCTGTAACCCCGGTGCCACACGAGAGCGTTTCGTTTTCAACACCGCGTTCGTAGGTACGCACAAAGAGGGTATTGTTATCCAGGCGTTCAACAAAATTTACATTAGTGCCTCCCGTTGAAGCGAACAGTTTGCTAAACCGGATTTTTCTTCCTTCCTCCATAACCGGAAATGACGCTACGGCATCAACGAAGCGCACCAGGTGGGGTGAGCCCGTGTTGATGAATATATCGGAGTTGTAATTTTTAATTTCGGATAGATCATTGAGTTTGATGCGGATGGTGTCAGCCGATCCGAGTTCACCGCGGTGTTCGCCATCAAAAGCGTGGAAGGAGGCTTTGTTGGTTACCATACCAAGCTGGGATGCAAAGTGTACAGCGGCCCGCGAGCCGTTGCCGCATAAACTTTGCGAACCATCGCTGTTGAAGTAAACAAGGTTGAAGTCCAGTGCCGGATGGTTTTCGATGAGCATAAGGCCATCGGCCCCGATGCCAAATTTGCGATCACACAGGTAACGGACCTGTTCGGTTGTAAGGCTATAGCTGCCCGACCGGTTGTCGATCAGGATGAAATCATTACCAGTTGCCTGGTATTTGGTGAAATTGATTTTCATAAGGGCCAAACTATCCCGCTACTTTAGTTCCTTTTGCATTTCTAGGTAGGTTGCATTGTTCGGATCGATAGCCAGTGCTTTATTGATTTCCTTAACGGCATTGGCTTTGTCTTTCAGGCCAAAGAAATATAAATGACTGCGCCAGTAGTAGGCTTCGGCATAGGAAGGATTTATTTTTAAAACCTCGTTGTATTTAACCAATGCCTTATCGTATTGTTGGGTATTGTAGAGGCAATGGGCAACGAAAATCAATACATCCGGTTCGGGTTTTCGGGCAACGTAGTACTCGTAGGCTTGACGCGCGTTGTCATAATCCTTTAAGTCATAGTATGCATCCCCCTTGAAAAAATAGGCATCGAGGTAATCCGGATTTAATGCAATAGCCTGATTAAAATCTTCAATTGATTTTGCATACTCCTGTGCCCCGTAATAGTTGGCTCCTCGCCAGTAGTAGCTTTCAGGATTGGTATTATCCAGTTCGATTGATTTAGTAAAATCTTCGATGGCAGCCCAGTATTTTTTAAGCAGGTAGTAGGTTAGGCCACGGTAGTAATAGTTATCCCATTTTTTAGGATCGTATTTAATGGCCATAGTAAAATCCGGAATAGTCTCCGTGTAGCGGTCCAGCAGTTTTTTGGCGTTTGCGCGGTAGAAGTAGGCATCGGAATTAGCCGGATCAAGCTGGATGACCATTGAATAATCGGCAATGGCTTCTTCAAGCATTTTGTTGTCCTTTATTCCGTTCAGGTAACCCAGGTTATATTTTGAGTGTCCTCGCCACAGGTAGGCCTGAAAATCCCTAGGGTTATTATTTATGGCTTTTGTAAAATTGGCAATGGCTTCTTTATAGTTTTGCTGATCATATTTTTCCATACCGGATGTATAGAATTGCAAGGCCTGCTCCGGATTTTCTGCGTTCAGTTCGCGTGTTGTATTATCGGTTTTAATAACATCAGTTGGTTTGTAATTTTCAGCTGATAATGCTTTTGAGGTGAAGTAAAAATCACCACCTGTAAGGGAAGTAGTTTCCCACGGCACCTGGGCACCGTGCGATTTTTCAGTTACCTCGGTACGCACCCGCTTAAATACCTGCTCGATGTTGAGTGCAGGGTCTTTGAGATATTTAAGGAGTACACTGGTATAAAGCCCGTTGGCACTCTCTCCATCGGAAGCCACCTTGCCAGGAGCGGTTGCATATGCAATTAATGTTCCGGTAGGTGCGTTCATCATAGCTAATCCGCTTCCTTCAAAGCTGCGGTTCCAGCTTCGTTCGAAGGGGTTATTTCGGCAGGCGTCCATAATAAGGATGTTTACTTTAGTTGAAGCGGCATCCATAAATGCCAGAACCCGATCGGCCGGCACACAATCAAACTCAACCTGTTCAGCAGCTTGCAAATCGGCTTCAACCGGTATCATGTAGTTTATGCCTTTGTGCTGGATACCGTGCCCGGCATAGTAAAACAACCCTACTTCGAAGTCGCGTAGTTTAAGGCCAAAATCGTTAATGGCCTTTTTCATCTGATTTTGAGTAAGGTTTTCATGACGCAATACTTCAAACCCAGCGTTTTGCAAGGCGCTGGAGATGGCGCGGGCATCATTAACAGGGTTTTTGAGGGCTCCCCCATTTTGATAAGCTGAATTACCGATTACCAGGGCGAGTCGTTTTTGGTAGGTTTGACCGTTAACAGGAAGAAGGCCAATGACCAGCGCCAGGCATACCAAAACCAGTCTGTACATAATGGTGAAATTGGGATTATCGAAAGTAAAATTAACCGGAAAACTGATTTTAATTAAGGTTATTTCACTTCTTCATAATCAATATACTCTCCTCCCTTCAGGTTAGGCTTTTTCTTTTGTTTTGGTGCAGGATGGTCAATGTTCAGGTCGCCCGGCTTGCGGCTGTTTTCATGGTAGCCGTCCTTTACCTGGTGTACAAATACCCGGAACAGGCCCAACTTGTAGAGCACGTAAAACAGCAGGATGAGAATAAGCAACAGCCGGAACATGGTTTTTCGTTAACGGCTTAAGTACAGGTTTCGTTCGCTGTACACTTTCATAAAGTAATCGTCCATCAGGTCATCAATAAAATAAATGGATTCTCCGGTAGATTTCATTTCGGGGCCCAGTTCCTTGTTCACATCCGGAAACTTGTTGAATGAAAACACAGGTTCTTTAATGGCATAGCCTTTCTTTACAGGACGGAACGTGAAATCTTTTAGTTTATTTACCCCCAGCATAATTTTAGTAGCATAGTTTACATAGGGCTCATCGTAGGCTTTGCAGATAAAGGGTACCGTACGCGATGCCCGTGGGTTCGCCTCGATTACGTACACCTTATCGTTTTTAATGGCAAACTGGATGTTAATCAATCCTTTTACTTCCAGGGCCTGTGCAATTTTTGTGGTGTAAAGTTCCATTTGTTTAACCACAAAATCGCCCAGGTTGTAGGGAGGCAATACGGCAAACGAATCGCCCGAATGAATACCGGCCGGCTCAATGTGCTGCATAATGCCGATGATGTACACCTCTTTTCCATCACAAATGGCATCGGCTTCGGCTTCGATGGCGCCATCCAGAAAGTGGTCGAGCAGCACTTTGTTATCAGGCAGATGTTTCCAGATGTCGATGATGTGCGATTCGAGTTCTTTTTCATTAATCACGATCTTCATGCTCTGACCGCCCAGCACATAGGAGGGGCGCACCAGCAGCGGGAAACCGATTTGTTTGGAAACTTCAAGTGCCTGATCGGGATCTTTCGCAACTCCGAATTCCGGGTAGGGGATTCCTAAATCTTTCAGCAGGGTAGAGAAGCGTCCGCGGTCTTCGGCCAGATCGAGCGAATCGAAAGATGTGCCGATAATTTTGATGCCGTATTTGTTGAGTTTTTCGGCAATCTTCAGGGCGGTTTGCCCGCCCAGTTGCACGATTACACCTTCCGGATTTTCGTGTTGAATGATGTCGTACAAGTGTTCCCAGAAAACAGGCTCAAAGTAAAGTTTGTCGGAAATATCAAAGTCAGTCGAAACAGTTTCAGGATTGCAGTTTACCATAATGGTTTCAAAACCGCATTCACGCGCAGCCAGTACACCGTGTACACACGAGTAGTCGAACTCAATGCCCTGGCCGATTCGGTTGGGGCCTGAGCCGAGCACAATAATTTTCTTCCGGTTTGAGGAGGTTGACTCGTTCTCTGCATCAAAGGTGGAGTAATAGTAGGGTGTTTGCGCTTCAAATTCTGCGGCACACGTATCAACAAGTTTGTACACACGCTTAATGCCCAGATCATTCCGTTTTTTGTACACCTCGCTTTCCAGGCAGTGCAGCAGGTGGGCAATCTGCCGGTCGGCAAACCCTTTTTCCTTTGCTTTGCGAAGCAGATCGGTTGGTACCGTGCCCAGGTCGTACTGCTCAATTTCATTTTCAATGAGCACCAGTTCTTCAACCTGCTTCAGAAACCACTTATCTATTTTGGTGATGTTATGAATGGTTTTCAGCGGAATGCCGATTTTGATGGCATCGTGAATATGGAAGATGCGGTTCCAGGTAGGGTTGGCCAGGCTGTGCAGCAGTTCATCCTGGTTGCGTAGTTCTTTGCCATCGGCACCCAGACCGTTTCGCCTGATTTCGAGCGATTGTGCTGCTTTTTGAAGTGCTTCCTGAAAGTTTCTTCCGATGCCCATTACTTCGCCAACCGATTTCATTTGCAGACCCAGCTTTCGGTCGGCCCCGTGAAACTTATCAAAGTTCCAGCGCGGAATTTTTACAATCACATAATCCAATGCGGGTTCGAAATAGGCCGTGGTGGTTTTGGTGATGGCGTTTTTTAATTCATCGAGGTTATACCCGATGGCCAGTTTGGCAGCCACTTTGGCGATAGGGTAGCCGGTAGCTTTTGAAGCCAGAGCCGATGAGCGTGAAACACGCGGGTTAATTTCGATGCCGATGATCTCATCGGTTTCAGGATTAACGGCAAACTGCACGTTACACCCTCCGGCAAATTTGCCGATGCCGTTCATCATTTTAATAGCCAGGTCGCGCATGTGCTGGTATACGGTATCGGGTAACGTCATGGCAGGTGCCACGGTGATGGAATCACCTGTGTGGATGCCCATTGGGTCGAAGTTTTCGATGGAGCAGATGATGATGACGTTGCCGGCACCATCGCGCAGCAATTCCAGTTCATACTCTTTCCAGCCCACGATGCTTTGTTCCACCAGCACTTCGTGAATGGGCGATGCATGCAGGCCGCGGTTGAGTGCTTCATCAAAATCCTCCGGGTTGTTTACAAATCCGCCACCGGTTCCGCCAAGGGTAAACGATGGTCGTATAACCAGCGGGAAGCCGATTTCCTGTGCGATTTCTTTTCCCTGTAAAAACGAGGTGGCCGTGGAGCCTTTACACACGCCCACACCCAGTTCAAGCATTTTAAGCCTGAATTTTTCCCGATCCTCCGTGGTTTCAATGGCCTTAATGTCAACCCCGATGATGCGCACTCCGTAATGCTGCCACAAACCGGCCTTTTCGCATTCTATGCACAGGTTTAGTGCTGTTTGGCCGCCCATGGTAGGCAGCACCGCATCGATGTGGTGTTTTTCAAGGATCTCCTTAATGGATTTTTTGGTGAGGGGTTTCAGGTACACGTGGTCGGCCGTAACCTTGTCGGTCATGATGGTGGCCGGATTGGAGTTGATAAGAACAACTTCAATTCCTTCTTCGCGCAGCGAGCGGGCGGCTTGTGAGCCGGCATAGTCAAATTCGCAGGCTTGGCCGATAATAATAGGCCCGCTGCCAATGATTAGTATGGAGCGGATGCTTCTGTCTCTGGGCATTGTACGGTAGTGGTTGGATAAATTGGGCAAAAATAATCAGGAATGACGGGATTGAAAGCATGTGAACAAAAATAGCCCGCCAGGTCTTGGCGGGCTATTCAGGATTTTAAGCCTGTAAATGAATTATCGGTTTACTTTGGCTACTTTTTTAATCACCGTTCCTTTGCTGGTTTCCAGTTTAAGGAGGTAGAGGCCTGAAGGCAGTGAAGATGTGCTTATTGAATGTTTAACGTTACGTTGTTCGGGTTGAATCTCTGAGTAATGAAGATTTTGTCCTTGCAGGTTAACCAACGAAACGGAAATGTTTCCTTCCAGGCCTGACGCTTCAATTGTTATCCAATCGGTTGCCGGATTTGGATATACCTGTATAGCTGAAGCCAACTCGTTTTCAATGCCGGTGATGGCATCCTGAATATAGAGGTTATCAATAGCCCAGCCCCAGGCGCTGACTGAAGCGGTTGCAAACAAACGGAACCGGATAATTACATTATCGCCCGTGTTAAAATTACCACTTGCTTTCAAATCAAGCAGGCGGGTTTTGAATAATGCAGACGTTGGCGTTGAACCTGTATTGTACGCACCAAGCCAGGCCGAATTTTGGCGTGCGTTATAACCCTCCAGAAACGGCAGCCAGGTTAGTCCCCCATCTTTTGAGCCCTCAATAACTGCATAATCCTTAAAGTTTGGACTGCCAAACGGAACGCCCAGGTTGCTGGGCTCTATAACTGCAATTTCATCAAAACGCATAAGGCTGTTGGATGCTGCAATGGTAATGGGTTTGAGTAGTGTTGTTGTATAATTTGATGTTTGATCGAGCCCAAAACCATTAGGGTACAGATGCTCGGTGTGCAGGGCACTGTTTGAAAAACCGGTTGGTTGAGTTACCGAAAAGAAATTGCCTACAAAATCAGAGGTTGCACTGTTGAAGTTATTGGCATAGGTGGCAATTGGTGTGCTAAAGTTTATGATGGGTACTTTAAAAAATCCATTGGAGGGCAGAGCTGTGGTGTTGGCGGCACTATCAACAGCTACCAGGCGGTACTCCACAAAATTGCCAACCGGAAGTGTACTCAGGCCAGCTAATGAAAATGTATAGGAACTTGCCGGGGGGTCAACGTCAAATTCAATTTCGGTAAGCGTTCCACCATTTACCTTGTATTCCACTTTGAAATTTTGAATTCCGCTTGCATCAGTGGCCGAGGCGGCAATAATCAGCACATCGTCATCATCTTTCAGATAATCGGTATGATTATGCAGCACCACCGGAGGTGTTTCGTCAATTTGGATTTTGAGGTTATCAATACACCACCCCCAACCGGCTGCCAGTTGATCGCTGAACAAGCGGAAGCGGATGACTACTTCATCACCCGTATCGAATTGGTTTTGTAAATCCAGTAAGCGGGTTCTGAACAGTGTTGGATCGCCAACGGCAGTAGAATTGTTTCCTGAAATGGCGCTGTTGTACCTTGTCAACCATGGGGCAAAGTCGCGCGAATCGTACCCGTTAGCGACCGGCACCCAGGTAAACCCACCGTCTTTACTACCTTCAACCACCACATAATCCCAGAATTGCGCATCGCCAAACACGGTGCCCGGTTCACCGGGTTCCACCAAAACAATCTCATCAAATTTAACGGTAGCTTCCTGCTCCTTTACCCGAATGGGAACTTTGAGTTGATAAAGGTAGCTGTACTCATTGCCCGGGGATCCATTTCCTTCAGGATACGGATGCGTAGAGTGAATAGCCGGATTACTAAAGCCTGAAGGGGTGGTAATGCTGAAGCCTATGCCAAAGAAATCGTCACTTGGTGCATTAAAATCGTTGGCATACGAATTTTGCGTAGGCGCCAGGCCCACTACATTTAAAACATAATATCCGCTGGTAGGCGAGATGAGCTGGTTGCTGTTGGACGAATTGTCGGTGGCTATAATTCTGTATTTCAAAACATCTCCGTTAGCCAAGCCGCTACCCAGATTAATTGTACTAAGGTAAATGGAATCTTCTCCCGGATTTTGCAGCGTAAACGGTTGGCCGGGTTGGGGCACATCATTAATCAGGTACTCCAACAACACGCTTGCTACACCAATGTTGTCTGTGATTCGTGCTTCAATATCCAGCTGGGTGTCCGTATCAAGCAGGAAAGGCTTTTGGCTGTGCGTGATAACAGGTGCTTCAGTATCCGGTCCGGCCTCGAATACAAACAGCCCCTGCAGCTGGGTGTTTTGTTTGCGCACGAATTTACCGGGCTTTACAAACTGCCGGTTGTTGTTGTCGTTTACTGAAATAAAGTAGCCGTAGGTGGTAGGCGTACCGGTTGAAGGAATAACCGCGGAGTATTCATTAGGTAAACCGGTTGGGGTCATGGTTACCTGCGTAAAGGTGGAGCCATCGGTGGTGTAATTCAAGCGCAGTGTGCCCGCATTAAAACCATTGTCGCTGGTAACTAAGGCTGTAACCGTATATGGTCCGGTAACATTTTCAGTGTTAGGTAACGCCTGGTGATTAATAAACACATGTTGCCACCCCATATCGTTAAGCATATTTAGTGCAACACCAGGGGCAAGTATCCTTTCCTGTGGTGCGATTTGCGGAGTCATCAAGGCATCGGCTGTTCCGTTAAATGTGGTTTCATCTAAATGGCTGATGCTTGATCCGCTGCTAAATGTACTTGGCGCAAATAACCTTGAATTGGCTGAGTTGGGTGTATCGAAAAATAAACTGGAGCCCGTAAGTTGGCTGGCCAGTTGGCTTGAGGGCGAGGCGAATCCTTCAATCAGGTTGATGTTCGACCCGTTTTTAACAGGCACATCATAAATAATAGGAACCCCGGTTGATTGTACGCCCACTTCGCCCTGCCCGTTTGCGCTTAGAATTTTAAACGACCCTGAAAAACCCAAACCATGGCCGATTTCGTGAAGAACTACCGTAACCAAATCGAATGTTCCGGCCGGGGGTGGCGAACCCGGATCAAGGTGCCAGTTGGCGCTGCTGCTGAATTGGGTAAAGATTTCGGAGTTTGTGCCATTCAGGTTTTTGCCTGCCATTTTTTCGGCCAGGGCAACCGGATAAAAAACATTCAGTTTCTGGGCGCCATCAAAATTGGCAAAGGCCGAAGTGTATATGGCCCCGCCAAGGATGCCGGCTCCTAAGGGCTGCCAGTACGCATCAATGGTAATGGTTTGTGATGAGGTAATCAGAGAGGCCCAGATATCCACGGCAAATTGAAAAGCTGCCTGTGCCTGAGCCGTGAACCCATTGTAGTTTACCTGAATATTGGCTGTTTTCGTTCGCGCACCGTTTTTCCACTGTACATATTCTTCCGGTGGAGGAACATAAAAATCATGGTTGGCGGTATGACCGTAGCAAACGGTGTGGTCCTTTATTTTTATGCCCATAAACTGTTGGGCCTGTAACCAAGTGTTGGTTAGTAAAAGTGAACCACCAATAAAAATCCAACTGTAAACGTTCTTCATAACCTCGGGTTCAGAAAAAGTTCATTACCGGCCCAAATTTTCAGTATTACAGCATGCCGGAGTACCGAAAATATAAAAAGTATAACGTTCAGGAAAATGGTTGGTTAAATCATTGCCCGGGCCTTCAATTCAAGGTATTTGTTAATGGTGTTAACTGTGAGTTTTTCGGGAGGTGTTAAAATGGTTTGAATGCCGGCCTGTTGCAATTCTTTTACAATCAGTTTTTTGTCGTAGGCAAATTTTTCAGCAACGGCCTTATAATATATTTCCCGCAATGCATGGGCAGGTGTAGTGGTAAGGGTGAACAGTTCGGTATTCTCAAAAAAAATCACCACCAGTACATGCTGCCTGTTGAGGCTTTTTAAAAACGGCAACTGGCGTTGCATGCCGTATAGCGATTCGAAGTTGGTAAACAACAGCAATAAACTGCGCTGGGTTATTTTTCTGCGAATGTGGCTGTACACTACCGAGAAGTCGGATTCGCGGTAGCCGGTTTTCTGATTATAGAGCACCTCCTGTATCTGTGCCATTTGCCGGTTGCTGCGGCTGGCCGGCAAGGTGGAGTTGATGTCGTTTTGGAAAGTAATTAACCCGGCCTTGTCGGATTTACGGATAGCGATGTTGGAAATAACCAGGCAGGCGTTAATGGCGTAGTCGAGCAAACTCATCCCGTTAAAGGGCATCTGCATCACGCGGCCCTTGTCAATTAAAGAATATACCTGCTGCGACCGCTCATCCTGATAATGATTCACCATCAGGTGTGTTCTGCGTGCGGTGGCTTTCCAGTTTATGGTGCGCACATCATCGCCAGCTACATATTCTTTTATCAGTTCAAATTCCATGTTGTGGCCGATGCGCCTGATTTTTTTAATGCCTACTTCGGTAAGCCGGTTTGAAATGGCCATCAGTTCATATTTGCGCATCTGCATGTATGACGGATAAACCGGCACCAGCGCATTGGCCGAAAACCGGAATCTGCGTTTAACCAGTTTCAGCGGTGAACTGACAAAGCCGTTTACAGCTCCAAACGAATACTCGCCCCGTTTTACCGGCCGCAGAAAATAGGTTATGGTTTTATTTGAACCCGATGCCAGGGCCAACCGGAAGGAGACATCGCGTTTCTGAAACTGGTGTGGGATTTCATCAAGTACCTCAAGTGAAACACTGAAGGGATAAAAGTTTTCCAGATAAATCCTGATTTCATTCTCATCACCATTAGAAAGTTTGTCGGGAGTGAAGCGATAGCCACCTAATCCTTTTTTGGGGCCGAATAACAACAGAATATCAGTGAGAATTACAGCGGCAAGAACAAGCAGCAAAATTTTTGGAATGATTATCAGGGAAGAGAGAATAAAACTGACGATAAAAGCCAACACCACAACACCGGTGAGTATGAATAACCGGTGGTTTAGGTAAAGGTCTTTAACTAACTTCATGTCGGCTAACGCGGAACCTCAACTTTATCAACAATTTGCTTAACCACATCATCGGGTGTTACACCCTCCATTTCTTTGTCGGGCATTAGCATGATGCGGTGTCGCAATACGGGAGCAGCAATAAATTTTACATCTTCCGGGGTTACAAAATCGCGGCCGTTAATGGCAGCATATGCTTTGGAACAAGTAAGCAAAGCAACAGATGCACGGGGTGAACCACCAAGGAAGAGCGAAGGATTGTTGCGCGTTTCATGAACAATCTGTGCAATATACCTGACCAGGTTATCTTCGATATGTACTTGCTGAACAGCCTGCCGGTAGACTTTGATTTGCTGCGCGTTGAGCACCGGCTTCACTTCGCCTACCGGTGCATGGCCCTGGCGGTGGTGGTGGCCGCTGATGATGGCCACTTCCTGCTCAAGGTTGGGGTACGTAACGATAATTTTAAAAAGGAACCTGTCCAGTTGGGCTTCGGGTAATCGATAGGTTCCTTCGTGCTCGATCGGATTTTGGGTAGCCACCACCAGGTAAGGTTGTTCCATGGCATAAGTAGTACCATCTACAGTTACCTGGCGTTCTTCCATCACTTCAAACAGGGCGGCCTGGGTTTTTGCCGGGGCACGGTTGATTTCATCTATTAGGACAATGTTTGAAAAAATGGGACCGGCCTTAAATTCAAACTCCGATTTTTTCACGTTGAACACCGAAGTCCCCAGCACATCGGAGGGCATCAGGTCGGGGGTAAACTGAATACGGGTAAACTTCACATCAATGACACGCGCCAGCAGTTTAGCGGTGAGGGTTTTAGCTACTCCCGGCACACCTTCAATCAAAACGTGGCCATCGGCAAGCACGGCTGTAATCAGCAGGTCAACCAGGTGTTGCTGACCGACAATAATTTTGCTGATCTCACTCCGGATTTGTTGGACGCTTGCATTCAGTTCGCTTAGGTTAACCCGGTTTTCAAAAAGTTTTTCTTCCATATTATTTCAGGGAGGGCTTTGTGTAATCTTACAGTTTAAAACTATCTAATTTTTTGTTTAATGCCGTTAATTCATCTGCTGTGATGCTGGGTTTGTTTTGAATGGCTTGAATTTGTTGAAATAACTTACTTACTGCTTCCGGGGCGTTCCCGGTTTTTTTTGAGATACTATCTGTTAGTTCTTCTGTCGGATCATGGAAAGTTAAATTATGCCGGGCACGCAGCTGATCAAGAAAAAAAGCAATACGTTTTTCAGCTATGTTTTTATGATCGGCCGAATGGTAATACAGGTTACCGATGGTGCGTACAAACTCGATGGTTGAATTGCCCAGTGGTTTGATTACGGGGATGACACGCTGCGTTCGCTTTATTTCGAACACCATAAACAACAGCAGTGCAAATACAGAAACGTAGTATGCCCATGCCAGCGGTTCCTTCGAAAGGATAAAACGCAGTGGGGTACCGGCCTCCATGCGGCCCAGGTGATAGAACTCCGTCCAGTAGGTATCCGCTACCGGTAAATGCGACAGGCTTCGTTCAATAAACTGATAATTGCTGTCTTGCAACAGGTACACATTCGTGAATACCAGCGGGGTGGAATTAACGTACAGGCTGCCTTTTCCCCATGCTATTTTAAGGGTTACCGGAAGATCAAGATCGTTTATAGCAACTACTTGCGTTCGGGTTGAATCGAACGAAGAAAAGTAATTGTGTATGTTTTTTCGAGGGAAAACATTTTTAACTGTGACGGGAAGGTTTGGATTGGTAAATTCCAGGTGCGATGAATCGTTGCGGTCGAACACATCGGAGAAGGATGCATCGAAAAAATAATCCGAGGTGCCCAGGCTTAGCGTATCGGCAAAGGTGCCGTGAAAATATTGCGCGGCAATAAATGCCGTGCCGCCTTCGTGGATATTGCTAAGTAAGGATTCTACATCTTCTTTACCCGGCATAAAGGTTGTTGAGAAACTGATAAAATTAACGGGCTTGTTCACGGAATCGTACCACTCGTAAATCGTCAGATTGCTTCGGTGAATTTTTTTGCCGGGGACGATCGCATGAATGAGTTCATTAAGCGCAAAGGTACCGTGCGGGTTTTTATCTTTGTGGTAGTACGTGATAGTCCAGTCCAGTTCGCGTGGCGCGACCATTTTAACAACCAGGTACACAAGCACCGCCACTACCAGGTAAGCAATATATTTCCAGTCTTTACGCACTATAAGTTGGTTTTCCAGTTTTCATATAGTGCCTTTACCCGGGCAAACAATTGCGAATTGACGGTAAAATTTCCGTACCACGCATATTCAAAGTAAAAGTTCAGTTCATTGAAACCGGTGCGTAGCCGTGTCTCCGTTAATTCATTAAGGTAATCGTGGTTGGTTTTGCCGGGTTGCCAGTGGATGTGGTGGTGATCGGCAAGCAACTTTAAAGCCTGCAGAAATACGAGCCGGATAGCTTGCCGGTACTGCTCCTGCTGCAGCGCTTCGCGGATAAGTTTTTCGAAGTCGAAGCTGTGTATGTCTTCTTCAATTATCCCGGCTTTTAACGGTGCCTGTGTTTTGTAGAACACGGTAAACGGATCAACCTTGAGCAGGTGCATGACGACATAAACAATGGCAAGAATGGCGACTGTAACAATCAGTACGGAAATCCAATCGGTGGTGGCCACTGTATGCAAAAGGGTTTCAATAAGGTGGTTCAGCCAGATTTTAAAGCGCTCCCACAGGCTCATCACGGCCGGGGCCTGGGTGTAGTTGAGTTCCGGATTATTCTTTAGTTTCTCAAGAGCAACCTGGTCAAAACTGCGTAATTCAATGGTACTACTGTCGGAAGGAGGTAAGGCATCCCCCCCCGAAGCGCACAATGCAAACGAAGTACAAAGGAGAAAGAATAATATCCTAATACTGTTCATCCTTCGGTTGTGAGGCTGGCGTTTGACCAATCGTTTCAATTTTTGAAAGCAGGCCTTTGGCTTCTTTCAGTTCCACCAAATTAAAATACTGGAAGGCCAATGCCAGCAACGGGATGGCGTACAACAGAAAACTGGTAATGAAATACAGTGTCATAAAAATAGTGTTAATCAGCTCGCTGATGAATGAAGGCTCGGCCACGGGTCCTCCTTCCAGGCTGTGCATCATGGTAATGAAAAAGTTTATATACCAGGGAATTAAAAAGGCCGAGGCAATGGTGCTTTGAATGATGGAGGCCACAAGCAGCAACCCGAACGTGCTCCACCATTTGTCTTTGATAAGCGTAAAGCAACGCGATACCGCTTCGAAAAAACTTGTTTTTTCCCAGGCGCGGACAACAAAAATCAGGGAGAGGGCAACCAGCATGTAAATAAAGCCAAGCACTGTAACGATACCCACAATCACACCGAGAAATACAGACAGGAAACCGGCTCCGGCAATAATCAAAATAATCAGCAGATAGCCGGCCAGCAACAGCAGCCAATACAGCAGGGTAGTGCCAAAGTACATGGGCAGCGTATTGCGTACCCGTTCCCAGATTACCTCTACCGAAATGTTGGTGCTTTTGGTGGTATTATATTCTATCATATAATTGTTCACCACAGACACGATCACCACAAAACTTGCAAGCATCAGCAAAATGGTGCCCGCTACTTGTACCCAAAGAATGGGCGATGTGAGGTAATCAACCATCATCTCCGGGTTGCCCTGGTTGCGGCTAAAGCCCATAACAAAATCGAAATATCCGGTGTACAGGTTGCCGGCCAGCATACTGCCGATGAGCATGGGCGGACCAGCTATGAACAGCAGGCACTTGGTTAGCGGCTTAACATTTTGTTTAATGAATTCGAATGTGGCGTTGAGTTTTTTGCTGAAATCGCGGGTTTGCTGAAACTCAATCGGAACGAAGGTTTGCATGGCGTGCCAGTTTGGTTGGGTAAAAAACAAAGTAATACAGAATCAGCAAGGCTGACAACCCAATGATGAGGACTTTGAGCAAAACCGGCATAAACGTATAACGCGTAACAAACGACTCAATAAACCCGGCCAACATAAACAACGGAATAAGCCCCATAACAATTTTTACCCCGCGTTTACCCCCCTCTTTAAAGGAGTACAGGCGCGGATAGGTTCCGGGAAACAAAAAGCTGTTGCCCATTACAAAGCCTGCCGCACCGGCAATTACAATTGAGGAAAGTTCAATGGTGCCATGCAGCATGATTACCGAGAGGGAGTGAGCCAGCAGTCCTTCCTTGTAAAAAAAGGATAGAAAAGCACCTACCATAATGCCGTTCTGGAAGAGGATAAAGCCAGTGCCGATGGAGAAGAACAAGCCCGCAACAAACGCAATCATCGAAACGCGGATGTTGTTGAAGGTGATTGCAAAAAACATGTCTGCTTGTTCCATGTTGCCATACACGGCCATCGGGTTTCCGTTCCTGATATTTTCAATGGTCATGTTTACGTAAGCATCGCTTAAAATGAGCCGGACAAACGTTTCATCATAGATGGCTGAAACTGCCCCGATAATTCCGGCAAGCATAAAAATGATGAAAGCATACAGCATTTGTCTGCGCGACTGGTACAGCAACAGGGGCACTTCGTACTTCCAGAAGGCAATGAACCGGCTGCGGTCTTCTTTTTTGTTTTTATAAATCTCCAGGTGGATTTTGGAGGCCAGTGAATTGAGGTATTGTGTTACCCGGCTGTTGGGGTACTGCGTACGTGCAAACGACAAGTCATCGGTAAGCTGGATGAAAATCTCTGCCAGCCGGTCGGGGTGAGGCCGCGGGGTCTGCAGGGTTTGTTCAATGGCCTGCCAGCGTGCCTGGTTTCGTTTTACAAAGGCGGCTTCGCGCATACATGAAATTCAAGGTTCAAGGTTTGAAATTCAAAGTTTAAATACAACAAAACCCAGCACTTAGAACCCTGAACCTTGAACCTATTTCTGACCGGAAACTTCAATCACTTTATTCCACACCCGCCACACGTTTTGATAACAGATTTTTGCAATGTCATCGGGCGAGTAGCCCCTGCGCAGCAATTCGGCAATCAGGTTGGGGTATTGCGATACATCTTTTAGTCCCGTAGGCAGGCTGTCGCCCACGCCATCGTAATCCGAGCCAAGGCCTACGTGGTCAATACCGGCCAGTTGTACTACACGATCGATATGGTTGGCCACCGTTTTAACATCGGCATATAGCGAAGGGTTTTCCTTGCGGAATTCCTCAATCACCGGCTTGGCTGCTTCATCGCGCCAGGATAAGTTTTTTTCGTTCAGCAGTGCCATCAGTTTCTTGCGGTTTTCATCGTTTTGCTTGGCTACGGCTGAGTCCAGAAAGGTTGAACCGAAGTTAATCTGGATAACACCGCCATTTTGTTTAAGTGCCTTCACCATGTCATCGGCCATGTTGCGCTGCCAGCCGGGTGTAAAGTACCGAAGCGATGAGTGTGAAGCGATAACCGGTGCTTTGGTAATTTTCAATACATCATAAAAAGTACTATCGGATACGTGCGAAATATCTACCATAATGCCTACGCGGTTCATTTCTTTAACCACCTGTTCGCCAAATGGGCTGAGCCCTTTCCAGGTATTCAGCGTGTCGTAGGAGGAGTCGCAAATCTGGTTGTCTTTGCCGTGCGTGAGTGTGATGTAGCGAATGCCCCGATCGAAGAAGTATTTTACGTTGGCAATATCGTTACCAATGGGTGCGCCATTTTCCATACCCATCGGCAGTGAAATTTTACCTGCTTTAAAGTTGGCATCGGCCTCTGCGGGTGTATTGGCCAGACCAAATTTATCAGGATGTGCCTCTGCAATGCCGCGCACCATGTCAATCAATGAATCGGCCAGCGCCTTACCCATATCGGGCTGAAGCTGGTAGCTCGAGGGAATATAAATTGACATAAACGGAGCATCGAGCCCGCCTTTTTTGGCACGTTCGTAATCAAAATCGCCTTCGGTGGTACTGATGGGAATGCCGAGGTACTCGCGCTCCAGCCGGAATTTCGAAACCTTTAAGCGATAGGGCAGGTCAACATGGCCATCGGTAATGATAAACGCATGGGCCAGCGAGTCGGCAACTTTTGCTAGTTGCTCATCCGGAAGTTTGGTGTAATCAATTTTTTCGCGGGTAGTGCAGGCCGCCATTAGAAGCAGCATTCCCACCCCGATTTGTTTTGTAATTTGCATGGCATTTTGATTTATTGTTTTGAAAGATTACTGATTTTTTGAAGGGATGCAAACCGTTACTGTACGAACGACCCAGAATGTGGTTATCCAATATCCGGCTGCCAGCCTGGGCGATCGGATTTTTGCGTATTTGATTGACATGGCGATTATCATTGCCTATTTCATACTGCTTGTTTTTGCGGTTGGTTATTCAGGCAATGTGTCAACTGCTCTACTAATTTCCCTGTTTGTAATCCCCGGTTTTCTTTATCATGTGCTGTTCGAAATTTTTATGGACGGTCAGAGTCCGGGTAAAAAGCAAATGGGCATTAAAGTAGTGCGGCTGGATGGCACACCGCCCACCATTGGCAATTACATCATCCGGTGGCTGCTGCGCATTATTGAAGTTGACGTTATGTCCGGAGCGATAGCCATGCTCACTATTGCCATTAACGGCAAAGGCCAGCGGCTGGGCGATATAGCCGCTGGTACAGCTGTGGTTAAACTGGTAAAGCAACGTGAAGTAACTGCCCGTGAAGTATTTACCTTGGCGGATGAAACCTATGTGCCCGTGTTTCACCAGGTAACTCATTTAAAGGATAAAGACATTGAGCTCATCCAACAGGCGCTGGAACTAAACCGAACCACAGGCAATGATCGCCCGGTGATGGCAGTAACCGAAAAAATCAAATCGCTGCTCGGCATCCAAACCGATATGCCACCCGTGAAATTTCTGTACACCATCGTGAAAGACTACGGCCATATTACTTCGCGGTGATGGAGCATTCGTATCCTGTGTACACCAGGGCGCAACTCGCGCTTCGCAACGGCCAGGATAAGCCCGAGGTGTGGGTTGCCTACAAGGGGTTGATCTATGAGGTTACTCACTCGCGCCTGTGGAAAACGGGTAAACACTATGAGCATTGGGCCGGGCAGGACCTAACGGACGAGTTGAAAGATGCTCCGCATACCGACAAAGTGTTTGATAAGTTTAGGGTAATTGGCCAGCTCGTATGATGTGCACGACAATTTGTAATTTGATGGCATGATCCTGATAGCAGACAGCGGAGCTTCTAAAACCGATTGGCGCATCATCGGCACCAACGGTGCTATTGAACAGGCGCAATCCATCGGGTATAACCCGTATTACCAGCCCATCGACCAGTTTGAAACCGAAATCCGCGAAGTGGTGCTGCCGCAGATCAAGCACGCCATTGCTGAAATTTATTATTACGGGACAGGGTGCTCGTCAGACCGCAACCGTCAACTGATTCGCAACGTGCTGCAACGGTATTTTGCCAATGCGTACATCGAAATCTGGCACGACCTGGAAGCAGCCGCCCGTGCGCTGTGCGGACGCGAAGAAGGTATTGCCTGCATCCTCGGCACGGGCGCCAACTCGTGCTACTATGATGGAAAAAAAATTGTAGAGAACGTAACCTCGCTGGGCTATGTGCTGGGCGATGAGGGTTCGGGCGCCTGGATGGGCAAACGTATTCTGGCCGATTACCTGCGAAAGGATTTGCCTTCTAAACTCTGGGACCAGTTCAAGAAACGCTTTCCGATGGATCGCGATGAAATCCTGAACCGGGTGTACAGCCAGGATATGCCCAGCCGGTTCCTGGGCAGTTTCTCCCATTTTATTTTTCAGCACCTCAAGGAACCCTATTGCTACAAACTGGTGTATGATGGCTTCAGCGAATTCTTTGAAAAGAATGTGCTGAAATACGATCGTGCCCCGGAATTAAAAGTTCATTTTGTAGGATCGGTGGCCTTTTACTTCAGCGATGTGCTGCGCCAGGTGGCAAATGATAAAAGAATAACCGTAAAAAACATTCTGGAAAGTCCGATTGCCGGGTTAACGTTGTACCATCAAGCCAAAGTTGCCAGCTAATGCCCCGAAAAAGTACCCCCATCACCGAATCACCTTCGTATTACGACCGGCTTGAGCGGATGAGCACCCGTGAATTATTGAAGAGCATTAATAACGAAGATAAAACTGTACCGCTGGCCATTGAGAAGGTCATTCCGAAAATTGAAAAACTCGTTAACGTTATTGTGCGCAAGATGAAAACAGGCGGACGCTTGTTTTACATCGGTGCAGGCACAAGCGGCCGGCTGGGCATCGTGGATGCGAGCGAAATACCGCCCACCTACGGCATGCCGCACGGCCGGGTTATCGGGTTGATTGCCGGTGGCGATAAGGCCATCCGCAAAGCGGTAGAGCATGCCGAGGATGACACCAAGCAGGCATGGAAGGATTTGAAGAAGTTTAAGATTGGTAAAAACGATGTGCTCATCGGCATTGCGGCTTCGGGAAGAACACCCTATGTGGTGGGTGGGCTGCGCGATGCCCAAAAAAACAAAGTCACCACCGCCTGTATTACCTGCAATCCGAAAAGTGAAGTGGCGCAATTTGCCGATTACCCTATCGAGGTGATTGTGGGGCCTGAATTTGTTACCGGCAGCACCCGCATGAAAGCCGGCACCGCGCAAAAACTGGTGCTGAATATGATCAGCACAACGGCCATGGTTAAGCTGGGCCGGGTGAAAGGCAACAAAATGGTTGACATGCAACTCACCAACAACAAGCTAATCAGCCGTGGTACGCGGATGATTATGGAGGAGTTAGGTATTGATGAGACAAAAGCTTCGGCTTTATTGAATAAATTTGGTTCTGTTCGCAAAGTCATTCAGGCAGCAACCCGTTAGCTTATGATCTCACATAACCCTGAAAAAATTCCGGTAACTATTTTCTCATCATCCGAAGAGGCCTCCGTATTCGTGGCCAACGAAATTGCCGCGCTCATCAAATCGCGCCAGCGCGAAAAAAAAACGTGCGTGCTCGGCCTTGCAACCGGCTCAACGCCTACACGGGTGTATGATGAACTGGTGATGCTGCATAAAAAGAAAGGCCTGAGTTTTAAAAATGTGTACACCTTCAATTTGGATGAGTACTACCCCATGCAGCCCGACTCGCTGCAGAGCTATGTTCGCTTTATGCGCGAGCACCTGTTCGACCACATTGATATCCCGGCAAAAAACATTCATATTCCGGATGGCACGGTAGCCAAGGATAAGGTGGCTGCTTTCTGTAAAAACTACGAAAAGAAAATCCAGGATCTGGGCGGCATTGATATTCAGCTTCTCGGTATAGGTCGCACGGGCCACATTGGTTTTAACGAGCCCGGTTCCACTGAGAAATCGTTTACCCGGCTTATTACACTTGACCATGTTACCCGCATGGATGCGGCCAGCGATTTCTTTGGCGAAGAAAACGTTCCGCGCAAGGCCATCACCATGGGCGTGGGCACCATCCTGAAAGCCAGGCGCATTGTTCTGATGGCCTGGGGCGAGGGGAAGGCATCTATTATTCAGAAAGCAGTAGAAGGCCCGGTTACCGATCAGAATCCCTCTTCGTTTTTACAAAATCATCCCAATGCCCTGGTTGTGCTGGATGATGCCTCTTCTTCCGAGCTCACCAAAATCAAAACACCCTGGCTGCTGGATGACGTTGAGAAATGGAATGATAAACTCGTTCGCAAGGCCGTGGTATGGCTCAGCCAGCAGGTGAACAAGCCGGTTCTTAAGCTCACCAATAATGATTATACTGAACACGGCATGGGCGACATTATTACAGAGTACGGTTCGGCCTACCAGGTAAACATCAAAATATTCAACGAACTGCAGCACACCATAACCGGCTGGCCGGGTGGCAAACCCAATGCCGATGATACCCACCGCCCCGAACGGGCAAAGCCCTACCCCAAGCGCGTGGTTATTTTCTCACCCCACCCCGATGACGATGTTATTTCGATGGGAGGCACGTTTATCCGGCTGGTTGATCAGGGGCATGAAGTGCACGTGGCCTACCAGACTTCGGGCAACATTGCCGTGTTCGATGATGATGTGATCCGCTTTGCGGATTTTGTAAATGACTTCAGTGAATTATTCAGGCTCAATAAATCAGCTAGCGAAAAATTGCTGAAGCAGATAACGACTGCACTTAAGAAAAAGAAACCCGCACAGGTTGACAGCCCGGAGGTGATGCAGATCAAAGGACTCATCCGCAGGGGCGAGGCTAAAGCTGCATGCCGGTATGTGGGCATACCTGAAACCAACATTCACTTTCTGGATATGCCGTTTTATGAAACAGGCAAGGTGAAGAAGAAGCCCCTTGGTGAAGAAGACATCCGCATTATTGTGGACTTACTTGAAAAAATTAAACCTCATCAGATTTATGCTGCGGGCGATCTTTCCGATCCGCACGGCACCCACCGTGTTTGCTTAGCCGCGATTTATAAGGCTATTGAACGATTAAAGAAAAAACCCTGGATGAAGCAGTGTTACGTTTGGCTGTACCGGGGTGCCTGGCAGGAGTGGGATATTGACCAGATTGAAATGGCGGTGCCGCTAAGCCCGGATGAATTACTGCGAAAACGCAAAGCCATCTTCAAACATCAATCACAAAAAGACAGCGCCTTGTTTCCGGGAACTGACCAACGTGAGTTTTGGGTGCGGGCCGAAGACCGGAACCATGCCACCGCTGCCGCGTACAACAAACTTGGCCTGGCCGATTACGAAGCTATGGAGGCGTTTGTTCGTTATAAGTTTTAGATAATTGCGGGTTGAATAAGTTCAACCAGGACTAGCCGTGGTATCAGAAATTTGCGTTTGGTTTTAATTTCATGGCAGTAAAACCGTGTTCTCCGAAGTGCTCCTTTTTTGAATAACCGGCCGCGTAATTTAAACAGACTTCCTTCCGTAAGATGATCTAATGCAATACCCGTTGATACCGTTGAATCGTACTGCCGAAGTTCTGTGGTTAAGGCTACATCAGAAAAGGTAGAAGCCTTTGGTTTTTGTAAGTGTACAACCAGATGGTTCAGCAATGCCGGTGGAAAAACTTCGGTGGTTAATAGCGGCTGCATGAGTTGCCTGAATTCATTTCTCCACTCCGGGCCGTGGGGGCTTACCCTGCGGCCATAATTTTTAAAAACCCGAAGATGGGCCACTTCGTGAACAAGAGTGACTAGAAACTGATAGGGGTTCAGGTCGTGGTTAATGGTAATAGTGTAACCGGAATGTCGGGCTGAAAAATCGCCTGCTTTGGAGTACCGCGATTTGCTGACTTTGAAACTGAATGGCTCTTTTCTCCAAAGTTCAAAGCAGTACCTCACGGCCTTTTCAGGCAGGTGGGTAACAAGGATATCCTCTACGCTAAACTGGGGCATGTGCCCTAAAAAACAAAAAAGGCTTTAGTTTTTCTAAAGCCTCTCCGGAAACAATCGTTTTCGGATTGATTACTGTGCGGCAGTGCTGTCTGCAGCGGTTGAGTCAGCAGGTGCTGCTTCTTGAGCAGGTGCAGTCTCTTCCGTAGCGGGTTCAGTAGTAGTAGCTTCTTCAGCCTTCTTTCCGCCACAAGCTGCAAATGCAAAAGCAAAGCCACAAACCATCAACAGGGCAAATAACTTTTTCATAGTTTACAGGTGTTTAAAATATGGCGCAAATATACTATGAATTGCGCATGTCAAGAGGTAGGGGTAAGAATTTTTATTTTTTCTTGAAAATCAGCCGGATGGGTACCCCTTCAAAGTCGAAATGCTCCCGTAACTTATTTTCCAGATAACGTTCGTAAGCCGGCTGAATGTACTGGGGCAGGTTGCAAAACAATGCAAACGATGGAAAGCGGGCGTTAACCTGGGTAATGTATTTAATCTGGATAAACTTGCCCTTGATGGCCGGGGGGGGGTAGCGCTCAATTTCCGGCAACAAAACCTCGTTCAGGCGCGATGTAGGGATTTTGACGGTTTTGTTCTCATAGACTTTAACCGCTTTTTCGATAACCTGAAAAATGCGCTGTTTATTAAGGGCCGAGGCGAAAATAATGGGTATATAGTCGATGGGAGCCAGTTTTTCAAGGATGTCTTTTTTATAGGTATCGGCTGTTTTTGAATCTTTTTCAATCAAATCCCATTTGTTCACCATGATAACAATGCCTTTGCCCTGCCGGTGGGCCAGGCTGATGATGTTTACATCCTGCGACTCCATTTTGCGTTCGGCATCCAGCACCACAATGCACACATCGCTTTCTTCCAGTGCCCGCAACGACCGCAGCACCGAGTAAAACTCAACGTCATCCTTCACTTTCGATTTTTTCCGAATGCCGGCCGTATCGATTAGGATGAAGTTTTTGCCATATAACTTGTAATGCGAGTGGATGGCATCGCGGGTAGTGCCGGCCTCATCGGTTACGATGCTTCGCTCTGTACCCAGCAGGGCATTTAGCAACGAAGACTTGCCCACGTTAGGCCTGCCCAGGATGGAAATTTTCGGTATGCCGGCATTGGGATCTTCCACCCCTTCGGAGGGGAAAATCGTTACCAAGTCGTCCAACAGTTCACCGGTTCCGCCACCGTTCTCGGCCGAGATGGGGTAAACCTCGCCCAAGCCTAACTCATAAAACTCTGCCGCATAGGCCGATTTCTCGGGGGTATCGGCTTTGTTGGCAGCAATAAAAACAGGCTTTTTTGATTTGCGAATAATGTTGGCGAAATCCTTGTCGTACCCGGTTAATCCATCCTTGCAATCAACTACAAAAATCACCGCGGTGGCTTCGTCAATGGCCATAGCCACCTGCTTGCGTATCTCCGATTCAAATTTGTCTTCCGAGCCGGTTACGTACCCTCCTGTGTCGATTACGGTAAAGAACTTTCCGGTCCATTCGGCATACCCGTAATGGCGATCGCGCGTAACTCCGGGGATATCATCCATGATAGCCTGCCGCTTTTCAATCAGCCGGTTGAACAAGGTTGATTTGCCTACGTTTGGTCTGCCTACTATCGCTACAATGTTTGCCATAATGTTAATGCGCCAATGTTCAATGATTCAATGTGCCAATTTCTTGTTTCAGTTAATTGGCACATTACATCATTGGCTAATTGACTAATTATCCAGGTATCCAAACCTCCTCAGTTTGTCTTTTTGTTTTCGCCAGTTATCAGCCACCTTAACATGAGTTTCCAGAAATACCTTTTTGGCAAAGAATCGCTCCATTTCTTCCCGTGCTTCAGCGCCTAACTTCTTTAGCATACTGCCACCTTTACCAATGATAATACCTTTTTGCGAGTCGCGTTCCACATAGATTTCAGCCCGTATCCTGATAATTGTGTCCTCTTCTTTAAACTCCGTTACCACCACTTCGGTGCTATAGGGTATCTCCTGGTCAAGGTTCATAAATATTTTCTCGCGTATGATTTCAGCGGCAAAGAACCGCTCGGATTTATCCGAAAGTTCATCCTGCGGAAAATAAGCCGGATGTTCGGGTATCAACTCAATAATGGTTTCGAAAAGTTGGGCAATGTTTTGGCCGGTTATTGCCGATACCGGAATAATGGTTTTTATCGCAGGCAGGTTTTCTTTCCAATGCGATACTTTGTCTTCTACCTGCGAGCCCTTAGCCTGATCTATTTTATTAATAACCAGAATCACGGGCGTCTTTATTTTTTTGAACCTATCAAAAGTTAGCGGGTCGTACTTTTCGCCCAGTTCCACCACCAGCAAAATCAGGTCAGCATCTTCCAGCGAAACTTTTACATAGTTCATCATGGCTTCATGCAGGGGGTATTTGGGTTCAAGGATGCCGGGTGTATCCGAATAAACAACCTGGTAGGTTTCGCCATTCAAAATGCCCATAATCCGGTGGCGGGTGGTCTGGGCTTTGGGTGTTGCAATAGAGAGATGTTCACCAACCAGCCGGTTCATCAGTGTTGATTTTCCCACGTTGGGTTTCCCCACAATACTCACAAAACCGGCTTTGAATGGCTGGGTTGTCATAGTGTAACACTTTCCGAGGGCTAATAAAACAAAAGCGACCCTTTTGAAGTCGCCTTATTTTGTAGCGGGGGTAAGACTCGAACTTACGACCTTTGGGTTATGAGCCCAACGAGCTACCAACTGCTCCACCCCGCGATGTAATGTTGCGGGTGGAGTCCCTTTGGGAATGATACGCCCAACGAGCTTCTCCCGCCTGTGGCGGGACTCCACCCCGCGATGTAATGTTGCGGGTGGAGTCCCTTTGGGAATGATACGCCCAACGAGCTTCTCCCGCCTGTGGCGGGACTCCACCCCGCGATGTAATGTTGCGGGTGGAGTCCCTTTGGGAATGATACGCCCAACGAGCTTCTCCCGCCTGTGGCGGGACTCCACCCCGCGATGTAATGTTGCGGGTGGAGTCCCTTTGGGAATGATACGCCCAACGAGCTTCTCCCGCCTGTGGC